>CAZDZL010000011.1:71569-79182 GCA_964509885.1 uncultured Opitutaceae bacterium | reverse complement strand
CTGAGCTGGCGTCCCCACCGGGATTCGAACCCGGGTTCTCACCGTGAAAGGGTGGTGTCCTAACCAGGCTAGACGATGGGGACGTAGCGCGGGATTGGGCAACCTAGGCGCGCCGCCTACCCAGGCAAGTGCATTCTTCTCCCTCGGATTTTGTCCCATGATGCAATGTGCCCCGTCAGGAAGCCATCAGCTTTTGCTCTGCGCAACTCGCCGATTTTTGCGGAGCCATCAAAGATCTGGCTTGAATGCGCTTAGGGTGGAGTGCCTAGACGGGAGGGTTCCGGTCCCGGCTTGGTGGAAAACTGGGTGCGATACAACTGCGCATAGAGCTTCCCGGATTGGAGAAGTTCGTGGTGGCGTCCTCGCTCCACGATCCGGCCCTGGCTTACAACAAGGATCTGGTCGGCGTTTTGGACGGTGGAAAGGCGATGGGCTATGACGAGCGAGGTCCGTCCCGCGAGCGCCGTACGAAAGGCAAGCTGGATACAACGCTCCGACTCCGAATCCAGGTGCGCCGTGGCCTCATCGAGAATGACGACGGCAGGTGCCTTGAGCAGCAGCCGGGCGATGGCTACCCGCTGTTTCTCGCCACCCGAAAGCCTGTGGCCTCGGTCGCCGAGGACCGTATCCAGACCCTGCGGGAGGGTTTCGACGAGGGAAAGGACCTGGGCATCCCGGAGCGCATCCTTGAGCTCGTCTTCGGTGGCCTCCGGCTTGGCGTAGAGGAGATTGGCACGGATCGTGTCGTGGAAGAGATGAGTGTCCTGCATGACCATTCCAACGGTCTTCCGGATCGAGCCCAGGGTCGTGTCGCGCAGGTCGATCCCATTCATGCGAACCGCTCCGGAGCCCACATCGTAGAGGCGCGCCGCAAGTTGCACGAGCGTGGTCTTGCCGGCGCCGGATGGTCCGACGATGGCCACAAGCTCGCCGGGCTCTGCTATGAAGCTGATGTCATTCAGAACCTGCTTCTCGGGGTGCTTGCTCAGCACGGCGACGGACTCAAGCGACGCCAGCGAGACCTCGTCGGCGGTCGGGTACCGGAAACCCACGGCATCGAATTCAATCCGGACTCCACCGGCAGGGATCGGTTTTGCATCGGGCTTCTCCGTGACCATGGGCTTTAGGTCCAGGACCTCGAATACCCTCTCGAACGAGACCAGGGTTGTCATGACGTCGACCTGGAGGTTGGAAAGGCCCGTGATCGGCCCGTAGAGGCGAATTAGGTAGGAAATCAGGGCGACGAGTGTTCCGACGTCCATGGCCTTGTGGGCGGCCAAGACGCCGCCCCAGCCGTAGACGACCGTAACTGAGAGCGAGGCGACCAGACCAAGGCCGATGAAAAGCAACCGCGAATAGGTGGATACTTTGAGGCTGATGTCCCGCACGCGACCGGCGTGCGCCGTGAAGGCCCGCGTTTCCTCGTCGGGCCTGCCAAAGATCTTGGAGATGAGGGCGCCTGCCACGTTGAAGCGCTCCACCATCAGGTTGTTCATCTCGGCCGAGCGGTCGTAGCTTTCCTTGGTGAGTGCCTGCAGACGGCGTCCGACAAAACGGGCCGGAATAACGAAGACGGGAATCACGACCAGCGCGGCTAGGGTGAGGCGCCAGGACAGGTAGAACATGGCGCCGAGTACCAGGGTAACGGTCACCACGTTACCAACGGCCGTGGAAAGGATGTCCGTGAACGCATCCCGCACACCCGACACGTCGCCGTTGAGCCGACTGACGAGGGCGCCGGTCCTCGTTCGGGTGAAGAAGGCGAGCGACATTTGCTGGATGTGGACGAAAACCCGGGTCCGCAGATCCAGGACAATTTTAAGGCCGATTTGTGTCGCAATCTGGCGCTGTGCGAAGGTTAGACCGGCGTCGACCACGGCGACGCATCCGGCGATAAGCGCCAATTGAATGACAAGGGTCGCGTTGCCCGTCAGGATTCCCCGGTTGATCAGCTGCCGGTAGATGAGAGGATTCACTACGCCGGCGGTGGCATCCAGCACCACTAGGAGGAGGAAGAAGAGAAGGATGCCGTAATAGGGCCTGCCAAATTGCAGCACCTTTCGGACGGTTCCCGGCGCCATCCTGTGCTTTAGGATCCCCTCATCGCGCTTGAAGGCGTGGAGTCCGCGGATCGGCCCCACGCTCATGTGGCTTCAAATTCCGGTTGCGGGACGCTCTTGGGGGACATCGTCCATTGGGTGTCGTCTGCGCGTAAAAGGCTCATCCGTCGAGTGATCCCATTCCGAATGTCCGCGATCGCATTCGCAATCCGTTAGTGAATCGTGAGCGCGCGATCCCAAGGCTCGAAGGGCCCCCAAGACAATGTTGTATACGAGCGATGCTGCAATCTCTGCCGGTCATAAACGGGGGCGCCGGGCCCTTTCCGGCTCGACCCCCGCTGATGCGGCGGAATTCTCGGGCAATGACCTTTGCCGAAATCGAGTCCGGGCTGCCCGACAAGGCCGTGACATCGATCGAGGCCCCTTTCCCCCGGCTGGCCTCGGGGAAGGTCCGCGAGATCTTCGACCTGGGAGATGCGCTGCTGCTCGTAGCCTCCGACAGGCTCTCCGCGTTCGACGTCATCCTGCCCGACGGGATCCCGGGGAAGGGGATCCTGCTGACACAGATGAGCCTCTGGTGGTTCGAGAGGACCTCCGGGATCATCGCCAACCACCTCCTGCCGGACCAGGACGCCGAATTCTCCCGGCGCGGGATCGCGGACCGCGACCTGCGCCTGCGCAGCATGGTCGTCCGCAAGCTCGCACCGCTTCCGATCGAATGCGTGGTCCGGGGCTACCTCGCGGGAAGCGGGTGGTCTGCCTACGCCTCGTCCGGATACGTATGCGGCATCCCGCTTCCCCCGGGCCTCAGGCAGGCCGACCGCCTGCCTCGGCCCATCTTCACGCCGACGACCAAGGCGCCCAAGGGCAGCCACGACGAGGCGATAGACGACGTGCGCGGGGCCGCCGCGGTGGGGAAGGCGCTTTACGAAAAGGTGAAGGCTACGAGCCTTGCCCTGTACGCGTTCGGCCACGACCGCGCCCGCGCGGCGGGAATGATCCTCGCCGACACCAAGTTTGAGTTCGGGACAGATCCGGCAGGGGAGCTTGTCCTCATCGACGAGGTGCTGACGCCGGACTCCTCGCGCTACTGGCCGAGCGAAAGCTATGAGCCGGGGCGGTCGCCGCCGAGCTACGACAAGCAGTTCGTCCGGGACCACCTGCTGGGCATATCCTGGGACCAGAAACCCCCGGCCCCAAGGCTGCCCGCGGCGGTGATCTCGGGGACCCGCGAAAAATACCTGGCCGCGCTGCGCAACCTGATGGCCGGCGGCCGGGCTACTGCATGACGCCCTGGCGCCTCGTCTGGGCTGTCGCGCCCTTTTCGGCCCGGACGAGTTCCCGCCGCAGCCAGTCGAGGGAGGCGTTCACCGCCCGCTGCTTGATCGTCGTTCGGGGGCCGGGATAGCTGAGCTTCTTCGACCAGACGCCGTGGGGGGCGTGGAGGGCCACGAAGATCGTCCCGACGGGATTCTCGTTCGTCCCGCCGCAGGGGCCCGCGAAGCCGGTTATGGCCAGGGCGTAGTCCGCTCCCAGCTTCTCCGCGGCCCCCGTCGCCATGGCGACGGCCGCCTCGGGGCTGACCGCCCCGTGCTGCAGGAGCAGGCACTCCGGCACGTCAAGGAGCTGCATCTTGGAGTCGTTGGAATAGCAGACGCACCCCCCCGAGAAGAATTTCGAGGCGCCGCAGATGTCCGTGAACGCGTTCGCCAGGAGCCCGCCCGTGGCCGTCTCCGCCACGGCGAGGCGCTTGTCCTGGGAGCGCAGGAGGTCGGCGCACACCTTGGCGAGCGGGTCGTCGCCGAGAGTGACGAAGTCCTCGCCGAGGATCTGGGCGCACTGCCCGGCGATCGCCCCGATCTGCGCGAAGTCGAGCTCGCCGCCGGGGGAGCTCAGCCTGCAGTCGACGTGGCCCGAGTGCGCGCAAAACGCCACGCCGAGGCCGGCGCCGTGCCGGTCGAAGACGGGCTGCAGCTTCGTCTCCAGGAGCGACTCGCCAATCCCCGCGGTCCGCAGCTGCACGTAGGCCTCGCGGTCGCTGACGAGCCCGAGGCGCGCGAGCCTGGGAAGCACCTGCTCGGTGAACATCGGCTGCAGCTCGTTGGGCGGCCCCGGCATCATGCAGAGCACCTTGCCATCCTGCTCCACCCAGAGGCCGGGCGCCGTCCCGTTCGCGTTGGGAAGGACCCCGCCGCGCTCGAAGCGCTGGGCCTGCTTGAGGTTGTTCGGGGTCATCTTTCGCCCGAAGAGGGCGAACCGGTCGAGGATGTGCTTCTCGATCTCGGGGTCGAAGACGAGGCTCTGGCCGAGGACGCCCGCGATGGCCTCGCGCGTGCGGTCGTCGCACGTCGGCCCGAGCCCCCCGGTCGTCAGCACGACGTCGGCCCGGTCCCAGCTCTCGCGGAACTGCCGGGCGATGTCCTCGGCGTCGTCCGTCACCGTGACATTGCGGCGCAGCTCGACCCCGCGCGCGCCAAGCTGCGCGCCTATGAACGTCAGGTGACCGTTGGCCGTCAGCCCCAGGAGGAGCTCGTCGCCGATGGTCAGGAGTTCGTAGTGGAGCCTTTTTGGGTCACTTTTCAAACGAATGCTGGAGGATTGAAGAAAGCATGCTTTGCGGACACGGAAATTAGGCTAATCTTGGGAAAATGCCAGCCGTCGACTCAGATACCGGGGCCGCCCCCACGCTGAAGGAAAAGGTGCGGCGGCTGCCTGACCGCCCCGGTGTCTATCTCATGAAGGACCGGATAGGCAGGATAATCTATGTCGGGAAGGCAAAGGCCCTTAAGAAGAGGGTGTCCTCCTATTTCCAGCCCTCGCGGGCGTTCACGCTGCATCCCAAGATCCGGGCCCTGGTCGAGATGATCGCCGACTTTGACGCGATCGTGGTGAAGTCCGAGCCGGAGGCCATCCTGCTCGAGGGAAAGCTGATCAAGCAGTGGAAGCCGCGCTACAACACCGACTTTACGGACGACAAGCGCTTCCTGCTGGTGAGGGTGGACCCGCGGGAGGAGCTCCCGCGCTTCCGGCTGGTCCGGCTGAGGAAGGACGACCACTCCAGGTACTTCGGGCCGTTCGCCCACAGCGGTCCGCTCCGGAAGGCGCTCGCGCAGATGCGCCGCCAGTACGGCATACTGCTGAGCGACGGCACGCCGCAGCGGCTCGCCGACGGGTCCTGGCAGCTCTACGACGACGTCAGGGCCGAGATCTACGGCTTCCCGAACAGCGTCACCACCGAGGCCTACAGGGGGCGGGTGGACCAGGCGTGCGCCTTCCTCGAGGGCAAGTCGCGCGAGTGGCTCGAGTCCCTCCGCGCCGAGATGGCCTCGGCCTCGGCCCGCCGCGAGTTCGAGAAGGCGGCCGGCCTGCGCGACATCGTGCTCTCCCTCGAGAAGACGCTCGAGAAGCCCCGGCATTTCGAGCGCACGGACCCAACGGCGCTCAGCGCAGGCCTGCCGGCCATGGAGTCGCTCCAGCACGCGCTCGCCCTTGCATCGCCCCCGCGCACGATCGAATGCTTCGACATCTCGCACATCTCCGGGACATTCGTGGTCGCGTCCATGGTCCGCTTCGCGGACGGCAGGCCCGACCGCGACAACTACCGCCGGTACAGGATCAAGGGCTTCATGGGCAACGACGACTTCCGGGCCATGGAGGAGGTGGTCGGGCGCCGCTACCGCAGGCTCAGGAGGGAGGGGAGGGCGTTTCCCGACCTGGTCGTGATCGACGGCGGCAAGGGCCAGGTCGGCGCCGCGCTCAAGGCGTTCGTCGTCCTCGGCCTCGAGCCGCCCCCGATCATCGGCCTGGCGAAGCGGGAGGAGACCATCGTGTTCCCGGACGGGCGACCGCCGCTGGACATCCCGCTCGACCACCCGGGGCTGCGTCTCCTGCAGCGCCTGCGCGACGAGGCCCACCGCTTTGCCAACACCTACAACGCCGACCTGCGCTCGAGGAAGATCCGCGAGTCCCTCCTCGACGATTTCCCGGGCCTGGGCCCGGTGCGCCGCGCCGCGCTCATGGACGGTTTCGGCAGCATCGAGCGCCTGCGCGGCGCAACGGCCGCCGAGATCGCCGAGGTGGCCGGCTTCGGGCCCAAGCTGGCCGGGGAGCTGCACGGGTTCCTCGCAAGGGACGCGTCGCGGGCCCCGAGGGCAACCTGATGCCGACGACCCCATTCCAGCGGACCGCGCTCGCGGGTCTTGCCTGCCTCGCGATGACGGCGCCCCTGGGGGCGCTGGAGCTTTCGTCTCTCTTCCGCGACCATGCCGTCCTCCAGTGCGACAAGCCCGTTCCCGTGTGGGGACGGGCGACGCCTGGCGAGCATGTGAGTGTGTCCTTCGCCGGCCAAAGGGTGGGGACGACGGCGGGGCCCGACGGGCGCTGGATCGCCATCCTCGCCCCGGTGGCGGCAAACGCCGTGGGCGCGGACCTGGCCGTCGCCGCGAAGGAGACCGTGACGGTCCACGACGTCCTGGTCGGGGAGGTCTGGCTCTGCGCGGGTGAGGCCAACATGGAATTCGAGGTCGACAACGGCACCTTCACCTACCGGGTCGACAACGCAGCGGCCGAGGTCGCGGCGGCCCGCTTCCCGCTGATAAGGCAGTTCAAGGTGGCGAGGCAGGCGGCCGCCTCGCCCGCGGAGACCGCAGAAGGGGACTGGAGGGCCTGCTCGCCGGCGGCGGTCGGGGGATTCACCGCCGTGGGCTACTTCTTTGCCCGCGACCTCTTCGCTCGCCTCGGCGTCCCGGTGGGCATCGTCAACTGCACCTGGTCGAGGACCCCGATCGAGTCCTGGATGAGCCCGGCCGCCCTCGCGGCCTTCCCGGGCTACTCCAACGGGCATCCCGTGCCGGGGGCCGCGCCGGGCGGGGTCGACTCGTGGGTTCCCTCCTGCCTCTTCAACGGGATGGTGCATCCGCTCCTGCCCTACGCGATCCGCGGCGTGCTCTGGTACCAGGGCGAGAGCAACGCGGGAAGGGCCGCGGCCTACACCGCCCAGTTCCCCGCGCTGGTCAGGTCGTGGAGGTCCCACTTCGGCGAGGGAGACTTTCCCTTCCTGTGGGTCCAGCTCGCCAACTGCGCCGCGCCGGCGTCGGGCCCGGGTGAGCCGTGGGCCCGGCTCCGCGAGGCGCAGTCGGCGGCCCTCTCGCTTCCGTCGACCGGCCAGGCGGTGGCCATCGACATTGGGGAGCCCGGCAACGCCTACCCGAGGAACAAGCGGGAGGTGGGCCGCCGCCTGGCCCTGATTGCCAAGGCGACGGTGTACTCGATCCCCGTCGACTATCTGGGCCCGGCCTTCGCCGGGGCCTCCGCGGAGGGGTCGTCCATGCGCGTCCAGTTCAGCAACGCCGGCGACGGGCTCACCGCGTCGGGCCGGCCGCTTCAGTCCTTCGAGGTTGCCGGCGCGGACCGGATTTTTCACGCCGGGGTGGCGTCGATCCAGGGCGACACGGTCGTCGTCCGCTCAAGCGCCGTGAAGCTTCCGGTCGCCGTGCGCTACGCCTGGCGCAACGCCCCGGAAGCCAACCTGCACAACGGGGCGGGGCTCCCCGC
>CAZDZL010000011.1:0-71469 GCA_964509885.1 uncultured Opitutaceae bacterium | reverse complement strand
ACGCCTGGCGCAACGCCCCGGAAGCCAACCTGCACAACGGGGCGGGGCTCCCCGCAGCGCCCTTCCGAAGCGACGACTGGTGAGCGTCGTCGCGCAACGAGATTAGGGTAGCTCGTAGACCTCGCCGAGGGCCTCGCCCGACCCGTTGCCTGCGCTGGTCACCTGGAAGGTGTACGAGCCCGGGGGCAGGTTGGCGATCAGGGCGGTGTCGGGGCTCGATGAATCGAGCGCGAAGGCCCCGACCGCGGCGTCCGTGTTCGTGATGTCCTGGGGATCGATCGACGCCTGCTCCAGGCCGACGATCGCCTGGTCGGCCCAACCGAAGTTCTGGGCGACCAGGTTGCCGTTGCCGTCAAAGACGCTGAGCACCGGGTCGGAGATCGGGTCGGACACGCTGTAGGCGGAGAGGCCCGGGCCGATGCCGCGGATGAGGACGCTCTTCACCGAGCTCCCGGAAATCGAGAAGCCGCCTATGAGGGCCCCGGCCCCGGAGCTGACCGTGCCCCTGGCGGAGATGTTGACCAGCCGCTGGGTCGAAGCCATCGGCGACGCGCTGGCGTCATAGACCTCGGCGAGGACGACGCCCCCCTTGCCGGAGGGGTCGAAGACGTGGACCGTGTAGCTGCCCGGCGCCAGGTCCGTGACGATCGCGTCGTCGGAGCTGGACGGCGTGAGCGGGAAAGCCCCCACCTGGGCGAACGTGGCCGCGAGGCCGCTTCCCCCGCCCCACGCGGTGTTCTGGGCCATCAGCGTTCCCGACGCCGAATAGAGCTGGAGTACCGGCGTCGCCATCGTGCCGGGGACATCATAGGCCTTGAGGCCCGGGCCGACCGCCCTCAGGAGCACGGTCTTCGTGCCGGTGCCCGAGATCGCAAAGCCCGCGATGAGGACGCTGCTGCCGTTCAGCTCGGCGCGGGACGAGAGGTTGATGAGCCTGTTGGCGGCGTCCGTCGCGGCGGCCTTGAACCGCGTCGCGCCCGACGGCGAGATCGTTATCGTGAGCCCCGACACGGTCGAGCCGCCCGTTCCCGTCACGGTGACGGTCACGTTGTAGGTGCCCGAGCCGGTCGGCGTTCCCGAGATGATCCCCGTGGTCGCGTTGATGCTCAGGCCCGGCGGCAGGCCGGAGGCCGTGAACGTCTTGGGCGACTGGGTCGCGGTCACCGTGAACACGAACGCGGAGCCGGAGCTGGCCGTGATCGAGGGCACGGAGTTGACCACGGGGGAGGCCAGCGAGTTCGAGAGGTATTCGGACTGCACAAGGCCCGAGGAGCTGAACTGCGACGAGGGGAGGATCCCCGTGGCGCGGACAAGCAGGAGGGTGCTGCCCGAGGGGGCGATGCCCGAGAGCGTCCACGTCAGGCCGTCGGAGGTCGAGGCCTGGCCCAGGCGCAGCCAATGGGTTCCGTCCACCGTCTCCTCAAAGCCCACGGACTGGAACGCGGGGGCGCTGCCGTTGCGGGTCCAGGTCATGGTCGACTGGTCGGCGCTGACCGACACGGACTGCATGACGGGCGTAAGCGCGGGGAAGCGCGCCATGTCGATGCGCGAGAGGCTGCCCGCGGCCGTGAAGGCGCCGCCGAGGAGGACCTTGCCGTTGGGCTGGACCATGAGCGCGTCCACCGGGCCGTTCGTGGCCGGGACGAACGCCGGGTCGACCGCGCCGGTCGCGCTGACGTGGGCGGCGTACGCGATCGGCTGGTTGCCGACGGTCGTGAACGAGCCCGCGATGAAGAAGGTTCCGTCGATCTGCTGCGTGACCGCGTTCACGGTCCCGTTGGCGTTCGCGTTGAACGACGCGTCGAGCGTGCCGTCGGCGTTGAGCCGCGCCACCCCGACACGGGACTGCCCGCCGACGCTCGTGAACGCGCCGGCGATGACTATCTTCCCGTTGGGCTGGACGACGGCCGCGTCGACGGGGCCGTTGACCCCGGGAAGGAACGAGGCGTCCGGCGACCCCGTGGCCCCGAGGCGGGCGATGTTGGGCGTGTTCAGGCCACCGGCGGTCGTGAACGTCCCCCCGACGATGACCATGCCGTTTGGCTGGGAGGCGACCGTATTGACCGTCCCGTTGATGGACGGGGCGAAGGTCCCGTCGAACGTCCCCGCGACGGTGATCCGCGCCAGGTTGGCCTGCGGGTGGCCCTGGATGTTCGCGAAGCTTCCGCCGGCGATCGCGGTCCCGTCGGCCCGAGTCAGGATGGCGTTCACGGTCCCGTCCGTGTTGGCGAGGAAGGAGGAGTCAAACGATCCGTCGGCGTTCAGCCTCGCCAGGTTCGCGGCGGCGGAGCCGCCGACGTGGGCGAAGGAGCCGCCGATGAGGGTCGCGCCGCCCACCTGCACCGACGTGAAATTGCCGCCCACGAAGAGCGATCCGTCCGCGAGGACGTCGATGGTGTCGACGTCGCCGTTCAGCGAGGGGTCGAACGAGGGGTCGATCGTGCCGTCGGCGTTGATACGGGCGATGTCGCTGCGCACCGACGGGATCCCGGTCCTGTTCGGCTGCAGGGCCGTGAAGTTGCCGCCGAGCAGTATCTGCCCGTTCGGCTGGAGCGCGAGCGAGGAGAGGCCCCCGTTGGGGTTTGGGGCGAACTTGGTGTCGACCGTGCCGTCCGTGTTGAGGCGGGTGATGTAGTTGCTGTCCACGATGGGGCCCGGCGTCACGCCCGTGATATTCGCGTTCTGCTCCCACGCGGTGAACGTGCCGCCGGCGATGACCTGGTCGTTCGGAAGCACGACGAGCGTCGTCACCGGGGAGTTCGGGTCGGGATAGAAGCCGGTGTCGAGCGTGCCGTCCGTGTTGAGCCGCGCGAGGTTCTGGACGCTGTAGGCCGTCGTCCCCGCATTGGGGAAGATCTGCGTGAAGGACCCGCCGACCACGACCTGGCCCTTCGAGTTGAGCCCGAGGCAGTACGCCGGCCCGCTCAGGTCAGGGTTGAAGGTCGTGTCGACCGTGCCGTCGGTGTTAAGCCTCGCGAGGAAGTTGCGGGCCGCGGCAACCGTGGCCCCCGTCGGGATCAGCTGGGTGAAGTCGCCGCCGACGATGATCTTGCCGTCGGACTGCAGCTGGAGGCAGAGGACCTGGAGGTTGGGCTCGGGCGCATAGGCCGTGTCCAGCGTCCCGTCGGGCTTCAGCCGCGCGATGTAGGCGTTGTTGACGCTGTCCACGTTCGTGAAGCCGCCGGCGATCACGATGTTCCCGTCAGCCTGGATGACGATCGCGTTGACCACCTGGTTGGGCGTCGGCTTGAAGGACGAGTCGACCGAGCCGTCGAGGTTGATGCGGACGAGGTTCTGCAGGCCCGAGACCCCGTTGAAGCTCGTGAACAGCCCCCCGACGATGAGCTGGCCGTTGGCCTGCTGCGCCGAGCAGAGGACCTCGCCGTTCGACGCGGCGGAGAAGGAGTAGCGCACCTGGCCGTTGCCCTCGAGCCAGACGCACGAGTTGGACGGCGTCTGCGTCGAGGCCCCGTTGGGAAGGATCGCGACCGCGTTCACCGGGCCGTCGACGCCCGAGTTGTAGGAGCCGTCGATCGTCGCGTCCCCGTTTATCCTGGAGAGGTAGGGCGCCGAGCTTCCGTCCATCGCCCCGAAGGAACCGGCAAAGATCACCTGGCCGTTGGGCTGCTGCGCGAACGAGCGCACCTGGCCGGTCACGGTCGACTTCGACCCGGCCGAGAACGACGTGTCCACGGTCCCGTCCGGGTTGAGGGTGGCGAGATGGGTCACGTAGGTGGGCGACGCGGCGCCGTTCGGCTGGAGCTTGGTGAAGGCGCCGCCGATCAGGATGTGCTGGTTCGCGAGCACGGTGACGGAGTCCACGAGCTGGTCCGCGGTCGGGTTGAATCCCGAGTCGAGCGAGCCGTCCGCGTTCACGCGGCCGATGTAGTCGCGGATGATGCCGGTCGTGGCGTAGTTCGGCGCGAAGGAGGTCAGCGTGCCGCCCACCACGATCGCCCCGTTCGACTGGATGGCGATGCTCAGGACGTCGGCGTCCGGGTCGGGATAGAAGGTGGTGTCGAGCGTGCCGTCCGTGTTCAGGCGGGCGAGGTGGTTGACGTAGATGGGCGTCGAGGCGCTCACGCCGGGAGCCGGGAGCACCGTCTGGGCCCCGTACGGGTTGTTGGCCGGGGGATTGGCCGAGGTCTGCGCCGGTGCCGGCTTCGAGGTCTGGGGGATGAGGGCGGTGAACGTGCCGCCGATGACGATCTTCTTGTCGGCCTGGATCGCTATCGCGTAGACCGGCAGGTTCGCCTCGGGATTGAAGGAGTTCGTGTCGAGGAAGCCCGAGGGGAGCAGGCGGGCGACGTAGCCGCGCGACGCCGTCCCGATGGACGTGAAGCCGCCGCCGATCAGGTAGTTGCCGTCGCCGTCGACCGTGATCGCGAACACGGCCCCGTTGGGGCTCGGGTTGAAGGCGAGGTCGATCGACCCGTCGTTGTTCAGCCTGCAGAAGTTGCTGATCGCATAGCCCGTCGTCGACCCGTTGGGGGCCAGGAGGCTGAAGTTGCCGCCAATCAGGATCTGGTTGTTGGCGACCACGGCTATCGAGAGGACATTGGCGTTCGCGTTGGGGTTGAATGCCCCGTCGATCGAGCCGTCGGCGTTGACGCGCGCGATGTTGCCCCGGCTGAAGCCGTCGACCTCGGAGAAGGAGCCGCCGATCAAGATCTGCCCGTTCGACTGGAGGGCGATGGCCTGCACCGGCCCGTTGAGCTGCGCCTTGAACGAGGTATCGAGCGAGCCGTCGGCGTTGAGCCGGGCGAAGAAGTTCTGGCTGGCGCCCCCAATGCTCAGGAACGTCCCGCCGACGAGCAGCTGGCCGTTCGGGAGAACGGCGGACGCGAACACGGAGCCCGCGACGTCCGGGTCGAGCGTGGAGTCCGGGACGCCGTAGGCGTTCACCCGGGCGATGTGGTTGCGCAGGGTCGGCGACGCGGTGTCCTCGGGCTGGACCGTCGTGAAATACCCGCCGAAGACCACGTCCCCGTTGGGCTGCACCGCGATGGCGTTGACCGCCTGGTTGGGGTTGGGGATGAACGAGGTGTCGACGGACCCGTCGTTGTTTATCCGGGCGATATACGGGGCGGCGGTGGCGGCGAGGTTGTTCGCCGGGAAGACCTGGGTGAAGGTTCCCCCGATGATCAGCTTGCCGTCCGGCTGGACCGCGAGAGCCGTAACGTTCTGCAGCGGGTTGATGATGTAGTTGCCGTCAACCGAGCCGTCGGCGTTCAGCCTGGCGAGGAAGTCGCTCTGGACGGCGCCCGTGGTCGCGTTGGGCTGTATCGTCGTGAACTCGCCGCCCAGGACGATCTGGGCGTTCGGCAGGATGAGGATGTTGCTGACGGAGCCGTTGGGCTCCGGGTCGAAGGACGTGTCAAGCGACCCGTCCGAGTTGATGCGGGCGGCGCAGCTGCGCGTCGTCGGCGTGGCGGACCCGTTGGGCTGAAGGCTCGAGAACCCGCCCCCGACCACGATCTGCCCGTTCGCCTGCACCCCGAGCGAGAGCACGGTCTTGTTCGCGTTGGGGTCGAATCCCGTGTCGAGCGAGCCGTCGGTGTTGAAGCGGGCGATGTGGTTGCGCGTCACCGGGGCGCCGGTTCCGCCCGGCTGCACGGTCGTGAAGGCCCCGCCGATGACGACCTGCCCGTTCGGCTGGTAGACCATCGCATAGACCACGCCGTTCGGGTTGGGGTTGAAGGCCGCGTCGATCGTCCCGTCGGCGTTCAGGCGCGCGGCGTAGTTGCGCGCGACATTGCTCGTGGCGCCGGTCGGCTTCACGTTGGCGAAGGTGCCACCGATCAGGATCTGGCCGTTGGGCTGAAGGACCAGGGTGCGCACGACGTTGTCGGTGCCCGCCGTGAACCCGGTGTCGACCGAGCCGTCGGCGTTCAGCCTGGCGATGTAGTTGTTGGTCGACCCGGGGCCCCCCAGGGGATGCAACTGCGTAAAGTATCCGCCCATCAATATCTTGCCATCAGGCTGGAGGGCGATCGCATTGACGTTGCTGTTGGCGTTGGGATCGAAGCCGTCATTGGCCGTCAATGCGGCCCTGGCGCTGGAAATCGCCCCTAGGAAGGCCGTGAGCGCTAGACCCGCAATCCGTAGGCCTGTCAGGCGGGTTTTTAGGGGCGAAAGGAATGGCATGAAGGTAATGCTGCTTACAGAGAAAGTGGGCAAAAGCAATGCCGGGCAGCGGGGGCTCCCACGGGGACGTTTTTAGTCTCTACGGGACCGCAATAGGTTCCGGAAAAGGTGCCCCGAAAGGGCCCCTTTCCCACTTTCCTGCGGCGGCTTGCAAAGGGCGCCCGTTCGGTCCAGCTTGCCGCTCCCCATGAAACTGCCGATTCCCTCACTCTTTGCCGTTTTGCTCACCCTTTCCATGTCCCACTCCGCCCAGGCACAGCTCAAGGTCGGCGACAATGCCCCCGACATCAGCGGCGTCACCGATTCCGGCCAGACGCTCAAGTTCACGGACGTGTACGCCAAGCAGGCCTACACGCTGGTCTATTTCTACCCGAAGGCCGACACGCCGGGCTGCACCGCCCAGGGATGCTCGATCCGCGACGGCTACGAGAGCCTCACGTCCAAGGGCGTCGCCGTGATCGGCGTCAGCCATGACGATGTCGCGGCCCAGAAGGCGTTCAAGGAGAAGTACCACCTGCCGTTCACGTTAATTGCCGACACCGACGACAAGGTGATCAATGCCTTCGGGGTCGAAACTTACCTGGGCGGGATGTCCCACCGCAACGCCTACCTGATCAAGGGCGGCAAGGTCATTTACACGGACTACAAGGGCACGACCAGCAAGCAGGCCGAGACGATACTCGGCGTCCTGGCCGCCGACAAGAGCTGAGCCGGTCCCGCCTCAGAGTTCCTCGTCCGGCGCGTCCGGCAGGGCGGGGGCAAGGGGGTCGGCGCGCACGCGGGCGAGCCACTCCGCCATGAGCGGGTCCGTGAGCGACGCATCCGCGGGCCACGGGCCGGCCACCAGGTCGATCACCCGCAGCACGCCGTCGGCCGCCCTCACGAAGTTCTTCGCGTGGAGGTCCGCCACCAGGTAGGGGGAGCCCCCGAGGAAATGGAGCCGCGGGTGGTCCCGGTCGGCCCTGAGGAACCTGGAGGGGATCTCTATCAGCCCCCCCGGGAGGTCGCGCGACATGTCGTCGCCCTGCTGGAGCGTCTGCCCGCGCGCCTGCTTGGCCACGAGTATGCCCTCGGGCGTCACCGCGATGACCTCCGTGGCCATGCCGCCGAGGGCCAGGATGATGAGGAGCTTCTCGAGGAGCGCGCGGTAGTCGCCGATGCCGGCGCTTGCCTGGAGCACGGTCTCGGCCCCGCGGCCGAAGCCAAACTCGCTGCCGATCCGCTTCTCGTCGCGGGGGCTGTAAAACTTGTAGACGGAGCCCTCCCCGGACGCCTCGAAGGCCCACGCCTCCACGCCGCCCCCAATCTTCCTGAGGCGCGAATCCGGCTCCTCGAGCGGATTCCCCTCGGTCTCGTGGAAGCCGAAGTCCGAGAGCGGGCGGATGGGCAGGAGCCTGCGGAAGTCGCGGATGGCCGCGCCGAACGCCGCCCAGTTGGGCCCCGAGGCCTCAAGCAGGCTCACTTCGTCTTTTGCAAGAAGGACGAGATCGCGATCCGTATCTGCTCGGAGATGGCATTCGGCTGCTGCTTTGCCGAGTCGAGCGAGCGCTTCCAGTCTGCGCTGGTGATCGTCTTGAAGAGCGGCTCGCCCGGCGGCGTCCGGAAGGACGGAGCCGACGATCGAGGTGGGTTGTCCGGTGAAGGCATCTTCCATGTGTCCGCCATGCGCGAAATATTTCTCAGCGCCCGACTTAAACGCAACGACCGTTTGCCGACAAGTTATTCGCAGCTCACGGCGCGGGCGCGCCGGGCTGCGGCGCCAGGGGCGCCACGATCACCTTGTCGACCCGGCGCTTGTCCATCTCGGCGACCTCGAAGCGCCAGCCTCCCCATCCGAACTGGTCCCCGACCGCCGGAATCCGGCCGAACTGCGTGACGACGAACCCGCCGGCCGTCCTGTACTCGGCCTGGGCCTCGTTGGGAAGCTCCGACGAGATCCCGAGGGCGGTCTTGAACTCGGCGATCGGGAGCGTCGCGTCGACGAGCCACGTGCCGTCCTCCCGCCGCTTCGCCCCGGACTGGTTGCGGTGGCCCGGCTCGGGGAGGTCCCCGACGATCGCCTCGAAGACGTCAATCAGCGTGACGAGCCCCTGGACCGCGCCGAACTCGTCGGAGATCACGGCGGTGTGCCGTCCCGTCTTCTTGAACTGCTCGAGCAGCTGGAGCGCCGTCATCGACTCCGGGGCGATCAGCGGCGGCACGAGGAGGTTCTTGAGGGCCGTCGGCAGACCGATCGCCGAGTGCGCCCACAGCGCCTTGACGGAGACCATCCCGACGACCTGGTCCCGGTTCTTCTGGAACACCGGGAAGTAGGAGTGCCCGCTCGTGACGATCTTCCTCCAGTTGGTCTCCTCGTTGTCGTCGATGTTGAGGAACACGATCTTGGAGCGGGGCGTCATGATCGCCGTGATGAGGAGCTTGTCGAGGGACAGCACGCCGTCGACCATCTCCTTCTTGGCGCGCTTGAAGACGCCCGCGTGGAGGCCGCGCTCGACGAGCGCTCGCACGTCCTCGTCGCCGACCAGCTCGGTGATCGGCCTCGGCTTGAACCCCATCGAGGAGGCGATCGCCTCGCTCGCGGAGCCGAGCACCGCGGAGAGGGGGCTCACGAGGCGGGAGAGGGTGCGCATCGAGGGCCCGAGGATCGCGGCCGCCCTCTCGGGGTTCGCCAGGGCCAGCCTCTTGGGAAGGAGCTCGCCGAAGAGCAGCATGGCCGAGCTGACGACGAGGGTCCCGGCGACGATCCCAATCGTCTCGGCCCATGGGGCCGCCACCGGCCACCTTGAAAAGAGGGAAGCGAACTCCTCCGCCGCCGAAGCGACGAGGGCGACGCCGGCGACCACCGAGGTCACCGTCAGCCAGAACTGGACGAGCCCGAGGAACCTCCCCGGGTGCTCGGCGATCATGAGGGCCGCGGCGGCGCCCTCGCCGCCGGACTCGGCCATCCTCCTGAGCCTCTCCTTGCGCGCGGAGACAAACGCCGTCTCGGCCGCGGTCATGATGCCGTTCACGACGACGAGGAGCCCAAGGATCAGCAACTCGTTCGCGGCGTTAAGCATGGGACCGGCACATCTTGAGAATTTTGCGCCCCGATGCAATCCCGCGCCCAAGGCGCCCGCGCGGCGCAATACGTTTGGCATCGGCGCGCGTCCTCCCATCCTCAACGGGCCATGCTCGCCGTCACAGACCTCCGCAAGTCGTTCGCGGGCCCCGAGGGCGCGCGGGTCGAGGTCGTGCACATCCCCGCCTTCTCGCTCGGCGCGGGCGAGGAGCGCGCGCTCCGCGGGGAGAGCGGCTGCGGGAAGACGACGTTCCTGAACCTGGTGTCGGGGATACTCGCCGCCGACTCCGGGTCGATCGCGATCGACGGGACGGATATGGCCTCCCTCGCGGAGCCCGCGCGCGACCGCCTGAGGGCGGCGAAGCTCGGCTACATCTTCCAGACCTTCAACCTTCTTCAGGGCTACACGGTCCTCGAGAACGTCGTCCTCGGCATGAGCTTCTCGCCCGCGGGCGCGGACTTCGGGCGCGCCCGGGGGCTCCTCGGCCGCGTGGGACTCGGGCACAGGCTCGGGCACTTCCCGAGGCAGCTGTCCACGGGGCAGCAGCAGCGGGTGGCGGTTGCCCGCGCGCTGGCGAACCGCCCGGCGCTCGTCCTCGCCGACGAGCCGACGGGCAACCTCGACCGCCGCAACGCCCGCGAGGCCCTGGCGCTCATCCGCGAGGCCTGCCGCGAGAGCGGCGCGGCGCTCCTCCTCGTGAGCCACGACGAGGAGGTCCTCGGCCAGTTCGGCCGCGTCGAGGATTTCACGTCGCTCAACGCGGCGGCCGGGGAGCGGGCCCGATGACGCTGCTCCTCATAGTCTACCGCAGCCTGAGGCAGCACGCCTTCTCGACCTTCATAACGGCGGCGAGCCTGGCGCTCGCCGGCGGCCTCCTCATGACCGTCTGGATGGTGAAGGCCCAGGCCCAGAAGTCCTTCCTGCAGACGACGACGGCATTCGACGCCGTGCTCGGGGCGCGCGGCTCGAAGCTCCAGCTTGTCCTGAACGCGATCTTCCACCTCGAGGCGTCGCCGGGCAACCTGGCCTGGCAGGACTACGAGGCCGTCCGCCGGGACCGGGCTGTGAAGGTGGCGATCCCGATCGCCGTCGGCGACAACCTCAGGGGATACCGGATCGTGGGGACGATCCCGGAGCTCTTCACGGACGTGGAATACGCCCCCGGCAGGACGTACCGCGTGGCCCCCGGCGGCCGACTCTTCGCCGCCGAGGCCAAGGAGGCTGTCGTCGGGAGCTTCGCCGCCGAGAGGCTCGGCCTGAAGGTCGGCGACACCTTCCACCCGTTCCACGGGCTGGCGTACGATCCCTCCGCGCAGCATGCCGACCTGTTCACCGTCGTCGGGATCCTCAGCCCGACCGGCACGCCGCTCGACCGGGTGGTCCTTATACCGATCAAGGGCGTCCAGACCATGAGCGGGCACGACCCGCGCGCGGCGACCGACATCAGCGCCGTCCTGATCAAGCTCCGGTCGCCCACGGCCGGCTTCATGATGGACCTCATGATCAACAAGCAGGGCAACAGGCTCACGTTCGCATATCCCGTGGGGGCCATCCTCGCGGACCTCTTCGGGAAGATCAGCTGGTTCGACCAGGTGCTGGCGCTGGTGGCCTACCTTGTGGCGCTCGTGGCCGCCGGCTCCGTCCTCGCGAGCATCTACAACTCGATGAATGCCCGGAAGCGCGACATTGCGATCCTGAGGGCGCTCGGCGCCCGCAGGCGGCTGGTCTTCGGCGCCGTGGTCGCGGAGTCCGCGTGCATAGGCGCCCTGGGCGCCCTCGCGGGGTTTGCGGTCTACGGCGTCCTCTTCGCCGGCGTCGCCCGGATCATCCGCGCGCAGACCGGCGTCGTGCTCTCGCTCACCGAGGTCCACCCCGTGCTGGCCCTCGCTCCAGCGGGCCTCGTGGTCCTCTGCGCCCTCGGCGGGATTGTCCCGGCGCTCAAGGCCTACCGCCTGCCGGTCGCCGAGAACCTCGCCCCGGTGTCGTAGGCGGCGCACAAGGCCCTTTGACGAAGCGCGCGGTTGTGGTAGTGTGGGGCGTGAGGCTCCTTTTCCTAGCCCTTGCCTTGGTCCCGCTCGCCGCCCCCGGCGAGACGGCACAGCTGCAGATTCCCGCGCCCGAGGTCGACAACGGCTACCTCAAGCTCGGGTTCGACCGGCTCTCGAGCTTCAAGTTCATCGCCCCGGAGTACGACCCCCTCGCCAACCCGAAGGCGGCGCCCCCGACAGGCGAGGAGCAGATCCCCCCTGCGGTCAGGGGATGGAACGGGAAGAAGGCCATCGTGACAGGCTTCATGCTTCCGACGAAGCTCGAGAACGGAAAGGCCGTCGAATTCCTGCTGATGGCCAACCAGATGGCGTGCTGCTACGGCGTCGTGCCCAACATGAACGACTGGGTCATCGTGAGGATCCCCAAGGGGGTGCCCATCACGCAGGATGTTCCGATCGCCTTCCACGGGACCTTCAGGGTCAACCCGACCTTCGAGAGCGGCTACATGACGGGCATCTACCAGCTGGAGGCCGAGGGGCCCGGCCAGGTGGTGGAGTAGGGCGCCTATCTCGAGATATCGCTCTGCTGGAGGACCTTGAACCCCCGCTTGCCCAGGGCCTGGGCCGCGGTTTCCGGCTCCTCGGCGCTGATGGCGACGGCGCATCGGTCGGCGGGCCGCTTTATGAAGCTGTAGACGTAGTGGGTGTTTATCTCCGCCTCCAGGAGGGCCGCGAGCACGCCGCGCAGCTCCGACTCGTCGCCGATCTCGACCGCGAGTATGTCGCACTCCCCGTAGGGGAAGTCGTTGCTCACCATGAGCTCGCGCGCCTTCGTCGGATCGTCGACGACCACCCGGATGATCGAGCTGTCCGTGGTGTCGAGGACCGTGATGGCCATGATGTGGACGTTGTTGTCCTTCAGGAGCGACGTCAGGTCGTAGAGGCGTCCCACCCGGTTCTCGGCAAACACCGAGAACTGCTTCACGGGGTCGTGCGGCATTGAGCTCGTTCGGGCGGCCATGGCGTCGCGGGATCTTGAAGCGAATGCCCCGGGGGTCAACGGCGAGGTGTTGAGATTTTCCTCGGGAGCCCCAGCGTCCAAGGCGCGATGCCCGAGACTCTGCCCCCCCACCATGCGGCGACCGTGGACCGTGCGCTCAAGGGCGCGCGGCTCGTCGTGCGCGGGATGGTGCTCAACGCCGTCCTCGCGGTGATCAAGGTCGCCGGGGGCGTCGTCGGCCACGCCTACGCGCTCGTGGCCGACGGGGTGGAGTCGATGAGTGACATCGCGATATCGATCCTCATCTGGGCCGGGTTCAAGTGGGCGGCCCGGCCGCCCGACGCCGACCATCCCTACGGCCACGGGAAGGCCGAGGCGGTCGCCGGGCTCTTCACCGCGGTCGTGGTCCTCGTCGCCGGCGTCGGCATCGGCTGGCACGCGGTGACCGAGATCCGCGACCCGCAGCGCCTGCCGCAGTGGTGGACACTCCTCATCCTCGCGGGGGTCGTCGCCGCCAAGGTCGTCTTTTCCAGGCGCCTGGAGGCCGTCGGGCGCGACACCGAGAGCACGGCGCTCGGGGCCGAGTCCTGGCACCACCTCTCGGACGCCATGACGTCGGCTGCGGCCTTCATCGGCATCTCGATTGCCGTCGTCGGGGGGCCGGGGTACGCCGCGGCCGACGGCTGGGCCGCGCTCGTTGCGTCGGCCGTGATCGCCTACAACGGCATTAAGATATTCCGCAGGGCGCTCAACGAGGTGATGGACATCGCCGTGCCCGCGAAGATGGAGCGGGACGTGCGGGAGATCGCAGCGCACGTCTCTGGCGTCGCGAGCCTCGACAAGTGCCGCATCCGCAAGAGCGGGCTGAGCTACCTGGTCGATATCCAGATCCGCGTCGAGGGCGCCCTCAGCGTGCGTGAGGGCCACGAGATCGCCCATGCCGTGAAGGACAAGCTGCTCGGCTCACGCCTGCGGGTGAGCGATGTCACGGTCCACGTGGAGCCGGACTGAAGGCCCCGGTCCCTAGTACCCGCGTTCGATGCGCCGGGCGAGCTTCCAACCCAGATAGACGCCCACCATGCTGCCGATGCCGCTTACGATGACCTCGGTCATCATCCCGTAGCTGGAAACCATGTACCCTGCGACGTACCCGCCGACGAGCGAGCCGCCGAAGATGCAGAGCTTGTTCACGAGCGGATCGTGGGGCCGGGGGCAGCAAAAGGCGATTCCTTACGCGAGGTTTTGCCGAAGGGGAATCCCCCCGGGCGGTGTTGAGTCAGAAGTACCCCTCCCCGAATGAATCTCCGCGCCGACCTGCCTGGGTTCCCGCGCGCGCTCCGCGCCCTGGCGGGCCTCCTTGCCGGCGCGGCCGCGCTGCCCGCCCTCGCGCAGAGCGACGGCGAGATCGCCGCTGTGCGGTCCACGGTCAGCGACGGCTACGCCCGCGTGAAGCTGGCGGACGGCTCCTTCCAGCCCGAGACGTACACATTCGGCGAGGGAGGGCACCTCGGGGGGGCGACCGACGACCCCACGATCGACAAGCTCACCTTCATGGACGTGGTGAGAGTCATCGCCGAGCCGCTCGCGAAGAAGAACTACGTGCCCGTCGAGGACCGCAACCCGGAGAACACGAAACTGCTGATCATGGTCTACTGGGGCACGACGACAGGGACCGCCGGGGCCTCCGAGTCGATCGGCTACCAGAATCTCCAGCGCAGCCAGCACTCGAAGCCCCCGCCCACGCCGCCCCCGGCGGCAAAGGCCGCCGGCGCCGCGGGAGGCGGCGCGGGCGCAAACCAGGCGGCGCGCCAGAACGCGGCGACGCAGAGCGCGCGCCAGTCCGAGGACGACGGGGCCATGGCGGAGGCGCTTGCAGAGAACTTCCAGCGCGACCAGGCCGACACGAAGAACGCCATGCTTCTCGGCTACGACGAGGCGCTGGCGGAGATGAGTCAGGTGGGCGCGACGCCGCAGACGCGCCGCCGCGAGGACCTGATCGCCGAGGTCGAGGAGAACCGGTACTTCGTGGTGCTGATGGCGTACGACTACCAGGCGCTCTGGAGGCAGAAGAAGCACAGCCTGCTCTGGGTGACCCGCTTCAGCGTCCGCGAGCGCGGGGCGGACTTCGAGAAGCTCCTGCCCGCGATGGTGGGGTACGCCTCCCAGTATTTCGGCCAGGACAGCCACGGGCTCCTGCGCAGGCCCCTTCCCGAGGGCCACGTGGAGATTGGCGAGCCGAAGTCCCTCGGCACGGTGCCGGAGAAATAGCCGCCCCGGGGCGCGTCAGTGGCCGAAATGGCCCGAGCCGCCGTGCGAGAAGTGCGTCTGTCCGCCGGACCCATGCCCGCCGAACCCGCGCCCGCCGCCGTGGCCGTAGCCATAGCCGCCGCGTCCCCAGCCCCGGAATCCCGGGCCCCACCCGAATCCGAAGGAAACCCCGGGCAGGCCCCAGTACACTGGGTAGCCCGCCCAGCCGTAGGCCGGATACCCGTAGGCCGGGTAGCCATACGAGGAGTAGTCGTAGGCCGGATAGTAGGCGGGATAGGCGTCCTCGGGGCCGTAATCGGTCGTGCCCGCCACAGGGTACGCCTGGCGGACCACGCCGCCCGGCCCGTACTGCGCCTGGAGCTGGCCGTCGACGTAGGGAGCAGGGGTTCCCGGCATGGCGCCGGCCTGCGGTGCCTCCGCGAGCGTGCCTGGGGGCTGCGGCGGACCCGCCTGCGCCTGCGGCTCCTCGGCTATGCTCCAGGCGCCGTTGACCCAGACCCAGTTGCCGCCGGACGGGGCCCAGTGCCCGACGACCCATATCGCGCTCCTTGAGGGCGGGAGCTCCCAGTGGGCCGCGGCCCACTTCCACTGGCCGCCCTCGGAGTTCCAGTGGCCGGACATCCAGACGTGGGCCTGCGAGGGGGCCGGGCCCGAGATCTGAACATCGGCCGCGGGCGGGGGCATATCGGCCACCGCGACGGCGCACGCGACCGCGCATGCAAGCCCTGCCAGGACGATTCGGATTCTTGAGTTCATGTTTTGGATCATTTTCAGACGGGGCCCCGCGCTCGGTTGGACAGGGCCCGAAGGCGCACTGTTCCGTGTATCTGGGGCCGCCCGCCAGGGAGTCATGGCCCAACCTGCTCCGCAATCGGCCGGACCGCAAGCGCCTGGCGGCCTTTCCCGCCGGCATCGGGAAAAATATTTCGTCGCGAGGCGCGGCGGCGCCAGCCGGCGGGGCCCGCGCCGCGCAATCGTGCAATGCGCAACCGCGGCGAACGGCGCGCATTCGCGGCCACCCCCGGGAACTTTTTTTGCCTGCGGGGTCAAACTGGGAGCTGAGCGGTCACGGGACCGCCTCGGTATATCCAAAACCTAGATACAATGAAGAAAATAAATATTAAACAAACCAGCCTCGTGTCCGTGCTCGCGCTCGGCCTGGCTATCTCAGCATCGGCCCAGTCGATGCAGGACTCGCCGGCCACACAGCCCGATCCCGCCGTCGTCAACTCCGGGCCCGGGCTCGTGGGCACCAACTACGCGGAGCTCGGCTACGGCTACCAGAAGCAGGAGGGGAGCCCCTCCGACCTCCACCAGTACGAGTTCATCTCGAACGCGAACGTCTACAGGAGCGGCGTTCTCGGGGCCGACGTGAACTTCACGTACAGCCACCTGGACGGCGCCGCCAACGGCTTCAGCGACCGCCGGGACGAGGCTCTCATGGGCTTCACCGGGTTCCTATCCGAGCCGTGGGGCAAGCCGTTCCTGACCGCCGACGCGGGCTATTCCTGGGAGCACGCGGCGAACGCGAGCCGCAGGTCGTTCGCCTACACCGGTATCGGGGGCGTCGAGTTCCAGGTCCTGAGGAACATGGCGCTTGCGCCGTTCGTCGAGTACCAGGCAGAGCCGCACCTCTACAACCACGGGCTTCCGCTGGCCAACATGCCGAACCACCTCGTGGACTACGGCGTCAAGGCGACCTACCGGATCACGCACCTCTGGAACGCGTCGCTGACCGCGGACCTGGACCAGCACAGCACGAGTGACTGGGGCCTGCTCGGGGCCGTGAGCTACCGCTTCTGACCGGTTGAGCGACCGGCCGACCTGCCGGGCCGCGCCCTTGGCGCAGCCCGGCTTTGTCGTGCCCGCGATTTTGGCTTGGCCGCGCGCCCGGGCTCGGCTTGCTAGGGGAGACCATGGAAGATCCCGAGGTACCGACCGAGCACCTGCACGAGGAGATGGAGCACAGGGCCGAGCACGGCAAGGCGCCGTGGATGTTGGGCGTGGCGCTCAGCTCGGCCCTTCTCGCGGGGTTCGCCGCGGTGTGTTCGCTCCTCGCGGGCCACCACGCAAATGAGGCTATGGTCGACCAGATCCAGAGCTCGGACAGGTGGGCCTACTACCAGGCCAAGGGCATCAAGGCCGCCGTCCTGGGTTCAAAGATGGAACTGCTCGAGGCCGAGGGCAAGCCCATCGCTGCCAAGGACGTGCAGAAGCTGGCGGGCTACAAGAAGGACCAGGACGACATCTCCGCCGAGGCCGGCGAGAAGCAGCATTCCGCGGAGGAGCACCTGAGGAGGCACGTCATCTTTGCGCGCGCGGTCACGCTGTTCCAGATAGCGATTGCCGTCGGCGCGATATCGGCTCTGACCAACCGCAAGGCGTTCTGGTTCGTCAGCCTGGCCTTCGGCGTGGCCGGCATCGTGTTCCTCGTGCAGGGCGGGTTGGCCGGGTAGCGGTGCCCGTCACGCCCCCGAGAAGTCGATATAGCCCCGCTCGACGTCGGTGTAGGTCAACCGGACGCGCAGGCGGTCGCCGACCTTGAGGCCGCCGGGTCCCTTATCGAGCCTTCCCTCGACGGGCGGCTGGAAGATCCTGACCCACGTGTCCGTCTCCGACGCCCCGGTCACCATCGCGTCAAACGTGTCCCCAATCCTCGAGGCCAGAAGGATGGCCCCCGCGGACTTCACCACCTGGCGCTCGACCTTCTTGGCCGCCTCCTCCTGATCGGTGCAGTGCTGGGCGAGCGCGCTCAGCTCGTCGTTCCCGTAGGGGGGCTTGGCCCCCGCAAGCGCCGCCTTGAGGAGGCGCTGGATCAGGAGGTCGGGGAACCGGCGGTTCGGCGCGGTCGAGTGCGCGTAGTCCGAGACCGCGAGACCGAAGTGGCCGGCGACGGTCCCACCGGGGAACTCGACGACGTACTCGCCCCGGCCGAGGAGCTTGATGATGCTCAGGGAAAGGTCGGGGAACGTGCCCGGGTTGGCCTTCATCTCGCCGACGAGGAATGCCTCCAGCGCCTTGCCGTCCGGCTCGCCGGGCAGTGTCGACCCCTTCAGGGCCGCGAGCTCTACGATCCGGTCCCACTTGGCCGGGGTGCGCACCACCCTGCGCACCGACGGGAATTTCTTCGATGAGAGATACCGCGCCGTCACGCCGTTGGCGGCCACCATGAGCTCCTCGATCAGGCTCTTGGCCACGTTGCTCTGGTCGGGCAGGAGGTCCCGCAGGACGTCGCCGTCAAAGACTGGGCGCGCTTGGAGGGTCTGGAGCGACAGGGCGCCGCGCATGTGGCGCAGCCCCCGCAGCTGCTGCGCGACCCTGTTCTGCAGGCGGATGTTCTCGTCGAGGCCCGCCACGGCGCCGATGGGAGCGGGCATCGGGCCCTTCCCGTCCAGCCATGCCGCTACGCTGTTGTAGGCGAGCTTCGCCCTGTTGTTCACCGCGGCCTCGTAGACGTCGGAGGCCCTGAGGACGCCGTCCTTGTCAAAGGTCATCTCGACCACGAACGCGACGCGGTCCACCGCGAACCCGAGCGAGGTCAGGTCCGTCGACAGCTTCTCCGGGAGCATGGGGAAGATCCCTCCCGCCGTGTACACCGACGTGGTGTTCTGCCTCGCGTGGCCGTCGATGGCCGAACCCTGCACGACAAGGGCGCTGACGTCGGCGACCGCGACCCTCAGCGTCGCGCCGCCTCCGGGGAGGGCTTCGCCGACCGTGAGCTGGTCCAAGTCCCTCGAGTCGTCATTGTCGATCGAGCACCAGAGAAGGCCCCTCATGTCACGCGTAGCGGCATTGGGCCTCGGGGCGGGCGCGGTGATGGAGGACAGCTCCTTGACCGCGGCCGGCGGGAAATCGGGGGCGAGGCCCCGCTGGATCATCGCCAGACGGGCGATCCTCTGGAGGACGAGACGCGGCTTCCGGTCGTCATTGGTCATGGGGTTCCCGTAGAGAATGCCGGTTTGCCTTCCCGGGTCAAATGGCGCGTTTCCACGGGCGGCCAAAGGGAACCATTCCCCGCCGCGGCCGTCTTAGTATAGAGCCCCGATGGACCGGACCCTCCAGATTCTCCTCGCGCTCGCGGCCTGCACGGCGGCCGCCGCCGCGCAGGGAGCGGCCCCGGTGCCGCAGGCCGCCGAAACCGCTGCCCCCGTCGCCTTGGCCGCGCCCGCGCCGTCACCCGCGGCGCCCGCCGGCATCGATCAACCGGCGTCCCCGGGCGTCTCCGCGGAGATCTCGTCGGGCTTGCCCGGCTACAGGCCCGAGCCCACGCCCAAGGCGGGCGCGCCGCGTGCGGACGCGCGCGAGGCGGACAAGCCCAAGAACCAGATCGTCCGCCTGCCAATGGAGGTGATGCGCCGGTACGTCGTGCGCGAGCGCCGGCTGCCCGTGTTTCGGCCACTCGACCTCTACACGGAGAAGGGCCTGATCGACCTGTCGTTCAAGGAGCATCCGGGGCTACGCATCGGGAATTTCTTCAACCTCAACGCCTCGATCGCCCGCGACATGTTCATCAAGGAGCAGCTGCTTGCGGAGAGGGAGGACCTGACGGACCTCGCGCACGCCATGTCGCTCGGCGGCGATGGCTCCGAGGGCGGGGCTGTCCAGCAGGCCATCATCGACGAGTCCTTCGAGGGCTCCGGAGGCGACGGCGGCCCCGTCGGCCTCAAGTGACGCCCCCGACCCGCCGGGCGCTTCCCGTATGGGAATGGCCCGTATTGGGGCCCGGGGAAACCCCCGGGGCGGGAGTTTCCAGTTTGCCCCGGTGCGTTCCGTGGCTAGCCTTCCTGGGTCCGGGCCCGTGCGGCTTCCGGCAGCCTCCCCATGAAGAAACGCAACCCTGCGACGCCCCTGGCCGAGAACAAGCACCTCCGGCGGTGGGTCGACAAGATGGCGGAACTTTGCAAACCCGACTCGCTCCACTGGGTCGACGGCTCGAAGCAGGAGAACGACCAGCTGTGCCGGGAGATGGTCAAGTCCGGGACGTTCATCAAGCTTAACGAGAAGCTCTGGCCGGGCTGCCACTACGCGCGCAGCGACCCGAGCGACGTCGCGCGGGTGGAGGACCGGACGTACATCTGCTCGCATTCGCGCGAGGCCGCGGGCCCGACCAACAACTGGGTGAACCCGTACGACATGCGGCGCAAGCTGAGGGAGATCTTCAACGGCTGCATGCGCGGCCGCACGATGTATGTCCTGCCGTTCAGCATGGGGCCCGTCGGCTCGCCGATGGCGCAGATCGGCGTCCAGCTCACGGACTCGCCCTACGTAGTCGTGAACATGCGGATCATGGCGAGGATCGGGCTCCCCGTCTTCAGGGAGATCGACAAGGCCGAGAAGCGCGTCGTGCCGTGCATGCACTCGGTGGGCGCGCCGCTCGCCAAGGGGGACAGGGACGTGCCGTGGCCCTGCAACAAGGAGAAGTACATCGTCCATTTCCCCGAGACCCGCGAGATCTGGAGCTTCGGCTCGGGCTACGGCGGCAACGCGCTCCTGGGCAAGAAGTGCTTCGCGCTGCGGATCGCATCGAACATCGCCCGGGACGAGGGATGGATGGCGGAGCACATGCTGATCCTCGCCGTCGAGAACCCGCAGGGGGAGAAGACCTACGTGACCGGTGCGTTCCCGAGCGCGTGCGGGAAGACGAACTTCGCGATGATGGTCCTCCCGAAGGCCCTCACCCAGCAGGGCTGGAAGGTCTGGACCCTCGGGGACGACATCGCGTGGCTGAAGCCGGGTGCGGACGGGAGGCTCCGCGCGATCAACCCGGAGGCGGGCTTCTTCGGGGTCGCCCCGGGGACCTCCGCCAGGACGAACCCAAACGCGATGGCGACGCTCTCGAGGAACACGATCTTCACCAACGTGGCGCTCACGCCCGAGGGCGGCGTCTGGTGGGAGGGCATGACCGAGAAGCCGCCGGCCCGCCTCATCGACTGGCAGGGGAACGAGTGGGAGCCGGGCTGCGGGCGCCTCGCGGCGCACCCCAACGCCCGCTTCACGGCCCCCGCCTCGCAGTGCCCGACGATCGACCCCGACTGGGAGAAGCCCGACGGCGTGCCGATCAGCGCGATCGTGTTCGGGGGGCGGCGCGCGGGGACGATCCCGCTAGTCTACCAGGCGTTCAACTGGAGCTCGGGCGTCTACATCGGGGCCACGATGGGCTCCGAGATGACCGCGGCCGCCACGGGAACCGTCGGGAAGGTGCGCCGCGACCCTATGGCGATGCTCCCGTTCTGCGGCTACCACATGGGGGACTATTTCGCGCACTGGATCGTGATGCAGAGGAACCTGAGCGAGACGCCCCGGATCTTCCACGTTAACTGGTTTCGCAAGGACGCCGAGGGCAAGTTCCTGTGGCCGGGGTTCAGTGAGAACATGAGGGTCCTCAAGTGGATCGTGGAGCGCGCCCGGGTGAACGTCCGCGCCCGGGAGACCCCTATAGGGTGGATGCCCCGGCACGGGGACATCGACTGGAGCGGGCTCGACTACCCGAAGGAGAAGTTCGAGGAGCTGCAGGCCTTCGACCGCAAGGCATGGAGGGCGGAGGTCATGAGCCACGAGGAGCTGTTCCTCGACATCCACGACCGCCTCCCGAAGGAGATGATCTACGAGCGCGAGCTCCTCATTTGCCGGATGTGACAGGCATTAGCCCGTAGAGCTCGGCGGCGTTGCGCCAGAGTATCCTCTCCTTCCAGTCCGCCGGCACCGCCGGCAGCGCGATCCTCGGGTTGTCGAAGTCCCAGTGCGGATAGTCGCTCGAGAAGAGGATCATCTCCGGCGCCCCGATCATCTCGAAGATCTGGACGAGGTGCTTCGGGTTCTCCGGCTCCTCCGTCGGCTGCGTCGTCACGCGCACGTGCTGGCGGATGTACTCGCTCGGCAGGCGCTTCAGCCACGGCACCTGCGAGCGCAGCCCCTTGTAGTTCTTGTCCATCCGCCACATGAGGTGGGGGAGCCAGGCGATGCCGCACTCGATGGCGACGAACTTGAGGCCCGGGAACTTCTCGAACACGCCCTCGCACACGAGCGAGTTGACGTGCGCCATGGCATTGATCGGGACGATGTTGTGCCACTCGAAGTAGCGGGTCGGCCGGCCGGCGGGGGTGGGGGTGTCCGCCGTGCCCGCCCCCTCGGTCCCCGGGTGGATCGCGACGGGCAGCCCGTGCCGCTCGGCCGCCTCATAGATGGGATGGTAGAAGCGCTGTCCGAACAGCCTGTTCGAGCCGGCCCCCATGAGGACCTGGACGAAGCGTTTGTCCGCCGAGCAGCGCTCGATCTCGCGCACGGCCGCCTCCGGGTCCGAGTGGTTGATGATGATCGAGCCCCGGAACCGCGGCGAGTGGTCGAGCCAGCGGACGGCGAGGTTCATGTTGTAGGCCGCCGCGATGGCCGAGCCCCAGTCCGGGTCGAAGTGGGTCGAGACCCCGAGCACGTGCGAGCCCGTGAGGATCGCATAGTCGACGCCGTAGCGGTCGAGGTGGTCCTTGATGAGATGATCCGGGTCGCTGCCCGCGAGGGCGCCCGAGGGAGGGCGGGCGTCCTCCCGCTGCACCCCGACCGGCGAGACGTAGCCCGCGGGCGGGACCGCGATCCCATGGCGGTCGGCGAATTCCTGCCAGAGCCGGGGGAGGTAGGGCCTCAGCTCCGCGCGCGCGTCCGCGAACGCGTTGTGGACATCTGCATCGATGAGGGGCATCGGGTCGCCTGCAGGGTGGCCGGCAGTCAGTCCGGCAGCAAGACGTAGAGCGTGCCGTCCCTCTGCTCCAGGGGGAAGGGGTCCAGGTTCCCCGCCTTGCCCCCCTCCACGGGGACCTCCTTCAGGCGGGTCTCGGGGTCGACGACGTGCTCCCCGGTCGTGAGGTCGAACTCCCAGCCGTGCCAGGGGCAGCGCAGGATGGAGCCCTCCCGGCCGTAGATGTATTCATATACCTTGGACGGCAGCGGCGTGCCCGAGACCCGGCCGAGGCAGACCGGTGCGCCGGCGTGGGGGCAGGCGTTGCGGTAAGCCCGGATCTCGCCGCCGACGTTGAAGAGCCCGATCTCGGTCCTCCCGACGGACACGATCCGCCGCCCCCCGGGGGGGATGTCGCCTGCCTGGGCTACGGGATGGCGCTTCATCGGGTGTGGCAAAATCGGCGAACACCATGCAACATGGGGTTCCGAAGATGAGCAACCGCGCACTTGCCCCAGACGCGAATGCCCCCGCCGCGGCGACGCGGGCGGCCGACTGCCCGGGGCTTCGATGGAGCGGCGGCGCCCTCTCGGCGGTGCGGGAGCGCCTCGTGGTCGAGGAGCCGCTCGCCATCGAGATCGCCTACGAGCGCCTCGGCCAGCCGGTGCTCAGGATTCTCTCCGTCACCATGAGGACGCCGGGCGAGGACGAGGAGCTGGCGCTCGGCTTCCTCTACTGCGAGTCGATCATCGACGGGGCCGGGGACGTTCTCGGCGGCGAGCTCCTCGGCGAGAATTCCCGGGGAGAGAAGGTGCCGACTTGGCGGGCCCGACTGGCCCACCCCCCGGTCAACCAGGCGGTCGAGCGAGTGAGCCGGGGCATCATCACGAGCGCCGCCTGCGGCCTGTGCGGCCGCACCACGCTCGAGGGCCTCAGGCTCAGGGCCGCGCCGGCCCAGGGCGACCTTGAGGCCGTCGCGGGCTCGGCGGTGCTCGCTTTGCCCGGAAAACTGCGGGGCCTGCAGAGAATCTACCCGGAGACGGGCGGCTGCCACGGTGCCGGCCTGTTCGACGCCTCCGGGGGGCCCCTGGTCGTCTGTGAGGACGTCGGCAGGCACAACGCGGTGGACAAGGTCGTGGGCGCAGCCCTGAAGCGGGGGATCCCGACCGCGGGCGCGACGCTCGTCCTGAGCGGACGGGCTGGCTTTGAGCTCGTCCAGAAGGCGGCGGCCGCGGGCGTCGCGCTCGTGGTGGCCGTGGGGGCTCCCTCATCCCTCGCGGTGCAGCTCGCCCGCGACACCGCCATCACGCTGGTGGGCTTCGCTCGAGACGGCAGGTTCAACGTGTATTCGCAGGCGGGGCGGCCCGTCCAGGGATGACGGCCGGCTCCCTCGCCATGAACATCGTCCGCCTCTACCAGTCCCCCGAGCACATCTACAAGGGACACAAGGGCATGCCGGCGGGCACCGTGCCCATGACCGAGGTCCCGAGGATCAGGCTCCTCGCCGGCCGGGGCGTGGAGGGCGATCGCTACTCCAAGCTCGAGGGGGCGAAGGGGCAGGTGACGTTCTTCGCCGAGGAGACGTGGCTCAGGCTTCGCGACGCGCTCGGGGTCATGGACCGCGGATCGGACGTCTTCCGGCGCAATATCATCGTCCGGGGGACCGACCTCAATGGGCTCATCGGCCGGGATTTCGAGGTTCAGGGTGTCCGGTTCCACGGGGTCGAGCACTGCAAGCCCTGCTTCTGGATGGAGCAGGCATTCTCCCCTGGGACCTACGCCCTCCTTGCCGAATGGAGGGCCGGGGGCCTTCGCGCAAGTGTGCTGACGGACGGATGGCTCGCTCTCGGGGGGACGGAGGCCGAGCAATGCTCGGCGTAGTGCTCGCCGGCGGCGAGGGCCGACGGATGGGGCGCGACAAGGCGCTGGTCGAGGTGGGCGGCGAGCCTCTCTGGAAAAGGCAGGTGGGTGTACTGCTTGGTGCCGGCGCGTCGCGCGTCGTCCTCATCCGTCGAAGCGGCCAGGAGACCATCGGGTATCCCGACTGCCTCCTCGACAAGGTGGCCGATTCCGGGCCGCTCGCGGGAATCCACGCGGCCCTCGAGATGGGCGGCCATCCGCATCTCGCGGTTCTCGCCGTGGACATGCCCGGAATCGACGCGGCATGGTTCGTTTGGCTGCGGGGCCTCAGCCGTCCGGGTGCCGGCGCGGTCGCCGGGGCCGCGGGTGCGCTGGAGCCGCTGGCCGCCGTCTACCCGGCCGAGGCGCTCCCCGAGGTCGAGGTCCGCCTCGCCCGAAGGGAATTGTCCGTGCAGGCCCTGGCCCGGGCGCTCGCGGCCGCCGGAAGGATGACCGTTGCCGATGTTCCCGCGGGCTACGCCGGCCGACTGGCGAGCCTCAACGAGCCGCCGGCCTGACCCAGCGGGCGCCGAGCCGGCTGCTGCGGACCACGGCCTCGATGAAGGCCATCCCCTCGACGCCGTCGTCGATCGTCGGGAAATCCAGCTTTCGCGGCACCGGCCGGCCCTCCACCTCGGCCGCGATCCCGCGGAACGCCTCGAGGTAGATGTTGCCGAAAGCCTCGAGGTAGCCCTCGGGATGCCCGGCGGGGATCCGCGTGAAGCGCTTGGCCTCGGCGCCGTCGTAGCCGTTGCCCCTGCGCCAGACCTGGCGGGGCTTGTCGGCGTACTTGACCACGAGCTCGTTCGGGTGCTCCTGGCGCCACTCCAGCGAGGCCTTCGTCCCGTAGACGCGGATGTTGAGGTCGTTCTCGTCGCCGACGCAGATCTGGGAGGCGTGCAGCACCCCCTTGGCGCCGCCCCTGTAGCGGACGAGGACGTTACCGTCGTCGTCGAGCCTGCGCCCCTTGACGAACGTGCTCAGGTCGGCGCAGAGCTCCTCGATCTGCAGGCCGGTGATGTAGCGCGCGAGGTTCTCGGCGTGCGTGCCTATGTCCCCCATGCAGCCCGCGGCGCCGCTGCGCTTCGGGTCGGTGCGCCACGCGGCCTGCTTCTGGCCCGAGCGCTCGATGGCGTCGGCCAGCCAGCCCTGCGGGTACTCGACGACCACCTTGCGGATCGCCCCGACGGTGCCGTCCCGGACCAGGGCGCGCGCCTGCTTGACCATCGCGTTGCCGGTGTAGTTGTGGGTCAGGACGAACACCTTGCCGGTCTTGCGCACGACGGCCCTGAGCTTCCTGGCCTGGGCCAGATCGAACGTGACCGGCTTGTCGCAGACGACATTGAAGCCGCTCTCGAGGAAGAGCCGCGCGGGCTCGAAATGCTGGTGGTTGGGCGTGACGATGACGACGAAGTCCAGGCGCCGGCCCGCGGGCATCGCCGACTCCGCCTTCGCCATCTCGCGGTAGGAGCCGTACACGCGCGAGGGGTCGAGGAACAGGTCCTCGCCGGACGCTCTCGAGCGCGCCGGGTCGCTTGAGAACGCGCCTGCGACGAGCTCGGCCTTGCCGTCCATCGCGGCCGCGATCCGGTGCACGCCGCCTATGAACGCGCCCCGCCCGCCGCCGATCATCCCGAACCTGAGTTTTCTGCGCATGGTGTTTGGAGGCCTCCGCCGGTTAGGGACCCGCGGCCGGGGTCACTGGTTTTTCTTGTCGAACGCCGCGTCGAAGGCGAGGGAGCTCGGGGGGAAGTCCACCTTGCGGACGAAGGCCGCGGCCTCCGTGGCGCCGTGCACGCGGTCCATCCGGATGTCCTCCCACTCGACCGAGAGGGGGCCGCGGTAGCCGACGTCGTTCAGGGCGACGATGATGTCCTCGAATCGGATGTCGCCGTGCCCCAGCGAGCGGAAGTCCCAGAAGCGGCGGGCGTCGCCGAAGCCCGTGTGGCCCCCGAACACGCCGACGGACCCGTCGCCGTGGCCCCACCACACGTCCTTCATGTGCACGTGGAAGATGCGGCTGCCGAACGCGCGTATGAACTTCACGTAGTCGACGCCCTGGTAGCCCAGGTGCGACGGGTCGTAGTTGAACCCGAAGCGCCGGTGGCCCTTGACGGCCTCGACGGCCCGCTGGGCGCTCGCGGTGTCGAAGGCGATTTCGGTCGGGTGGACCTCCAGCCCAAAGTTGACGTTGCTGGCCTCGAAGGCCTCGAGGATCGGGCCCCACCTGTGCGCGAAGTCCTGGAACCCCTTCTCCCAGAATTCCTGGGACGTGGGCGGGAAGGCGTAGATCGAGTGCCAGATCGAGGAGCCCGTGAAGCCGTTGACCACGGCGGGGGCCGCGCCGGCCGCCTGCTTTCCCGGGCGGGCGTCGAAGAACTTCCGCGCGGCCTTCCCGGTCGCGATCATCTTCGCCGCGGCGCGCTTCCTCACGCCCTCGGGCTTGCCGTCTCCCCACACGTCGGGCGGGAGGATGGACTTGTGGCGGTCGTCGATCAGGTCGCACACGGCCTGGCCGACGAGGTGGTTGGAGACGGCGGCGCACGAGAGGCCGTTCGCTCGGAGCAGGTCCCACTTGTCCTGCACGTAGCCCTTGGACGAGAGCGCCTTGTCGACCTCGAAGTGGTCGCCCCAGCAGGCGAGCTCGACGCCGTCATAGCCCATCTTCTTCGCGAGGGGGGCGAGTTTCTCAAGGGGCAGGTCGGCCCATTGGCCGGTGAACAGGGTGACGGGGCGGGGCATGTTGGGGGTGTGTTCTCCGATTGTTCTCCTATTTCTCGCGGGGATTCAAGCGCGGCCCCACGCCTTCATCTGCTGGTAGCACAGGCGAACGGACTTGATCGGCACGTGGCTGTACTGCTCCTGCTCGATAATGTACCACTCGGCGGCGCCGACCGAGTCGGACGCCTCGAAGATGGAGCCGAAGTCCACCGGCCCCTGGCCCAGCTCCTTCGCGTCCTTGAGATGGAGGAGGGGGATGCGCGCCCCGTGGTCCCGGATGAACTTCGCGGACGAGTACCCGGCGAAGTGGACCCAGTACACGTCCAGCTCCGCGACGAGGTTGCGCGGCTCGGCGGCCCCGAGGATCCAGTCGAACGCGGGGCGGCCGTCGAAGATCTTGAACTCGGAGTCGTGGTTGTGGAACCCGAAGCGGATGCCGAACGGGCGCAGGGCCTCGCCGACCTTGCCCAGCTGCTCGCCGATCCGCTGGCAGGCCGCCGCGGAGAGGTAGTGGGCCGGCGGCCACCACGAGCACGTCACGTTCCTGGTCCCGAAGAGGAGCGCGTCGCTGATGACCGTCGTGAGGTCGGTGGACAGGGTGGGATAGCTCACGTGCATGCCCGCCACCTTGAGCCCCGCGGCGTCAATGGCCTCCTTGGCCCCCTTGGCGTCCAGGTTGCCGTAGCCGGCGAGCTCGACGCCGTCGTAGCCGATCTCGGCGACCGCGGCGACCGTGGCCGCGAAGTCCCGCTTCATGTCGTCGCGCACGGACCAAAGCTGAAGCGCGACGGGTATCTTCTTCTTGGGGGACTTTGTGTTTTTCTTCATGTGATTCGGACTTCCCTGCCGGTCTTGGACGAGACGTAGATCGCATCCAGGATCTTCTGGACCGCCAGCGACTCGGCCGGCTTGACGAAGGGCTCGGCCTTGCCGAGCAGGCAGTCGATGAAATGCACCATGCGGTTGGTGTTCACGAGCGGCGGCAGCGGAGCCACCTCCTCCGACGCGTAGCCCGTCTTCGTGCGCCTGTAGAGCTTGACCGGCGGGAGGCTCAGGCCCGCCTCGGTCCCAAAGAGCTGCGTCTCGTTGACGTCGACGAGCGGCCCGTGCGCGGCCCACGAGGACTCGAGGAGCACGGTGCGCCCGCTCCTAAGCTTGATGAGCGCGACCGAGAGGTCGTCCACGTCGAACTTCGCCTTGGGGTCGATCTCGCTCTTCCCCCAGCCCCCGTTGCCGAGGCCGCGCGGCCCGAACTTCGCGAAGGTCTGGCCGCTGACGGCGGCCGCCTCGAACTCCCCGAGGAGGTACAGGCAGCGGTCGAGCGCGTGCACGCCGATGTCATAGGTGCAGCCGCCGCCCGCGAAGCGCTTCTGCGTGAACCACGAGCCGATGCGCGGGATGCCTGCGCGGCGGCTCCACGAGGTCTTGGCGTGGTACACGTCCCCGAGGCTTCCCGCAGTCACGACCTGCCGGGCCGTCTGCGTCTCGGCGTTGAACCGGAAGTTCTGGCCCACCATGAAGAGGACGCCCCGCTTCCTCGCCTCGGCGACGAGCTTCGCGGCGTCCCGTGCGTTGGTCGCCATGGGCTTGTCCAGCATGACGTGCTTGCCGGCCCGAAGCGCCTCAAGGGCGACCTTCGCGTGGAGGTAGTTGGGGAGCGCGATCGAGATGATGTCGATGTCCCCGCGCCCGAGGAGCTTCCTGTAGTCCGTGACGAGCTCCGGCACGCCGAAGCGCTCGGCGGCCTCGCGCCCGCGCTCCGGGGAAACCTCGGCCAGGGCGACGACCCGGGCGCTTGGGTGGAGCCTGAAGCTCGCGAGGTGGTCCTGGCCGATTCCTCCGGCGCCGATGACCGCTACGTTGAAATGGGACTTCCTGCGTTTGATCTTCATGAATCGAATGGGAGGCAGTGGGGAGGGATACCCTTGGCCGCGCCGGGCGCGTTGGCGATTTTTTTTGGCGCGCCCCTGGGGTTTTTCCCGTGGGAGTGCCGGGCGCCCTCAGTGGTAGAGCCAGTAGCGCCTGCTCTGCTGCTGGTAGATCGCGTCCCTGGCCTGCCAGTCGCGCACGTAGGCGTCCACGTCCACCTTGGCCCCGTGGGCCGCAAGGTCGTTGTAGAACGAGGTCGAGCCCAGGTAGATCAGCAGGGTGCGCACTTCCGCCGGCGTCATCGAGGAGAAGGGGTTACGCGGGCTGAGCGCGCAGGACAGCTTCAGCAGGTAGGCGCTCAGCTCCGTGGGCCTCCACAGGTCCCAGTCGTTGATCTCCACGTAGAGGCCCAGCTCGGGCTTGCCCGTCTTGGGATCGGGGACGCTGACGCGCCTGAACCCGATTCCCTGTATGTTCTGGGACACGAGTTCCTTCTCAAGGGTGTCGAAGCGCACCCCGTGGTAGGATATCCCGCGGAAGGGGTAGGCGGTCCCGATCCCGTTCTTGAAGCCGCCCCACTGCGTCCCGATCCCCGTCATCGGGTATCCCTCCACCGCCGAGAACGTCGGGATGTACGGGGACGTGGGGACCCACGTGAGCCCCGTCTCGGGCCACCTCATGCTCCTGCGCCAGCCCCGCATGGGGACCACCGTGAGCCTGCCGTGGGTCCTGGCCGCGTCGGATATCTTCATCACGTCCGGCGCCTCCTTGGCCATCGTGGCCAGCTCCCCGATCGTGAGCCCGTGGACGTAGGGCACCCGGAACGCGGTGACCAGGCTGGACACCCACTGGGGATCGAGCGGCGGCCCGTCCACCTTGAGGCCGCCGAGGGGGTTCGGCCGGTCGAGGACGATCACCTCCACGCCGTTCTCGAAGCACCCCTCCATGCACATCTTCATCGCGCCCGTGAAGGTGTAGCTCCTGGAGCCGATGTCCTGCAGGTCGATGACGACGGCGTCCAGGCCCTTCAGCTGCGCCTTGCTGGGCTTGCCCCGGTTGACGCCGTTGTAGAGCGAGTAGACGGGAAGGCCCGTCCTGGCGTCGACGTGGTCAGGATAGTTGATGCTGGCTGGGAATTCCCCGCGGACCCCGTGCTCGGTGCCGAAGAGGGCGACCAGCCTGACGTTCGGGGCGTGCCGCAGGATCTCAATCGTGCTCATGCCGTGCCGGTTCACGCCCGCCGGGTGGGTCAGGAGCCCGATCGCCTTCCCCCGCACGGCGGCGAACCCGTCCGCCTCGAGGACGTCGATCCCGAGCATCACGGGATGGGCCGGGTCGACGGCGACCGTGGGCGCCGGCGTCGGGGCCGGCGGGGCCACCCGCACCGTGGGCGCCGGCGAGGGCGACGGGGCCGGGGTCGCGCTGCACCCGATCAGTCCCAGGAGCGGCGCCGCGCCTGAGAGGGCGCGCCTGAGGGACCGGGGGAAAAGACGGAGCATCCGTAACGTATCAACCGCCGGTCTGGTCCGGTCGAGACGTTTCATCCCTCGGCAAGCGCGCGCTCGATCGTCTCCGAAAGCAGGCCGGGCGCGCGGGATAGGGCGTCGGCGAGCGCCATGCCCGGCGGGGTGACGGCGTGCGTGAAGAGCCCCGGGATCCTCTGCGTGAGCTCGACCTGCCCCGCGAACACATGGACGAGCTTGCCCTGCGCGAGGGCCCGGCGGACCACCGTGCCGGGCCCCTTGCCGCTGAGCGACGTGTCGTCAAAGCGGCCCTCGCCGGTGACGACCATGTCGGCCGCCGAGAGCCGGTCCTCAAGGTCGATCCAGGACGAGACCAGGTCGAACCCGGGCAGAAGCCTCGCGTTCGCCCCCGCCATGAGCCCGAAGGCGATTCCGCCCGCCGCGCCGGCGCCGGCCAGCTCGGCGAGCGCGTCGGGCTGCCCGAAGTGCCGGCAGACCATCGCCGCGACGCGCCCCGTCTCCGACTCGAGCCGGGCGGCGTCGGCGGCCCTGAGGCCCTTCTGCGGGCCGTACACCGCCAGCGCACCGCGCCGCCCGAGGAGCGGGTTCTGGACGTCGCAGGCAATCAGGATCGGCGGGAAGGCCGCCGGGAGGGCGCCGGAGATGGACCTAAGGCGCGGCCAATCGGCGGGGACGAGCGGGTCGAGCGCCTCGCCCTCGGCCCCCTCGCAGCGGATCCCGAGGGCGGACAGCGCGCCGAGACCGAGGTCGTGGGTCGCGCTTCCCCCGACGCCGAGGAGGATCGCCCGCGCCCCGGCCGCAGCCGCCGCGCTGATCAGCTGGCCGGTCCCGACCGAGGACGCGCGCAGGAGGTCGCGCTCGCCTGGCGCAAGGAGGGCGAGTCCGCTCGCGGAGGCCATCTCGACCACGGCGACCACGCCCCCGGGGCGGGCCGCGGCGGCCCCGAGCATCGCGCGGGCGCGGTCCGGTATCCTCTCCACGGGTACAAACCCGAACGAGGCCTGAACCGCCGCCCCGCGGGGCCCCGTCGCCCCTGCCAGGCGAAGGGCCCCTTCGGCCGAGCGCGTGAGGATCTCGGCGAACCCCTCGCCCCCGTCCGAGAGCGGGCACGGGTCGAGCGCCCAGCCGCCCCGGGCGGAGCCGATCGCGGCCACCGCGATGTCGCAGGCCTGGGGGGCGGTGAGGGAGTCCTTGAACTTGTCGAAGGCGACGAGGACGCGCATGCGGCAAGCTTGCTACACCCTGGGCCTGCCGGTTTGCAATTCATCACGGGCGGCCGGAGCATGGCGCCATGTCCTTCGAGCTCCAGCCGACGTCGATCCGCTCGGTGCGCGCCGTCGCCATGGACATCCCGCTCCTCGCCCCCTTCGGCATCTCCAAGGGGGCGCTCGAGACCGCGGCCAACGTCCTCGTGACCGTCGAGCTCTCGGACGGCACGCTTGGGTACGGGGAGGCGGCGCCGTTCCCCGCCTACAACGGCGAGACGCAGACGGGCGCCCTGGGGCTGCTCGCGCACGCGGGAAACTGGCTGCCGGGGCGCGACGCGCGGGAGTGGCGCGCCCTTTCTGCGGAGCTTCGCTCCGCGGGCGGGACGCCGCGGGGCTCCCCCGTGTGCGCGCTCGAGACGGCGCTCCTCGACGCGGTCACCCGCCGGGACGGGGTCTCCCTCTGGCGCCACTTCGGGGGCGCCGGCACCGAGCTCGAGACGGACATGACCGTGACCACCGGGACGCCGGACGAGGCGCGGGCGGCCGCGGGCCTCATCCGGATGCGCGGGATACGCGTCATCAAGGCGAAGGTCGGCGGCCCCGGCGGGCCGGACGCCGACCTGGCGCGGATCTCGGCGATCCTCGAGGCGGCGCCGGGCTCTCCCCTGGTCCTTGACGGCAACGCCGCGATCAGCCGGGCCGCGGCCTCGCAGCTCGTGCGTGGGCTGCGGGCGCTGGGGATATCGCCCCTTCTCCTCGAGCAGTGGCTCCCCAAGGGCGACCTGGCGGGGATGCGCGCCCTCCACGAGGAGACCGGGTGGACCGTCGCTGCCGACGAGTCTGTGAGCACCGCCGCCGACGCGCGCCTCGTCGCCCGGGAGCAGGCGGCTCAGGTGATCAACATCAAGCTCATGAAGGCGGGGATCTCGGAGGCCCTCGACGTGGCGTCCGTGGCCCGGGAGGCGGGGATCGGGCTCATGATAGGCGGCAACGTCGAGTCCATCCTCGCGATGACGGCATCCGCGTGCTTCGCCGCCGGGCTCGGGGGTTTCGCGCACGCCGACCTCGATACGCCGCTGTTCCTCGCCGAGAACCCCTTCGAGGGCGGCTTCACCCTGGAGGGAAGCCGCATCTCGGTGGCCCACATCGAGGCGGGCCACGGCGTCCTGCCGCGCGGGCTTTTGCTTTGAACGGTTCGCCCGGCTGGGATTGGCTGGGCCCCGATGTCATCCAACGGGGCCCTCGTGGTCTGCCAATCCGGATTCGAGGGCCTGCTCTCGCGGGAGATGGAGGCCCTCGGCCTGCCGGTGGCGGGGAGCGGCCCGGGATGGGCGCTGATGGGGGGGCCGGGCGAGGGGGCGAAGGCCCTGCGCAGGGCCGCGTTTCCCCACGCGGTTCTCGAGGAACCGGCCGCCGTATCGGGCGAGCGGGTGAACGAGCTCGCGCAGGGCGTCATGGACCTCTTCGCCGCCAGCCTGAGGGGCGAGCGCGTCGAGGCGCCGTGGCCCTGCCTCTTCGCCGGGGGGCAGGACGTCACCGGTCTCGGCCGCCGGGTGTCGTCCGTCGAGGCCGCGTTCCACGAGCTTCTGAAGAGGAAGATGGGAAGGATCGCCAAGCTGGCCTGCGCGGACCGGCCGCGGGTGGGGCCGGCCCGCGGCCTCTTCGTCTGGTTCACGGATTTCGGGAGCGCGCAGGTGGCCCGCACTGCGTTCATGAACGGTCCGTGCCGGATGGCGGACGACGACGCGGCGCCGTCCCGCTCCTACCTCAAGGTCGAGGAGGCGTACGGGATCCTCGGCGCCGAGCCGCGAGCGGGTGAGAGCGTCTGCGACCTCGGTGCGGCCCCAGGCGGCTGGAGCTACAGCGCCGCGAAGCGGGGCGCGCGCGTCGTGGCCGTCGACAACGGGCCGATGAAGGGGGGCGCGCTCGGCAACCCGCTCATCGACCACAGGCGCGATGACGCGTTCGGCTTCAGCCCGGGCAGGGAGGCCGTCTACGACTGGCTCTTCAGCGACATGCTGGAGGACCCGCACAAGGTGCTCCAGTCCATCGTCCGGCCCTGGCTCGCCGGGGGATGGTGCCGGCGCTTCGTCATCAACCTGAAGTTCGGCCGCGTCGACCCCATCTCGCTCCTCGCCGAGCTTCGCTCGCCGGATTCGCCGTTTGCCAAGCATGCTTCCGGGGTCAGGATCACGCACCTGTACCACGACCGCGAGGAGTTCACCGTGACCGGCACCGCCGCCCGATGAAGGAGGGCGAGATCGCCATCTGCGGCCTGGCCGCCGTCCGCTCCCGCTTCCGCAGGGACTCGTCCTCGATCGTGCGCCTGTTCTTTGACCGGCCCACGTCGAAGAAGGTCGGCCTGATGTGCCGCGCGCTCGCGGGTGCGCGCAAGGTCTACCGGTGCGTCGAGCCCGCTGAGCTGGCGAAGATCGCGGACTCCATGCACCACGGCGGGATCGTCGCCGTGGTCGAGGAGCCGCCGCCGCGGGTTGCCGGGGCTCCTGACGCCGCGGCCTGGGGCCGGCGGCGCGAGAACGTCGTCGTCCTGGACCGGGTGGGAAACGCCCACAACCTGGGGGCCATCGCGAGGACGGCCGCCTACCTCGGCGTCCCGAGGATCGTGATCGCGGGGGACCCCGCCTCCGCGCGGCCCGGGCCCGCGGCCTACCGTGTCGCCGAGGGCGGCCTGGATGCGATCGAGGTGCGGTCGGTCCCTGAGGTCGCGCCCTTCCTCAGGCTCCTCGCTGCCGCGGGCTTCGACGTCGTCGGTGCAGCGACGCGGGGCGGCGCCCTCGAGGCGGGCGGCGCACCCGGTGCCCCGTGGGCCCTCGTCCTCGGCAACGAGGAGCACGGGCTCGCCCCCGAGGTGGAGTCGGCCTGCACGCGCCTTGCGACCATACCGGGAAGCGGCCGGGTGGAGTCGCTCAACGTCTCCGCGGCCGCGGCAATCCTCATCCACGGCCTCGGGCGCCAGGGCCCGGCGAGCCCGGCCCGGCCGTCCTGAATCGAATTGCCCGGCCAGACGTCTTGCCTAACGTTCCGCCTTCCATCCCCGCCCAACCCAGACGCTCCCGCACATGAAGATCCGCGCCTCCCTCATCGCCCTCGCGTTCCTCCTGCCGGTCCTGTGCCGGGCCGACACGCCGGCCAGCCCGCCGCCCGCGGCGCCGCCGTCCGCCCCCAACGTCGCGCCCGCCGCGCCTGACGACGACAAGAAGACCGACCTCGAGATGAGGATGAGCCGGATGAACAAGGCGTTCCGGAAGCTGAGGAAGCAGGTGGCCGATCCGGCCCAGAACGCCTCCTCCCTCGAGCTCGTCGCCACGATGCAGACGGCGGCCAAGGAGGCCCTGGACTTCACGCCGGAGAAGGCCGCGGACCTCCCTGCGGACCAGCAGGCCAAGTTCGTGGACGACTACAAGGCGGGCATGAAGGCCATGATGGACGAGTTCACGAAGCTTTCCGCGGCGCTCACGGCCGGCAAGAATGACGACGCGGCCAAGATCGTCGCCGAGATCTTCGACCTCGAGAAGAAGGACCACAAGGAATTCAGGAAGCCGAAAAAGGATTGAGCGGCGCGGCCAGCGCGCGGCCGGCAAGCTCGCCGCGCAGCTCGGCGGCGTGCCGGTCCAGCGCGGCGACCTCCTCGGAGAGCTCTTTTTCGGTGTAGGCGGAGGCGTAGTCCTGGATGTCGGCGGCGGTCGCCGCCAGGTCGTCGGCCCCGACCATCCGCGCGAGCGAGAGCACGCGGTGGGCCGCGGAGGAGACCGCCGGGCGGGAGCCCGAGGCGCGGGCTGACGCGACGCCGCGCACGGCCTCGTCGAGGGACCCGGTGAAACCCGCGATCTCCCGCGCAAGGGCCTCCCGCGATCCACCGGCAAGATGAAGGATGAGGTCCAGCTTGATCCCCGGGGCAGCCGGCCCGTCGGGACCCTGCGGCGCGGATGCCGGCGCCTCGATGTCGGATCCGCCGTGCTCCGCGAGGACAGCGCGGAGCTTCTCCGGCGTGATGGGCTTGGCGATGAAGGCGTCCATGCCCGCGGCGAGGCAGGCGTTGCGATCCTCCGCGGTCGAGAGGGCCGTGGTCGCGACGATCAGCGTCCGGGCGCCGCGGGCCTCCGATGCGCGCAGCCGGCGGGCGACCTCGACCCCGCTCACCCGCGGCAGGTCGCAGTCGAGGAACACGGCGAGGTAGCCCGTATCCGAGAGCTTGGCCAGCGCCTCGTCCCCGTCCCCGGCGAAGTCGACCTCGAACCCGAGCCGACCGAGCATCAGGCCGAGGGCCCGCGCGTTGTAGTCGATGTCCTCCACCACGAGGGCGCGCGCGCCGCGCGCGCTGAACGCGCTGGGCCCGGGGGAGGCCGCCGCCGCCACCTCGAGGGGTAGCCGAAGGAAGAACGTCGATCCGCGGCCGGGCTCGGTGGCGAAGCCGACCGTGCCGCCCATGCGCTCGGCGAGCGCGCGGCTGACGGCCAGCCCGAGGCCCGTCCCGGGTATCGCCGAGTTGCGGGCGGACTTCAGGCGGGAGAACCGGATGAAGAGGTTCTCCTGCTCCTCGGGCGGGATGCCGATCCCGTCGTCGGCGACCGAGAAGACGACGTGCCCGCCGTCGGGGCGCGCCTCGAGCCTCACGTCGCGGCCGCCGAACTTGAGCGAGTTGGCCGCGAAGTTGACGATCACCTGCTGGATCCGCGCCGCGTCGCCCACGATGCGCTCCGGCAGCGCCGGGTCGGCGAAGGCGCCCATCCTGGCCCCCGACGCCCTCGGCTCGAGCATCTTCACGACGTTATCCAGGACCTCGAGGGGGCTGAACGGCGAGGGCGCGACCTTGTAGGCCCCAGCCTCGATGGCCGCGAAGTCGAGCACGTCCTCCACGAGCGACGCGAGGAACGTGCCGCAGCTGCTGATGGTGGTGACGAGCCTGCGCTGGCCGGGCTCGAGGGGCGTCTCAGCCAGCTCGATCGCGGACGCCAGTATGCCGCCCATCGGGTTGCGGATCTCGTGGCTCATGCTCGCGACAAACTCGGTCTTGGCGGCGTTGGCCTTGTGGAGCTCCTCGGTGCGCTGGCGCACCATCCTCTCGAGCACCTGGGCCCGGCGCTTCAGGGAGCGGGTCCGCAGCCTGAGGAGCCCGAGGACGCCGAGGCCGCCCGCGGACGCGAACGAGAGCCGGGCGAGGAGGGTCCGCCACCAGGGAGGCGCGATGTCGAAGTGGTACAGCGCGGCCTCCCCGGCCTCGCCCGAGTCGGTCACGAGCCGGACCCTGAAGTCATAGCTCCCCTCGCGCAGCCCCGAGACATCCCGGTCGGCGGAGTCGGTCGGCGGGGACCACTCGTTCTCGGCCCCGCCCAGCATCGTCTGGTAACGCTCCGACTCGCGCATGCCGTAGTCGAGAGAGCTGTACTCGATGTGGAGGCCGCGGGTCGAGTAGGGCAGCGCGCCGCCGATCGCTCCGCCGGCACCTTTGCCGTCGACCATCACTCGGGCGCGGATCGTCGGCCGGCGCGGCGGGGTGTGCCGGGACAGGGCGTCGGGACCGGCGCGCAGGAGGGATTCCGTCCCGGTGATCCAGAGTTCGTCGCGGTCGGGAAGGCTGACGACGCGAAGCCCGAGCAGCGACCCGAGGCCCGAGAGGCCCTCGAGCGACTGGGGAATCCATGCGGCGCCGTCCTTCGCGGGGGCTATGCGCCCGAGGCGCGGCGAGTGCCCGCCCGCCTCCGGGTCCAGCGCCGCCCAAACGGCGCCGCCGCTGTCCGCGTTGGACACGGCGATGGGAACCCCTGCGGGAAACCCGGCGACGGGCCGGAAGGACCCCGACGCCCCGTCCAGAACATAGGCGGCCCCCTTTGCCACCGCCACGACCGCCGGGCCCGCGCGGCTCACGAAGACGGGTCCGGGGGCGGGTAGGGGCCCGGGGCCGAGCCTCGCGGGCCCCGCCCTCGTGGCGCCGGGGCCCGCGGTGAACAGCCCCCGCGAGGGAGTGCCGATCCACAGCCTCCCCGAGGGCTCCTCGACCACCGTGTCCCCGTAGTCGGGAAGGGAGTCGGCGACGATGGCCGACGCCCCCGTCACCGGGTCGACGCTGACGACGCGCTCCAGGAGCGAGGCGAGGATCCTGCCGGGCTTGGAGCGCGACGGGTTTATCCGGAAGACGGCGTCCTCAAGGTTGGGCACAGGCTCCATTTTTCCGGAGGACCATAGGCCGAGGCCGCGGACGTGCCCGATGGCGAGTCCCTGCGGCGTCGACATCAGGCTGTAGAACCGGCTGCTCGTGGCTCCGAGCGGGGCGAAGAGGCCGGCGCCCCCCGTGCCCGGGTCGGCACCGAGCCGGAAGATCCCGCTGTGCGATACGGCGAAGACCGAGCCCGACGACTCCGCGAGGGTGTCGCAGCCCCCGGGTGGATACCCGCTTGTCCGGCCGTAGACCGCGGTGCCCGAGCGCAGGGCGAGCCGGACGATGTTCGAGGGCCCCATCCCCCAGAGCGCCCCGTCCCTGTCCACAAAGAGCGAGTAGACCTGGTTGGCTGGCAGCCCAGAGGCGGTGTTGAAGACGCGCCGGACGTCCCCGCCGCGGCCGACGAGGGCGATCCCTCCCTGGAGAGTGCCGACGGCAAGCGAGCCGTCGGCGAGCGGCACCACGGAGGTCGGTGTGTTCGCGCGCACGAACGCGGAGGCGTCCGTGTCGAGCGGCGTGCAGGCGCCGCCCCGGAGCCTCTTGAAACCCTGGGACGTGAGGAGGAGCCAGTCCTCCCCGGAGTCATCCAGCCAGCGCACCTCCGAGGAGCCGATCGCGGACGCGCCTGCGGCGAGCGAAGGCCCGTCGGGCCCGATCCTCAGGAGCCCGATCGGGGGATAGTGCACGTACACCGACCTCGCCGTGCGCGTCGACCACAACAGGTGCATCCCGGGATACTCCCATGACGAGATCTTCCTGCCGTCCCAGCGAAGGACCCTCTCCCGGGCCACGAAGATCGCGATGTCGTCACCCTGGGCGTACACCCTCCAGACGTCCCCGAGCTCCGCCGCGCCGGCGGGTAGGCGCGGCATGAGGGAGTGGTACTCGAGTCCGCCCTGCGGCGCCGGGTCGAACCAGCCGATCTGGTTCACCCCGGCCACCCAGATGCGGCCGTTCGGCCCGACGTCCAGGCCGCGGACGAGGTAGGTGGGATCCATGGCGAGCGGCCGCCAGCGGTCCCCGTCGAACGAGATCACCGAGTCGCACCCGAAATAGAGCGTTCCCGAAGGGTCCTGCGCCGCCGACCAGGCCATGGTCGCGGCCCCGGTGTCGCGCGCGGTGAACACCCGCATCGGCGGCAGGCCCGCCGTCCCCAGCCTCCAGTCGCCCGCGCCGTCCGCGAATGCCGCCGCCTCCCGGGAGGCGATCCAGAGGAGGGCACTGCCTGCGATGGAGCGGACCAGGTGCATCGGGCCAGGGGCGACCCGGGGGATGAAATGCTGAATCCCGGGGCCGTCATGAAGTATTCGTACGCAAAAGCATGTACCGGGGCGGCGGCCCCCCGGCCGCGCTCAGGGCCGCACGATGTCCACCGGGCGCTCCGAATCGTGGACACGGCCGCCCGGCTCCGTCGCGCGGACATGGAGCACGTGCCTGCCGGGCGCGAGGTCCGCGGGCAGCGCCCCGCGCCAGAGGTGGTAGCAGACGGCGGGCTCGGGAAGCCTCGGCCAGGGCCGCGGCTGCGCGGCCGTGTCCTGCGCCAGGAAGTCGGCGGCGTAGGACGGGTCCCAGCCCAGTATCCGGCGCATGGGGTTCCAGGCCCGGTCGTCGACGCGCGCCTCAACGGCCCAGCCGTCGTGGCCGTTGAACACGTTGGCGTAGAACGGGACGAAGCCCTGGCCCGGCGCGACGACGTCGGGAGCGTGCAGGGACATCTGGTGGTCGGCCGGCATCCGCGACGGGACGTAGTCGAGGGAGACCGTGTCCCCCATGAAGCCGAGGACCGCGTATCCCGGCGGCGTTCCGTCCCACATCGTCGCGACCGGGATCCCCTCCGCGTCGCGCGGGCCGCCCCAGAATCCGCCGCACGCGGCGGCCACGTTGTACTCCTCGATGGGGTTCGCCCCGGTCCACCCGTCCGCGGGCCCGTGCGTCACGTGCCGCTGGTAGTGCGTGTGGCCGGAGAGGATGAGGACGCGCGCGCGGCCCTTCAGGAGCTCGAACAGCCTCAGCCGGTCGGCCGCCCTGAACCCCTCGGTCCCCGACGGGTCGGGCGAGAAGAGCGGGATGTGCAGCATGAGGACGACCCATTCGGCCGCGGGAGAGTCCTGAAGCAGGTTCCCGATGAAGGCGAACTGCTCATCCCGGAGGCCGCCGACGTAGCGCGGGCCCCCGAGCGGCCGCACGTCGTCCAGGGCCACGAAGAGCGCGGGGCCCGCGTGGAAGGCGAAGGTCGACGGGCCGTAGACCGACTCGAACGGAGCCACCGCCGCGCGCTCGTCCGGCGTGCCGAGCGCGAGGTCGTGGTTGCCCGGCAGGCTGTACCAGGGGACCCCGATCCTGCCCAGCGCGCCGTTCACGGCGCCGAAGAGGTCGGGCCTGTCGTACACGACGTCGCCGAGCGTGACGCCGAAGGCGATGCCCCCGGGCCGCCCGAGGCCCGCGACGAGGCCCTTGGCGAGATAACCCACCTCGGCCCCGGAGGAGGGCTGCGGGTCCGTCAGCACCAGCGCCCGCAGGGAATCGGGCTCGTCCACCCGGCGCAGAGGGAAATTTCGCCACCCGGCCGCACCCGGTTGCGCGTGGAACTGGGGCAGGTTGTCAGCGTCCACCGGCGGTCGCCAGCCCCTGGGCTTGATCACGAAGACCGTGGCCCCGGGCCGGTCGGGAAGCGTGTACTCCCCGCCCGCGTCGGTCAGGGCGATGTCCACCCCGTTGGACACCTCGACGGAGGCGATGCCGCGCTCGCCCGGCAGGCGGACGCCGTCGCCGCGGCGATCGTCAAAGACGACGCCCGACGAGCCCAGGACCCTCGCCGCCGCGAGCGCGAGTGCCGCCGAGAGCAGGCCCGTCCGCAAGGCGGCCGCCCCCCGCCTCATGAGTGCCCGGCGATCGGGTGGGGGACGTAGTGCGCCTCGAGCGCCTTCATCTCATCCGAACTCAGGTTCAGCGTCAGCGCGGCCAGGGCGTCCTCGATGTGGTTCAGCTTGGAGGCGCCGACGATCGGGGCGACGACCCCGGGCCTCTGGCAAACCCAGGCGAGCGCGACCTGCGCCGCGGGCACGCCCCGGGCCGCGGCCACCCTCTGCACGGCCGCATGGACCGCCCTGTCCGGCTCGGACAATTCCGCTCCGTAGATGTTCTGGGCATACTGGTCGGTCTTCGCGCGCACCGTCGCCGACTTCAGCTCGCGCGCGAGCATGCCGCGCGCGAGCGGGCTCCACGGGATGATCCCCACCGAGAGGTCGGCGCAGAGCGGGAACATCTCCCGCTCCTCCTCACGGTAGAGGAGGTTGTAGTGGTTCTGCATGGTGACAAACGGCGTCCAGCCGCGCCTGCCGGCCGTGCCCATCATCTTGGCGAACTGCCACGCGAACATCGACGACGCCCCGATGTGGAGGACCTTGCCCGCGCGGACGAGGTCGTTCAGCGCCTCCATGGTCTCCTCGACGGGGGTCAGCGGGTCGAAGCGGTGGATCTGGTAGAGGTCGACGTAGTCCGTGCCGAGGCGCCTCAGGCTGTCCTCGAGCGCGTGGCGGATGTGCTTTCGCGAGAGGCCCCGCTGGTTGGGGTCGTCGCCCATCGCGTTGAAGACCTTGGTCGCGATGACGACACGGTCGCGCCCGGGCCCGAAGTCCCTGAGGGCCCTGCCGAGAATCTCCTCGCTCGCGCCGAGCGAGTACATGTCCGCCGTGTCGAAGAAGTTTATCCCGGCCTCGAGCGCCCGCCTGATGAAGGGCCGGCTCTCCTCCTCCTCGAGGACCCATTCCCTCCATTTCTTGGAGCCGTAGGTCATCGTCCCCAGGCAAATCCGGGAGACCTTGAGGCCGGTGCTGCCGAGGTTGACGTAGTCCATGTCGGCTCCTCCCGCTACTTGGCCGGCGGCGCCCCGAAGTGCGCGGCGTGGGCGGCGTAGGCCGCCGTGTCGGAGAGCATGGCGTCGATCGCGGCCGCGAGGGGCTCGATCCGGACCAGGCCGGAGAACACGGCCTTGTCGCCGATGGCGTCCTCGAGGATGAAGGCCGGCCGCTGCGAGATCCGGTGCGAGAAGAACTCGGCCGTGCTGGCGTCGACCCGCGCCCGGACGGCGGCGGACTCCGCCCGGGTCCGGAGCTTCCTCGGCTGCAGCCCCGACTCGCTTGCGGCGACGTCGACGGCCTCCTCCATCCGGCCTATCTTCCTGCCCTCGATCTCCGAGGCATGGGACAGGGCGAGGCGGATCGTGTCGTCGGTGAAGCCGAAGTCCTTGCAGGCCTCGGCCACGAGGTCGGCGCCCGTGTAGGTCGCGTTCGGGCCCTTCTCCATCCATCCCGGGTTGAGCATCACGGGGGAGCGCATGATCATGCCGCTCCTGCGGTAGAACCATTCGCACTGCTCGCGGGAGACGGGGAAGTCCTCCCTGCGCATGAGGGCGATCTTCCAGTCGAACTCGGCGCGCCCCGCATACCGGGCCTTGAGCTCCGCCCAGGTGGGCTCGGCCCAATAGCACCAGGATGACAAGACCTCGAGGTAGTAGGTGACCTTCATCGGGGAAAAGAGGAGCGCGGCGCCGGTCCCGCGTCAAGGAGCCTGACCCAAAAAAGGGGCCCGTCGGAAACACGGCATTGAAAAGCCCCATCGGGGCTGTCTATGTGCGCGAATGAAGGTACTCGGCATCGACATCGGCGGCTCCGCGATCAAGGGGGCCCCGGTGGACACGTCCACCGGCCGCCTCCTGGGAGAGCGCTTCAAGATCGAGACCCCCAATCTCCTTTCCCCAAGGGAGATGGCCGACGCCGCCGGGATGATCGCCGCGCACTTCCGGTGGAGGGGACCGGTGGGGATCGGCTTCCCGGGCGTCATCCACGGAGGCACGATCCTGACCTCCGCCAACCTCGACAAGAAGTTCATCGGCTGCGACGGCCTCAAGCTCTTCGGCCAGGGGACCGGCCTGCCCGTCGCGCTCACCAACGACGCCGCGGCGGCCGGCCTCGCCGAGATGCGGTTCGGCGCCGGCAGGAACTTCGGCGGGAAGGCCCTCATGCTCACGCTCGGCACGGGCGTCGGGTCGGTACTCTTCTTCCGCGGCTCCCTGTTCCCCTGCGAGCTCGGCCACCTCCCGATGGACGGGCGCGACGCGGAGAAGCGCGTCGCGGCGTCCGTGAAGCACCGCAAGGGCCTGTCATGGAAGCAGTGGGGCACCCGCCTCGGCTGCTACATCGGCATCCTCGAGGAGATCCTCTGGCCCGAGCTCATCATCATCGGCGGCGGCGTGAGCGCGAAGCACGACAAGTTCTTCAAGTACGTGAAACCCAGGGCCAGGATGGTCCCGGCCGAGTTCCTGAACGAGGCGGGGATCGTCGGCGCCGCCCTCTGGGCGGAGCGGGAGCGCCGGGGCTGACCGCGCTTCCCCCATCCGTTAAGCGCGGCGCCCCGAATCTGGACGCGCCTTACCGAGCGCACGTCGCGCTTTTACGTCGTTTCGTCGCAAAACGGATGGTATCGGCTTGATACGGCTGATCGACCGGCGGCATGAAACCCTCCCTGAACATGAAGAATCGATGGCTTAGGATTGCCGCCACGGCCGCGGGGTGGGCCTTCCTCGGGCTGGTGCTGTCATCGGAGCTCTACTTCAATGAGAAGGCCGGGATGGGGTGGGCCGACTTCGTGGGCATAGCGATCCCCCAGTTCGTGCGCGCCGCGATGTGGGCGTGCATCGCGCCGTTCATCCTCATGCTGCGCACGAGGATGCCCCTCAGCTCCGGCCGGTGGGTGGGCGGGATACTCTTCCATGTTGCGTTCAGCTTCGTCGTCATGGCGACGTTCTACCTGGGCCGGATCGAGGCCTACATCCTCGTCTTCGGGCCTGAAAAGAGCGGGTTCTGGCAGATCGCGGCGACGAGCTTCTACGGCCACAACCTCGTGGACATCGCGTACTACTGGGCCGTGATCGCGTTCGGCTACGGCGGCGACCTCCAGCGCAGGTTCAAGAACGAGGAGATCCGCGCCGCCCAGCTCGAGGGAAAGCTGATCGAGGCGGAGCTCAAGGCGCTAAGGGAGCAGCTCAAGCCCCACTTCCTGTTCAACACGCTCAACACCATCTCGGTCCTTGTGAGGGACGGCAAAAACGAGATGGCTGTAACTTTGCTGGCCCGGCTGGGTTCTCTTCTGCGGATGTCCCTGGAAGGGAACCACAAAAATGAGACCACCCTGCGAGTAGAAATGGATTTCTTGGAGCGCTACATAGAAATCCAGAAGGCCAGGTTTTCGGACCGCCTCACCGTCGCCACGGCGGTCGACGAGGCGGCGCTGGGCGTGCCCGTCCCGTGGCTCCTGCTCCAGCCGATCGTCGAGAACGCCATCCTCCACGGCGTCGCGCCCAAGGCCGGGCCGGGGCGCGTCGACATCACCGGGCGCGTGGCCGACGGGCTTCTTTACCTTGAGGTGCGCGACGACGGGCCGGGCCTGCCCCACAACCGCAGGGTCGTGGAGGGCACTGGCCTTGCCAACACGCGCGAGCGGCTCTCGAAGATCTACGGCGACGCGGGCCGGCTGACGCTGCGCAGCCAGGCCGCGGGCGGCATCTCCGTCGAGATCATCCTGCCCTGCCGACCATGAACCCTATGCGCAAGCCCTCCCCGTCCCCCCGCATCCGGACCCTCATCGCAGACGACGAGCCCCTGGCCCGCCACGGCGTCCGCCTGCTCCTCGAGCGCGCCGAGGGGATCGAGATCATCGGCGAGGCGGGCGGCGGCGTCGAGGCGGCCGACCTGATCCAGCGGCTGCGGCCGGACCTCGTGTTCCTCGACGTCCAGATGGTGGGCTGCGACGGCTTCGAGACCCTCAAGCGGGTGGGCCCCGAAGCGACCCCTGTTGTCGTGTTTGTCACGGCCTACGACGAGTACGCGCTCAAGGCGTTCGAATACAACGCGGTCGACTACCTGCTCAAGCCCTACGACGACACCCGGTTCGCGGCCGCGCTCGAGCGCGCAAGGGATCTGGTCATGCGCAGGCGCAATGACGACGTCGACACCCGGCTCACCCGACTCATCGAGCACATCGAGGGGGAGGGCAGGGACCGGATCCTGCTCAAGTCGTCGGGCGAGATCATCTTCCTGAAGACGAGCGAGATCGACTGGATCGAGGCGGAGGGCGACTACGTCAAGTTCCACGTGACCGGGCGCACGCACCTGATGCGCGGCACGATGGCGGCCCTCGAGGAGCGCCTCGACCCGACCCGCTTCATCAGGATACACCGCTCGACGATCGTGAACGCGGACCGCCTGAGGAAGCTCAGCCCCTCGTTCGAGGGGGAGTACGCGGTGGTGCTCCATGACGGGACCAAGCTGCGCCTTAGCCGGGGCTACCACGACCGCATCAAGGCGCTTCTCGGCAGGGTGGAGTGACGCCCGGCGCGCGCGCGGGGGGTTTCGCCGCACGGGCTCCCCGGACCGTCGCATTTTCGAATCCCGCCACCCCCTTCGCTTGTTTACAGGGGCGTGCGAACGCTCTCGTGCCTTGCGATCCTCATGGCGGCCCTCGGGACCGCGGCCGCCGGCACGGAACCGTCCGCGGGGCTCCCTGACGCCGCGGCCGCGCGCTCGATGCTGGGGGGGGAGACATGGGCGCGCCTGGTGAGGATAGACAACGCGCACCCCAGGGGGATGTGGAGCCGCGGGTCGTATCCAAGGACTGTGTACGCCCTGGTGTTCGAGCTCTCCGGCATACTCTGGTTCTACACGGACGTCGACGGCACGCAGAGCCTCTCCCTGACCCGCGGCACCCTGGAGCGGGACGAGGCCGATCCCGGCCCGCTCTTCCGGGCCATAGACCCGGGGTTCGGCGCGTGGACGTGGGTGGAGGAGCCGCCCGTCCCCGCCGGGGGATCCCTCCGCAGGCCCCCCAATGCCTGCTTTGTCGAGAGCGTGGCGGCGCTGCTGCGCAGGCTGGAGGTCGGGGACGAGGCCGCCTCGCCCATGCTGCTGTCCTACTACGTGGACGCGCAGGGCCGGCGCCTGGGCCACACGGTCCTCGTCTTCGGCACGGCGGGGGGGCTATCCGCGATCGACCCCGAGGTCTCGGACCGGCCCGTGAACCTGCCGGCCGGGCTGGGGGGCGACCCCCGGGCCCTCTCCGCGTACCTGCGGGGCGCCCCGGTGGCGGCGGTGCGCACGATCCCGCTCGCCTGCGGGAGGAGGCACGAGCCCGGCCAGTGGGCGGCCCTTCCCCCCCGGCCCGCCCCCGCAGGGTGAGGCGGGGGTCCCCGCCCATCCTCCGGGGCACCCGCTCATCAAAGTTTGGTGTAACTTTACCCCGGGGGATGGTGTTGTTGGGTCATGCCAGCCCGCGGCGAGCCCATTTCAGAGCGTTTCAACCCCCCGGGGGAGGGGGTTCGGCGCTCAATGGCGGCGTTTGGGCGCAAATCCGTTCACATTTTTCAAGACGACTGTTTCGTCTGCCCTTGCTCGTTGTTAGTTGTGTTAGCGTGGGGGGGCTGGTTACGGCCCCTCCACGCTGTTTTTTCAGAGGGCGCGAAGCTGGTTGGGGCTTGAACCATTGACCCACAACCCATTACCCGTGAATGCTTCGCCCATGACAGCCTCCCTCTCGACCGGAACCGTACCCGTTGCCGCTGCCAAGCCGCGCCGCAAGTCCAAGCTCAAATGGTACGTCATCGGTGCGACCGTTCTCCTCGCGCTGCTCGTCGCCGTCGGCGTCGCCAAGAAGCGCGGGGCCAACACGGGCATCGCGATCACCACCGAGAAGGCCGTCAAGAAGACCATCGTGCAGGTCGTCACCGCCACGGGGAAGGTCCAGTCCGAGGTCGAGGTGAAGATCACCTCCGAGGTCTTCGGCGAGATCACGGAGCTTCCCTACCGGGAGGGCGCCCCCGTCAAGAAGGGCGAGCTCATCGTGAAGATAAAGCCCGACCTCTACCAGGCCCAGGTCGACCAGCAGACGGCGGCCGTCGCCGTCGCGCACTCGGCTGCGGTGAACAGCGAGGTGCAGCTCGTGAAGGCCGAGGCCGACCTCAAGAAATACCAGGACCTCTTCGACCGGAAGCTTGTCTCCGACTTTGACTACGGGACCTACAAGACCGCCTACGAGGCGGCGAAGGCCAACCGCCAGACGGCGCTCGCGCAGGTCGACGAGTCCGAGGGCTTCCTGAAGCAGGCCAAGGATTCGCTCTCCAAGACGATCCTTTACTCGCCCATGGACGGCACCGTGAGCTCCAGGACCTCCGAGGTCGGCGAGCGCGTCCAGGCGTCATCCGAGTTCAGCGGGACGGAGATCATGCGCGTTGCGGACCTCAGCAAGATGGAGGTTCGCGTGAACGTGAACGAGAACGACATCGTGAACGTGAAGGTTGGCAACACGGTGAAGATCAGCGTCGACGCCTATCCGGACCGCAAGTTCAACGGCATCGTCCGCGAGATCGCGGCCTCCGCTGCCAACACCGGCGCCACGGGCCAGGCGACGGCCACGACCGACCAGGTCACGAACTTCGTCGTGAAGATCCGCATCGCGGACAAGGACCTCGCGCTGCGCCCCGGCATGAGCGCCACCGCCGACATCGAGACCCAGACGGTCAAGGACGTCGTGGCCGTGCCGATCCAGAGCGTCACGGTCCGCGCCCAGGGCGGAATGACCGCCGAGGAGCTTGCCAAGAAGAACGAGAAGGACGCCAAGGAGCGCTCCGGCAACGACCAGGACGTCGCCTCCGAGAAGGCTGACGCCCTGCGCGACCGCGAGAAGCTCCTGAAGGTCGTGTTCGTGAAGGACGGCGACAAGGTGAAGATGAAGCGCGTCGAGACCGGCATCGCCGACAACTCCATGATCGAGGTGAAGTCGGGGATCAGCCCCGGCGACGAGGTCGTCGCCGGGACCTACGCCGCGATCAGCCGCCTCCTCAAGGACGGCTCGGCCGTCCGCATCGAGAAACCCAAGGTCGAGGGCTCCGAGTCCAAGTAAGGCCGGCCGCCGATGATTCCCCTGGCCCCTGCTGAATCGCGCGCGGTGCGCCCCGTAGGCCCGCTCGTCATCTCCATAGCCGGGGTGACGAAGCTCTACCAGATGGGCGCGGAGACGATCCACGCCTTGAGGGGCGTGTCCCTCGACATCCACCGAAACGAGTACCTGGCCATCATGGGCCCGTCGGGCTCCGGCAAGTCGACCCTGATGAACATGCTGGGCTGCCTGGACACCCCCACCTCGGGGAAGTACGAGTTCAACGGCCAGGACGTCGCGTCGATGGTGGACGACGAGCTCGCCGAGATCCGCAACCGCGAGATCGGCTTCGTGTTCCAGACCTTCAACCTCCTGGCCCGCTCCGACGCCCTGAAGAACGTCGAACTTCCCCTCATCTACGCCGGGGTTCCCCCCGCCGTGCGCCGCCAGCGCGCCCGGGAGACGCTGGAGAGCGTCGGCCTGGGCGAGCGGCTCCACCACAAGCCGAACGAGCTGTCGGGCGGGCAGCGCCAGCGCGTCGCCATCGCGCGCGCCCTCGTGAACCGGCCGTCGATCATCCTCGCGGACGAGCCGACGGGAAACCTGGATTCCAAGACGGGAGTCGAGATCATGGGCCTCTTCGAGGATCTCTACGAGCGGGGCAACACCCTCATCGTCGTCACCCACGAGGAGTCCATCGCCCGGCACGCCCGCCGGATCATACGCCTTCACGACGGCCTGATCGAGAGCGACGGGCCCGTCGACTGACAAACCCACGCCCGCCATGGACAGAATCCTCTATGAGTTCACGGAGTCGATAAGGATAGCGATGGCCCAGATCCGGGCGAACAAGCTTCGCTCGGCGCTGACCGCGCTCGGGGTCATCATCGGCATCGTGGCCGTCACCCTGATGGGGACCGCGATCCACGGCATCGACATCGGCTTCGACAGGAGCCTCGCGATGCTGGGCGACGACATGCTCTACGTCCAGAAGTGGCCCTGGCACAACGTCGAGGACTGGTGGAACTACGCGAACCGGCCCCCGTTCCACGCGGAGGACGCGGACGCCCTGAACAGGATCTTCGCGGGCTCCCCCTCGTCCCTCCTCGAGGTGGCCGTCCCGGAGGCGAACCGCTCCTCGACCATCAAGTCCGCGCAGAACCAGGTGTCCGGCGTGTTCACGATAGGGTCGACGGCGGACTACGGCCGCACGATCTCCGTCGACTTCCAGGACGGCCGCCTCTTCAACGACACCGAGGCCAAGGCGGGCACCCAGGTGTGCGTCCTCGGGATAGACGTCGCCGAGAAACTCTTCCCCGGGCGCTCCGCCCTGGACAACACGGTGAAGATCGAGGGCCAGCCGTTCCGCGTCATCGGCGTCCTGGCGAAGCAGGGGTCGTTCCTCGGGCTCTTCAGCATGGACAACCAGACGGTCATCCCGCTCGCGGCCTACAGGAAGTTCTTCGACACGCGCGACGGGCAGGTCCAGCTGCGGGTCAAGATGAAGGACAAGCTGCAGGCCAACGACGCCCAGGAGGAGCTCATCGGGGCCATGCGCCGGGTTCGCGGCCTGCTCCCGGCCGAGCGCGACAACTTCTCGGTCGAGCAGCAGCAGGCCTTCAAGGAGCAGCTCGACCCGATCAAGAAGGGGATCGCCTTCGCCGGCCTCTTCGTGACCGGGCTCTCCCTCTTCGTCGGGGCCATCGGGATCATGAACATCACGTTTGTCAGCGTCCGGGAGCGCACGAAGGAGATCGGCACCCGCAAGGCCCTCGGCGCCCGCCGCCGCACGATCCTGCTGCAGTTCCTGATCGAGGCCGTCGCTATCTGCTTCGTCGGCGGCCTCGTCGGCCTCGCGTTCACCTACGTGCTCGGCGTCACGGTCAAGTCGGCCATGCCCTCGTTCCCGCTCGAGTTCTCCTTCTCCCTTATCCTTGTCTCGCTGTTCGTCTCCGTCGCGACCGGGATCATCTCGGGCTTTGTGCCCGCTTGGGGCGCCTCGCGCCTCGATCCCGTCGTCGCGCTGCGCTATGAATGAGGTGATCAAGATGGCGTTCGGCGCGCTCGGGGTGAACAAGCTCCGGTCTTTCCTGACGATGTCCGGGATCACGATCGGGGTGTTCTCCGTCATCGGGGTGATGACCGCGGTGTCCGCGCTTCGCGGCTCGATCGAGACGGGGCTCAGCTTCCTCGGCTCGAACATGTTCCAGTTCGCGAAGTTCCCGACCGGCCTGACCGTCGACGGTAACGACCGGCACAAGTACGAGGTCCGCAAGAACATCAGCCTCACCCAGGCCCAGCGCTACATCGAGCTCATGCACGGGTACGCCGACGTGATCTGCCTGAAGTCGTTCGAGAACGACAGGCCCGTGCAGGCGACCGCCGGCGGGCACAAGACCACGCCGGGCGTGACGTTTGGGGGGACGAACGAGTATTTCCTGCAGGCCAACCAGTACTCGATCGGAGCCGGGCGCAATTTCACGGCGGCCGACGTCGACCTCGTGCGGCCGGTGGCGATCATTGGCCAGGACCTCGTCACCAAGCTCTTTCCCTCCGAGGACCCCCTGGGGAAGCTCGTGAAGGCGAACGGAAGGACCTACACGGTCATCGGAACCTTCGCGACGAAGGGGTCCATGTTCGGGATGAGCGAGGACGACATCCTCATGGTCCCGATCACCCGATTCCTGATGGACTTCGGGGCGGAGCACTACTCGATCAACGTGGCGACCCAGGCCCCGTCGCAGATCCTGTACAACGAGACGATGGACCGGGGTATCGGCGCCATGCGCATCGTCCGCGGCCTGCGCCCCGAGCAGGAGGATGACTTCGAGCTCTACTCCAACGACTCGCTGATCGCGGCCTTCGCGAAGATCGCGGACGTCGTGAGCGGCGGCGCGTTCATCATCAGCGCGATTGCCCTCCTCGCGGCGGGCGTCGGCATCATGAACATCATGCTGGTGAGCGTGACCGAGCGCACGCGGGAGATCGGCGTCCGCAAGGCCGTGGGCGCCAGGAAGATACTCATCCTCACCCAGTTTCTCGTGGAGTCCGTGGTCCTCTCCGTGACGGGCGGCCTGTTCGGCATCGTCCTCGGCACGGTCGCCGGCGACGGCCTCGCGATGTTCCTCTCCGTTTCGGTCGTGTTCCCGTGGGGCTGGGCCATCGCGGGCGTCCTTGTCTGCTCGCTCATCGGGGTGGCCTTCGGCATGTACCCGGCGTGGAAGGCCGCCTCCCTCGACCCGATCGAGGCACTTCGCTTCGAGTAGGCCCTATCCGCGGCGGATCTCGGAGCCGGTGAAACGGATCTGGATCCGATAGACCTTCTTCAGGCGGCAGCGGACGGCGCCGGTCTTCAGGTCGACGTGCTCTGGGATCTCGATGCGGTGCAGGTCCACGGCGGCGTGGTAGCCGCGCTCCGAGAAGATGTCGATCAGCATGGCCAGGGCGCGCGGGTCGTCGAGAAGCGTGTCCTCCGTGTTGACGAGCGCGGTCCCGGAGATCGCGTGGCGCAGCACGATCGGCACGATCTTCCTCTCGATGAACGCCGCGACCTGGCCGAAGAGCTCCTCGTGCTCGAGCTCGTAGGCGTCGAGGCGCCTGACAAGCTCCTGCCTGGCGTGGACCACGATCTCGCTCGCCACCGGGATGGCCCTCAGCCGGTCGACCGTCCTCGGGTCCAGCTCCAGAGTGCTCTGGTACTCGAGCTCCTTCAGGATGTTGGCCTCGACCTCGGGGTACGTCCCCTGGGCGTTCACGAAGTGGTAGTGGAAGATCTCCTTCAGCTCCTGGAGGGCGTCCCAGGTCTGCTCCTTGAACACCCGGTAGCGGCGCTGCGCGAGCGCCTTGTCGAAGTCCGTCGAGCGCTCCTCCTGGAGCACCCCGATCCCGGTGCGGCGCACCTCCTTGTTGTGGGCGCGCACCTCGACCCCGCGCCTGAGCTGGCGGGCGACGCTCGTGGCCTCGTCGACGAACAGGACCATGATGTGGATCGTCGGCTGGCGGAAATGGATGCCGAGCGGTGTCCGGTAGAACTCCCGGCGAAGCGCGTGCATCTTGTCCACCAGGAGCTTGAGGCACTCGACCTGGACCTTCGTCCGGGGGAAGCCGTCCAGGATGACGCCGTCCCTGTACTGCGGCTGGAGGAGGCGGTGGAACAGCAGGTCCATCACCTCGCGGTCGCCGACAAGGCTCCCGGCGTCCTTGAATCGCCGCGCCTCGGGCGAGTCGAGGAGCGCGCTGATCACGATGGGGCCGCAGGTCAGGCCCCGGGCCTTGGCGATGAAGCGGGTGTTGGTGCCTTTTCCGGCGCCCGGGGCGCCCCCCAGCAGGATTATCTCCTTGGGAAACCGCAGGTTCTCAAGCCCCACCTCGGCCTCGAGGCCCTGCCAGACCGCCCCGAAGATGATCTGGGCGTCCTTGATCTCGAGGTCCGTGATCCGCGCGGCGGACGGCGCGGCCGGGGCGGCTTCGGGGGCGGTCTTTGGGGTTTCCGGGGTCATCGGGCCTTTGCCGGACCCTCAGAGGGGGCCTCACTTCTGGCAAGCTTTCTATGGGAACCCGAATGCGCACGCGCGGTCGAAGGGGGTGTGCCATCTCAGCGGGCGAAAGCCCGTGGGAGCACTTAGTTGAAGCTGGACCTGGCGGGGTCGCGCAAGCGACCCCGCCTTGGCTTTTTTGGCCCCGAGACAATGGGCTCGCGCAGGCCCGCCCCGGCTGGCAGGACATCGCCCATGAGGCCGTTTGCCCCGCTTGCCCTCCTTGTCCTGGCCGCCGCCTTCCCCTGCCGTGCCGACGCGACCGACGCCGGGGCGCCGGCGCGTGAGCTGCGCTACATCGTGTTTCTTCGGCCTGATCCCAACCGGGTCCCCATGTCCCTCGAGGGCCGCCAGCACATCATGGACGAGCACATGGCGAACATTAAGAAGATGGCGGACGACGGCGTCCTGGCTGCCGCGGGCCCCATGGACGACACGCCGAGGACCATCAGCGGCATCTTTGTCCTCAACGCCCCCTCGCTGGAGGAGGCGCGCAGGATCGCGGCCCTCGACGCCACGGTCGCGAGGAAGCGCAACACGGCGGACGTGCACCCGTGGTGGGGCCCCGCTGGGATCGGCGCCGCGTATTTCAAGTGGAAGAAGGAGAACCCGCAGGCCAAGGACGAGATGGCGACCCACGTGCTCTGCCTCGTGATGCGCGGCCGTCCCGCGCCGGGCTCGGCGGCGCCGGACGCGGACCACGCGGCCTATGTCGAGTCCCTGCGCCGCGCCGGGGCGCTCGCCGCCGCCGGCCCGGTCGAGGGCGACCCCGACCTCCTCGGGGTCGTCATCTTCAAGACATCCTCGCTGGACGAGGCCCGCGCTGCCATGGCCCGGGATCCCGCGGTGCTGGCGGGGCGGATCGCGATCGAGTACCACGCGTGGTGGACGGCCAACAGGGTCCTACCGTGGTGAGGGGACCGGGCGGGGCGGCACGCGGGCAGGAACCAGACCGGCCTTTCTTTGTCATTGGCCCGTAGCCGCGGGCGGATCAGGCTTCCGCGGCCAAACCCATGCGCGTCCTAATCGTTGATGACGAGCCCTCGATACGCAGGACGACGCGGGTCGCCGTCGAATCCTCCGGACACACCGCCCTCGAGGTCCCGAACGCCGCCAAGGCGCTCAAGGCCGCCGAGGCCGAGGACTTTGACGTCGTCTTCCTGGACCTGAAGCTGGGCGCGGACGACGGCATGGAGGTCCTCGGCCGGCTGATGAAGCTGCGGCCGGCCCCGGCCGTGGTCCTCTTCACGGCGTATGCCAACATCGCGACGGCGGTGGAGGCCATGCGCCGCGGGGCCTTCGACTTCATCCCCAAGCCGTTCACCCCGGACCAGATCCGCGCGGTCCTCTCGAAGGTCGGCAAGACCCACGCCATGGAGCGCCGGGTCGAGGCTCTGGAGAGCGACCTTGTGTCCGGGGCCCCGGCCGTGGACCTCGAGTCGGACGAGCCCGCGATGCAGCGCTGCCTCCAGGTCGCCTTCCGGGCGGCCGAGACCCACGCGAACATCCTGATCCTAGGGCTCAACGGCACGGGGAAGAGCGTGCTCGCCCGCGAGATCCACAAGCGCAGCACCCGGCGCGAGGCCGCGTTCGTCACCGTCAACTGCCCGAGCCTCTCGCGCGAGCTTCTGGAGAGCGAGCTCTTCGGGCACGCAAAGGGATCCTTCACGGGGGCCGTGGCCGAGACCTCGGGCAAGGTCGCCGCGGCCGACGGCGGAACCCTCTTCCTGGACGAGATCGGCGAGATGCCGCTGGAGATCCAGCCCAAGCTCCTGAGGCTCCTCCAGGAGCGCGAGTACGAGCGCGTCGGCGAGGCCGTCCCGCGCAGGGCCGACGTGCGCGTCATTGCCGCGACGAACCGCGATCTCGCGGCCGAGGTCAAGGCGGGGCGCTTCCGCGAGGACCTTTTCTACAGGCTCAACGTCATCGCCGTGACGGTCCCCGGCCTGCGCGACCGCCCGGCCGACCTGAGGCGCCTCGCCGAGGGCGCCCGCAAGTATTTCGCATCCCGCGCGGGCAAGGGCGGCATCACCTTCTCCAAGGCCGTGTCTGAGGCCTTCGCCGCGTATCCCTGGCCGGGCAACCTGCGCGAGCTGCGCAACGTCATCGAGAGGGCCGTGATCCTCGCGCCCGGGGAGACGATCGAGCTCGCGGACCTGCCCGAGGAGTTCTCGGCCGAGCGCCAGAGGACGTCCGCCGTGGGGGCCCGCGTGACGCTCGACGAGCTCGAGGCCGAGCACATCCGGCGGATCCTCGCCGCCTCGCGCAACCTGGACGAGGCCGCCAAGACGCTCGGGATCGATCCCGCGACGCTCTACCGCAAGCGGAGCAAGCTGGGGCTGCTCTAGGGGCGCCGCACCGGGCATGCTCAGAACCCGCCTCTTCCTGGGCCTCCTGCCGCTGGTCCTGGTGATCGTCGCTACGGGCGCCTACGCCATCCGCGTGTGCCACCAGCTCTCGGGCCCTCTGCAGAGGGACCTGGTGGCCGACTACCGGGCCGCTCTCGCGTGCCAGAACATGCGCGCCTCGGCGACGCTCATGTCGCACGCGCTCGCGTTCGCCACCCCGGCCGACCCGATCGGGGCCCGCCGCGCTCTCGACGGGCAGCGGGAGGCGTTCACGCGCGAGCTCATGGGCCAGTCGGAGGCGACGGCCGGGACGCCGCGGGCGAAGCTCGTGCTCGAGCTCGACGCTGCTTTCCAGGACTTCTCCGCGCTCTGCTACCGCACGCTGGCGGGGGGCGGGGGCGGGTCCCTCGGCGACCTGCGCGTGAGCGAGGATGCGCTCTTCCGGGTCTTCAACGCGCTGGACCACCTCACCGCGAGCGACTACTCCCAGTCGCGGGAGACGGAGCGCCAGGCCGAGAGGCTCGCCTCCAGGGCGGTGGGGATCCTCTGGGTGACGATCGGGGCCGCCGTGGCGCTCTCGGCCGCGATCGCCTGGATGCTGGCGTCGTCGCTCCTGACCCCGATCAAGGCGCTGACCGCGTCGGCGACGTCGCTCGGCGAGGGAAACCTCGACATCCAGGTGCCCGAGTTCTCGGGCGACGAGCTCGGGAGCCTCGCTCGCTCGTTCAACACGATGGCCGGCCGCCTGCGGGCCTACAGGGACTCCACGCTCGCCAAGGTCCTGAGGACCCAGCGCACGATGGAGGCCACGCTCACCTCGGCTCCGGACCCCCTTTTCGTGGTCTCGAGGGAGGGCGCCATCGAGGTGAGGAATCCCGCGGGGGAGGAGCTCTCGAAGCTCCCGGAATTCTCCGGGGGGCTGCCGGCGGAGCTTTCCGGCCCGCTGGGGCAGGTGCTGGCGACCGGCGAGCACTACCTGCCGACGGACTACGCCCGCGTGGTGTCGTTCCGGGTAGGCCGCGAGGACCGCCATTTCCTCCCGCGTATCCTCGCGATCGGCGACAAGCTGACGGAGTTCAAGGGCGCCGCGATCATCCTGCAGGACGTGACGAAATTCCGCCTGCTGGACGACGCGAAGACGAACCTGGTCGGAACGGTGAGCCACGAGCTCAAGACCCCGCTCACGGGCCTGCGGATGGCCGTCTACCTGCTCCTGGAGGAGACCCTCGGGCCGCTCGGGGCCGCCCAGCGCGAGATGCTCGAGTCGGCCCGCGACGACGCGGACCGCCTGCTGAGGATCCTGGACTCGCTGCTCGACCTCACCCGCCTGGAGGCGGGCGCCTCCGAGCTGGAGCGAAGGCCGGTCGGCGTCGGCACGCTGCTGCGCGGGATCGCCGACGAGGCGCGCACGTTCATCTCGGCCGCGGGCCACTCGCTTGTCGTCGACGAGGAGCCCGGGCTGGGGCAGGTCAACGTCGACGCGGCGCGCCTGAGGCACGTGTTCATCAACCTCCTCTCAAACGCCTCGAAGTACTCGCTCGAGCGGGGGGCCATAGTGCTCAGCGCATCCTCGGCGCCCCTTGGCTTCGTGCGCTTCGCCGTGCGCAACCGGGGGCCGGCAATCCCCCCCGAGGCCGTGCCGCGCCTGTTCGACCGGTTCTACCGGGTTCCCGGCGAATCCCGGCCGGGCGTCGGGATCGGCCTCACGATCGCCCGCGAGGTCGTGGTCGCCCACGGCGGGAGCATCGCGTGCACCAGCGCGGAGGACGCGACCGAGTTCTATTTTCTTGTGCCTTCGGCCTGAACGCGCGGCCTAGGACTTCGCCTTGCGCCTCGCGGCCGGCTTGCCCTCAAGGGCGGCGATGCGGGCCTCCAGGGCCTCGATCCGGCTCTTGTGCTTGCCGTCGGCGTAGGCCAGCAGCTCGCGCGCCTTCTCGCCGACCTTCGCGCTCGCCTTTTCAAACTCAACGCGGCCCTCCTCGGCGATCTTATCCGCCATCGCGCGGGCGTCGGCCGCGGTGATCTTTCCCTGCTTCACGAAGACCTCGAGGCGCTCGTGGACCCTGTCCTTGGTGACGACCGCGGCACCGAGTCCCGCGAGTATCGTCTTTTTGAGTGATTCGATCATGGGAGTGAGGTTACGCGCGCATTGGGAAGTAAGCAACCGGCGTCACGGCTTGCCCGGCTCGCCCGGCCCCTCCCTGACAAGGGCGAGGAACTGCTCGGCCCCCCGGCTTTGGTAGCGCTGCATGTGCTTTAAGACAGCGATTTCCCGGGTCGGTTCGGCGTCCGAGAGCGCGACGTAGGTCAGGGAGGACTGGTCCTCGGCGGACCTGGCGCCGGCGGGAAGGATCGAGATGCCGGCGCCCGTCGCGACAAGCGCCTTCACGGTCGCGACCTGGGCGCACCGGGAGCCGATCCTCGGCTCGATGTGGTGGTCGCCGCAAAACCGCCGCACCTGAGCGGCCAGGGAGCTGGAGGAGCCCAGGAGGACAAAGGTCTCCTGGGCTAGGTCGGCGGCGGTCACGCCCGGCTTGGAGGCCAGGGCGTGGTCCTTGGCAACGACCAGCAGGAGCGGCTCCTTCCAGAGGACCTCCACCTGGATGCTCGATTCCTCGACCGGCAGCGCCACAAGGGCGAGGTCGAGCTCCCCGTCCAGCATCTCCCGGATGAGGGTGGACTTGAAATCCTCGCGGATGTTGACCTGCAGGTTGGGGTGGCGCCTGCGGCATCGGGCAATCAGGGTCGGCAGGAGGTAGGGGGCGAGGGTCGGAATGGCCCCCACCGTTATCCTCCGGTCAAAGGTGGGGCTGTCCCCCAGCTCCTTTGTGGCATCCTCGACCTCGAAGAGGATCCGGCGCGCCCGCTCTACAAACGCGACGCCGGCCTCGGTGAGGACGGCCTTGCGGCCCAGGCGGTGGAAAAGTTTGTGACCCAACTCCCTTTCAAGTTTTATAATTTGTTGGCTTAAAGACGGTTGGGCTATATTTGCTTGCGCTGCGGCCCGGGTGAAATTCCCGGCCTCAGCCACGGCCAGCACATACCGAAGTTGGCTCAATTCCATAGATAATGCCTATGACAATCATAGATAACTGCAACTACCATAATCGCAGGGAGGGTGTATGATCCTCGTCCCCATCTCATGGGAGCTGGGGACAAACCAAGAATACATCATATGAAAACAACCATACTCAGCGCGGTAACCCCGGCGATCCTCGCCACAGCCGCAATTTTGCTTTCTTTCCGTTCGTTGAACGCGAGTTCCCTGTTCGCAGCTTACTTCTGCGCACTGGGGGTCGGCGCCATCCTGGCGCTCGAGTACCGCTCGAACTAAGACGAAGGCCCGGCCGCTTGCGGCCGGGTTTGTCCCGAATCCAAGGGCCCGGAGCAATCCGGGCCCTTTTTCGTGCCTACACGGCGGCGACCTTCGCTGGGGCGGGCCGCTTCAGGAAGGCGGCGATGATGAGCGCAAGGACCACCCCGAAGATGAACCCGAAGATGAGCGCAAAGATGGATTCCCAGACGGGCGTGAAGATGAAGCGGTTGAAGCCCTCGATCTTCTCAAGCTGCGGGCCGCTGATCCCCTTCGCCTCGACCTTGGCCATGGCATCCTGGATGAGAATCTCGGAGAATCCCGGGTTGATGAAAGCGTAGTAGACGTAGCTGAAGAGCGCGCTCAGGAACGACGCGACAAAGGCGATGACCACCCCCGCCCACAGCGCGGACCCGTATCCGAACTCCTCGGACGCAGGCAACTCGTCCCTCCTGGCCCTCACGCCAAGCGAGGTGATCACGACGGCGCAGGCGATGCCGCCAAACCCGCCGATGGCCTTCGCGGCCCCCAGCTTGGCCTGGTCGGAATGGAAGCCGAGGAAGTAGAGGGCGAGGATTATGAACGCTCCGGCGAGCGAGGAGATGAAACCGTACAGGGCGCAGGTCTTCATGGGGTTGGGGTGGGTTGATGCTGGGGGAAGCGTCAGGCGTCTATCCCGTGGCCCGCCGAGGGCTCGTCGGGCGAGGCCGGCCGGTCGCCGGGCTGGTGCGAGGGGGAGGGCGGGGCCGCGACCGGCGCCGGGGCGGCCGGGGCGGGGAGCACGGGCGAGTTGAGCTTCAGCGAGGCCATCGAGGGCTTCTCGGGGATCTCGTCGATGGCCCGCTTGAACTCCTGCTCGACGTCGCCCGCCGCCTTCTTGAACTCGCGGATCGCCTTGCCGAGGCCGCGGGCGAACTCCGGCATCTTCTCGCCGCCGAAGAAGATCAGGACGACGACGAGGACCAGCATAAGCTCCGGCCCCCCAAGGGAGTCGAGGAGGGCGAGCGTGGCTTGGGTCGGCATCATGGGATTCGTGGCTCCTTGGAACGTAGGGGAAACGACGGGAGCCGCAACCCTATCCCACGGCGACGCTCACGGTGAAGGTCTCCCGGCCGCCGGGCGGGACGACATGCAGGCCCACCTTGTGCTCGGGCGCGTTGGGCGGGCCCATCCATGGCTCCACGCAGTAGAAGGGCGAGTCGGGCGCCTGGGTCCAGGTCACGTAGGTCGATCCCTCGGGAGGGACGGCCTCGGACCCCAGGCGGATCGTCACGTCGCCGGGGTGGCCCCGCTCGCCGAAGACCGCCTCGGGCGCGCGGAGCGCGGTGTGCAGGGTGTCGAGGAGCGCCGGGTTGTCCATCCGCTCGTCGGCCGAGAGCCTCGGGCCGGCGACCAGCTGGCCCGTCGCGTCCTGGCGAAGGCGGGCGTCGGCCGGTATGCGGATCAGGTAGTCGCCGCGCGCGGACCCCTCGCTCCAGGGAAGCTTGAAGTAGAAGTGGTGCCCCCCGCTCCACGGCAGGGGCTCGTCGCCGAGGTTCTCGAGCGTGAGGTTGCACGTGAGCCCGAAGGGGGCGAAGCGGTAGGCGACCCGAAACTCGTATTCAAAAGGGTAGCACATCCTGGCCTCGTCGCCCGGGACGAGCACGGCCTCGAAGCCGCCCGCGTCGACGCGCGTGGTGCGGAACTCGCCCTGGCGGGCGAAGCCGTGCATCGGCATGGGCCGCCGGATCCCCCGGGCGTCGCGCCAGAAGCCCGGCTCGCCCCGGTCAAACGTGCGTGCGCAGAAGGGGAAGAGGATGGGGTTCCCCCCGCGGGCCTTGTGGAACTCGTCCAGCGAGGCGATCTCCGGCCAGTGGATCACGTCGCGAACCGAGCCGTCGCCCATCGTGATGTTCCAGTTCATCAGGCGCGCGCCCTTCTCGGGGAGCGCCATGAACGTCGAGCCCCCCACGCTCCAGCGGATCAGCGTCTTTCCGAAATAGGGAATCTTCTCCATGCCGCCCGTGAGTACCCGCTGCGTTCAGTGCGACCCCCCGCGGGCGCGGTCACCGGCTCGAGAAATCAAACTGGATCCGGTCGTGGCCCGAGTGCCCGGTGGGGTAGCGGTGGCCCTTGTACTCGATCTCGACCGCCGACAGCTCGGAGGCCGTGAGGTAGATCGGCACGTTCGGGTACTCGCGGCGCTCGCCCGCCTGGAGCGGTCCCTGGAAGAGCTCAACGCCGTCGGACTTGCGCACCAGCTTCACCTTGACGGCCTGGGCCGCGACGATGGTGACCGACGGCGCCGGGGCCGCGGACGGGGCCTCGGAGATCTCGCTCGGGGCCCGGGTGGTCTCGCGCGCCGCCGCCGGCGCGGCCCCGCTGCCGGCGAGCGACTTGATGATCCAGAAGACGCCGAGGAGGAGCAGGATCCCGACGAGGGCGATCCCTCCCTTGAACACGAGGGCCGGGTCGATCGCGGGACCCTTCGGAAGGTTGTCGCCGGGGCGCTGGAACCTCGCCTGCTGTGTGCGCTGCACGGGTTCGCCCGAGGCGGCGTCGCTCTGGGGCTCGCCTCGGTCGTCGGCGGACGAGATCGCCAGGTCCATGCGCCCGTACACCTCGCGGCTCGGCTGGCGCGGGCGCGGCTCGCCGCCCCTGAGCGAGGTGTAGTCGTTCAGCAGCCGGTCCGACGGGATGCGCAGGTAGTTCGCGTACCCGCGCAGGAAGCCGCGCGTGTAGATGTCCGTGAGGCCGATCTCAAACTGGTTGCCCTCGAATTTCTGAAGGTACTCGCCGCGTATCTTCGTCGCCTCGGCCGCCTCGCGGATGGAAATGCCCTTCTTCTTGCGGGCTTCCTCTAGGCGTTCGCCGATGGATTGCATGGTCGATCAGTTGCAGGTTTTGCGGGGCAGGGAAAGAAGGATTTGTCCGGTGCGGGGCGCCGCGGCCCCTACGCGTCGAGGTCGCCCAGGATCTCGCGGGGGCTGGACCCGTTCTCGGGGCCGACGACCCCCTTCTCCTCCATCATCTCCATGATGCGCGCCGCCCGGTTGTAGCCGATCCTGAGGCGGCGCTGCAGCATGGACGTGCTCGCCCGCCGCGTGGACTTGAGCACGTCGAGCGCCTTGGCGTACAGGTCCTCGTCGCTGCCGAGGTCCGCGTCGTCGATGTCGTCCGCGTCCTCGTCGTCGTCCTCGCTGGCGACGCGGTCGATCTGCTGCTGCACCGCGTGCGCGTACTGCGGGGGACCGTTGACCTTCAGGAACTCGACGATCGAGTGGACCTCCTCGTCGCTGACGAAGGCGCCCTGCGCGCGGACGAGCCGCGAGGTGCCGGGGGGCGAGAAGAGCATGTCGCCGCGCCCGATCAGCGTCTCGGCGCCCTTGCCGTCGAGGATCGTGCGCGAGTCGACCTGCGAGGCGACCTGGAACGCGATGCGGGAGGGCAGGTTGGCCTTGATGACGCCGGTGATGACGTTCACCGAGGGGCGCTGGGTGGCGAGGATCAGGTGGATGCCGGCGGCGCGGGCGAGCTGGGCCAGGCGCGCGATCGACGTCTCGATCTCCGCCGGGGCCAGGATCATGAGGTCGGCGAGCTCGTCTATGATCGCGACGATGTACGGCATGTGCTCGGGCAGCTCGAGCGTGTCCCCCAGGGAGTCCATGCCCTGGAGCGACGACTGGCTGTTCGGCGCGGGCTTGGCCTCCTTCTTGCGCGTGTTGTAGCCGACGATGTTCCTCACGTTCGCCTTCGCGAAGATCTGGTAGCGCTGCTCCATCTCGCTCAGGAGCCACTTGAGGGCCGCGGGGACCTTCTTCGGCTCCGTCACGACCGGGATGTACATGTGCGGGAGCGTGTTGAAGATCTTAAGCTCCACCACCTTGGGATCCACCATGATGAGCCGCACGTCCTTCGGGCTCTTCGAGTAGACGATGGAGGCGATGATCGAGTTGATGCAGACCGACTTGCCGGAGCCCGTGGCGCCGGCGATCATGAGGTGGGGCATCTTCGCCAGGTCCGAGATGAGCGGCTTGCCCGAGACGTCGCGCCCCAGCGCGATGGGCAGCTCGGCCTTCGCGGATCCCCAGTCCTCGCTCTCGAGGAGCTCGCGCATGCCGACCGGCGTCGGGTGGAGGTTGGGGACCTCGATGCCGACGGCCGCCTTGCCGGGGATGGGCGCCAGGATGCGCACGGACTGGGCGCGCATCCCGAGGGCGATGTTCTTGTCGAGGCCCGAGATCTTCTCCACGCGCACTCCCGGGGCGGGCACGACCTCGTAGCAGGTGATCACGGGCCCGACGTGGATCTCGCCCGGCGTCACCTCCACGCCGAACTCGCCCAGGATCCGTATGAGCGCGTCGGAATTCTTCTGGTGCTCCTCGTCGCTGTTGCCCGAGACGGCCCGGACCTGCTCCTTGAGAAGGGAGGTGGGCGGGGCCTTGTAGCTCGCGTCGAAGAGGAACGGCTGCACGGCCTTGGCCTTCTTCGGCTCCTCGGGCTTCACGATTGTGAGGGGCGCCTTGGGCTGCGCCTTCGCGGCCGGGGCCTTCGCCTCAAGCTTCGGCGCCGGCTCGGCCTGGGGGGGCACGGGCACCCTGACGACCGGCGGCCGGGCCAGCGGCTCATCGGGCGCCTTGGCCAGGATGATCTTCTTCGCGCCCGTGGGGCCCACGGGCCCCGGCGCCGGGGCGATCGCCTGCGTGAGCGCGCTCCGCTGCTTCGCCCTGTCCTCCTTCTGCTTCGCCCTCGCCTCGATGAGCGCGGCCTTGCGCGCCGACCGCTCCGCCCGCCACTCCGTGAAGTTGGTCAGGATCTTCTCGATCTCGGAGCCGATGTCCTTCGTCGCCACGAAGAGCAGCGCGAAGCAGTAGATCGTCACGAGGAGGAGCCCGGAGCCGAACGGCCCGAGCGCGTCCGCAAGCAGGCGCTGGTAGATTGTCTTTCCGACCCACCCGCCCCAGGCATTTGGGTACATGTCGTTCGACTTCACGCTCTCGAACATGGAGAGGAGGCCCGACATCGAAACGATGCCTATCACGATCGCCGTGATGCGCGTGCCGACCAGGTGCCTGGAGTTGCGGATCGCTACGAAAAACATCCAGAAGAGCGCCACGGGGAGCAGCCACGTGCCGACGCCGATGGAATAGAAGAGGACCCAGACGGTGTTGGCGCCCCAGCCGCCGGCCCAGTTCTTGGTCACCAGCGCCGTCGAGTGGAACGAGGTCTGGTTCGGGTCGTAGTCCAGGAGGGCGGCCGACAGGTAGGTCCCGGCTATGAAACAGAGGGCCGCCGCCGGCCAATTGGGGCGGTAACGGGGTCCCTGGAACGACGGTCCGCCGTTTGGATTTGAACTATCTGATTTGGGCATCTGTGCTACTGCGCGCAGCGTACTGCGGATTGGACGTTAGTATCCGGGTCGGCTAAATGTAAACCCCTCCCGACCTTTTTTACAATAATCTCGATAACGGCCCCCATGCGAGAAGTTCTTCAATTCCAGCCTATTTACCAGCAGCGCGTGTGGGGCGGACGCAGGCTTGAGACGCTGCTCGGCCGCGAGCTTCCGCCCGGGCCGCCGATCGGCGAAAGCTGGGAGATCGTCGACAGGCCTGAGGCCCAGTCCCGGGTGCGCGGCGGCCGCTTCGGTGGGACCACGCTTCGCGAGCTGATCGAGCACCACACGGCCGACATGATGGGGCCGGGCTGGAAGCCGGCGTCCGCATTTCCGCTCCTCGTCAAGTGGCTCGACTGCTCGGACCGCCTGAGCCTGCAGGTCCATCCCCCGGCCGCGGTCGCGCAGGCCCTGGGCGGCGAGCCGAAGACCGAGAACTGGTACGTGGCGCACTCGGCTCCGGGCGCCTCGCTCTTCGTCGGCCTGAAGCCCGGGGTGACGCGCGCCAAGTTCGCGAGGGCGGTCGCCAACCACACGGCCGAGACGTGCGTCAACAAGGTCTCGGTCGCCGCGGGCGACAGCGTCCTCGTCCAGAGCGGGCAGGTCCACGCGATCGACGCCGGCAACCTGATCCTCGAGATCCAGCAGAACTCGGACACGACCTACCGCCTCTACGACTGGGGGCGCGTGGGCCTCGACGGCGTGCCGCGCACGCTCCACATCGAGGAGTCGCTGCGCTCCATCCTCTGGAAAGAGGGCGCGCCGCAGCTGGTCCGCGCCGCACCCACGTCGGGGACGATCGCCTCGTGCGACGAGTTCTCGATACGGCGCATCGTGCTCGGCAGGGGAGAGAAGGTGCGGTTCGCCGCCGGCGAGCAGCCGAGGCTCCTCAGCGCCGCCGCGGGAGGTGTTACCCTGTCGGGTGCAACCTCTTCGCCCAGGGCGCTGTCCATGGGGGACAATGCACTCATCCCATGGTCGGCGGAACTAGAGCTGGAGGCGCCGGAGCCGGCGATCGTCCTCGTGACCGAGGACTTTGTTTGAGGGTCTTGGCCAGGGTGGGCCTCGGCCTGGGCGCGCTCGCGCTCCTCATGTCGCTCGCGTGGATCTTCTTCCTGCCCGCAATCGTCCGGCGCGAGCTCCGGGGGGCCACCGGCTTCGACTATCGCGTCTCGGTCCTGAAGGTGAATCCGTTCACGGGAAGCGTGGTTGTCAGGGGCCTGTCCGCGATGAACCCGGCGGGGTTCCCCTCGCCGGAGTTCGTGGAGCTGCGCGAGCTCCACGCCGAGGTGAACGTGTTCTCTTGGATGTTCTCGGAGCACGTCGTGATCGACGAGCTCGACGTGGACACGGAGAGGATCGAGATCATCCGCCAGCACGACGGGACGACGAACGCGGGCGACTTCTACACCGCGGTGTCCCGCGGCGGGGCGGCGGCCCCCGCCGGGAGGCACAGGGACTACCTCGTCAGGAGGCTGCGCGTCCGCCTCGGGGAGCTGTGCATCGACGACTTCTCGGGCTCGAAGGAGGACAAGAAGGTGTACACGCTCAACATCGACCAGAGCTACACGGACGTGAGAGACCCGAAGCAGCTCCTCGTGCCCGAGGTCGTCAAGGCGCTGCATTCCTTCGGCCTCCACCACGACATCGCCCGGCTCTTGCCGGGCGAGTTCGGGCAGGCGCTGGCGCTCGCCGTGGGCGGCGTCGCCCAGGTGGGGACGGGCCTCAAGGACGCAATACAGAAGACGGGGGAAACTTTGAAGGGGGCTCTCGACAAACTTGATCAATCGAAGAAGCCGTAGTTGATTGGGGGCTTGCCATGACCAGCCCAGAAACAGAGGACGCCAGGGAGAACCCGCTCGCCGACCCGGCCCAGGCCGCGCCGGCGGCCGCCGACGCGCTCGCCGCCGCGAAGAGGGAGGCCGCGGAGAACCACGACCGCTACCTGCGCGCGGTCGCCGACCTGGAGAACTTCCGCCGCAGGACCGTGAGGGAGAAGGAGGAGCTGCGCCTCTACTCCGCATCGCGCCTGCTGGAGGACCTCCTTCCCGCGCTCGACAACCTCGGCCTCGGGCTCGCCGCGGCGCGCCAGCCGAAGGCCGACCTGAAGTCGCTGGCGGGCGGCGTCGAGCTCGTGCAGCAGCAGCTCAAGGGGGCGCTCGCCGCGCACGGCCTGAAGGAGATCAACCCGGCGGGCCAGCCCTTCGACCCCCACCAGCACGAGGCGCTCTCGCACCAGGCGAGCGCCGACGTGAAGGCCGAGCATGTCCTCTCGGTCGTGCGCACGGGCTACACCCTCAACGGGCGCCTGCTTCGCCCCGCCTCCGTGGTGGTCTCAAGCGGCAAACCGGCAGAGGAGCCGGCACGCTGACGCATGGCCAAGGAGGACTACTACGACCTTCTCGGAGTCACCAAGAAGGCGACCGAGGAGGAGCTCAAGAAAGCCTACCGAAAGAAGGCGGTCCAGTACCATCCCGACAAGAACCCCGGCAACAAGGAGTCGGAGGAGATGTTCAAGAAGGTGTCGGAGGCCTACGAGGCCCTGAAGGACCCCGAGAAGCGGGCCGCCTACGACCGCTTCGGGCACGCCGCGTTCCAGGGCCCGGGCGCCCGGGGCCCGTCCGGCGGCGCCGGCGGCTTCCACGACCCGTACGACATCTTCCGCGAGGTCTTCGGCCAGCGCGGCGGCGGCGGCGGGGGCGGGATCTTTGACGAGATGTTCGGGGGAGGGGGCGGCGCCGAGTCGGGCCGCGACGGCTCCGACCTGCGCTACGACCTAGAGATCACGCTCGAGGAGGCCGCGAAGGGCGTCGAGAAGGAGATCTCCTTCCGCAAGCTCGTCAGCTGCGAGCACTGCCACGGGTCGGGCGCCGAGCCCGGCACGAAGCGCGTCACGTGCCCCACGTGCCGCGGCGCCGGCCAGGTCCGCCGCTCGGGCGGGATCATCGTCTTCACGCAGACCTGCCCCACGTGCGGGGGATCGGGCGTCAAGATCGAGAAGCCGTGCGCGGTCTGCCGCGGCGAGGGCCGCGTGGCCAAGACGACCAAGCTGAACGTCAAGATCCCCCCCGGCGTGGACACGGGCTCGCGCCTGCGCTCGGCCGGCAACGGCGAGGCCGCGGCCGCCGGCGGCACGCCCGGCGACCTCTACATCGTCCTGTCCGTCAAGGAGCACGAGCTCTTCGAGCGCCAGGGGGACGACCTCTTCTGCGAAATCCCGATCAAGTTCACGCTGGCGACGCTCGGCGGGTCGATCGAGGTGCCGACGCTCACGGGCAAGGCGAGCCTCAAGATACCGGCGGGGACCCAGAGCGGCACGACATTCCGCCTGCGCGACCGCGGGATGCCGTCCCTGCGCGGCGGCCGCCACGGGGACGAGCTGATCCGCGTCCACGTCGAGGTCCCGGCGTCGCTCTCGTCCGAGCAGCGCAAGATTCTGGAGGACTTCGCGAGGATCAGCGGCGACGCCCAGGAGCCGACGTCGAGGAAGTTCTTCGAGAAGGCCAAGAAGTTCTTCTGACGTGGCCGCCCCCGCCGTCATCGCCTCGAACCCCCGGCTCCTGTCGCTCAGGCGCGCGGTCGCCGTCCGCAAGAGGCTCGCCCGCAGCGGCGGCACCTTCGTCCTCACGAACGGCGTCTTCGACCTCCTCCACCCGGGGCATGCGTCCTACCTCGAGGCTGCCCGCGGGCTCGCGGGCAGCAAGGGCAAGCTCTTCGTCGCCCTCAACGCCGACGCGAGCGTCAGGAGGCTGAAGGGACCGACACGCCCCATCATGGACGAGCGCTCGCGCGCCTACACGCTCGCGCAGCTTCGCTCGGTCGACGGCGTCGTGATCTTCCGCGGCAAGCGCCTCACGCGCGAGATCAAGGCGCTCAGGCCCGACGTCTACACGAAGGCGGGCGACTACACGCTCGCCACCCTGGACCCCGGCGAGCGGGCCGCCCTCGAGGCGGCCGGCTCGAAGATCGTCTTCCTTCCCTTCCTGCGCGGGTTCAGCACGACGAAGCTCGTGCAGCGCATCACGTCCGCGGGCTCCATCTGAGGGCCCAACCGACGCCCGCATGCGCATCGTCGTCCTCGGCTCCGGCCGCGGCTCCAATGCCGAGGCGATCCTCCTCGCCCAGCGGGCCGGCCGGCTCGGCCGCGCGCACGTCGTGGCCCTCTTCTCGGACGTCGCCGGGGCGGGCATCCTGGAGCTCGGACCCCGGTTCGGCGTCCCCGCCCGCTACGTCGATCCCGCGCCGTTCAAGACCAAGCTCGAGGGCGAGGGCGAGGCGAGGTTCATCGCCGCCGTCTCGGGGTCGAGCCCCGACCTGGTCGTCCTGGCCGGGTTCATGCGCGTCCTCAAGCCCGGCTTCCTGGGCGCCTTCGCAGGGCGGATCATCAACCTTCACCCGAGCCTGCTCCCCCTCTTCCCGGGCCTGGACGCCATCGGCCAGGCGCTTCGCGCCGGCGCAAGGGTCACCGGGTGCACCGTGCACCACGTGACGGCGCAGGTCGACGCCGGCCCGATCCTGGGCCGGGCCGAGGTGCCGATCGACGCCGGCGAGACGCACGACTCCCTCGCGGCCAAGGTGCACGCGGCGGAGCACGCCCTCCTTCCCGCGGTGATCGCGCGGATGAGCCTGACCCGGGCCTGACGCGATGGAGCTCTGGGAGACACGGGTCGAGATCGCGGCCGAAGCCGCCGAGGCCACCGACCTCGCGCTCCTTGAGCTGGGCGTCGACGGCTGGTCCCTCCTCGAGGACGCGGTCGCGAAGAGGGCGTGGATCGTCGGGATATTCCAGGGCGAGGCCGAGGCGAGGGCCCGGTGGCTCGAGCTCAGGGCCGTCCTGCCGTCCCCGCCGGCGCAGGACGCCCGGCCGCGTCGCCTGCCGGACGCGGACTGGAAGAACAGCTACCGCGAGCACTTCAAGGCCTGGGCCTTCGGGCGGCTCCACTGGGTTCCCGTCTGGGACAGGGACACCTTCCGCCTGCCCCAGGGGCACTCCGTGCTCTGGCTCGATCCCGGCATGGCGTTCGGCACGGGCAACCACGAGACGACCCGGCTCTGCATCGAGAGGCTCGTGGCCTTCGAGGCCGGGCTCGCCGGCGGGCGCACCGCCGCGGACCTGCCTGTCATCGACGCCGGGTGCGGCTCGGGGATCCTGGCCCTGTCCGCGTCCCTCCTCGGGTTCAGGGACGTCCGCGGCTTCGACAACGACCCCGAGGCGATCCGCGTCAGCATCGAGAACGCCGAGCTGAACGGGCTGCACAGCGCCGCGAGGTTCAGGGTCGCGGGCCTGCCCGAGGGCCTCGGCAAGCGCAAGGCGGGCGTCGTCCTTGCGAATATCCAGGCCGACATCCTCATCCGGCATGCCGCCGCACTCGCGGCGGCCGTCGCCCCGGGGGGCCTCCTCGCCATGAGCGGGATCCTCGCCTCGGAGGTGGACTCGGTCTGGGACGCGTTCGCCCCGGTCGCGACCGCATGGGCGGTGGACTCGAGGGGCCTCGGGGAATGGTGCGACCTCGGCCTGCGCCGCCCGGTCGCCTAGCGCCTCAGGAGAACAACTCCGGAGTCGTCCGGGTCAGGAACTCCTCCATGTAGGCCGTCGTCGCCTTGCCCTCGATGAACAGCGGGTCTGCCATGATCGCCCGGTGCAGCGGGATCGTCGTCTTGATGCCGCGCACGAGGTATTCGCTGAGCGCCCTGTAGGCGCGCTCCAGCGCGACCTTCCGGGTCGAGCCGAAGCAGATCAGCTTGCCGATCATCGAGTCGTAGTAGGGGGGGATCACGTAGCCGCTGTAGACGTGGCTGTCCACCCGCACGCCGTGCCCGCCCGGCGAGTAGTAGAGGCCGATCGTCCCCGGCGAGGGCGCGAAGTTGCGGGCCGGGTCCTCCGCGTTGATCCGGCACTCGATCGCGTGCTTCTCGAACTTGATGTCGCCCTGGTCGAACTCCAGCTTCTGGCCGTTGGCGATGTGGATCTGCTGCTTGATGAGGTCGATCCCGGTCACCTCCTCGGTGACGGGATGCTCGACCTGGATCCGCGTGTTCATCTCGATGAAGTAGAAGTTGCCCTTGGCATCGACGAGGAACTCGATCGTCCCCGCGTTCTCGTACTCGGCCGCCTCGGCCGCGCGCACCGCGGCCTTGCCCATCTTCTTGCGCAGGTCCGGCGTCAGGAAAGGCGACGGAGCCTCCTCGATAAGCTTCTGGTGGCGCCTCTGCACGGAGCAGTCCCTCTCGCCGAGGTGGATCACCTTGCCGTGGCTGTCGGCCAGGATCTGGAACTCGATGTGCCGCGGCCGCTCGATGTACTTCTCGATGTAGACCCGGCCGTCGCCGAACGCCTTCTCGGCCTCGTTCCGGGCGACGTGGAATTCCTTGGCGAAGGAGACGTCGTTGTGGGCGATCCTCATCCCACGCCCGCCGCCGCCGGCCACAGCCTTGATGATGACGGGGTACCCGATCGAGCGCGCCGCCTTCACGGCCTCGCCCTCGGACTCCACGGGCCCGTCGCTTCCCGGAACCGTGACCACGTGGGCCTTCCGCACCGTCTCCTTGGCGACCGCCTTGTCGCCCATCAGCTTGATGGACTTCGACTTGGGGCCGATGAACTTGATGTTGCAGGATTCGCACTGCTCCGCGAACTTGGCGTTCTCCGAAAGGAAGCCGTAGCCCGGATGGATGGCGTCGACGTCCGCGATCTCGGCCGCGCTGATGATCCGGTCCGCCCGCAGGTAGCTGTCGGCGCTCTTGGGGCCCCCGATGCAGATCGCCTCGTCGGCCAGCTGGACGTGCAGCGACTGGACGTCGGCCTCTGAGTAGACCGCGAGGGTCTTGATGCCCAGCTCGCGGCAGGCGCGGACGATGCGGAGGGCGATTTCGCCGCGGTTGGCGATGAGAATTTTTTGGATCATCTAGGTCGACAATGGCCTGCCCGCGCCAGGAGGGATTCCTGTACAGGCCGGGCCGGTGGTGAGGCTCGTGGTCAGCCCTGCCTCAGCTTGAAAAGGCGTTGGCCGTATTCGACCGGCTGGCCGTTCTCGACCAGCATCTCGACGACGGTGCCCTTAACCTCCGCCTGGATCTCGTTCATGATCTTCATCGCCTCAATGATGCAGACCAACGAGTTATCCTCTATCTTGGAGCCGACATCGACGAACGGCTTACTCTCGGGCGAGGGGGAGCGGTAGAAGGTGCCGACCATGGGCGACTTCACATAGACGATGCCGGGCTCCTCGGCCACGACGGGCGCCCCGGGCAGGGTCGACTGGATCGACGCCGGCACCGGCATCGGCGGCACCGAGTTCGAGTCGGCCGGGATGAAGGGCGGGTTGGACGCCCGGCCGGTCGAGACGATCGGCAGGCCGTTCGAGCCCCGCCGGATCTTAAGCTTGAAGCCCTCCTCCTCCACCGCGAACTCGGTGAGCTCGGAGCGCTTCATCAGGTCTATGATCTGTTTTATTTGTTTAAGGTCCAAAAGTACCCTTCATTGAAAATGCTGGACGCATTGTCTGTTAGTAGGACTGGACGTTCCATCGTTCAAAACGAGTAAGGTCAACAAGCATATTTTCATTTAACGCCAGTTATATGCGTTAATGAGAATTTGGGCAAAAATAGGCCAAAATCGGCCATTTTTCGTGAGATTTTAGGGTTTTTTTGGGCATTTTCGCCTTATTTCACGAATGAGGAATTTTAATTTCCATTCGATTTTCCCTGCCCCCTCTGGGGCGTCCCAAGCGGGCCTACCCTGGGTGCGGAGCAGCTGCAGGGCAAGCCTGGACGTTCGCCCGGTCGCGTGTCGGGAGGTTTCGTGAGGTTGTTCTCGAGCCCGGCGCTCCCCTGGGCCTCGGCGGACCACGGATCCCCACCCGCCGCGGCCGCGCGGCTCCGCAGGGGAGGCAGGGCGAAAGGGGACCCCGAGGGAGGGCCCCCTTCGGCCCTCCCCGGCGCCCGGGCGGGCCTGGTGTAGTGCCCGTGTGAATACGTTTTCGGGTCCCGGCGGGCCGGCCCTCCGGCGCCCCCGGAATCGGCCTGGGCCGGGCCATTTATTTTGCGCAAAATGTAAATACCAAGATGCTAATTAAGAGTCACTTAAGGAATTGTGACTTTTGAGCCAAAAATAGACCTTGAAGAACCCCCGAAGAGTCTCATGTTCCGCCCTCCCTTCGATTCTTGGGCTGCCGGTGAAAGCCGGGCGGTGAGACGAATCAAGGCCGCAAGCAGCTGGTCCTCGGCCAGGATTTATTTTGAAATTCTGGAATAGGTGTTGACGGAGGAAACGCAGAAGTTCTTGCTGGAAATCTTTCCCCTACGGGGAGGCTCTTTGAAATTTACTTTGTGCGATTGATTGGGACCCCCAATCAAAATTATAAAAAGATGCCGGCTCCGGTCGGCATCAAGTTAGTAGTTCAAACGAATCACTAGGTTTGAACTCTCTTTTTCGGAGAGTTTGATCCTGGCTCAGAATGAACGCTGGCGGCGTGGTTAAGAC
>CAZDZL010000010.1:0-79316 GCA_964509885.1 uncultured Opitutaceae bacterium | reverse complement strand
ATTCAGGAGGGTATGGGATATAGACTAGAGAACTCGTTCGATTTCTAGGGGTAGTCTCACTCGGCGGCGGGCGACCGCGCTGGGTCTGATCTAGAAATCACAGGTCCGGCGGCGAAAGCCGCCGGACTTTTTTTGCCCTTCGCCGGGCAGGCGGGCGGGGCGTCGCCCCGGCGCCATTCGTGAAGTGTGTTGACTTATCTTGTGCGAGTTAGCACTTAACATAGCATGTCTTACGAATGCATGTTAATTGTTACGGCTGCAGGTCCTGACAATGTGCGCTCGGGGCATACGGTCGCGGGCGCGTGCCGCCTGTCGACGGTGGATTCTGCCTGAGGTGCCCGAGGAGGATTCCCATGCGCGCGCGGCCCATTAGGCGAAATTCCGACCGCACCCGCAGGCGGCTGCTGGACACGTCCATCCGCCTGTTCTCAGCGCGGGGATACCACGGCGTCTCGGTCGACCAGATCGTGGCGGGAGCACGCGTGAACAAGCGCATGGTGTACCACTATTTCGGCAGCAAGAAGGCCATCTATCGGGCGGCGCTCCTTGAGGTGTACAACCGGATCGAGAGATTGGACTTCCACGCCGACGAGGATGTCGGCCAGCCGAAGGAGAGGCTCAAGCGCCTCTTGGACAGTTATTTCACCTTTCTCCACAAGAACCCGGAGTTCACCCAGCTGGTCCAATGGGGGAATGTGGAGGGCGGCCAGCACATCGCCAAGAAGCAGTACGTCCTCTCCATCAATCCGCTCCTTGAGAGGTTCAAGAGGATTGTCGAGGAGGGCGTCAGGCTGGGAGAGTTCAGGCGCGACCTGGACCTGGACCACCTTCTCGTGCAGTTCATTGGAAGCTGCTTCATCTATCATTCGAACCGCTTCTCGCTTTCTCAGGGGCTCGATATGGACCTCGCGAACCCCAGCGAGAGGGCCCGCGGGCTCAGCCTGATACACACGCTGTTTTTCGACGGGATCAGCGCCTCCCCGAAGGTGGCGCGGAAGATTCACCCCAAGGCGGCCTGAGGCCCCCTGGGTCGGCGCGCCCCGGGGCCGCCGGGCGCCCCTAAAGCCTCTTGACGGCCCTCGCGGCGGAGCATGTAACTGTTCCGTTACCCGCCATAGCCAAACGTCAACTTGGGGAGGCTGATCCCCCGTCGGACCGAAAAAGCGGTGAGTCCGCACCAATCGAAAGCAGACTTGCCGCCCGTGGAGACGAATAGGACGCACAAAGCCGCGCACGCGGCGTCTTGCCGGCTTAGCTGGGCGCAACTGTCCCGCGCGCTCCTCCTCGCCGCGACGGCGTTTGCGGCCGTCCGGGCGGCCGCTGAACCGCTGCGCGTCTGCCTGATTGCGGGCGCCGGCCCGGCTTCCGCGGAGACGCGCAGGGTGGTTGCCGGCCTCGGCTGGTTCCTGGAGGGCGCCGGCCCGGCGAGGTGCAGCGCACAGGTCGTGATGGGCGGGGCGGGCTCGAGCGACGTGTCGGGCGCCCTTGAGGTATCCGACGTGGCGGTCATCTGGGTGAACGGCGGCCCGCTTGGGGAGCCGGGACGGTCGGCCTTCGGCAGGTTTCTGGAGAAGGGAGGGGGCCTCGTCGTGGTGGGATGCGCCGGGCACACCTGGGCGGATTGGCCGGAATTCGAACAGCAGGTGCTGGGCGCCCGTTTTGGGGACGCGTTTGAAGGCGGCGCCCCGATGCGGGTGATCAACCTGTACCCCCATGCTGTCTTCACGGGCGTGGAGCGACTCGAGACGCCCCAGGCGATGCTTGCCTGTGACCTCGCGCCGGATGCCCAGGTCATCATGGAGGGCACCGTGGGCGAGGAGACAGTCCCGATGGGCTGGCTGCGCCGGCAGGGCAGGGCCCGCATCGTGTGCCTACAGCCCGGGGGCGCTTCCCTTCTCGGGGACGCGCAATACCGGGGCCTCGTCTCAAACTGCGTCCAGTGGGCCGGCGGCCGCCCGGTCCCCCGGGCGCCGACGCTGGTGCAGAGGGCGAGCATGGCGGATGCCTTCCCTGGCGCCCTGGCGATCTCGTTTCCCGGGGGGCCGTCCCTCTGCTTCGACACCGTGCGGGGCGGGATCAACTACATCTGGGACGGAGACTTCGTGGACCTGCGCCCCTGGTGGACGGGGCACCACGGCGCCCCGCTGCGCTCGTTCGCCGCCCGGATCTCGGGCGCCGTGCTCTATCGGGAGAGGTCGATGTCACCCGCCCTGCACGTCGGCCCCGGGACGGGCCCTTCGGAATTCCATTTCCGCGGATACCGGCTGGGGCAGGACGGGTTCCCCGAGCTTTCCTACCTGGTGGGCGGCCGGGCGATCACGGAGGTGGTCCGCCCGGCGGCCGGTGGCGTCGGCGTCGAATGCACCTTTCATGCGGACTCGGGACCGGGACCGCTCTGGCTGACGCTGGGGAGCGATTCCAACGCGGAAATCGCCGTGTCGGGCGCGGCTATGGACGGAAACCGCATCCGCTTCGACGCCGTCGGCGCCGGCACGTTCGCCGTCACATTCCGGGGAAGGGCGGGGGTCGCGCCATGAGGGCAATTCACATCATGGGCGCGGTGATCGCGGCCGTCCTCGGGGCCGGGGCGTCCCCGGGCCAGGAGGCCGCGGGCGCGGCCGCGCTCGCCCACGTCACGGGCCACCTGCGGAACGGCGCGACGGGCCTGCCCGTATCGGGATGGCACGTCATCATCAGCGGGCCCCCGCTGGCCCGGGAGGAGAACTCGGCCCTGATACTCTCTTCGGGGCCCGCGGGGGAGTTCGACTTCCAGGTGCCCGCCGGCTCCTATGAGCTCGAGACGGCCCCCGGCAGCTTCCAGGAGGAGCACGTCCACCTCGACGTCGCCGCCGGTGCGGTCGCCTCGCACGACTTCGACCTGAGGCCGCCCATGGCCTCCAGGGCCTATGGGGTCGAGGACGTGGGGCTTCCCCGGCAGATGGTGCCCGAGGTTTCCGGACTGACGTTCTCGCCCGGCGGCAGCCTGGTGGTCGCGACGCGGCGGGGAGAGGTCTGGATCCGGGACGCAACGACGGCGGCGTGGCGCCGCTTCGCCTACGGCCTTCTGGAGCCCTTCGGGATCGTCGCGGATTCCGACCGGGAGGTCTTTGTGACCACCCGGGGGGAGTTCATGCACCTGACGGACACGTCCGGGAGCGGGAGGGCGGATGTCTACGGCGTCGTGGACGACTCCTCGGGGATGACGGGCAACTACCATGAGTTCTCCTACGGGCTCGTGCGCGACGCGTACGGGAATTTCTACGGGGCGAACGGGATGGCCTCGAAGGACGGCGACAATTTCCAGGACATCGTCGCGAAGGGCCCGCTCAAGATGGACAAAGCGGTCGCGGGATTCAGCAACGATGACCACCGATCGCTCGTCCCGTTCGAGGGATGGGTGTACGAGATCACGAGGGAAGGGGCCTTTGTCCCGTTCGCGACCGGGTTCCGGCAGGCGATGGGGCTCGGGCTGAGCCCGCAGGGCGAGCTGTTCGCCACCGACGTGTCGGGATCGTGGGTGCCGACGTCCGTCCTCCTGCACGTGCAGAAGGGCCGCTTCTACAGCCACCCCGATGGCCTGAAGTGGGACCCGAACTACGCGGGCAAGGCGATCACGCCGGCGATGCTCGCGCAGATGAGGACGCCCCCGGCCGTCTATGTCCCGCGGGGCCCGCTCGGGAGCGCGCTGGGGCAGCCGGTCTGGGACACCACGGGCGGGAAGTTCGGGCCGTTCGGGGGCCAGGTTTTCATCCCGGACTGGACGGGGGTCGTGGTCCGGATCGACCTAGAGATGGTGGCGGGCGACTACCAGGGCGCGGTGTTCCCGTTCCTCGCGGGCCAGGGCCTGAACATCGGAGGCGTGCGCGCATCCTTTGCCCCGGACGGGAGCCTCTACATCGGGCAGACGGCCCGGGGATGGGGATCCACGGCGAAGGAGGGCATCCAGCGGATCGCCTGGACGGGCGCGGCCCCCGTCGAGATCCGCACGCTTCACCTGACGGGTCGCGGATTCGAGCTGACCTTCACGGTGCCGATGGGCCCCGCGAGCCTCGCGGCCGCCGGGAACTACCGCGTGAGGCGCTTCAGGTACAACTACAGCATCGACGACGGCTCGCTCCGGACGGACGAGGCGGTCGTGCCGGTTACGGGCGCGGCGCCGCACGCCGACGGCCTGGGCGTCGACATCAGCCTCGGGGAGCTCATGCCCGACTTTGTCTACCAGGTTGAGCTGGGCGGGGTCGTGGCCGCGGACGGCAGCCCCGTCGCCAATCCCATCGGGTACTACACGGCCAACCGGCTCCTTGCGGGATCGGCCTACCGGGCCGCGTCGGCTCTCGCCCCGGCCCCGGTCGCGCTCGGGCCGCCGGACCCCGCCGCGGGCGGGACCATCTTCCGCTCGAACTGCGTCGTCTGCCACCAGCCCGACGGAAGGGGCTCCAAGCAGGTGGGGACGCCGGATTTCACGCTGGCCGGCGGGCCGCTCACCCATCCGGACGCCGAGCTGATCAACCAGGTGACGAACGGCGGCAAGGTGATGCCCCCGTTCGGCCACGTGCTGGCCCGCCAGGACATACTGGACGTCGTGGCCTACCTGAAGCAGACCTTCCGAAACCAGAGAGACCGCTAGGGCCCAGAAACCCCGCCCGCCGACCCCACTCCCCATGAACGCACTCCCCACGCCCACCTCCGCCCTGCCGACCGCCGCCCTCGCCGACAGCGAGCTGAAGGGGTTCGGGATCTGGGACCTCCACTGCCATCCCGTGCAGGGGGACTCCTCATACAAGCGGATGGAAAACCTCGTGTCCTATGCCGACCGAATGGGGGTAGAGCGCATGTGCATCTACATGGCGTGGCCGTTTCCCAGCACCATTGACGCGACACCCGAGCAGTTCCGTAAGGACAACGACGAGATCATGGCGATACTCAAGGACTGGGGCACGCGCGCCTTCGGGTTCGTCTTCCTGAACCCCCACTACCTCAAGGAGAGCCTCTACGAGCTAGAGCGCTGCGTGGCCGAGGGGCCCATGGTCGGGGTGAAGCTGTGGCTGGGACTGAAGTGCAACAGCCCGGAGCTCGACCCCATCGTCAAGCGGGCCGCGGAGCTCAAGGCCCTGGTCTTCCAGCACTGCTGGTACAAGTCCTCGAACATCGAGCCGCTCGAGTCGACCCCGCAGGACCTGGTGGAGCTCTCGACCCGCCACCCCGGCGTGCCCCTGGTCTGCGGACACACCGGGGGCAACTGGGAGCTCGGGATCCGGACCATCCGGGGGCACAAGGAGATCTATTCCGGGCTGGCCGGATCCGAGCCCACCGCCGGCTACGTCGAGATGGCGGTCCGGGAGCTCGGGGCGAACCGAATCCTCTACGGAAGCGACGTCGAGGGGCGCAGCTTCGCGTCGCAGCTGGCGAAGGTGACGGGAGCCGAGATCACCCCCGAGCAGAAGCGGATGATCCTTCGGGACAACCTGAGGAACCTCCTGCTCCCCATCCTCGAGAGCAAGGGCATCAAGGCCTAGCCGGAGCCTCAGGCTGTCTGCAGGACCGCGGCCGCGTTGCCGTGGCGGATCGCCGCGAGCTGGTCCGCGCTCAGCTCCGACTCCTGGAGCTTGAGGCGGGAGGAGTCAAAATTGTAGTACGGGGCGTAGGAGCCGAAGAGCAGCCGGATGGACCTGACGGACTCGAGGACCCCGCGCACGGGGTCGACCCCCTCGACCATCGCCATGTCGAAGCTGACCTGGGGAAGGCTGCTCATCCGGACGAGGAGGACCCGGTTGTAGCCGAACTCGCGGAAGAAGTTCAGGAGCACCACGCGCGCCTTGGGCATGCTCGGGAGCAGGTCGGCCAGAGGGCCCGGGTGGGGCGGGGCCAGCATCGCGATCTTCGGCTGGGTCCTGGGATCCTCCATGCCCAGCGCTATCTGGACGACGAGGCCTCGGGCGTTTGCCAGCTCCATCAGCCGGGTGAAGAGCGGGTCGTCGAGCCGGTACCCGTGAAAATCCGGATGCAGCCGTATACCGGGCATCCGGTGGACCTCGTGGCAACGGCGGAGGTCCTCCTCCCAGTCCGGAAGCGTGGGATTCACGGCCCCGAACGGGACGAAGAGTCCGGTGCCCTCGGCCGCGCACTCCTCGGCCAGCCGCGCGTTGGCCGCCGAGATGTCCCTGTGAAGGAGCGCGTCGAAGCTCCCGGTCCATGCCTGGGCGACGCCCTTCTGCTTCAGCAGCCGCGCGAGCTTCTGCGTCCTGTCATACGGGAGCCGGCGGAAGGGCCAGCGCGAGAGGTAGACATTCGAGTCGATCAGGTCGGGCGGGGCCCCCGTCGCCGCGGGCTCCGGAGCCTGGGCCTGCGCGCCCTGCTGGGCCTGCGCCCGGTTTAAGCCTACGGCCGCCGTCGCCGCCGCGAGCGCTGCATTCTTGATGAAGATTCGTCGGTTCATGCGTCTTGCGGGCTCAGGGGTTTGCTCGTGCCGGATGGCGCGCGCCGGCGCGTTCAGCGGTCGGGAAGGGCGAAGGCGACGTACGCGTCGCCCGTCGGGGCCTCTATCTTTCCGCCGCCCGTGGCGGCAATGACGACATACTCCCTGCCGTTGGCCTGGTAGACCGACGGCGGCGCGCACCCGGCCCAGGGCAGCTTCGCCGACCAGAGGACCTTGCCGGTGTCGGCGTCGAACGCGCGTATCATCGAGTCCTTCGTGCCCGAGCAGAACACGACGCCCCCCGCGGTCACGGTCGGCCCGCCGAAGTTCTCCGTGCCCGTCTCGGGCTGCCCGTCCTTCGACAGCTCGTCGTAGTTCCCCAGGGGCACGCGCCAGAGGATCTTCCCGGAGTTCATGTCGATGCAGTTGAGGAGCCCCCACGGCGGCTTGCAGCCGGGATGGCCCTCCTGGTCCCTGATGAAGTTGAAGCCGTCCGCGAAATACTCCGGGTCCTCGGACGCGCGCTTGGACGGGGCGGGCTGGTTGCGGCGCATCAGGAAATCGAGCAGGTCACGGTGCTGGTCGTCCGTCATCGGGGGCGCCGGGGGCATCTGGGCCCGGCCCGTCTTAAGCAGGGCGGTCACCTCGGCGTCGGTCATGCGGTGCTGGAGGCCCACCAGGGCGGGCACCATCCCGATCCCCTGCCTGCCTGCGCCGTGGCAGCCCGCGCACGACTGCATGAATATCTTCTCCCCCGCGCTGGGCGGCAGATTCGGGTCGCGCGCGCGCTCGTCGTTGCGAAAGACCGTGAAGAACCCGATCAGGTGGTTGCTGTTGAGGTACATCCGGCCCGTCGGGACGTCCACGCAGGCGCCGGTCCACTCCGCGCCGCCCCTCGATCCCGCGTAGACCAGCGGGCGGCCCTCGCTCGGCGGCTCGAACCAGCCGTAGGTCGCATGCCGGAGCTGGCGGGTGACGAAGTCGTGCGCCTCGGGCGTGCGGTCGGTCACCTCGTCCACCCTGAAGTCCTCGGTCGAGTACTGCTCGGGAAGCTCGGGATCGGGCTGGTAGGGGGCCGTGACCTCGCCCGGAAGCGTCGACGTCGGCGCCCGGCGCATGCGGAACGGGAAGATCGGCTTTCCGCTCACCCGGTCGAGCACCAGGGTGTCGCCGAGCTTGCTGAGGCCCACGACGACGTCGATTTTCCTGCCCTCCCGGCTTATGCTCATGAGGACCGGCGGGGCGGGGCAGTCGAGGTCCCAGATGTCATGGCGGACATTCTGGAAATGCCACAGCAGCCTGCCGCTCTGCGCGTCCAGCGCCACGATGCAGTCCCCGTACAGGTTGTCCCCGTGTCGGCCGCCGCCCAGGAAATCGGGGATCGGGTTCCCGATCGCGGCAAAGACGATCCCGCGCGCGGGGTCCAGGGCGAGGCCTCCCCAGCAGTGGGCCCCGTCGTCGTGCCCGGAACCCTTCCACGTCTCGGAGCCCGGCTCCCCCGCCACGGGAAAGGTGTGGAAGCGCCAGAGGCTCGCCCCCGTGCCGATGTCGTAGCCGAAGATGTCCCCCAGGAGCCCCGGAACGACAAAGGTGTCCTTCCAGACAACGCCCACGGCCGTGCCGCCCGTCGGCAGCGGCGTGCGACCCTCGACGCCAAAATCCGCCAGGGGATGCCCGGTCTTCGGGTCGAGGGCATACACCCAGTCGCCCGAGGCGAAAACGATGCGCGCCGGGTGCTCCTTCGTTCCCGGCCAGTAGACCAGGCCCCGGCGGGCGGGCGAATCCTGCATCCTCGGCTCCTTCACGGCGTCGAGCTGGAACCTCCAGAGTTCGGTGCCCTTCGACGCGTCGAGGGCTACTATCGCGCGCCCGGGCGTCGGCCCGAACATGACGCCGTCCACGACGATCGGGTTTGCCTGGATGTTGCCCATCGCGTCCCGCGAGTGGTAAGTCCATGCCTCGCGAAGGCTTTTGACGTTGTCGCGATTGATCTGCGTGAGCGCCGAGTAGCGGTCTGCGAACGGGTCGCCGTGGGAGACCGTCCAGGTCTGCAGCGTCTCGGCCGCGGGGAGCCCGTTGGACGGCGTCTGCTCCTGCGGGGTCGCCGCGGGGATCGTGACGTACAGGGGCATCCTGGACCTTTGCGCCGCGTCCTCGACCTGGGCCCCCGCCGTGCCGGCGAGGGCGGCAAGGGCAAAGAGCAGGCGGGCCAGCCCCGTAGCCCGCGATGGAACCGATCCGACGGGGTCCGCGAGGGCTATTGGCATTGCGCACATTATAGAATTCCTATGGATCCGTTCTCCCAAAGACGCAATGGTACCCGCGTCTCGGAGCGGGGCTTTGGGGCGGTTCTCGGGCACAAAAGGAGGTTGAAGAGCTCTCTCAAAATCGTTAGCGGATCAACCCTTGCGTAGTTTTAAACATGGTTTCGTAAGCACGGCTATTCCGGCGGGAAAAGTTGTGTGGTAGCGTGTTGGATGATCGAGATTACAGAGGTTCTCGCCATTAAAGGCGGGCCAATGGGGGTGACGGAGAAGGCCCCTGCAAATTTGTTGCACGGCACGAACGAGATCGGCGAAGAGGAGATTCGCGCGGTCACGAAGGTGCTGAAAAGCAAAGTGCTCTTTCGCTATGCCGCGGATATCTCGAAGTCGACCGTGGCTGAGTTTGAGGCCCATTTTGCCGCGAAGACCGGGGCGAAGTACGTGCTTGCGGTGAACAGCGGCACGTCCGCGCTGATAGCCGGCTTGATCGCGCTGAAGGTGAGCCAGGGCGACGAGGTCCTCATACCTGCGTACACGTACATAGCGACCGCAGCGGCCGTGATGGCGGTCGGTGCGCTGCCGGTCATGGTCGAGATGGACGAGTCGCTCAGCATCGACCCGGCGGACATGGAGAAGAAGATCACCGACAGGACGACGGCGGTGATCCCCGTGCACATGCGCGGCATTCCCTGCGACATGGGGAAGATCATGGAGATTGCGAAACGCCGGAAGATCGCGGTGCTCGAGGATTGCGCCCAGGCCAATGGCGGCACGTTCGGAGGACGGGCGCTCGGAACGTTCGGCGACGCGGGAATATTCAGCCTGCAGCATTTCAAGATCATCGCCTGCGGGGAGGGAGGGATGGTTGTGACGAACGACCGAGAGATCTATGAGCGGGCGGCGGTGTACCACGACTCGGCCTACGCCTTCTGGATGGAGGAGAAGGCCAACAACCTGGGGAACGGGGAGGAGTGGCGGAACATGGGCTTCCTGGGCGAGAATTTCCGCATGTCGGAGATGCACGGGGCCGTCGCCATCGAGCAGCTCAAGAAGCGCGACGCCATCCTGGCGCGCACGCGCCACATCAAGAAGCGACTCTGGGCGGCCTGCGAGAAGATCCCCGGGGCCGTGATGGAGGGGCTCAACGACCGCGAGGGGGACTGCGGCATTTCCCTGGTCTTCTTCATGCCCGAGGCCGCGGCAGCGCTGGACGTCGCGGCCACGCTCACCGCCGAGGGCATCCGCTGCGGGACCGTGTTCTCCAAGCAGTTCCCGGACCGGCACATCTATTACCACTGGGACTATGTGATGAACAAGAAGAGCGCCCACAGAAACGGCGCCCCGTGGACCCTCGAGAAAAAGCCGCAGAGGGTGACCTACACCAAGGACATGTGCCCGCGCACAATCGCGCTCCTGGAGCGAGCCGTCATGCTTCCGATCACGCAGATCATGACGGATGCGTACGTTGACCAGGTGGTGGGGGCGATTCAGAAGGTGGCGCGCAACTGGAAGGCGTAGGGAGGAGGATCGACTCATCTTCGCCCCGCAACGCCTCGACGTTGGACAGACTGGCTTTGGCGCCGGCGGGAGGTTACCGCAAGCGCGACTGCCGCCCAAAAATCATGAAAAACAAAAAATCGATTCCCTTTAGCTGGCCGGAGGGCAGGCGCGGCGCCGTGAGCCTGTGCTGGGATGACGCGAGGCCCTCGTCCGTCAGGATCGGGGTGCCCATCCTGGACGAGTTCGGGATCAGGGGCACCTTCTACGCGCTTCCCCGCAACATGGGGCGGGAGCTCAAGATGTGGCGCGCGGCGGCGGTCCGCGGCCACGAGATCGGAAACCACACGATCAAGCATCCGTGCATGGGAAACTTCATCGGCTGGCAGACGCCGGAGACGATGCTGGAGAACTACACCCTCGGCAGGATGGAGAAGGAGATCCTCGAGGCCAACAGGGTCCTGAGCGCGACCGTGGGGGTGAAGCCGACAAGCTTTGCCTACCCGTGCGCCCAGACCTACGTCGGCCGCGGCACCACGCTGAGGAGCTACATCCCGGTTGTGGCAAAGCACTTCGAGGTCGGCCGCGCCGGGTTCAGCGAGACGTACGCCAGCCCCGAGCGGTGCGACCTGGCCCAGGTGCCTTCGATGGACTTCGACGGGCAGACGTTTGAGCAACTTCGCGATCTGGTCGAGAAGGCGATGGTCGACCGATGCTGGCTCGTCGTGACCGGCCACGAGGTCGGTGACGGCCGCGTCAAGCAGACCGTGTCGGCGAAGGCGCTTGAGAAGCTCTGCGCCTACCTCAGGCGGCGCGCCGACATCTGGACGGACACGGTGACCGCCGTGGGCCGCCACATAGCGGCCACGGTGAAGCACCCTCCCATCCCGGCCCGCCTGCGGTAGCGAAGCCCGCCTTGCAGCCCCTGCCATCCCTTCCCCTTTTACCGCAGGCAACGTGAAAGAATCCAGACCCAGGACGTTCTGCTGGCCCGAGGGAAAGCGCGCCGCGGTCAGCCTGACATGGGACGACGCGAGGCCCTCGCAGGTAGATGTGGGGGTTCCGATCCTGGACCGCTTCGGGATCAAGGGCACCTTCTATGTCCTGCCGAGGAACATGGGGGCTCGCCTCTCGAAGTGGCGCAGGGCCGCGGCCAACGGGCACGAGATCGGCAACCATAGCCTAAACCACCCGTGCACGGGCAACTTTGACTGGCAGACCCAGGAGACGATGCTGGAGCGCTACACCCTGGCCCGCATGGAGAGGGAGCTGCGGGCGGCGAACAGGCTGCTGCGCGTGGCCCTGGGCGTCGAGCCCACCAGCTACGCCTACTGCTGCGGCCAGAACTTCGTCGGCCGGGGAACCCGCCTGAAGAGCTACGTTCCCCTGGTGGCGAAGCTCTTCACCGTCGGCCAGGCCGGTTTCAGCGAGACCTACGCGAACCCCTTGATCTGCGACCTCGCGCAGGTCCCCTCCATCAAGTTTGACAACAAGGCGTACGGGGAGCTGCGGGAGACGCTCGACGCCGCGGTGGCCGACGGGTGCTGGCTTATTCTCATGGGCCACGAGGTGGGCGACGTGCGCGCGAGGCAGACGACCTCGGCGAGCGCGCTGCGCGACCTCTGCTCGCATTTCGGGCGGCGCCCGGACATTTGGGTGGACACCGTGACGGCCGTGGGCCGCCATGTGGGCGCCACGGTGAGACACCCTCCCGCCAAGGCCCGCGTTCGCTGAGCCCCAAGGACCCCTCGACATGGCTTTCTCCCCACCCCAGAACCCCCTCCGTAATAAGGCGGTCCGTGAACGCAGGACAATTTCGCCGTCGACCGGGGAGGGCATTCGCGAAGCGACATGAAACTCCACACGATAGACATCGCGATCGTCGTCGTTTATTTCGCGGCCATGATAACCCTGGGCCTCCTGGTGTCGCGGCGGGGAGCCAAGAACATGGGCTCCTACTTCCTGGGGGGCCGCTCGCTCCCTTGGTACCTGCTCGGCATCTCGAACGCGTCGGGGATGTTCGACGTCAGCGGCACGATGTGGCTCACGTACATCCTCTTCATCTACGGCGTGAAGGGCATGTGGCTCCCGTTCGTGTGGCCCGTGTTCAACCAGATCTTCCTCATGGTCTACATGAGCGCCTGGACGCGCCGCTCAAACGTCATGACGGGCGCCGAGTGGATCCAGACCCGCTTCGGCAAGGCCACGGGGGCCAACCTCGCGCACCTGAGCGTCGTCCTGTTTGCCCTCGTGAACGTCGTCGGTCTACTGGCCTACTGCTTCAAGGGAATTGGCAAGTTCCTTGTCGTCATGCTGCCCTGGCATTTCACGGGGAACTCCACGGGCCTGCTGAGCGACGAGAACATCTACGCCGTCCTGATCATGGGCGTCACCTCCCTCTACGCGATCAAGGGGGGGATGGTCAGCGTCGTCATCACCGAGGTGACCCAGTACACAATCCTGGTCATCAGCGCGGTGTCGATCGGCGCGATCGCCATGTGGAGGGTTTCGCCCGCGATGATCCAGAGCTCGATTCCCCCCGGGTGGATGAATCCCTTCTTTGGGTGGAGGCTCGGCTTGGACTGGACCGGGATCATGGACTCGGCGAACAAGACGATACAGCACGACGGCAACGAGTTCTTCATGATCATCTTCCTGTTCATGACCCTGAAGGGCGTGCTCGCCAGCCTGGCGGGCCCGGCGCCGAACTACGACATGCAGAGGATCCTTGCGACGAAGACCCCGAGGGAGGCGTGCCTCATGAGCGCCATGGTCAACCTCGTCATGTGGTTTCCCGCGTACCTGATGGGCACCGGCATTGTCGTCCTGGCGCTCGGCTTCTGCATGCCCGAGCTGCGTTCCATGGAGACGCCGGACTTCGAGAAGATCCTTCCGATGGTCCTGAGCCGGTACGTGCCCGTGGGGCTGCTGGGAATCGTGCTGGCCGGGTTCATGGCGGCGTTCATGTCAAACTTCGCAGCCACCCTGAACGCCGCTCCCGCCTACCTGGTCAACGACATCTACAAGCGCTTCATCGACCCCGGCGTCTCCGGGCGCTCCGCGGTGAACCTCTCCCGCGTTGCCTCGTTCGTCGTCCTAGCGATGGGGATTGCGCTAGGCCTGATGACGACCCGCATCACGGACGTGATGATGTGGCTTGTCGGTGCGCTCTACAGCGGCTTCGTGGTTGCGAACGTCCTCAAGTGGTACTGGTGGCGCTTCAACGGCTACGGCTACTTCTGGGGCATGGTGTCGGGGATCGGAAGCGCGATGATAGTCCCGGTCTTTGCCCGCAGGATATTCGGCGAGAACGTCAACATGCTCTACACCTTCCCGGCGATCTTCACGGTCTCGGCAGTCAGCAGCATCATCGGCACGCTGTGCACCAAGCCGGAGGACGACGCCACGCTTATCAAGTTCTACAAGAATGTCAGGCCCTGGGGTGCCTGGGACAGGATACGCGACCTGGTCATCAAGAGCGACCCGAGCTTCCAGCCGAACCGGGACTGCGCGCGCAACTGGGTGAACATCGTCGTGGGCATCGTCTGGCAGCTGAGCATCTTCACAACCCCGATCTACATTGTGACGAGAAACTGGCACTACTTCTGGCCCAGCTTCGCGGTTTTTGCGGTCACCATCACGTTCCTTAAGTTCAACTGGTACGACAAGCTCGAGGACGACGTTGTCGTTCCGGCTCAAGAAAATGAGCAGTCCAGCACGGCTTCCTGAACCCCGGATCCGGCCACCCGCCAGGGTGTTGCTTTATTGGCGGCAACCTCTTGAATGGAGACATGTCGCTGGCTGATTTCCTAGGACAGGAGCTGGTTTCCGGCCTTGCGCGGCTCGATGCGTCGCGACTGATGGGTGCGTGGGAGGGCGGTAGCCCCTGTGCCATGCGCAGGCGCGCCCGCTTCAGCCAGTTGCTCTACCATGAGAACGACATGCACCCGCACCATGAGTACTGCCAGCTGCTCACAGGCCGGTGCTGCCTGAGCTTCAAGCACCAGACATCGGAGCTCGAGCCCGGTGACGTCGTTGTGCTGGCGAGCGGCGTCCACCACGCGGAGACGGTCTTCAAGAGCAATGTCGGCTACCGCCTGGCATGGTGGGTCCTCAATGACGTCGACCCGATGCTGCATGTGCGCCGGTACACGGCCAAGAAGGGGTACGATGTCGAGTACGTCATACGGCTGACCTCGCTCAGCACCTACGGAAAGGAGCGCATCGACGTGCTCCGCGAGATTGCGGCCGGCTCCATCCACAGAAGCCCGTCCGTGGAGGCGCTTCGCGAGGCGATGTTGTCGGTCGCGGTGGAGCTGTACAGGCAGATCCTGAAGGGTGGGGAGACCCCCTATGACGCCCGCGCGGAGCTGGCGCGCAAGATCACGGATTTTGTACGGATCCATTCCGGCCAGCCGCTGGCCCTGGCGGACGTGGCGAAGGCGGTCCACATGTCGCCCAACTACCTGACGTCACTTTACCATTCCCAGACCGGCATATCCCTCGGGCGCTTCATCAAGGCCGAGCGGATCGAGCTCGCCCAGCGCATGCTCCGCGAGCCCGACTCGAGCGTCAAATCGGTCGGCCTTGGCCTCGGCTTCTCGGATCCCTTCACGTTCAGCCGCGCCTTCAAGCGCATCACGGGCACCGCGCCCGTCGCGTGGAAGCGCACCCAGGGCGTCGTGAACTCCTCGGGGCGCTAGGGCGCCGGTGCCGCTAGGTTGGAAGCGGCTTGCCGAAGGTCTCGGGCAGGAACCAGATCGCCACGATACCCACGACGTAGATGTACGCGACGGTCTCGCCCGCGTTCGCGTAGCTGTTTCCGAAAAGCGCCATGAAGCTGCCCATCTTCCAGGCGCAGATCGCCGTGAGGATCCGGCCGAAATTGTAGCAGACGCCTTGGCCGGTCGCGCGCACCCGGGTCGGGAAAAGCTCCGGGAGGTACTGGGGCATCCATCCGTAGAAGGACGACGTGAAGCACCCCGCCAGCCCCGCCACGAGCAGAAATGCGGGGCTATAGGTGCGGAAGACGGTGAAGAGTAGGGTGCAGCTCACGAAAGAGCCTAGGCAGAGGGTGACGTAGACGGGCCGGCGCCCAATCTTGGAGCCGAACAGGGGGGCGATCAGCGCGCCCGTCATAGCCCCCACCGAGATGGAGAGCAGGCTGTAGGCCTTCACGCGCGGCATGGTTCCGCCGGTCATCTGGTCGGCCCAGAGGGGAATCCAAAGAACGATCCCCCACGTGACGATAAGGGGGATGGAGGCGATCAGGATTCCAAGGAGTGTGGTCCTGAGCAGCTTCGGGCCGAATATCTCCCTCACCGGCTTGGCCGGGCCCTCGGTCCTGACCGAATGCTTCCAGCGCTCGGACTCGGGCACGAACCAGACAATCGCAAGCGCCAGAAGGGCCGGGGACGACCCCACGAGCATGACCCAGCGCCAGGAATGCACCGTGGTCTGGAAGAAGATCCCGATGACCGCGATCAGGGCGAAGCCCAGGTTCGAGGAGAATCCTATGAGCCCGGCCATGAGGGGGCGCTTGTTCTCCGGCCACGACTCCATCACAAGCGCGACGCCAAGCGACCACTCGCCGCCCATCCCGAGCGCCGAGATGAACCGGAGGAAGGCGAGGTCGAACGGGCTGTGTGCGAAGTACTTCAATCCGGTGAAGATGGAATAGACCAGGACGCTCAGAGTCATCGCCCGCACGCGCCCGATCCGGTCGCCGAGCCAGCCAAACGCGAGCCCTCCCACGGCCGCGCCTATCAGGAACGAGGCCGTTATTATGCCCATCCAGTGCTGGACGAACTGCTCGCTCACGGTCCCGGTGGCCATCTGGAACTCCTGGAGCGCCGGGCGGGCGACGAGCGGGAATATTCCCATCTCGAGGCCGTCAAACATCCAGCCCAGGAAGGCCGCCAGCAGGGTGGCGTACATCGCGCGCTTAATTTCCCTTTGGGTTTGTGTCATCGATTGGGGTTGGATGTGACGTCAGCCGCGGGGGCGTTCAAATGAGAATATGGGGAGATTGGCGCGCCATGTCCTCACCGGCGAAATCCGGCCGCCCGGGGGGCCTATGGGTCGGTGTCGGAACGGGGATTGCGGCCATGGGGGACGGGCTTCCTGCGGGGGCAAAGTTCGAAAGTAACTAGCTAGTTTACACACCGCAGAGGCAAGAAGAAAGCTCCCGCCTCGCACGGAACACGTCGAGGCGCCGTCATGCGCGCCACCGGGCAAGGTTCCGGGCCACGAAATCATCGTCGGTCATCCAGGGATAGAGACTTGTCACGCGGCTGATCGCCTGGGACTGCCCCCTCGACAGCCCCTCTTCGGGGTCGAGGCAGGCTATGCTCTGGAGCAGGCCCTGGCGCCGCAGGACCTCGTGGATTCCCGGTATGCAGCCGGCAAAGCCGTTGACGGGGTCAAAGATCGCCGCGTTGGCGTCGGTGACCGAGGTGCCGATGTCGAGCCAACGGCGGCCTATGAGCCGCTTCTTGCGCTCGGCCTTGGCCTGGGCGAGCAACTTGACGGCGCACGACGTCCAGACTCCCCAGTGGCCGAGGAGGCCTCCGTCAATGAAGCGGGTGCGGCCGTTGAACGTGAACGGCGTGAGCAGATCGGGCACGATGTTGTCGTCGTTGCCCGTGTAGAGCGCGATGTCGTCCCGTCCCTCCTCTATGACAGACCGGACGACGTCGAGCGTCCGGTACCGGTTGAAGGGCGCCATCTTGATCGCGACGACGTTTTCAATGCCGCAAAACCGCTTCCAGAATTCCCGGCTCAAGAGGATTCCCCCTGCCGCGGGCTGGAGATAGAACCCCACCAGGCTGATATCCTTCGAGACCTCCCGGCAGTGCCGGATGATCTCGGTCTCCGATTTTCCGGCGAGGGCGCCAAGGCTGAGCAGTCCCGCGTGGTAGCCCAGGCTCCGGGCCAGCTGGGCCTCGCGGCGGGCCTGCCTCGTCAACCCGCAGAGACCGGCAATGAGGCACAGCGGGGACTTGCGCCCCGGCCATGTCCGGGCCACGTCGGCGGCGAGCGCAAGGACGGGCTCGAAGAGCGCTATTTTCGGGTCGCGGATCGCGAACTGCGTCGAGTGGACGCCGACCGCCAGGCCGCCGGCGCCCGCCTCGATGTAGTACCGCAATAGGGCGGTCTGGCTTCGCTCATCCCACCTCCTCTTTGACGTGAGGGCCAGCGGCAGCGCCGGAATGGCCTGTCCCCTCAACAAGTGCTCTCGGCAGCTAAATGGCATGACGAACGGTTTAGTCGATTATAAGAGGGCGGAAAGGTTCAGGCCCGGCGGCAATTCCATTTGACCGTCGGAAGTAACTGAACAGGATACTCAGAATCGCCGCCGCAAGTCAAAACACTCCCTAGGCTTGCCGGGCAAGACACTTTACTGTTTCGCGCGGCCAACGCCATTTTCCCCCAAAGAAGGCATCCATGAGCATGAGAACTGATTTCGCACGCAATCGTCAGGCCCGTGGTCTCGCAGCAGCATCCGCGCTCCTGCTGTGGCTTGGCGGCGTGACCCCCAGTGTGGTCCGCGGGGCCACGGAGGTATCCCAGGTGCCGGTCGTCGAGACGGTGGCGGCCCGTCGCGACGGGCTTCCCCGAAAGGTCCTGGTCGGCACGGAGGTCAGCGGCTATGACATGATACTCAAGCTGACCCTGGAGCAGCGATTCCAGCGGATGGACGAGATCGTCGACGCGATGGAGTCGCAGGCCTCGACCAAGTATCCCGGCAAGAAACTGGACCTCGCGGTGTTCGTGGAGTACTTCATGTCGCGGCCGTCCGAGGTACTGGAGAAGCAGGCGGTGCGCTTTGGCGAGATCTCCGACCGGATCGAGGCCTGCGCGAGGAAGCATGGGTGCTACCTCATCGTCCCCATCGTCCTCAGGGAGGAGGGCGAGCCCGCCCGTTACAGCAATGCGGCGGTCCTGGTCGACCGCGAGGGCCATGTGGCCGGAATGTACCGCAAGGTGCACCCGTGCACCGACCTAAAGTACGCGGACCTCGAGGGGGGCGTGACGCCGGGCAGCAGCTACCCGGTGTTCAACTGCGACTTCGGGAAGGTCGGGGTCGAGATCTGCTACGATGTCTTCTACCCGGAGGGATGGGAGGCGCTGGCGAAGGCGGGCGCCGAGATCGTAGCCTTCCCGTCCGAGACGCCGCAGACCTCGCGTCCCTCGATGTACGCGCTTCAGCATAGGTACTATGTCGTCAGCGCCACGCCCAGGGACCACGCCGCGGTCTACAATCCGCTCGGGATGATCGATGCGCAGGCGACCCAGGAAGGGGAGGTGTTGGTCCACCAGATTGACCTTTCCTACGCCATCACGGGCTGGGAAAGCGGGCTCGACGGCGGGGCGTCCCTGAAGGGCAAGTACGGGGACAAGGTGGGGTACACCTACTACAACGGCGAGGATGCCGGAATTTTCTGGTCCAATGACCCGAAGACGTCGATCGGGGAGATGTTTCGGTCGTTCGGTTATCCCGAGCCGGATGACGACACCGAGCGCTCGCGCATGCTGCAGGACAAGGTCAGGGGCGGTCCGGCCCCACGCCCGTAAGGTTTTTCTGGTGGGTCTGGTCCCCGAGAGGCAGTCTCTTCCGCGCCCCGTGGCACTCCGTTGAATCCCAAGCCTGCGAGAAGCATTCTCTCGGAACTGGTCTCCCTCCCGAGCGTTCATCCCGACGCCTTCTCCGGCGGCACGAGGCAGGGGGAGGCGCTCATGGGTTCCTGGGTGGCCCGCTACCTGGGTAAGCTCGGCGCCCACGTGGAGACGCGGGACCTCGGCCCGGGCCGCCCCAACGTGGTCGCCGTCTTCGACACGGTCGGGAAGCCGGCGAAGACGGTCGTGTTCGCCCCCCACCTGGACACGGTCGGCGTGGGCGGGATGACCGTTCCACCCTTCAAGCTCACCGCCAAGGGGGGCCGGTTGTTCGGAAGGGGGTCCTGCGACACGAAGGGCCCCACCGCGGCGCTTTTTGCGGCGTTGGACCGCTGGTCGCGATCGGCGGAGCGCAGGCGCACGAGCGTGAGGTGGATCGTGGCGGCGACCGCCGGCGAGGAACAGGGAAGCCTGGGCGCGGAGTCCCTGTGCAGGGGGGGACTCAAGGCGGACTTCGCGATAGCGCTGGAGCCGACGGACCTGAAGGTGGTGACGGCGGCCAAGGGCGTCCTTCGGGTCAAGGTCACGCTCGTGGGGCGCGCCGCCCATGGGTCCGCCCCCCAGAGGGGCGTGAACGCCATCTACGGGCTCATGCCGCTCATCTCGGAGATCCGCGGCGGCATGTCCCGGTGGCTGGCCTCGAGCGAGCACCCGGTCCTGGGCCGGGCAACCGTCAACCTGGGAAACATCGCCGGGGGCGGCGAACTGAACATCGTGCCGGACAAATGCACGATTGGCCTGGATTTCCGCACCCACCCTTCGTGCACGGGGGACGCCGTCCTCAAGAGGCTGCGCGCGGCGATCTCGGCGCATGCCCGCTCGGCCAGCATGGAAATTGTCTGCAACCGCCCCTCGTTTGTCGCGGACCGGGCGGGGGAGTGGGCGAGGCGGGTTCGCCGGGCAGGGAGCGGGTGGGCGACCGCCGACTGGTTCTGCGACGCCAACGTCTTCAGCGCGCACGGGATCCCCGCGGTGGCCTTTGGCCCGGGCAGCATCCACCAGGCGCACACCAGGGATGAATTCATCGGCGAAAGGGAGCTGGATCTGGGCGCCAGCGCTTTCCTTGGGATTCTGCACTCGGCCCCCGTCTGAGCGGCACCCCAATGCGGTCATAACCGGAAAAGAATTGTTGTGCAGGATATCCGTTCGGTTACTAAGAGGACGATGCGTCGTCGATACACCCTGCTTGCCGCGCTGGCATTGGCCGCTGCCTCAAGGGGCGCCGAGGTGGAGGTGGACGTGAGCGTGGCGCCGGGCCTTAAATTCGACCCGGCCCGGTTCGCCGTCGCCCCCGGCGACCGGGTGTCGGTGGTCTTCCACAACGGGGACGAGATGATCCACAACTTCGTGATCACCGAGCCCGGCGAGCGGCTCAAGGTCGTCACGGCGGCCCTGGGCCTCGGGGCGGAGGGTCCCGGGCGCAACTATGTGCCCGACATGAAGGAGATACTCTGGTCCACGCGCGCCCTCAACCCCTCCTCGACGACGACTCTCATATTCACGGCCCCCGCGAAGGAGGGGATATATCCCTATGTCTGCACGTTTCCTGGGCACGGGTTCCTGATGTACGGCGCGATGTACGTGACCCACGGGGAGATGCCCCCGATCGAGACCGACAAGAACATCCCCCCCTCGCTTTCGCCTGCATTTGCGGCGAAGGACGGCCTGCTGACCGTGGGGGACAGGCCGGTGGTCAGCAGGACCTTTCTTCCGGACTGCGGCCCGGCGTGCATCGCGGTCGGCCTGCCGGGCGGCCAGTCGTACTGCTTTGACGCGACGGCCTGCCGCCTGAGGTACGCCTGGAGGGGCGGCTTCGTGGACAACACCGACCATTGGGCCGGCAAGGGCTACCTCTGGGGCAAGGTCGTGGGCCGGGTCTTCTACCGCGCGCCCGCGGCGCCGTGGATCCGCCTTGGCAGCCCGGAGCACATCCCGGAGCCCCGCTGGCGCGGCTACAACCTGGTGAACGGCTATCCGGAGTTCCTGTACTCACTGGACGGGGTGGAGATGAGCGAGCTCGTCCAGCCCCTGGCCGGGGGCGGCGGGCTCAAGATTTCATTCGGCATCCCATCGGCCCCGGGGCAGGTCTATCTCGTGTTCGACCCGGAGGCGGGAGCCTCGCCGAGCTCCTCGGCCGGCAAATGGAGCGGGGGCACCCTGGCTCTTTCCCCCGAGGAGGCAAAGAGCTTCACCGTCACCCTGACCGAGCGCCCGAAGCTCGAGCCGCTCGGATATTGGAGCATGAACGACGCCCTTTGGTCCAATGAGGTGGAGCCCGAGCCCGGGGTCGTGGGCCGCGCCTTCACGCCGGGCGGGGGCGAGAAGAAGAAGCAGGTCCTCGATACGGGCATCAAGCCGTCCGATCTGGCCGGGGGCGGGACGCTGATGGCCTGGGCCAAGGTTGGCGGGCAGGAGCCCGGCGCCTTTGCGCCGATCTTCTCCGCGGGGCCGTCGTTCGTGGTCCAGTGCCCGGTGCGCGACGGAGCCTGGCACCACATCGCCGTGGTGTTTCCGAAGGCCGGATCGGGGGCGCAGCTCTTCGTGGACGGCGCCGAGCGCGGCGACGCGGGCCTGAAGCTGCCGGCCTCCGGGCCGGACTTCGAGATCGGCTCCGAGGGCGAGCGCTACCTCACCGGCCTCCTTGACGAGGTCCGGATCTACGACAGGGCCGTGGGCGCGCCCGAGGTGAAGGCGATCTACCGCCGAGAGGCCCTCCAGGGCGGTCTGATTTCCCGATGACGCCGAACGCCGCAATTTCCAGGAAGTGCCCCCGGGGCCTCGCGACGGCGGCCGCGGCAATCGCCGCTCTGTATCTCGGGGCCACGGCAACAAGGGGCCTTTCGGCCCCGAGCGCGCATGCGCGCTACTATTCCGTGGAGGACATAGCCACGCCCGCGGGGGTTGGGCCGTCCTGCGACGCCCTCACCTTCCTCCCCGACGGGCGACTTGTGGCCGCATTCGACCACGGTGAGGTGTATTTCTACGACCCGGCCGGCCGCCACTGGGCCCGGTTCGCCGAGGGCCTGCACACCCCGATGGGGCTGCTGGCCATCAGCGCCAGGGAGATCCTGGTCTGCCAGAGGCCGGAGCTCACCCGGCTGGTCGACTCCACGGGGAGCGGCGTGGCGGACCGCTACGAGTGCGTCAGCGACGCCTGGGGCCTGTCCGGGAACTACGACGAGTTCGCCTACGGCCCCGCCGCCGACTCCAAGGGGAACCTGTTCGTGGCGCTCGGCTCCGACTCCGGCGCCGGGAAGCTGCGCTACGAGATCCGGGGAAAGTCTGTTCCGGCCGTGCCGGCCTTCGGCAAGCATGCGGAGTTCTCCGGGGTTCCCTACCGGGGATGGGTGGTGGAGGTGACGCCCGCCGGGGAGATGGTCCCGGTCGCGTGCGGGCTGCGCCAGCCCAACGGGATAGCGATGGGCGCCAACGACCAGCTGCTCGTGACCGACAACCAGGGGGACTGGATCGGGACCAGCCCGCTGCACAGGATCATGCAGGGCGGCTTCTACGGCCATCCCGCCGGCCTCGTGTGGCGCCCGGACTGGCAGAGCCCTCCGTCCCTGCTGCAGCTCGACGAGATGCGCAGCGACACGGCGGTCCTTTTCCCGCACGGCATCATCGCCAATTCGCCGGGGCAGCCGGCGACGGACACGACCCAGGGCAAGTTCGGCCCCTACGCGGGACAGATATTCGTGGCCGAGTTCAACGTGCCGAGGATCGTGCGCGTGATGCCCGAGGAGGTCGCGGGCCATTTCCAGGGCGCGGTGGCGCCCTTCTATGACGGGGCTCCCCTCAGGTCCGGCAACATCCGCCTCGCCTTCGCCCCCGACGGATCGCTCTGGGTGGGACAGAGCCAGCGGCGGCTGGGCTGGCCCGCCGACGAGGGAATCCAGAAGCTGGCGTGGAAGGGCGAGGCGCCCATGGACGTGCTCTTCGTCCACCTCACGGCTACGGGCTTTGAGTTCACCTTCACGAAGCCGGTGGATCCCGCGATCACGGCGCATCCCGAGGCCTTTTCGATTCGGCGCTACTACTACCTCTACCATGCGGCGTACGGCTCGCCCCGCACGGACGTCCACAGCGTCGGCATCAGCCACATGGTGCGCTCCCCGGACGGCCTGAAGGTCGCCTTCGACGTGGATGTCCTGCAGGCCGGGGACATCTATGAGTTCACGATGGATCACCTGGCCGCGTCCGACGGCACGCCGATCCTCAATCCCCTGGTCTGCTACACGGCAAACCGGCTTCTCGACGGCTCCGCGCGCCCGTTTCCGTGGCCGCCCCCGACCGGGGACAGCGTCGGAACGGGCCAGGACCAGCCCCAGGTGGGCGTCCAGTGACCTGCTTCCCGACGGCCCGCCCCAGGGACATTCTGTGCTCGCGACGCGCGGCGATCGGTCTCAGATAGACGCCTATGGCAGAGGTTGCGCTCTCGGTTCGGGAGCTCGCTAAGCGCTACGACTCCGTACAGGCGGTCCGGGATGTCTCGTTCGAGGTGACGGCGGGGGAGATATTCGGCCTGATCGGCCCCAACGGCGCCGGGAAGAGCACGACGCTTGAGTGCGTCCTGGGCCTGTGCTCGCCCGACTCGGGATCGGTGCTCGTCCGTGGGATGGATGTCCGCCAGAGGACCTCGGAGATAAGGGCCATAGTCGGCGCCCAGCTGCAGGCATCCGGCCTGCCCGACGCGATGACCCCGCGCCAGGCCCTGGGCCTCTGCGCTTCGTTCTACCGGCGCGCGGCGCGGCCCGAAGATCTTATCGGGCGGTTTCGCCTCGGGGAGAAGGCCGACGCGCGGTACTCGACCCTCTCGGGTGGCCAACGGCAGCGCCTGGCATTGGCCATGGCATTCGTCAACGAGCCCGAGATCGTGGTGCTGGACGAGCCGACCGCCGGGCTCGACCCGCCCTCCAGGCGCGACCTTCACGAGCTGATCGCGGCGCAGCGATCCGCGGGCTGCACGATCGTCTTCTCGACGCACCTCCTCGAGGAGGCGCGCAGCCTGTGTGACCGGATCGCCATCATAGACCGCGGCGTCGTCGTCGCCCTCGGTGAGCCGGAGGCCCTGATAGCGAGGAGCCGTTCGCCCTCGAGCATCCTCGTGCGGACCCGCCCCAACCTCGCTGCGCCCGACGTCGGCGCCCTTCCGGGGGTTGTGAGCTCGGCCGCCGAGGGCCCGGCATGGAGGATCGGGACATCCGCGGTGAGCCGGACCGTCGCCGCCCTGGCCGCGCTGGTGGAGTCGCGCGGGGCGGAGCTGCAGGACCTGCAGGTGTTCAGGCCCACCCTCGACGACGTCTTTCACGAGCTGACGGGGGAGGGCAGGAGATAGGTCCACCATGCTCCGCGGATACCTCTATCACCTCCAGCTCTCGCTGCGCCTCAACTTCGCGAGCCGGCAGGCGCTTGTCTACGGCTTCGCCGTGCCAATCTTCTTTGTCGTCGCCTTTGGCGCGGTCTTCCGGGGGGGGAACCCGCCGCTTCTCCACCAGATGAGCCAGCTCATCACGATAAGCATTCTCGGGGGCGCGTGCTTCGGCATGCCGACGGCGATGGTCGCCGAGCGCGAGCGGGGCCTGTGGCGCCGCTTTCGCCTGCTTCCGGGGGCCGCGGTCCCGATCGTGGCGAGCACGCTGACGGCCAGGTTTGTGCTCATCGCCTCAGCGGCGCTCCTCCAGATCCTTCTCGCGAGGCTGGCCTACGGCACGCCCCTTCCGTCGCACCCGGGGCTCTTTGCGCTCGGCTACGGCTTCGCGGCGTTCGCCTTCCTCGGTCTCGGCCTCCTGGTCGCGGCGCTGTCCAATGATGTTCCCGCGGTCCAGGCGCTCGGGCAGTGCGTCTTCCTGCCCCTGATCATGATAGGGGGCGTGGGAGTCCCCCTCGACGCGCTTCCCGAATGGGCCCGCGCGGTGGCGGGCTTCCTGCCCGGCGAGTACGCGGTCGGGGCGCTCCAGATGGGATACGGCGGGGACCCCGGGAGGGTCGGCCTCGCGTTCAACCTGCTGGCGTTGCTGGCCATCGGGGCGGCGGCGGGCCTGGCCGGGGCAAAGTTGTTTCGATGGGACCCGGGCCACCGTCCCGCCCGGAACACGCGGGCCTGGGTCATCTGCGCCCTGGTGCCCTGGGCGCTGGTGGGGACGGCCTCGTTGGCCGGCGGGAAGTGGCGCGGGGCCCAGCAGGGCCCGGTCGCTGCGCCGGTGCTCTCGGACGCCCAAATAGACTCGATCGACTACCGCGGGCTGCCGCCCGATGAAAGCACCGTCACCCCGGTGGCCGAGGCGGCAAGCCGCATCTCGGACTCGTCGGACCCGTCGCGCCTCGGGGCGTTCTCCGCGAGACTGGAGGCGTGGCCTCCCGGGCGCGCCGCCGACAAGGTGCAGGCGATACGAAACCTGCTGAGCGTGGCCACGGTCGCGGATCTCAACGAGGACCCGCTGGAGGGCTCGATAGCCAGGCTCGTGTTCAACCACCTTTTCGCGCACTTCACGGAGACGGAGCTCACCCAGGGCCTCGCCTGGATCATCCTGCATCCCGGGGAGGGCACCGTGCTGAACAGCATCCCCGAGCTCGGCATCCCTGGGGACATGGACGTGAAGATCGTCAGGGAGCGGTCGATCCTCTACGCGAAGAAGCTGCTTGGGCGAATCCGCGGTCGACTGCCGAATTGACCCCCGGCGGGTCAGAATTTTCCGTCCACGACCTCAAAATGGGTGGGCTTGCCGAGAAGCCGTCCGCCCGCCGCCAGGTATGTGCCCACCCCCTGGATCATCGTGTCGACAGGCACGAGGGTGCGCCCGAAAAGCTTCGCCGACCGGCCTGAATCCACGTGCCAGACGGCCGGCTGCGGCGTGCCCTGGAACACCGGCTTCCGGCCGAAGATCACCCCGAACTTCTCGGCGATTGCCTTGATCTCAAGCTTCTCGGCCCCGGTGACGTTCAGGATCCGCGGCGGAGACTCCACGTGGAGGAGGCTCTGCACGGCGCGGGCGCAGGCGTCCCGCTGCCAGATGACGTTTGCCACCGAGGCAGTCAGGTCCACGGGCATCCCCCGCCTGACGCGATCGCCGATGTCGGCGAGGACGCCATACCGGAATTCCACCGAGTAGTTCAGCCTGAACAGGAGGGCCTTTATCCCGAACTTCTGGGAGTAATAGGAGAAGACCCGCTCACGACCGATGCAGGTCGTGGCATACTCCCCTAGAAACCCAAGGGGGCTGCCCTCATCCGCGCCCTTGCCGTCGATCGGCGAAAGGGGATACACGCATCCCGTGGAGAAGACGACGATGCGCGAGTCGCGAAAGCGGCGGGCGACATTGGAGGGGACGACGGTGTTCTGGATCCATGTCTCCTCCGGCGCCCCGTCCGTCCCGAATTTCTGCCCGGAGAGGTACTGCAGGTTGGCCGCGGCGGGGAGCTTCATGACCGCCTCATAGTCGAGGAGGTCGCACTGCACGGTCTCAACGCCGAAGGTCTCGAGCGCCGCGCGCGCGGCAGGGTCGCGAAAGCGCGCCACGCCGGTCACGCGGGTGCCCCGCTTGCCGGCGGCATCCAGCGCGCGCCGGATCATCACGGCGAGGGTCACGCCCATCTTTCCCGAGGCGCCCAGGACCATGTGGTCGCCGTCGAGCCGGGCGACCGCGTCCACGGCGCCGGGCGTCGGCTCGGAGAGGGATTGCTCGACCTCGCGGTCGCTCCACGGGGCCGGGCCCTTTGCGCCAAAGCTTCCCTCCGAAGGCAGATATTCCATTAACCTAACGGTTACTTAATCGAAATGCCCCATCAAGGCAATTTGCGCCGGGCATCACACCCGGCGCCTAGTGCGCCTTGAGATACAGCACCGAGTCGCCGTCAAAGGGCGGGGTGAACGTACTCCTTGATCCGCCGACGACGTCGGCGGCCTGGGTCTTGGCCCCGGACGAGGGATCCATCCACTCGACGGCAAACCTCGCGTTGCACCCTTCCAGGTTCACGTCGAAGGACCCGGCGGAGGGGCTGTAGGCGAGGATCTCGGCGTTGGCCGGGTTCATGTTGGCGATGACATAGCTTGTCTCGGACAGGTCGACGCGCGGGGTCATCGCGGCCAGGTTCATGGCTTCCGCATATCCCCGGATGTACCCCATCGTCGCGCGCACATTCTCCCAGCGCATGTCGGGCTGAGGGCTGATTCCGTTCTTCGGCGACGGGGAGAGGTTACGGTTCTCGCGCGGGTAGTACACGGTGTAGGGATCCATGAACATGGACTGGTTGCCGTAGGTGAAATTGGTCCAGAAGAAGCGGCGGTTCGTCCGCGGGGAGTCGCTCCACATCTCCCAATAGCTGTGATCCGAGTCGTTGATGCAGACCTTGACCCTGGGTTTGCCGCTCCCCGAGTTGCCGATCGGGGCTATCCGCGCAAAGGGCGCGATCCAGTCCGCGTCGCTGTTCACGATCGACGGGTCGTCAAGGTCTATGCGCACACCGTAGCCGATCGGATGGTGGAGGGGCTTTCCCGACTCATACGAGCGGAGAAGGGCGATCAGATGGTCATTCCACCACCTCGTGTTGCCCGGGGCCTCCTCGGAGACGATCCAGAGCACGTTTGGCAGGTCGTTGAGCGTGTCCACGAGCTTCCGCGCGTAGGCGTCCTGGACGGCGGTGATCGCATTGGGCGCGGTCATTGTGACCGACGCTATTCCGCCGCCGTCATCGATCCCGTTGACGTTGTTGCCCCCCGTGAAGGGATACCCGTCGGTCGGGCAGCGAAAGAGGTTGAGCCACTCTCCGGTGAACAAATAGATGCCGGCGTAGATTCCCGCGGCGTTCAGCTCCGCCGTGCGCTTGCGAAGGCGATCAAAGTACTCCTGGTTGAACTTCGTGAGGTCGAACTGCGGCTTGCCGTCGGTGGCGTTTGCCGGGCCGACCCTCTGCCACGGCTGGGGCGTCACCGTGAAGTCCGGCGAGGGGCCCGCGCGGGTGGGCAATCCGTGGAATTTGGGCAGCTCGGTGGCCCAGAGCAGGGTGAAGTTGTGGTTGTGGGCGACGAGCATGTTCACGAAGGCCGTGAAATCCGTGGGCTGCACCGCGCCGTCGGTGCCCCAGTCCTGGAGCGTGTTCCACGTGTGGGAGCCCGTCAGGTATACGGCTTTGCCGCTGCCATCGGTGAAATAACCGGGGTTGGCCGGAAGCGCGCGAAGCGGGGCGGTGATCGGTCGCAGAGGCGCCGCCTGGACGCTCGGCGCCTGGCAGGCAGCGAGAAGAAGCAGGAGCGAGCGGCAGCAGGACGAAAGGTCGACGGGTGGGATCTTCATGGGGGGATTGGGTTGGGGCGCGGCGGGCTCCGGGTCGAAGTGCTGAGCCCTTGCCGGTCAACCTTTCCTGAGAAGCAGGATGGCCCAGTCCGACCAATCGGGCGCGCTCGGCGACTTCCAATCCGGGCCGCTCGCCTCCGGCAGGGGAATCGAGGCCCCGGTCGTCGCATTGAACCAGCGGGCCGAATACGTTCCCGGCCCAAGATGGACGGTCGTGCTCTGCCTGTCCTGTCCATCCGCGACGAGCCTATTTGCCACGTAGATTGCGTAGATCTTTCCGGGCTCCGCCAGGCAATAGGCCCCCCCGGTGACCAGCTCGTCGTGCGGGTTCGTCCTCCACCAGTCGAAGCTCGTGAAGAATTCCACGATGTGGCCGTAGCCTATGAACATGGTCTGGGTGTCGTCGCCGCGGCCGTTCAGCCAGCCGCCACCCGTGTCGGGCCAGACGTTGGTTCCGCGCTTCGCGCTCTCGCCCGCGGTCTGGTAGCCGCCGGCCATGTAGATGTCCCAGGCGCACCGCCTCAGCGTGTCCGCGGATTCACCGTCGGGCTGGGGGGCCCACAGCGGATAGTGGTCCTCGTAGCCGTACTCCTCGTTGGTCTGGGGGATGATGCGCCCCAGCTTCTCCTGGGCCGCGCGCTGCTTCAGGATGTAGGCGTGCTGGCTGCGGTTCCAGTCCTGGAAGGAGCAGAAGTCAAACCACGGGGAGGTCCGGTCCTGGTGCGTGTCGACCACCGGATGGCTGGTGGCCAGGTGCTTGTAGGGGTCCCACGTCTTGATGAGGGTGCCCGTATCGTGCGTCCACTCGTCGGACCGGAATCTCTCCAGGTCGTCGCCCATGTCCCAGGTTATGTTCGAATAGGCTCCGAACCGGGCGATGGCGTAGCGGATGTACCTCTGCTCGTCCTCGCTTCCCGCGGCGGGGTGCACCTTGTTGTCGTTCATGTCCAGGACGAGCGAGATGATCATGTCCCGGTCCCGGGCATAGAGGAGCATCCGCTCGAACTTGCGCCAGTAGTCCAGGTAGAACCTGCTGTAGTCAAAGCCGGGATTGAACATCTGCGTCGCGTGAAGCGCGGGCCACGCGGTGGGGAACGTGGTGAATTTCTCGTCTATCATGACCGGCTCGCCGAACATGAGGTCCTCCCTCCCCGCTATGGTCACGCGAAGCCTGTTCACCTTCAGGCGATGAAGCCGATCCAACGAGTACCGGATGATGTTCTCGTCGCTCCATCCCGCCAGGAAGTAGGCTGTCGTCCCGTTGAAAAAGTAATGCGTCCCCGTCCCCTCCCAGATGAAATGCCAGGGAAACTTCGGGTCGACGCGGATCGGGCCGCTGCGGTGCCCGTCCGTCGCATGAAACGTTCCCGACTGGGAGGCCGCAAACGAGCCCTGGCGGTACTCGATTGAATAGCTGTAGTCTCCGGGCGACGAGGGCATGAAGCGGATCCGGAAGACACCTCCGTCCTCCGAGTCGCAGAAGCCCGCGACCTCCCGCTTGTCGGATCCGTCGCCCTTCGAGAAGGTCCCGACGAGCGTGGCGTCGGTGAACGGGTTCTTCGCGTCCGGGGCGTCAAGCTTCGCCGCGATCTCGACCAGGTCATAGGCCTCGACCGTCGCCGGAGCCTGGGTGAAGGTGACCTTCGCGGGGCTTGCCCAGGCGAGGGGCGCGGCGGCGGATGGCAAGAGGCAGGCAAGGCCGAAGCCGAGGCTGCGGAGGGGGTATTTCTTGGGCAGGGTAGCGGTCATGGGGTTCGTGGGCTCTTGGGGCGCTGTCACCTCACCGGCGTAGGCCCGGAAACACGGCCCGCGCGACCTGACAATGGGTGAATGACCAGTTACTTGCTATTCATGCGCGGGATGGAGGTGGTGGCAATTCCGAATGGCGGCCCGGGGCCGGAATGCGGCTACGGGCGGGCCTCCAGGAACCTGAAGGCGTGGAGCCAGTTGATGCAGAGCTGCGGCCAGCTGGAGGGGAGCCTCCCGTCCTGGCGGACCCCGAAGTCGTGCTCCCCCTTTGCAAAGATATGCAATTCCGCGGGGACGCCCGCCCTCTTCAGGGCGAGGTACATGATGACGCTTTGGTCAGACGGGCTCATGGTGTCGTCGGTCGAGTGGACCAGCATGACCGGCGGGGTGTCCTGGGGGATGCTGATGCTCGGCAGGATCTCGTCCTTGTCCTTGCTCTTCAGGAAGCCGGAATAGCACAGGATCGCGAAATCGGGCCTGCTGCTTGAATCGTCGATCGCGTCGATGCGCTCGTACGTGCGCTTTGAGAAGTTCGTGGCCGTTGCGAGCGCGAGGTGGCCGCCGACCGAGAAGCCGACGATCCCAATCTTCTTCGGGTTGATTCCCCACTCGGCGGCCCTGCTGCGGACCGTGCTCACGGCGCGCTGGGCGTCCATCTGGGGCCCGACGGGAACCTCGGCCTCGGGCACATTCGGCGGGCGCGGCACGCGGTACTTAAGGATGATGGCTGTCATCCCCTCGGAATTGAGCCATGAGGCGACCTGCTCTCCTTCGCCCTCCCAGTAGAGATCCCAGTACCCGCCTCCGGGGCAGATCACCACGGCCGTGCCGGTGTTGTTTCCCCGGGGAGGGAAGGTGAGCGTCAGCGTCGGCTTGGTCACGTTGGTGACGATGACATCGGTCCCGTAGAGCGTGGAGTTGCGGATGAAGGTCTTTTCCTCGCCCCGGACGGGCAAGTCCCCCGGCGGCTTTCCGGGCCAGAGGTCGACGACGGTCGGGGGAGAGGCGGTGGCGGCGCAGCAGGCAAGCAGCGCGGCGATCAGACAGGCGCTCGATGTGATCTTCTTCATGGTGTTTTTTTTATTGGGGATCCGGAGGTCCCGGGCTTCGGCAGCTCCAGGTTATGGGGCAAGGGGGTCCGCATGGGTCAATCCTGTTGACATGTGTGCCCCGGGTTCGTCCCGATCTCAACATGGCTCAGCCCAGATTCAGCATCATATCCGACGAGGTCTCCCAGGACCCTGCAGTCGTCGGCCGCTTCATTCGGGACTTCCAGCTCGGCGGGTTTGAACTCCGCAGCATGTTTGGCCGGGCGTTCAAGGACCTCACCAGCCGCGACGTGGCGGAGATCAAGGCCCTGGCCGGCGGCGAGGGATGGCAGGTCCACGGATGCGCGACCCCCGTCTTCAAGTGCGAATTGGACGACAAGGCCTCCATCCTTGAGCATGTGGATATCTTCAAGCGGAGCCTGGAAACCGCCAATGCGCTCGGATGCGGGCTCGTGCGCGTGTTTACGTTCCTGAGGCGCCCGGAGGAGCTGTCGAGGCAGGTGGCCGATCGCATTGGATCGCATCTCACGGCCCTGGCGGAGCTTGCGGCGGCGGCCGGCATGAGGCTCGGTGTGGAGAACGAGAGTTCGTGCCGGGTGGGATCGGGAGCCGAGATGCTTTGCCTTGAAGGGTCGTTTGCCCATCCGGCGGCCGGGTGGATTTGGGACCCCTGCAACGTGCTCTACGTCCCTGGTGGAGGCGGACCCGCGACGGCCGACTTCTCGAAACTGGCGGGAAGGATCATTCATATCCACGTCAAGGATGCGGTGGCGACCCCGGGCGGGAGCTCGCTCGCGCGGCCGACACCGGTCGGGAGCGGCGACGTCGGCTGGGGCCCGCATCTGAAGGAGATCCGTGCGTCCGGGTACCGCGGGCTCATCTCGCTGGAGACACACTGGCGGAAGAAGGAGTTGGACAAGGACCTCCTGCACCTTCCCGCGGGCGAGGCTTTCTCCGCCGGCGGCGACGAGGCGAGCCGGATCTGCATGAGGCTCCTGCTGGATCTCTGGCAGTCGGCGGGATGACCTGACGATTTCCGGAAGGGCGATTGCACGGGAGCCCGCCCGCGGCTGATTCCCCGGTCACGGCCGAAATGCCCCTGGGATCCTGCGTCCATCAGAATCGGACCGAGGCCTTTGCCCCGAAAACCCTCGGCGCGCCGGGGTTGGCGCTGTTCACGCCGGGAATGATCAGCGAGTAGTAGCCCTTATTGGCGAGGTTCTCCCCGTAGAGCGTCAGCGTCCAGCGGGACGAATCATACCCCGCGCGCAACCCGAGAAGCACATAGGCCCCCTGTGTGTATTTTGAGGAGTTCTGCTCGTCGTAGTAGGTCCTTCCGACCGCCGTCAGCTGGCCGGCTGCGAACCAGTGCGCGATCGGCCTAAAGGTGAGTTCCAGGTCCGCATTGTACTGGGGCGCGTTTGGGGCGGTCATCCCGGACTCATCCTTGCCGGATTCCGGGGCGATGAACTGGTCGAGCCTCACATAGGTCCAGCCGACGCTCGTAGCCACGGTCCACTGGGCTGAGGGGTGCCAACGGCCCTCGATCTCCGCCCCGACCGAATGCGCGCGCGGCGCCGTCGCCACGAAATAGTCTGTTTGGCTGAAGGAGCGCTCGATCTGGAGGTTGGTGATCTCGTCATAGAAGGCCCTGACCGCGACATTGGCGGAGCCCTGCGCGAACGACGTGTCCCATCCCGCGGAATAGGCCGTCGAGTGCTCCGAGGAAAACGGGATGAGGGACGGATCGTCCGTGTAGGAGGCGAAGCCGCCGGGCCGCAGCCCCTTTGCGACCGAGAACTCGGCGTGGCCCGACGCCGTGGATGACCAGTCCAGCGCGAGCTTTGGCAGCAGGGCGTCGTAGCGGCCCGTGTCGATGTACGTGAGCCCTGGGTGGGGCACCTGCTCGATTCGGACAAAATCCTTCTCGTTGGTCTCCGCGCGGAGCCCCGCGACCACCTGCCATGAGTCGCTCAGCGCATAGGATGCATTGCCGAAGAGCGCCGCCGACTCGTCCCGTTCCTCGAATTCGGATACCTCGATCGGGAATAGGTGGGGAATGGCGCGGTCGACGCTGTTGTCCGTCGTCCCTTTTGAGAGCCAGACGCCCATGGCGCCCTTGAGGCTGGCCTTCGGGTCGGTCTTGAGCTGGAGCTCCTCGTTCCAGCGCTTCTGGTCCTGCAGGATCTGGTTCTGGAGCGGGGGCGGCAGGACAAGGAAGCTCTCGTAGGGGTTCATTCTCCATGCCGTGTAGCTTGTGACCGTGGTGAGCACCGCCGAGGCGGGAAGCAGGAACGAGCCCTTTAGCGCCGCGCCAAAGCTGTCCAGGTCCGTGACGCCCTCCATTGCGCGCCTGACGGTGAAGAGCGGGCCGCCGATGGGCACCAGAGGCTGGGCCCCGTCGCGGGCCCTCGTGCCCAGGATCTCGAACGAGAGCTCCGCGCCCTTGGTCGGCCTCAGTCGAAATCGCGTGAAAAAGTCCTCGTTCTCCTGGTCGTCGACGCGTGCTCCGATTTGCTGGTTCGTTATGTACCCGTTCCTCGCGCTGTAGTTGGCATCCACCTCGACGTCGGCGGCTCCGGACTGCGCCGAGTGGACCGTGGTCGCAACCTGCCTGGAATCATAGCTCCCGAATCCGCCCATCAATTCGCCGCCGCCGGCTCGCTCGCCGGAGTCGGGGCTCAGCAGGATGACGCCCCCGTCGGTCGCGCGCCCAAACTGCGTCCCCTCCGGCCCCCGGTAGACCGAAACCGAGTTGAAGCCGAACAGGCCCACGGGATAGGTGAAACTGCTCGGCAGGGGAATGTCCGCAAGGTACACGGTGACCGACGGCTCGCTGAAATAGGGCGTGTTGGCCAGGCCCCGCAGCGAGAAGAGGCCGCCGTAGGCGCCGGCGCCGCTGTCAGCCAGGTGAAGGTTTGCAACCGACCGGCTCAGCGTCTCCCAAAGCCCGGCCGACGGCCCCGTCTCGGGCTGCAGGTCAAGCGAGGTGACGCCTTCCGCGTCGGAGGGCAGGGACCTCGCGCTGACGACAAGCTCGGGGTTCTGCACAATGCTGTCCTGCGCGTTTTGGGCGTGCGCTGGCACGAGGATCGCAGGAGCAGCGATCAGGGCCAGCAGTGTCCTTGTGGGCACCGGGATCCTGAGTTCCTTAGTCCGCTTGGCCTTCAGTTGAGATAGCAGGTTCATCAGTCGAATATTTGGGCACCCATATCGATGTCCCGAGGGGATAGGATCCTCAAGGGTAACTGGAATTCGCGGAAAGGCCCATGGGATGCGAATACAAGCGCACCCTGGCTACTTCCATTTTCCATCCAGGTCGCTCTCGAGGGAATGCAGGAGCATGTCCGTCCAGTCCGCGACGCGGCCCCTGTTGTCCTTGCGAGATTTTGCTACGGTTGCCACGGAGACCGCCCCCTCGTGCAGGCCCCAGGAATTGCGGATATAGGTCAGGACGCCCGCAATCTGCTCGTCGGAGAAGCTCCCTCCGATCGCGGGCATGGAGCCGGGGAACCCCGGCGTCCCCTCCTTGCCGTTCAGGACGATCCGCACAAGAACCTCGGGATTGCCGGCAACCCAATGGGAGTCGATGAGCGACGGGGCCACGTTCGCCAGGCCGCCTCCGTTCAGCTGATGGCAGGCGGCGCAGACCTGGAACGTGACCTTGCCCGCCGCGTAAAGGTCCATCTCCTCCTTGTTGAGCGGGCGCACGGCGACCTGCTTCTCGCGGATCTCCTGCTCAACCTTGGCGAGGCGCTCCGACAGCGACGCTGCGCTTGACCTTACCGCAGGGCTCGAGCTCGAGCTGAGAGCGGCGAGCTCCGTCGACTGCGCGACATGGGCCGCGCCGATGGACCGCCGGAATGCCGGCTGCAGCAGCGGCTCGAATCCATCGAGCGCCGCCACGCGAAACCAATCGGGAAGCTGGCCCGCGTCGCCGATGCCCGAGACGAGGCCCTGGAGCCTCTTCTCATCGCCTTCGCGCAGGATCGCCGTCGCCAGGAGCCGGAGGGTCGTCTTCATCTCCGGGCTCGGGCCGTATTTCGACGCGTCTCGGGCCAGCCCTTCGAAGAACTCGAGCTCGCGACCCCGAAGCCCGGTGACGATGGCGCTGGGCACGAAGGGATGGTCGCCCGAGTCCGCAAGGATGCGCTGCATCAGGGCAAGCGCGCCGTCGGATCGCCCCTGGCCGAGGCTAAGGGCCAGCTGGACCACGACTTCCGGCTCCGGGTCGCCCTCGACCGCGGCAAGCTGCTTCACCGCCTCGTCCTCGCCCGCGCCCCCGAGCCAGCGCTCGTGCAGCCTGACAGCCGCCGAGCGGACTTTCGCGGACGGATCGCCCAGCGCCGCGCGAAGGACCTGCGGCGTCGTGGCGGCGAGGCCGTCCAGCGTCCAGAGCGCCGCCACCTTGCCCGCCAGGGTTCGTCCCGAGGCGACCTCATGCTGGAGCGCCGGGACCGCCTCCGAGCCGCCCCTTTCGACCAATTCCTGCTGGGCGGCATCCCGCCACCACGCGTCGGGATGGTCCAGGCACTCCACGAGCTCCGCGGCACTCATCTTGCCGAGGCTCGGCTGCTTCTTCTCAACCGGGCCGCCGTCGTAGGTGATCTTCCACAGGCGGCCCTGGCCGAACATCGGCTTGTCCAGGCCCCTCCCGATCGTCTGCTCGCTCAGGTAGGACGTGACCCAGTGGTAGTCCTCGAGGAGTCCCCTGTACATGTCGACGACCAGCACGGAGCCCTCCGGGTTGTTCACCATCATCACGGGGCGGAATCTCGTGTCCGTCGATGTCAGGAATTCCCGGCCCTTGTATGCGTTGACGGCGCTGATGTTCCCCTCCGATTCGAGAAGCAGGTTGCGCTTGATCAGGTTGCCGGAGGGCTCGGGCACAAAGGCATTGCCGTAGAACCGCTGCGGGAAATTGGCGCCGCGGTAGATGAACGCGGAGCACGCGGCCGTGAATTCAAGAAGCGTTCCGTCGTCCCGCAACCCACCGGTCGACATGCCCAAGATCCCTTTGTGATACCCCCGGTTCACGGCCGGCGTCGGATGGCTCGGCCACACCTCCTGGTCCTTTGCGATCTGGACGTCGGCCCAGGGAAGCTCGGTTATGTGGGGATTGCGAAGGTTGTAGGCCGGCGCGTACAGGTCGCACCGCAGCTGGTCGCTGTTGAGGCTGTAGAAGAGCCTGCCGAAATCATCCTGATGGATGCCGAACTGCCCCCGCACCAGGATGGGAAGCCGATCCAGCTTCCCGTGGTCGTACCGGTAGTCGAAGGCAAAGGAGACGTCATGGATCAGGTTGTCCCGGCCCCAGAGCAGGCTGCCGCTTTCCTCGACGCCACCCGGGATGCCGTAATTGTCAGCGGCGACCTGCAGGTCGTCGCACTTTCCGGTGCCGTGAATGTCCCTTGCGAGCCAAAGGCGCGGGGGATCGGCGATCAGCAGTCCCTCGTGCGTGATCAGCACGCCGCGAGGGTAGACGAGGCCGTGATCCAGCCATTCCGTGCGCCGGTCGAAGCGCCCGTCATGGTGGCTGGACTCCAGCTTCACGATCTTTGAGTGGGGCACCGAGGTGACGCCCCTGGCCAGTGCAGGCTGCTCCTTGATCATCGTCTCGTTGAATTCCGTCATCTCGACGACCCAGAGGTTGCCGTCGTTGTCGTAGGCCGCAGCCACCGGGTCGTGAACCATCGGCTCGGCCGCCATGAGCTCGATGCGGAACCCCGGCGGAAGCTGGAATGTGCGCTGCTCGTCCTCGGGTGCAAGTGGCGGCTCCAGGACGAAGTTTCGCGCTGCCGGGAGGGGCACCTCCGGCCCCTCGCTCAGCTTGTCCCCAAGCTGGGCTCTAAGCGCCGGGGAGAGCCCCAATGCCAGGATCGCTGCAAAGAAAATCCATTGCTTCCTTTTCGAAACGGGCATCGGCGGGATCATACACCATTCAACCTGCATTGTCCGAATAGCCACGCATACAAAAGCATGGCAAAACTTACGGGATGCAACTGCCTCGCAGGTTCCCAGGGCCCGTGGGGCCCCATGTGCGGGAATCTCAGATTCGCGGCGGGCACCCCTGTGTGTTACGGTCGGGCTAGATGCCGTCGGCGCCCCCGTTTGCCTTGAGAACCTCCACCAGGGAGACCGGAACCCCTCCCCGCCGCCGGCTCTCGTCCGCGGCCACCATGAACGTGAGCACCTCGATCGTCTCGGCGTGCGAGACAGGCGCTATCCCCGTGCCGTAGAATTTCAGGATCTCCCCGACCAGGCCTTCATACCCCTCCGCCTTGTCCCCGACCACGACCGACTCGGAGCCATACTCGGTGATCCCGAACGCATAGGCCGTCTTGCGGTTGCCCCGAACCGTCGCCACGCGCCCGTCATTCCAGACCCCGGTGACCACGTCCGTGTCCGCCGTGTGCGTTCGAACGACGGTTTCGCAGCCCATGCCCATCAGGGCGTAGCATTTCTCGACCGAATGGATGCCGTACCAGAAAAGGTCGGGATGATGAGGCTCGATTTCGGCCGGCCCGTACGCGGACACTCCGTTCAGGTGCCCAATCTTAGCCATCCTCAGCTTGGGGATATCGGGGGTGAATCGCTCGCTCGAGGCGGTGAAGCAGGGCGTGTGCATCTGCTGGGAGAGCCGGAAGATCTCGATCGCGTCGCGAAGGCTTCCGGCCATGGGCTTGTCGATGAAGACCGGCTTGTGATACGGAAATATCCTTCTCGCCTCCTCGAGGTGGGGCCGGCCGTCGAGGCTCAGGATCATCACGGCGTCGACACCCTCCACCACGCTCTCTATCGAGTCGCATATCTTCACGCCGTATTTTCCGCTGAGTTCCGCGGCAAAGCCCTCGACCCTGTTGGCGCTGTCGGGGATATCGGGGCTGCCTCCCTTCCATGCCCGGGTGAGGATTCCCCCCGGGACGTGCGCGGGGTTGCCGGGGTCGTTCAGGAGCTTCGCGAACGAGGTCGTGTGCGAGGTGTCGGTGCCGATGATGCCGATTCTCAGGTCGGCTGCGCCGGCACAGGCGACGCAAAGCAGGGGCGCGAGGCAAAGGGCTCCAATCGGGACGCGGGGCATTTGACGCCTCATCCTCGCCGTCGAAACTGGCGCGCGCAAGCAGCAAGACCCAGAATTACTTGCCACTCTAGTAACCGAATAGTCTAAATGCTGCGGATGCGCCGAAATTGGTCCCCAAGAGAGAAGGCAATCCGTCGGCTGCTTGGGGAACCGGGCAGGGGAGGCCCCGATCGCCATGGACGTTGAATGGCGCGCCCTCGGGGCCTCCGACGTTCCCGGGGCCTGCAATCTCTCGCGACTCGCGGGCTGGAACCAGACGGAGGCGGACTGGCGCGGATACCTCGCGTTTGAGCCGGGGGGCTGCCTGGCCGCTCTTGCCGACGGCCTTCTTGTCGGGACGGCCACGTGCGTCCGCTACGGGCAGGCGATGGGCTGGATAGGGATGGTCCTCGTTCATCCCGAGCACAGGAGGCTCGGACTGGGAAGGGAGCTGTTGCAGCGCACGATACGCTACCTGAAAGGGAAGGGGACCCGCAGCATAAGGCTCGATGCCACCGCAGCGGGACGGAAGGTCTATGTCCCGCTGGGCTTTCGCGATGACTTCGAGGTGACCCGCTTCGAGGGAGTCGGGCCCGCCGTAACGGCTAAACCGCCTGCGCCTTCGCTGGATGTGCAGCCCCTGGTCGCCGCGGACATGCGGCAGGTCGCCGAGTTGGATGCCCGGGCCTTTGGTGTTGACCGGGCCTTTGTCCTGGCGGCCTTGGCCGGGCGTGATCCGGCGCTCTGCTTCGTCGCCAAGGGCTCGGGTGTCGTCGCCGGATTCCTGGTTGCCAGGCAGGGGCGGGAGGCGATCCAGCTGGGACCCATGGTCGCTTCGACTTCATCCGCGGCCGAGGGGCTCTTCGGTGCGTTTTACCGGGCCGCGCGCGGTCGCACCCTGTTCATGGACCTGCCGATGCCCAATCGCGCCGGGGCGGAGATCATCGAGCGGCACGGATTCAAAGTACAACGGTCCTTCACGCGTATGACGCTCGGCGAAGACGGCCCCGCCGGTGAGGTTGACCTTGTCTATGGGACCAGCGGGGCTGAGAAGGGCTAGCGACCGATTCCTACTTTCATCCGTGAACGACCCCAAGAAAACCATCGGGTTTGCAATTGTCGGAACCGGGACCATTGCGGCGTTCCACGCTCGGGCCATCGCCGCGACGCCCGGTACCGTGCTTCGGGCGGTGCACAGCAGGTCCAAGGAGCGGCTCCATGCATTCGCAGCGGAATTTGGCGCCGAACCGGTTGAAGACCTGGACGAACTTCTCAGGCGCCCCGACGTGGACGTCGTGTGTGTCACCGTTCCCAGCGGTCTCCACGGCGAGGTATCCATCCGGGCGCTCGAGGCTGGGAAGCATGTTCTTTGCGAAAAGCCCCTCGAGATCACGACGGAGCGCATTGACCGAATGTCAGCGGCGGCTGGCAAGGCCGGGCGGATACTCGCTGGCGTCTTTCAGAGCCGCCTCGGGGCCGGCGCCAAGCGGTTGAAGGCCGCGGTGGACTCCGGGAGGTTTGGCCAACTCGCGCTTTGCAGCGCCTATGTCAAGTGGTGGCGCACCCCGGAATACTACAGCGGCTCCAAATGGAAGGGGACTCGCGGCCTGGACGGGGGCGGCGCGCTCATGAACCAGGCGATCCATGCGGTGGACCTGCTTCAGTGGCTGGTCGGAATGCCCACGAGGGTGAGCGCCCAGGTTCGTACTCTTGTGCACAAGATGGAGATGGAGGACACGGCGGTGGCCTGCCTCGAGTTTTCCACCGGCGCCCTCGGCGTGATCGAGGCCGCCACGTCGTTCTTTCCCGGCGCACGCCTGAGGATCGAGGTCGGGGGCGAGGGCGGCTCCGTGGTCCTCGAGGACGACCGGATTTTGAAGTGGGAATTTGCGGCTCCCCAGCCCGGCGACGAGGACGTGACCCTGGGTGGACGCGCGGTCATCGGCGGCGGGGCCTCTGATCCAAAGGCGATCGCGGTCGAGGGCCACCGCCTGCTTGTCGCCGACCTCGCCGAGTCCATCCGCCTCGGCCGGCCGCCGCTGATCGATTCGCGCGAGGCGAGGAACGCGGTCGCGATCATCGAGGCCATCTACCTCTCGGCCCGGCTGGGTACGGCCGTGGAGATCAGCCGCCAGAAGGCGTGACGTCGCGCTCGCCCCTAGTGCGTGCGCAGGGCCGCATGCTCACGTTGTGCGGTGACGGCGCCCTCTACGCGCCTGAGCTCGGCATCGGTCCACGGCGACTGACGGTTTCCGACCGCGGCCCGGACCTTCTCGACGGTCTCATTGTCCACGGCCCCAAGGTGCAGGCCCCATGAGTTCCTGACATAGGTAAGGACGCTCGCGATCTGTTCGTCGCTGAACGTGCCGCCGATCGGCGGCATTGGCCCCGGGAATCCGGGCGTTCCCTCCTTGCCGCAGAGGATGATACGAATGGCAATCTCGGGATAGCTGCTCACCCAATGGGAATCGACAAGCGAGGGCGCCACGTGACCGAGGCCCGTCCCCTCCATTTGGTGGCAGCCTGCGCAGATCTGAAACGTAAGCCTCCCGGACTCGTATTTCGCCTTCTCCTCGGGCGACAGGGGAGCGGACTGGGTCGCCGTCTTCCGCGCCTCCTCCGACTTTGCCAGGTTTTCGGTAAGTTTTCCCGCCTCCGTGGCGATCTCCGGGTCGCGGCTGGCCAGCAACGGAGCGAGACTGGATGCTTTCACGAGCCTGGCCTCCCCAATGGACCTCCTGAAATCCGGGCTCATGAGCGGTTCCAGTCCCTTGGCCATAGCCGATCGGACCCGCTTCGCGAAGGATCCTTCGTCCATGATGTCGGCCACCAGCTGCCGAATGTGGGCTTCATCGCCTTCATGCACGACCGCCGTGGCGAGGATCGTGAACATCGGGACAAATTCGGGGCGGGGCTCGCCGTTCCCCACCTGGGCGGCGAGCCGCTGAAAGAATTCGAATTCGTGCCCGCCGAGGCCTGTTGCGATCGCCGAGGGCAGGTCGGGGGCATCTTGCGCGGTCACAAGCAGCTGGTACATGGCGTCCAGCCCCGCTGGGCTGTGGACTTCACCAAGCGAGAGGCCCAGCTGCGTCAGAACCTCCGCATCGGGGTCGCGGGAAAGGGGCAGGAGTTGGGCGAGAGCGGCCGCTGCCTCTGAATCCTTGAGGAAGCGCTCATGAAGGCGCACGGCCGCGGCGCGGACCTTCGGCGACGGATCGGTGAGCGCGCTTCCCAAGACGCTGAGCTTGGACGCTCCGAGGCCGTCGAGGGTCCAGAGTGCATATACTCGGGTGACGGGATCGGGCGCATGCAGCGCCAAGTCATCGAGGGCCGGCACGGCGCTCCAATCCGACCGCTCGACTATCTCCTGCTGCGCGGTGTCCCGCCACCATGAATCCGGGTGGCCGAGGAGCGCGGCGAGCTCCATGACGCCTGTCTTGTCCAGGTCCGGCTGCCGGGTCTCCAGCGGCCCTCCCTCGTACGTGACCCTCCAGATGCGACCCAGGCCAAACATCGGCTTCTCCAGCCCCCTGGCCAGGGACTGTTCCCGCAGGTAGGTCGTTATGAAATGATACTCCTCAAGGATTCCGCGATACATGTCCACGATTAGCATCGAGCCGTCCGGGCCATTGAGGAGCGCCACGGGCCTGAATCTACTGTCCGTGGATGTCATAAACTCCTGGCCGCTGTAGGCGTTGACCGCCTCGATTCGTCCTTTCGACTCCGGGAGGAGATCGCGCTTGATCAGGTTGCCGGCGGGCTCGGGAATGAAATTATTGCCGTAGAACTCCTTCGGGAAATTCGCCCCGCGGTAGATCAGCGGCGAGCACGCCGCCGTAAACTCGAGCAGCGTCCCGTCCTCGCGCACCCCGTCGATGTGCCAGCCAAGCTTTCCCAGCCGATAGCCCCGATTCGTGATATTGGGGTGGCTCGGCCAGACTTCCTGGCTCCGGGCGATTTGGACATTGGCCCAGGAGACCTCGGGCACATTCGCGTTACGCAGACTGTAGGCGCTGGAGTAGAAGTCGCTCCGGGAATGGTCGGTGCTCCTGCAATAGAAAAGCCGCCCATAGTCATCCTGCGTCAGCCCGAACTGGCCGCGAATAGGAACCGCTATCCGGTCCAGCGCCCGATTGTGGTAGCGGTAGTCGTAGGAGAAATCGATGTCGTGAATGACATTGTCCCGGCCCCAGAGGAGGCTGCCGCTCTCCTCGGGATCGTCCCAGGCCTCATAGTTCGCCAGGAGCAGGGTCTTCTCGTCGCAGTGGCCGGTTCCATGGACGTCCCGTGCGAGCCAGAGGTTCGGCGGGTCAGAAATCAACAGCCCGTCCCTCACCACCATGATGCCCTTCGCGCGGGCCAAGCCCTCAAGCCAGACGATGCGGCGATCAAAGTGGCCGTCGTGGTGGCTCGACTCGAGCTTCACGATCTTGCTCGTGGGGATATCCGACTCCTTAACGCCCGCGGCGAGCGAGGGCACATGCTTAATCATGCCCGAGTTGAAATTGCCAAACTCGACCTCCCAGAGGTTGCCCTCCCTGTCATAGGCCGCGGCAACCGGATCCTGCACGATCGGGTCGGCGGCCATCAGCTCAACCTTGAACCCCGCGGGCAGCCGGAACGTCTGAAGCTCCTGGTCCGGCGTCAGCGCCGGCGCCGGCTTTGGATGCCTGGCGGCCTCGGTGGGCGGGAGCTGTGGGCCCTCCTCGGGATGATCACCGAGCTGGGCCCTGAGAACGGCCGGCTTCAACACCGACCCGCAAAGCAGGATGCATAGCGCGAACTTTCTGAGATGGGATGGGCCGGAGCGAATAGGTAACTTGATGGTTCCAAATGCGGGATCGGCAAGGTCGAAATCCGCGGAGCTCGAAATGGAACGGCACCCTCGGCGCAAGGGGCCGGCCATCGTAGATTTTGTTATGCGATAAGCATAGACGGGTTGAATGGATGTCGGTTCTCTAGAACTGCGTGACAGTGCCTCGCACTCGGCCGAACCGCGTTCCACCACATGACAGGCAAGAAGAAGACGGACATCCGCATCCAGAATTTCACGACGTCACGCGTTAACTACAAGTATCGCGCACCGATGAAGTTTGGGGGGCGGACAGTGACCGAGTGCTACCTGCTCAATGTTGAGTGCGAAGTGGTGACCCGCGAAGGGAAGATCGCGCGCGGGTTTGGCTCCATGCCCTTGTCGAATACATGGGCGTTCCCCTCCTCTGTCGTGGACTATGACCAGACGCTGAAGGCGATGAGCACGCTTGCGGACAGATGCGCCTGGGTATGCAGCAGATACGCGGAATATGGGCATCCCGTTGAGATAGGCATGGCGCTCGAGGAGCAGTTCCTCGCGGAAGCCGCGAGCCTCGGCAAGGAGATGGGCCTGGCCCAGGAGATACCTAAGCTGGCGACGCTCGTCACGGGGAGCGCTTTTGACGCGGCGATTCACGACGGCTTCGGAAAAGTGCACGACCTGAATTGCTACCATGCCTATGGCCGCGGCTACATGAGCTACGACCTCGGCGCGTACATGGGCGACAATTTCAAGGGCGCCTGGCTCGACCAGTACGTCAACAGGGAGCCCGTCAGGAGGCTCCCCCTCTACCATCTCGTCGGCGCGCTGGATCCTCTGACGCCGGGCGACGTGACTGCGGCGATAGGGGACGGTCTGCCCGAGAATCTCCCTGAATGGATCGCCCGGGATGGCCTCACCCATCTCAAGATCAAGCTGAACGGCGACGATGCCTCATGGGACCTCGAGAGGATCGTATCCATTGATCGCATCGCCTCCGGGACTTCGGACGCCCACTGGCGTTACTCGCTCGACTTCAATGAGCGGTGCAAGGACGTCGACTACCTCATCGGACTGCTAAGCAGGCTTCGAGAGCGCTCCCCGCTCGGCTTTGAGCGGGTCCAGTACGTCGAGCAGCCAACGGCCCGCGACCTGAAGGCCAATCCGCAGAACCGCATGCATGCGGCGGCGAAGCTGAAGCCGGTCGTTATCGACGAGTCCCTGACCGACTACGAGAGCCTCCTGCTTTCACAGGAGATGGGCTACACGGGCGTGGCGCTCAAGGCCTGCAAGGGCCAGAGCCAGTCGCTGCTCCTGGGAGCCGCAGCGAGAAAGCTCGGCCTCTTCCTCTGCGTCCAGGACCTCACGTGCCCGGGCGCGTCGCTCATCCAGTCCGCGAGCCTGGCGGCGCACATCCCCGGGGTCTCCGGCATCGAGGCCAATTCCCGGCAATACTGCCCGGTGGCGAACCGCGGTTGGGAGGACAGGTTCCCGGGCGTCTTCAAGATCAGCGGCGGAGAGATGGACACGTCGGACCTCACTGGGCTGGGTATCGGCGCGGTCTGACCCTTCGGGGAAGGCTGGGTGCTGATGACGGGTGCGCGGATGATGTCCACGACGATGACGGTCACCTCACCGCGCCGGCTCAGCTCCTCGATGAGGTTGCGCGCTATGCATCCCGCCCGGTGACGACGATTGCCGGCCTCATTTGGCATACGCCTCGACGATCTTCTTGATGACATTCGTGGTTGAGCGGCCCTCGACCATCTTGGCCAGGATGACTTTTCCTCCGTTCGCCTCGACCACGTCGCGGCCGCTAACGTAGTGGGCCCAATCCTCGCCCTTGATCAGGATGTCCGGCAGGATGTGCGCAATGAGGTCCTTGGGCTCATCCTGGTCGAAGAGCACGACGTAGTCGACGCACCTCAGGCTCGCGAGCATCGTGGCGCGTTCCTCCTGCGGGACGATCGGGCGCTTGTCGCCCTTGTATCTGCGGACCGATGCGTCGGAATTCAGGCCGACAATGAGGCAGTCCCCCTGCTCGCGGGCGAATGTCATGTAGGTCAGGTGGCCAAGATGCAGGATGTCGAAGGCCCCGTTGGTGAAGACCACTTTCATGCCCGCCTCGCGCAGCTTGGCGGCTTGGGCCCTCATCTGGTCCCATGTGAGGATCCGCGACTGGTAGTCTAGCGCATCAACTTTCATTAGGGTCATCCCCGCGCCTTGGCACCGATGCGCAGCATGCCGAGCAGCGCCTGAAGCTGTGAGAAATCCGGGACGATGAGGTTGGCCCCCGCCCGGATCAGGCGGGAGCGCTTCTCAAGGTTGAGCCCGAACCGCTGCACTTCGTTGCTGGCCACCCCCACGGTGATGCCGCCCCGCTTGTGTGTCTCGCGGATCTCAACGGGGCCGTCTCCAAACGTCACAATGTGCGTGGCGTTTGCGGCTCCTATGTCCCCGACGATGCCCTCGAGGACGGCCCGCTTGGCGTCGTGGGTCATCACCTGGTTCGCACCGAAGATGCGACCCTCAAACAGCGAGGCGTAGCCGAGGGCCTCCGCCTCGAGGATGACATCCTTCTCGTCGGTGCCGCTGGCTAGGTAGAGGCGTATGCCGGCGTCCCTGAGCGAGTGCAGGAGAGGGACGGCGTTCTTCAGCGTGAAGTCCTCGACGCCGAGCTCGCCGTTTTTCAGGCGATCCTTGCGCCGCCTGATCAGCTCCATCAGGCCGTCGTTGTAGATGCTTTTGTAGCCGGCCGCGTCGAGAATTTCAGCCTCCGGCACATAGCCTGCCTCCCGGACCATCAGCGAGAGTCCGTGCATCTGACGGAGCGTCTGAACGCCGGCGGTCTTGTCTATGAATTCGCGGGACTGCGCCAAAATCCGCTCGTAGGTGCCCCGGTCCACGCTGTCTCGCGACGCCCCAAGGATGCAGCGCATCATCGTCTCCTCCATCACCTTCTCCCATCCCTGGCGAAAGGTCGATATGGTGCCGTCGTGGTCAAATATCGCATAGCGGATGTCGAACTCGGACGGCAGCGCCTCAGCGATCTCGATCTCCGTTTGTGCCTGGTACGTTGCGCGACGCGGGTCCTCCGCGAGCTCGGGCTGGTAGACGTAGTCGGGATTCACGCCTATCGCGAGGATCTCCGCCGGCGAGGCCGTGCCGGTCTGATGCAGCTTCTGCACCGTCACACCCGCGACAAAGTTCCCGAATGTGGCGGCCTCCGTCGGCGTGGCCCCTGCGGCCAGGCAGGCGGCGATGCCCGCCACCATGCTGTCGCCCGCGCCTACCGCATCGGTCTTGTTGATCACATGCAGCCCGGGAACCTCATGGATCCCCTCCTTGTCGGCCACCAGGCAGCCGTCGCGTCCCCGCGTCACGAACACGGGCTTCTTCCATTGAGCGAAGAGCCTCGACGCCGAGGCAACGGCAGCCGCTCGGGAGATCGAATCCGAGCCTGGGTGGGAGTCGCCGACCTGCCGCGCGGCCTCGCGGTCGTTGAGCTTGCGCAGCCCGGTGGGGTAGGCGTCCTTGAGATGGCGGCAGTCCACCAGCGCCGTGACCCCGGGATTCTGGACCAGAAGCCCGCTGAGCCCCTCTTGGAAGGCCTTTGAGTGGACGCCCTTCTCGAACTGCTGGTTTATCACGAGCACGTCGAGGCCGGGCAGCGCGGCCCCGATCCTCTCGAGCAGGGTCTTCGCTGATTGGGTCGTGAGCTCATTGAAGACGCCGAAGTCGTAGCGATGGCATTCCTTGTGGTCGACGATCGGCTTGAGGTAGGAGTGCGTCTGCCACCCGGCGCCCTGGACGATCACCCCGGAGGAATCGACACTGATGAGCTTGAGGAGGCGGATGAGTTCCGGCCCGAGGCAATCGGAGCCGATGACCGCGAAGGCCCTGATGTCCTCGACACCCATGGCATGCAGGTTGGCGGCGACGTTGCCGGCGCCGCCGAGCGTCGAGCGCTGCTCGCGGACGGGCCGTGTCGGCAGGCCGGTTTCGATCGAGGGCTCCGATGCGCCCTTGTCGACGATGTAGTAGCTGTCCACGCAGAAGTCGCCGACCACGCCGATTCTCGCCCGCTTTATGTCGAGTAGGAGCTTCTTGAGGAGTTGCTGGTTCATGGTGCGAGGTCTCCGCTCGTGACGGAGGGCGGGGATAAGGCTCCGGCACGGCTCGCGAGTCCGCTATCCAATAGTATCGCAATATGTAAAAACCTGTAATGACATTGAGGATGGCCGCTCTCGCAAAGCACACGATCATCTTCCGGCACCTGCACCAGGAGATTAAGCGCGGGAAGTACAAGGACGGCGCGCGTTTGCCGAGCGAGGTGGCGCTGGCGAGGCGCTACGGCGCGTCACGCCCGACGGTGGCCCAGGCATTGAGAGAGCTGCAGCGACTCGAGCTTGTCGAGCGCCACAGGGGTGCGGGCACATTTGTGAAGACGGCGCCCCTGTCCGCGGGCAGCCTTGGCCTGCTTGCGGATGGCCTGGGCGCGACGGAGGTGCTCGAGCCGATCTCCGTTGAGATCGCGCGGGCGGCTCGGGCCGCCGGGTGGAACGTGGCGATGGGGGCGGCGGTGGACGACAGGTCCCCGGACCTCATCGCCCGCGAGTGGGCGGACCGCGGGGTAAGCGGCATCTTCTTTGCGCCGATCGAGCATCATCCGGTGCGCGGGGCCCTGAACAGGGCGCTGGTGAACGGCTTTCGGCGCCGGGGCATGTCGGTCATCCTGCTCGACAGGGACTTGGCCGAGTTCCCCGAGCGCAGCGCGCACGACCTGGTCGCCATCGACGACTTCTTTGCGGGCTTCGACCTCGCGGACCATCTCCTGGCGCAGGGCAGCAGGCGGATTGTGTTCATCGCCCGCAAGGAGTTCCCGTCAACAACGGATCTGCGCGTGGCTGGGTCAAGGGCCGCCGCCGCACGGGTGGACAAGGCGAAGTTCGAGTTCGCGGTCGGGGATCCCGAGGACGCCGCCTGGCTCAAGCGTGTGCTGAAGAGCGCCGGGGCCGATGCCGTGATCGCGTCGAATGACGCCACTGCGGCGCGGCTGCTGCAGACCGTGCAGGGCTTTGGCTGGGACATCCCGGGAGATGTGAAGGTCGCCGGCTTCGACGACGTGGGCTACGCCAGCCTCCTCACGCCGACGCTCACGACGATGCGCCAGCCATGCGCGGCCTTGGGGGCTGCGGCGGTCGAGGCCATGCTGGGCCGCCTGCGCCAGCCCGACATGCCCGCCCGGCGGATCCTGCTTCGCGCGGAACTGATAGCCCGCAAGTCCACGGGAACGCTCTGAGGCTCGGCGCGGGGAGGCGCAGGCGGGGCCCTACACGATATCGTGGCGCCTGTGCCGGCGATACCGGGATGGACTCGCGTTGAACCTCCGGCGGAAGAGATGGAAGAAATGGCTGAGGTTCTCAAAGCCGCTGTCATAGGCCACCTGCGTGACGGACGACTGGCTCATCCGAAGCTGGAGCGCGGCGTAGTCCAGCCGCGCCCGGTTGATGTAGTCCGTGGGGGTGAACCCGGTGAGGACCTTCATCGTGCGCGCCAGGTGCTCGGGCGACTTTCCGGCCAGCCGGTGGAACTCCGTAACCCCGCCGCGGAAATGCTCGGGACGGCCGATCGCCTGGCAGGCGCGCTGAAGCCAGTCGGGCATGTTGACCGGAAGCGTCTCTGACTGCTGGGCCCCGAGCTCGTGGAAAAGCATGAGGAGGAACCAGTCCCGGGGAAACTTCTCCCGGACAGAGAAGGCCAGCAGGTCCGCCGCCCGGCTCACCCGGGCCAGCTGGTCGGGCGAGAGGCGCTCGCAGCCCGCATTCTCACGGCTTCCCCAGAACCAGCGTCCCTCGCCCTGGAAGTAGCGCTCGCGAAGCTCACCCACGAGCGCCGTCGGAAAGGCCAGATTGACGATCGTCATGGACTTTCGCGCCGGAACGCTCAGGCCGTGGCAGTCGCCTGGCAGGATAAAAAAGATGTCCCGCGAGCGGAGCGGGAAGGGCCTGCCGTTGAGATGGTGGACCCCCTCGCCGGACTCCACCCAGCATATTTCCGAGAAGTCGTGCGAGTGAAGCTGCAGGGGATTGCCCGGAGACTTCGCGGTGCGCGCCAGGTGGAAGGCCTCGTTTGCGGCGGCGAAGTTCCGGAAGAGATATCGGGGGGCGTCTGCCGGCGGCATCAATACAGCACACAACTTAGTCAGCCCCGCACAAGACGTATTTGCCCAAGTAGGCTATGATCGCCACACACCCACAAAAAATGCCCGCCACAAAGACACCCCGACTGAACGCAGAGCAGCTGGAGCACTACCGGCGCGATGGATACCTTCTCTACCACGAGAACGTCCTCGCCCCGGAGAAATTCGACCGGCTGAAGAGCCATTTTGAGGAGCTCTTGGCGGCGCTGCCCCCCGACAAAAGACCAGAGTCGATGGATGTGCCGCACTTCACGGACCCGAAGCTCTTCGAGTGGCTCTTCGACGACGACGTGCTCGACCTCGTCGAGCCGATCCTGGGGCCTGACCTGGCGCTGTTCTCGAGCCATTTCATCTGCAAGCCGAAGGGCGACGGGCGCCGGGTGCCGTGGCACGAGGATTCGGCGTACTGGAACACGATGATCTCCCCGATGGAGGTCGTGACCATCTGGCTGGCCATCGACCCGTCGACGCCAAAAAACGGCTGCATGTACGTCATCCCGCACACCCATAACACCGGCAGGAAGGGGTTCTCGGACTACGACCAGGTGGACCCGACGAAGAACGTCTTCAAGACCGAGGTAACGCCCAACCAGCGCGATGAGTCGAAGGCCGTCCCGTGCATCCTGGCGCCCAACGAGTGCAGCCTCCACGACGGAAGGCTGATGCATGGAAGCCCCCCGAATCTCAGCGATCAGCGCCGCTGCGGCTACACGATGAGGTACATCAGCTCGGCGACGAGGCTCAGCGACGAATCCCGCGATTTTCACCAGATCTACCTGGCCCGGGGCCGCGACCTGGCAGGCCAGGGCTATGCCGACCCGACAAAGAGGTACGACGACTTCTTCAACAAGCGCATTGCGAAGGGGAGGAAGGGCCACTGAGCCGCCTCACGGGGCGGAAGGGAGCTCAGGGCCTGCGGGTCCGGGGAGGTAGGCCGGCGAGCGCGGTTGGAAATGCAATGCGAAGGGGCTTCCAAACGGGATGCCGCCGGCTCAATTGAGGCGTGTCGCGGCCCGCTGGCCGCGTCGCCAGCACCGAATTCTCCAATGAGCCGTCGACCCATGAAATGCGCCGTCGCCATGGGAATCTGCTGCCTGCACGTGGCGGCCATCGCGCTCCTTTGCCAGCCCCATCCCCTCGCGGCCCAGAACTGGCGGGGCATCCTGAGCCCCGAGCGGGCGGCGGACTGGTCCGGGGCAGGCGTGCCCGGGGGAATCCCGGAGCGGACCACCGTCTACAAGGCGTTCGCCCCTGGCGTGACGGCGGAACAGATCAACGGGGCCCTGGCGTCCTGCCCCGCGGGCGAGGTGGTGTACATGGGGCCGGGCAGCTACGAGCTGGCGACGGGGATCGACTTCGCCAACCACTGCGATGTCACCCTGCGCGGCGCGGGAGCGGACAAGACTTTCCTCACGTTCACCGGGAGCGTGGAGCGCCGGGGCGTCAGCGCGGATATCAGCGTCGAGAACTTTGACGCCAACCTGCCGCACGAGGAGGGCAAGTACGTGGGCGGCCCGAGCAACACCGCCGACTGGACAGCCGGGTACGCCCAGGGCGCCACCGAGATCACGCTGAGCAGCACGGCGCACCTCGTGGCGGGCAAGAGCGTCATCTGCCTCGACCAGCTCGACGACTCCGATGCGGACAACGGTGCCGTCTGGGTGAGCCAGAAGCGCGGCGTCTCGGCCGTCGAGAACCAGAGCGGCACGGGGCGCAAGGGCAGGGCCCAGATGCAGATGCCGCTCGTCACCGCGATCCACGGGAATCGGGTGACAATCTCCCCGGGCCTCTACATGCCGAACTGGAGGGCCTCGCAGAATCCGGGCGCCTGGTGGGCGGACACCGTGGTGAGCGGCGACGGCGTGGAGGACATGTCCATCGACCACGCCGACAGCGGTGCAAAGTCCGGAATCCAGCTCCTCAACGCGTACGGATGCTGGGTCAAGGGCATCCGCGACATGAACTCCAACCGCAACCACGTCTGGCTCTTCCTGACGACGCACAGCACGGTCCGCGACAGCTATTTCTACGGGACCCAGAACTCGATCTACCTGAGCTACGGGGTCGAGCTCTTCATGGGCACCGACGACCTTGTGGAGAACAACATCTTCCAGCACATCGTGTCGCCGATGATCACGAACGGCAGCGGCCCGGGCTGCGTGTGGGCCTACAACTACGCCTTCGACGACTTCTACTCGGCGTCGCGGTCGTGGTTCATGCCGAGCCTCGCGCTGCATTCGGCGGGAACGGACATGCTTCTCTACGAGGGGAACGACTGCACGGGCATCGTCGGGGACTACATCCACGGGACGCACAACCTGACCACGATCTTCCGCAACCAGCTCATCGGATGGGACGTGGGCATGGTCAAGCAGACGGTGCCCGTCCAGCTCTACACCTTCTCCCGCTACTTCAACTTCGTGGGGAACGTCCTAGGGAAGCCGGGCTACCACACCCACTACGAGGACCTGCCGCCCGAAGGCACGGACGGGGAGCACTCGGTCTACCTGCTGGGCTGGTCGGGCAACGGGGGAGGCACCTCGGTCCTGAGGAACGATCCCCTCACCGCCGCCACCGCCATGCGGTGGGGCAACTACGACACCGCGACCCAGAGCGTGCGCTGGGAGGCGTCGGAGGTGCCGAGCGGCCTCGGCGCGCTGGCGAACCCCCTGCCGGCGACGCACGCGCTGCCCGCCTCGTTCTATCTGAGGGGCAAGCCGAGCTGGTGGGGAACGATGCCCTGGCCCGCCGTCGGGCCCGACGTCACAGGGGGGACGGACCCCACGGGCCACGTCTATGCCAATCCCGCGGAGGCCTGCTATAATGCCTGCCCGAAGGACGACGCCTTTTCCGAGGACATCTCCGGCTACCGGATCGTGGTGTTCAACGCGGACAGGTATTACCATCCATCAGCCTTTGCCCCCGCGGCGCCCGCGGCTTCACCGGCAAAGAGGTGACGAGCCGCGGCAGGGTGGGGCCTACGTCCCCTTCGGGAGGGTGAGCGCTCCGGGAGGCAGGAAGTGGGCGGCAAAGCCCATCCTGTCGGCCCAGGCGTCGATCGTCCTGGACGCCTGCGATCCACCGGTCCCCGAGGCCGCGTCGATGCGAATCAGCACGGGCCCGTAGTACGGGGTGGTCCGGATCGCGGCCTGCTTGGCGGCTGCGTACTTGTAGGAGTTGGCCGGGAACACGCGCTCGTCGTGGTCCCGAGTGGTGACCAGGATGGCGGGGCAGCGCATGCCATAGGCCCCGTTGTGGGCCGGCGACTCGGCCACGAGGTACGAGACGCTGGCGGCGTCGTCCGTCGTGCCGAATTCCGGGACCCATTCCGTGCCGCCCTTGAACGTCTGGTAGCGCAGCATGTCCAGGACCCCCTCGTCGGGAAGCGCGACGGCGCAGAGGTCCGGGTGCTGGTTTGTGGCTGCGGCGACGACCATGGCGCCGCTGGTGCCGCCCTCGATCACGAGCCTTTCCTTCTGCGTGTACCCCTGTGTCACCAGGGCGTCCGCGGCGGCAACGAGGTCGTCGACGGCGTTCTGCTTCCCCATTTTCGTGCCCGAAAGGCGCCATTCCTCGCCGTGCCCGCCCGCGCCCCGGACATCGGCCTCTGCGTAGACTCCGCCCATCTCGATCCAGGCGGCGACCTGGAACTCGGGACCGGCCGGGGCGCCGGGCGCCCCGGGCACATGCAGCCAGGCGGGCGAGGCCCCGTCCGGCTTGAGCCCCCTTCGCGCCGTCAGGCGGACCGGCACCTGGGTGCCGTCCTTGGATCTGCAGGGGACATCCATCGTCTCTAGGGAGGGGCCGGACCGCGGGGAATCCGACAGCTCACGGAGCCTCCGGCGGATGGGGTCGCGCTCGGGCATCGCGGCAAATGCGGCGTCCGTGAACGCCCGCTCGGCGGCGATCCACCTGGCGGCCCTCGGTGAATCGACGTCCTCGAGCCACCGGTACGGGTCCAGGATCCTCTGGCCGAAGTAGTCGCCGAACTGGGGTCCCCGCCTGGCCGGCGGGTATTCCTGGGCCCGCGCGTGCGAACCGCCTGCGACAATCGAGATGACCAGCAGGAGCCCCGATGCGATTCTGCCCATGGCATGGAGTGTCCCCGAATCATTGTTGAATCCAAGCCCGCTCGGCGAAAACGCATAGCAAATCCTACTAGCCGCTCAATTTCCTTGGAATGGCCGGGTGCTGCGGGCTCATTAGGGCGTGCCACGCCGCCGCGCGCAGATCCGTTTCTTGGACCTTCGGGACCAGGCCCTCAGGGCGGCGGGTCCGCACCCCGGGGATGAAACGGTGGCGGCCGGCGCCCTGCGCGCTGCGGCGGCCCGCTGAGGAGCGCCATGCGGCTCCACCCCGTCGACGCCGCCATCGTCCTGGTCTACCTGCTGGGCGTCGTGCTGGTCGGCCTCTGGGTGTCCCGCCGCGGGACGAAGAACATCGTCGGGTACACGCTCGCGGGAAGATCCGTGCCCTGGTACCGGCTCGGGATCTCGGACGCGTCCGGGATGTACGACGTGAGCGGCACGATGTGGCAGGTGTACGCGTTCTTCATCTACGGGCTGAAGAGCATATGGCTTCCCTTCATCTGGCCCGTCTTCAACCAGATATTCCTCATGGTCTTCATGAGCGCCTGGACCCGGCGCTCGAGGGTGCTGACGGGCGCCGAGTGGATTGAGACCCGGTTCGGCCGCAAGAGGTCGGCCGTCCTCTCGCACCTGAGCATGGTCGCCTACGCGATCGTCACCGTCATCGCCCTGCTGGCCTACGCCTTCAAGGGAATCGGGAAGTTCGCGGTGGTCATGCTGCCCTGGCGCTTCACCGGCACGGCGCAGGGTGCGTTCAGCGACGAGAACATCTACGCGATCATCTTCATGGCGCTGACCGCGCTTTACGCGGTCAAGGGCGGCATGATGAGCGTCGTCTTCACCGAGATGGCCCAGTTCACCCTTCTGACGGTGTCGTCGATCGCCGTCGGCATCGTGGCCGTCTGGAAGGTCTCCCCGGACATGATCCGCAGCTCGATTCCGGCGGGATGGATGAGCCCCTTCTTCGGGTGGAAGCTGGACATCGACTGGAACGGGATACTCGCCACGGCCAACGACTCGATCCGCAAGGATGGGAACGAGTTCTTCTTTGTCGTGATCCTCTTCATGGCGATCAAGGGGGTGCTGGCGAGCCTGGCCGGCCCGGCCCCGGACTACGACATGCAGCGCATCCTCGCCACGCGGAGCCCGCGGGAGGCGTCGCTGATGAGCGCCTGGGTCAACGTCGTGCTGATGTTCCCGAGCTACGTCATGTCCACGGGGATCACGATCCTGGCCCTGGCGTTCTGCATGCCGGAGCTTCGCGCCATGGCGACGCCCGACTTTGAAAAGATCCTGCCGATCGTGCTGTCGAGGTATCTCCCGGTCGGCCTCCTCGGGATCGTCCTCTCCGGCTTCATCGCGGCGTTCATGGCAAACTTCGCCGCGACCCTCAACGCCGCGCCGGCGTACCTCGTGAACGACATCTACAAGCGCTTCTACAATCCCGGGGTTTCCGGCCGCATGGAGGTGAACCTGTGCCGCGTGGCTTCGCTCCTCATCCTTGCCATAGGCATCGCCTTCGGCCTCCTGACCACGCGGATCATCGACGTGATGATGTGGCTGGCCGGGGCCCTTGGCGGCGCGTACGTGATGCCCAACCTCCTCAAATGGTATTGGTGGCGCTTCAACGGCTACGGCTATTTCTGGGGCATGGTGACGGGCATCCTGAGCTCCATGGTGGCCCCGAAGGTGGTCGAGCACTTCTACGGCGACGACGTCAGCGTCGTCTACTCCTTCCCCGCGATCTTTGTCTGCTCCACGGTCGGATGCCTCCTCGGGACGCTCCTGACGCCGCCCGATGACGAGGGGGTCCTGATGCAGTTCTACCGGACCGTGAGGCCATGGGGGGCCTGGGGCCCGATACGCGAGCGCGTGATGAGGGAGGACCCCGGGTTCCGGCCCAACCGGGACTGCCCGCGCGACTGGGTCAACGTGGTCGTGGGCATCTTCTGGCAGCTTTGCCTCGTCACCATGCCGATCTACCTTGTCCTGCGCAGCTGGCCCGGGTTCTGGGTCAGCATCGGCATCATCGCGGCGACCTCGGCCTTCCTGAAGTTCAACTGGTACGACCGGCTTGAGAGGGAGACTCCGGGGCCGCGCGTCGACTCCTCGGGTGACGGACCCTGACGCCATCGGCCCGCGATGCCCGGGGGCGTGTGTCGCGGCGCCTTGAGAGGGCATACCCTCAACGGGATTGACCCGGCCGGCGGTTCTCATTCGCTAGGGCGATGGCCGACTCAAGCGCGGGATCCGTCAAGGCGCCCTGGCACCTTTGGGCCGTGGGGATTGCCGCCGTGCTCTGGAACTCGGTGGGCGCGACGGATTTCGTGATGACCGAGACCAGGAACAAGGCCTACATGAGCGGCTTCACGCCGGCGCAGGTCGAGTTCTGCTACGCGATCCCCGCGTGGGCCGTGGCCACGTGGGGCATCGCCACCCTGGGCGGGGTCCTCGCTTCGCTGATGCTTTTGCTCCGCCGGCGCCAGGCCGCCCATGTCTTTGCCGCCTCGACCGTCTGCACGGTGATCACGGACGTCTACACCTTCGGCCTGTCCAACGGGTACAAGGTCATGGGTGGGGCGCCGGCGGTGGTGTTCAGCGCCGTCATCTTCGTGATCGGCGTGCTGCTCCTGGCCTATGCGCGCGCCATGCGCCGGCGGGGCGTCTTGCGCTGAGCGGCCGCCGGGCCGAACCCACCCGCCCCTCCCGGCAAGGGGTTCAGGGAGTTGTCTCGAGGAACCCCATCGCCCGCATCCACTTGAGGGCGAGGCCCGGCCAGCTCGACGGGAGGCTGCCGTCCTGGATCACGCCGAAGTCGTGCTCGCCGGTCGCGAAGACGTGGAGCTCCGCGGGAATCCCCGCGCGCTTCAGCGCGAGGTAGAAGACCGCGCTGTTCTCGGAGAGCGCCGTGGAGTCGTCTGAGGCGTGGACGAGCATCATGGGCGGCGTGTCGCGCGGGATGGGCATGGCCGGCGACGGGTCGTTGAGGTTTCCGCCGTACCTCGCCGCGGTGAGCCAGTCCGGATAGCACAGGATCGCGAAGTCCGGCCGGCTGCTCTCGTCCTCGTCAACCGCGTCCAGGGGCTCGTAGATCCTCTTTCCAAAGTTCGTCGCCGTCGCGGCCGAGAGGTGCGCCCCCATCGAGAAGCCGACCATCCCGATCCGCCTCGGGTTGATCCCCCATTCCGCGGCATGCCGGCGCACGACGCGGACCGCCCGCTGGGCGTCCATCTGGGGGCCGATCGGGAGCGCTTCCTCCGGGACGTTGGGGGGCCGGGGAACGCGGTACTTGAGGATGATCGCGGTCATGCCGTTCAGGTTGAGCCAATCGGCGACCTGCTCGCCCTCCTTGTCCCAGAAGAGGTTCCAGTATCCGCCTCCCGGGCAGACGATTACCGCGGTGCCGCTGTTTCTCCCGGCTGGGCGGTACACCGTGAGCGTGGGCTTCGTGACATTTGTGATCAGCAGGTTGCTCCCGTATTTCGGCATGTCGGCGACGAACGCCTTCTCCGCGCCGCGGGTGGGGAGGTCGCCCGGAGGCGTGCCCGGCCATAGGTCGAGGACCAGGGGCACGCCCGCCCTCGCCAGGGAGGCGGTGCCCAGGGCCGCGATGAGAAATGCGAGTGATGGGGTCTTCATGTGGGTTCGTTCCAATCGGATGGGGCGGCCTTCCGGGCCCCCGCGCATTAGAGCTCAAGAAGGAGGCGCCAAGTCAAGGCGCGTCGGGGCCGTAGTAACTGGTGGGTTCAGCGCCCGCGCTTGCCGCGGCCGCCGTCCCCGTGCCACGATGGCGGCTCGCATGCGAACCGCCCCATTTGCCCTTCGCGCCGGTCTCATCGCCGCGGCGCTCTGCGCGCGGGCCCTTGCGGACGCCCCAAAGGCGCCCGATCCCCTCGCCAACCTGCGCACCGGCCATCCGCGGCTCATCATGACCGACACCCAGCTCTCGGCCGCCGTGGCCGCGGCGAGAACGGACCCGCTGCGAGCCGCGCTCCACGCCCGGATCATCGCGGCCGCCGAGCTCGACCTGTCCGCGCCGCCCCTTGTCTACAAGATCGTCGGGCCGCGCCTCCTTGCGCAGTCGATGGCAGCGATCCAGCACATCGCGACCTGCGGGATGGCGTACCGGCTCACGGGCGACGCCCGCTTCGCCGAGCGCGCCCGCAAGGACATGCTCACGGCCGCCGCGTTCCGGGACTGGCATCCCTCGCATTTCCTGGACGTCGCGGAAATGGCCCTGGCCGTCGGCATCGGCTACGACTGGCTGTACCCGTACCTTTCGCCCCGGGACCGGGCCACCATAAAGAAGGCCCTCCTCGACAAGGCGCTCTCCTTCGCGCCGGCGGCCTACGGCCCCGACAGCGACAAGGACCCCCGCCTGTTCTGGGCCAAGACGCGGATGAACTGGAACCAGGTCTGCAACGGGGGCCTCCTGACGGCCGCCCTGGCCATCGCCGACGAGGAGCCCAACCTTGCGCGAACGGTCATCTCGGGCGTGCGCGACACGCTTCCGGGCTCGATGACCGCCTACCAGCCGGACGGCGCCTACCCGGAGGGACCCGCGTACTGGGCCTACGGCACGACCTTCAACGTGGTGATCCTGGACGAGCTCCAGGGCGTGCTCGGCACCGACTTCGGCCTGGGCAACGCCCCGGCGCTCGACCGCACGGCCCTCTACCGGCTCGCCGTCCAGGGGCCCACGGGCCTCGCCTTCAACTATGCGGACGGCGACGCCGACATCGACGACAACGAGGACCGGGGGCTCGCACCCTACGCCTGGCTCGCCCGGCACTACCATCTGCCGGCCGCGGTGGCACACGTACGATCCCTGATCGCGCATGAGGCTGACCGAAAGGGACCGAACGAGGACCGCTTCCTCGCCTTCGACGCGGCTTGGTATCCGGAAGCCTCGGAGGCCGATGGGGCCGTGGCCGAGGACCTCGACCTTCATTTCCGCGGCGGCGCCGACATCGCCCTCTTCAGGGGGTCTTGGGGCGACACGAGCGCGCTCTTCCTCGGCTTCAAGGCCGGGGACAACGGGACGAACCACGCCCACCTCGACCTTGGATCGTTCGTTCTCGATGCGGACGGCGTCCGCTGGGCGGTCAACCTGGGCAAGGACGACTACAACCTTCCCGGGTACTTCGGCGCCCAGCGGTGGACGTACTACAGGCTGAACACCCACAGCCAGAACACCCTGATGCCGGGGGACGAGGACCAGCGCGTCAAGTCGGTCGCCCCGATCATCGCCTTCGGGTCGGCCCCCGAGCGGGCCTTCGCGGTCGCGGACCTCAGCAAGGCCTACCCGGACGAGGCCGCCCGTATGCTCCGCGGGGTCGAGGTCCAGGGACACGCCCGCGTCCTCATCCAGGACGAGATCGTCCAGGCGCGATCCGGGGTTCCGCTTCGCTGGGCCATGGTGACCGCGGCCCGAATCTCAATCTCGGCGGACGCAAGGACCGCGACCCTCAGCCAGGATGGGCGCACGCTGCGGGTCGAGGCCCTCTCGCCGGCGGATGCGCGCTTTCGCGTCGCCTCGACGAAGCCCCCGACGGCCGAGGAGGACCAGAATCAGGGGACGGCGATGCTCGTCCTGGACGTTCCGGGCCCGGCGTGGCCCTCCGACATCCGCATCGCCACGCTGCTGACGCCGGTGGGCGACCGCTGGCCGACGCTGCCGGCGCCGAGGCTGCGGCCGATTGCGGAATGGCGCTGATCCGGCGCCCGGGCCGCGGATGGCACTCGCCCTGGCCCCCGGAATGTCCCCCGGATCGAAATCCCCGCGTTGCGCCGCCGACCGGTCGCCCTATTTGGCGGGCGGAGAGACCCAGGGCGTGTCGACAGGAACGTCGCTGAGCTCTCCCATCATCTCGTGGGCGCGCACGACCGCGTGGTCGAGCATGCGCTCGCCGGCCCCGACCTCGACGTAGGTGTCCGAGTCGGCAGCCCCGTAGCCTCCCTGCGTGGCGGCGAGGAGGGTGGGGAAGTAGTCGTAGTAGCCATTCGTGTAGCCGAGGAAGAAGGCGCTTCGCACGGGGCAGCGGTTGCGCCACCCGACCTGGAACTCGACGAACGGCTCCCCGGGCATGGTCACGAGGGCAATCTGCCTGTTGATGAGGACGGTGCCCACGTGAAGCGAGAGCACGGCGGGGTGCGAGTCCCCCTCCAGCACGTCCGCATGGTCCTGGAAGATCAGCGGGCCCTTTGCCCGGAGCAGGTCGTCGTGGAACTTCCCGGGCTCCCACCTCCATTTGAAGTCCATCACGTCGTCCGCGTAGTCCAAGCTCGGGTCGGCCGACGCCGTCGTCTGGATCCCCTTGGCGACCCTTGCAGCCTCTGTTCCGAGCTCGCGCCCGGTCCATTCGCACTTTTCGACGCCTCCATTGGCCATCGATGTCGGGCCGAAGTAGGGCTTGATGTCGCCCGCGGCCCCCTGAAGGAAGATGCAGAGGGGCTTCCCGTCGAACGCCGCCTCGACCGTCGCGGTCATGGGGCCGACGAAGTCCGCCGAGTACCGCAGGTTGTCGGAACCGTAGACCACCGGGTGGCAGGCATAGTTCACGAGGATGGCCATCGGCGTCCCGTCCGCGCGGTCGATGCGAAGGACGCCCACCGTCGGGTCGACCGGGCCGTTGGCCACCTTCTCCGCGTTCGTCCACATCATCGTCACGGTGCCGTCGGGGTTCACGCGCCGGCGGTTGTAGCTGACATAGGCGAGCCCGTGGTCCGTGCCCAGCCTCGCGGGCTCCAGGCTGGCCGCGGCGTTGTGGATCGCCCTGAGGATCTTGTCGAAGGCCGCGTTCTCCCATTCCGGCGGGCCGCCGGGCGGGTAGATATCGACGATGTTGGGACCGGAATGGGTATGCGACGCGCTGACAAGCAGCGCGCCGATGTGGCTGTCCTTGAGGGCGGCCTCCCTCAACCTGCCGAGCCAGGCCTCGTTGAAGGTGCGCCCGAGGTCGAGCGTCACGAGGGCCAGCCTCTTCTCGCCCGCCTCGAGGACCACCACGCGGGCGTAGAGCGGATCCAGCGTCCCCGTTGAGAGCTCGTGCTTCTCGATGCGGTCGAAATAGCCGTACATCGCGAGGCCGGGCGGCGGCGTGATGTCGACCTTGGCAGCGCCGGCCCGCATTTCTGCGGCCCGGAGGGGGAGGGCCGCGAGGGCCGTCAGCAGGGCGAGGCCGCCTAGGGCTATCCTCGGGATCATGGCTGGAGGTCCTCCGCCACGGGCTTCAGCCGGCCGAGCATCTCGTAGACGCCTATCAGTCCCCGGTCCACCATCGCCTCCCCGGCCCCCACCTCGACCCAGGTCGATGCGTGGGACGCCCCGTAGCCTCCCCACGAGGCCGCGCGTATCGTCGGGAAATAGTCGAATTCCGCATTAGAGTAGCCGAGGAAAAACGCGTGGGGCACGGGACAGCGCGCGCGGAATTGCATCTGGTGCTCGACGAACGGCTCTCCCGGCAGCGCGGTGAGGGCGATCTCGCCGTCGATCAGGACCGTGCAGATCGGCGCCTGGTACTCGGGCTTCGTCAGCTGTGCAATGAAAGCGGCGTTCTCGGGGTGGGCGGCCCGCCATTTCTCCCCGTTCCAGCGCGGATGCAGGGTGATCGTCTCCTCCTTGACCTGCAGGCTCGGCTTGGCCGGAGCCTCGGTCCGAATGGCCTCCGCGACGCGCACGACGGCGCTGCCCAGCTCGGTCCCGGCCTGCCTGCAGAATTCGACGGCTCCCTGCTGCAGCGGCGAGACCGCATGGGTGGGATTGATGTTTCCGGCGCCCCCCTGGAGGTAGAAGCAGAGGGGCTTGTCCCCCATCGCCTTCTGCACGAAGCCGGTCATGACGCCGGGGAAGTCCGCCGAGTAGAGCTTGTTGTCGGGCGCGTAGATGACGGGGTGGCAGGCGTAGTTGACAAGGACGGCGAGCGGGCTGCCGGCCGCGTCGTCGATGCGCAGGACGGCGACGGTCGGATCGACGAGCCCGTTCGGTGTCCCGGTCCAGTTCTTCTCGAACCAACTTATTCCCAGGTCATGCTCTATCCTAAGCCGGTTGTTGCCCAGGAACGCCACGCCGTAGCCCACCCCCAGCCTGGCGGGGACGGCACGCGACGCGGCGTCATGCACGCCCGCGGCGATCTTCTCGACCGACGCCTTGTACCACGCCGCCAGGGGCGTCCCGGGCCCCCCGTCGAGGCCTGGGCCCGAATGGGTGTGGATGGCGTCCACGATGAGGTCGGACACGTCCCGGCTCGTCGCCTTGCGCAGGTCCTCGATGTAGGGCGGCGAGAACACATCCACGAGGTCGAGGTCGACCAGCGCGAGCCGCGTCGCGCCGCACTCGAGGACAAGGATCCGCGCGTAAAGGGGATCCCGCACGCCCACGGCTCCGCGCAGGGAGTCGGGGTCGGGATAGCCATCCAGCAGGAAGCCGAGCGGAGGGGTGATGTCGACCCGGGCGACGCCTGCGTCGAGCGTCTCGGCTCGCGCCGCGCCCCCCATCGCCACCGCGGCAAAGCCCAGGATACAGCCGATGAGGCGGGGCGCGGGCATGCGCTTACCGTGCTCCACAGCGTTCGCCGCCGTCAAGCGCGAGGCCCGGCAAACGCATGCCCAAACTTATGGCGCGTAGGCCGGGAGGGGCTGCCCGGTCCCCGGGGCCGCTCCTCATTTTGGGGTAGACGCCCCCGCCTCCGGCCGCGACAATGACGCCTCGCAAGGCCAAACCCCGCAAGGAATGCTCAATCGCAAAAATTGAAATAATGAAAACCCACAGACTTCTCGGACTTCTCGCATGCGCCCTGCTGGTCACCGTGTCAGCCCGCGCCGCGGATGAGGCAAAGACGATCACCGGCGACGCCATGTGCGCGAAGTGCGAACTGAACCTGCAGGACAAGTGCCAGACGGTCATCCAGGTCAAGGAGGGCGACAAGACCACCCTGTACTATCTTGCGCCCAATGATGTGGCGAAGGCCTTCCACAAGGAGATCTGCAAGAGTGCCGCCGCGGTGACGGCGAAGGGCACCGTGGAGACCGTGGACGGCAAGCAGGTGCTTACCGCCACCGCCATCGACATCAAGAAGTAGGCCCGGACGGAACCGGGCCCCGCCTCAGGAGGCGCTCCCCGCCGACTCGGCGATGCCGATCGGCTTCATGGATTTCCAGAGGCCCCGGGTGAAATCCGGGAATGCGACGGGCATGCTGCCCGCGCCCGCGGAACGGGCGGAGAGCTCGACGATGCAGCTCCACGCCGCCGCGTCGTAGACGACGCTGTCGGGAGTCGCGCCCCGGCGCAGGCAGTCCAGGTGCCTCCAATTCTCGACGAAGTCCATGCCCCCGTGGCCCGCGTCCTTGGAGCGGTCCAGGAGCTTTGCCCAGAGCGGGTGGGTGAACCTCCTGCGCATCGCCGCCAGGTCCTTCTCGCCCAGCCATTCGTCGGGGCCGGCCGCGTCGAGGCCGTAGGACTTCGGCGCGTTGACCGCCAGGCGCGCCGGGTAGTCGAAGAAGGTCCCTCCCGTCCCGTAGAGCGCGTTGATCCGGCTGTAGGGCCGGGGGCTGACCACGTCGTGCTGGAGCATGATGGTGCGCCCCATCTCGGTCTTGAGGACGGAGGTGTTCATGTCGCCGCAGACATACGTCTCGGCGGCGTGCCTGCCCCCGTTCGGCTGCTTCTCGTCGCGGTAGCGCGTCAGGCCCGCCTCGCGCGAGCTGACGGACACCAGGAGCTTGAACTGGTCCCCGCGTCCGAGCCCGAGGTATTGCGCCACGGGCCCGAGGCCGTGGGTGGGATAGAGGTTGCCGTCCAGCTGCTGGTGGTAGCCCCGCCTCCAGTCGCCCTCGCCGCCAAGCTCGAAGAGGACCGTGCGAAGGTCGTGGATGTAGCCGCACTCGGCGTGGGTGAGCTCCCCGAACACGCCCTGTCGGACCATGTTGAGGACGAACAGCTCGTTCTCGCCGTAGCAGCAGTTCTCAAGCATGACGCAGTGCCGCTGGGTGCGCTCGCTTGTGTCCACCAGGGCCCAGCAGTCCCTGACCGTGGTCGCGGCGGCCACCTCGACGAACGCGTGCTTGCCCCGCTCCATCGCGCGAAGGCACATCGGCACATGCCAGGCCCAGGGCGTGGCGACATAAACGACGTCGATGTCCTCGCGCTCGACCATCTTCTCCCAGGCGTCCTCCGAGCCGCTGTAGACGGCCGGCCGGCTGCCGCGCTTGGTCGCGCAGGCCTCGGCGGCCGACTGCGCGCGCTCATCGACGACGTCGCAGACCGCGATGACGTCCGCGAACTCGATGCCCAGGCAGGCGCGCACGTGGGACATCCCCCTGTGGAGGCCGATCACGGCCACGCGGACGCGCTCGATGGGCCTGGTCGTCAGCTCATGCACGGGCGACTGGCCGCCGGCCCGGGGGGGAACCCGTCCGAGGTCCGCCAGGGCGGGATCTCCCGGGGCGGGCGATCCGGACGCGGCCGCCTGGGTCGCGCCGACGAGGGAGGCCCCAACCCCGGTCAGCGCGGAGGCCCTGAGGAATTCGCGGCGGGAGATGCTGGGTGCGGCCATGGGGTGATTGCGGCTTCGATGTGGTCCCTGTTCCCGTTCGCCGCCGTCACAGGGCGAGCAGCGCGTCCATGGCCCGCGAGGTGTTGTGGATCAGCACCTCGGGGCAATGCTTGTAGAAGGGCACCGGCGGTATCATCTCCGCGGTCAGCCATCCGTCATAGCCGACCGCCCGGAGCGCGCCCATGACGCCGGGCCAGTTGATGTCGCCCGAGAGCAGCTCGACAAACCCGTCGGCCGTGCCCACCGCCCTGCGGTAGTCCTTCAGGTGGACGCGCCGAATGGCCGCGCCGAGGATCGGGATCCACTGCTCGGGATAGCCGAAGGCGAGCGCGTTGCCGACATCGTGGTACGCCCCGACCCACTCGCTGCCGAACTGCGCGATGAACTGCCCCATCTCGATCGGGCTGAGCAGGAACTTGTTCCAGACGTTCTCGACGCAGAGGCGCACGCGCGCCTTCTCGGCCGCGGGCAGGGCGGCTCGGATAAACGACGTCGCCCGCTCCCAGGCAGCATCGTAGGGAACGACCTCGCACCCGGGGATGAAGTCGACGCCCACCGAGCCGGGAATGACGAGGACCGCATCCACGCCGAGCCCTCGGGCCGAGGCGATCTGGCGATCGAGGATGTTCCGGGCCCTCTCGCGCACGGCGGGATCGGCGCTCGCCGCGTTGGCGCCCCAGTAGAGCCCCGTCGCCAGACCGCTCAGCTCCACGCCTGCCCGGTCGGCCGCCTTGCGGACCGCGGACAGCTCGGCCGCCGAGCTCCTCAGGCCGACGGCCCCGTCCTCGGTGAGGTCGATCTCGAATCCGCTGAAGCCGGCGTCCTTCGCCAATGCGAGTTTCCCCTCGAGGCTGAGGGCCCCCCCGAAGGACCAGATGCTAATCGATTTCTTCATGGAAGGGGTCAGAGGGCGACGGTCCGGCCGCTCTTTGCCGACTGGATCTCCGCCAGGGCGACCTCGAGCGATGTCCGGGCCTGGGGCAGGGTGCTGTCGGCCGTCTGGCGCCCCTCGCAGAGGCAGTCGACAAAGTACTCGAGCTCGTTGAAGTACCCGCCGAGGGAGGAGATGTTGCCCTCGCCGGACGCCGACTGGCCCGCGGCGGGCGCTTTGAAGGGCATCGCCTCGGGCTTCCCCTCGCTCCATGTGACGCGCAGGGTGGGCGAGCCGCCGGAGTCGAAGTCGATGCAGCACTTTTCAAACACGGCCTGGAAGGCCATCCTGAAGCCCCAGCCCGCCGGATAGTTCCAGCCGCCCTCGGCGCACACCGAGACGCCCTCGAAATGGTACAGGGTGAAGATGTGCGACGGGCCGCTGTAGTCGAAGGTCGCCCGCGACGTGACCGCCTGCGGGCGCCCCAGGAGCGCCAGGACAAAATCCGTGTCGTGGATGTGGAGGTCCAGCGCCGCGCCGCCGGACCTGTCGGACCGGTTGAGCCATTCCTGGTCACTGTAGCCGGGGCGGCCCGCCTGGCGCTGCAGGGACAGGCTGAGAAGCCTGCCGCCCCGGGATTCCTTCACGAAGGCGCGCAGCGCCTGGTACTCGGGCCAGAACCGGATGCAGAGGCCGACCTGGGCGATCGCGCCCTTCGCGGCAGCCTTGGCCACGATCCTGTCGGCTGCCTCCAGCGAGAGCGCGAGCGGCTTCTCGCAGAACAGGTGCTTCCCGGCGTCGAGCGCCAGGACCGCGTCGGCCTCGTGGCGGTCCGACGGCGTGCAGAGATCCACAGCTTCGACCTGCGCGTGCCGCGCGAGCAGCTCGGCAAGGGTCGCATACACCGGTGCATCGAGGCCCAGCGTGGCCAGATTTTCCTTGGTGGCGGCAATGCGGGGATCGACGACCGCCGCCAGCCTGGCCCGCGGCAGCTGCGCGTACACCTGGGCATGCATCGAGCCCATGAACCCGCACCCGACCAGGGCGATCTCAATTCGGGACTTGGCCATCGGAGCCAGCATAGCCCAACGGAAAGGCCAATTGCTTTGCATTTCTAGCCGATTCTTTGTCTTTTCCGGCTGGCCATGAATCCCCATCCGCTCTGGCGCGAGGCCCAGGCATTCCCGAAGCCCCAGAGCTATTTTTCCGGGAGGAGCTACTGCGACGTCTGCATGGTGAACAACATCATCATCTTTTCGCGCAACGCCCGCCGGGAGCTGCAGGAGGCGACGTTTGAATCGCGGCCGCACCACAGGTTCGTCGTCATCTTCAACCTCGAGACCGCAGGGGTCATCCGCATTGACGGCAGCCTCTACCCCCTGGAGCCCGGCCATGGGCTGATGATCTTCCCCTTCCAGTTCCACTCCTTCCCGGAGACCGCCTCGGAGAGGATACTCTGGCTGGTCCTGACCTTCGAGACCCCCCAGCCGGAGCTCCTGGAGGATTTCCGCGGGAAGATCTTCTCGTTTGGCGGCGACCTGCTCGACGAGATGGCCTCGCTCATCCGGCTGTACAAGTCCGACAGGGGCGAGGCTGCGAACCAGCTGCTGGGATTGGGAGCGGCGCGCCTGCTGGCCCAGCTTCGCGCGCTCGTGCGCACGTCCGCCGCGCCGCAGGCCACGGCCGAGGACAGCCGGTCGCGGCACCTGCTCAACGCCATCGAGATCCGCCTGAGGTCCACGGCCGGCGACCTCTCGATCCGCGAGCTCGCCGACGAGCTCCACGTATCCGAGAGCCGGCTGCGGGCGCGTTTTCGCTCCGCGTTCAGCCTCAGCCTGGGTTCCTACCTTCGGAACTACCGCCTCCACCGCATCATCGAGCTCATGCGGGATTCCCGCAGGAACCTGACCGAGATCGCCCATGAGCTCGGGTTCGGCGACTCGGCTGCCTTCACCCGTTTCTTCCGGACCCAGACCGGGCAGCTCCCGAGCGCGTTCCGGCAACGCATCAACCGGCTGGAGCCCAGATGACCCCCGGCGCCCCCGCGAGATCCGCCCCCGCGCGCGCCGGCCTGGCTTGGCTGGCCGCGGCGGCGCTCGCGTTCGCCATTTCGCCGGCCCGCGCCGGCGTCGCCGCGGGAGACCCGGTGTCGGTGTACATCACCTGGGCGGCGCACGATGAGTTGTCCGACACGGTGCCGCTTGACGAGGCCCTCGCGATGCGCGAGCTGGCCGCGGTGTCGCGCCTGAGGGATGCCGGCGCCCGTTTCGACTACTTCCTCCTCGACATGTCCTGGTTTGACCGGGAGGGAGGCTACCGGACCTTTCGCAGGGCGAGCTGGCCCGATGGCCCCGACCGCTTCCTCGCCGCATGCCGCGCCCAGGGCCTGAAGCCCGGGCTCTGGCTCTCCACGAACGTCTGCGGATGGTCGGCAAGCCCATGGCTGACGCCGCTGCCGGAATGGCGGGACTCAATGGGAGGCTACCTGAACCTGGCCATGAGCCTGCACGAGGGCGGTTTCCTGGCCTACCAGATCGAGACGATGCAGAGGTGGTACGACCGGGGGGTGCGGCTCTTCAAGTTCGACTTCGCCAACATGGGCGCGGGCTCACCCTCGGAGATCGCCCGGGTCGGCAAGGCGGAGGTCGAGCGCCTGAACATCGATGCGTGGCGGAACGCGCTGGTCGCCTTCAGGGCGCGCAATCCCGAGGTCGTCCTGATCGCCTACAACGGCTACGGCGGCGAGACCGGCGACACCTGGCCCAAGTTCTCGATGTCGATCGACCGCCGCTGGCTCGATGCCTTTGATTCCCTCTATTGCGGCGACCCGAAGCCCTCCGACGTGCCCTGCGCCAACTTCTGGCGCTCCCTCGACGTCTACAGCGACGCCATGGTGTTCCAGTACGCGGCGAACGGCATCCCGCTCTCCCGGATAGACAGCAGCGGCTTCATGATCGGGAACACCGGGACGTGCTACCGCCGCGGCAAGGCCGCCTGGAAGGGGATGCTGGTCCTGTCGGCCGCCCGGGGCGGCCTCGTGAACACCTACTACGGCGACATGACCCTCCTCGACGCCGCCGACCGTGCGTGGTTCGCCAAGGCCCAGGGCCTCTATTACCCGCTGCAGGCCGCGGGCGGGATCTCGACCTTTGGCGAATACCCCGGCTCCGGCAGGCCCTACGGCTTCCTGGCGCACGGCGTCGGCGGCGACGTCTGCACGGTGCTCAACCCCGGCGCCACAGTCGCGGGCGTGCCGCTGCCGATTCCTCCGGACGCGGCGAGACACCTGCTGTTCACGGATGCCGGGCACGTTCCGGAGCTGGCCAACGGGGCCGTGCGCCTCGGGCCCGGGCAGCTCGCCGTGGTGGGATCGGGGGCCTATGCGGACCCGCGCTGGGACCTCGGCCTCCAGGATGACGTGCGGATCCCCGGGTCCAGCGAGCCGCTCGCGACGTCCGACCTGGCCGCCGGCCCAGCCTCCGTCTCGGCCACGGTGCTCACCCCGCAGGCGGGAATACTCAGGATTATGTGCAGCCAGTCCGGCACAGACGGCCGCCCCTGGCGCGTCAGCGGGGGCGCGCCGCCCTCGGGCACCCCGATGGGGAAGCTCCTCGTCGTGAGGGCCGAGCAGGGCGGACGGGAACTGGGGGTGAGCCTCAACTATGATCTCCAGATCTGGAGCGGCCTCTCGTGGGCGGTGGCCGACGTCTCGCCCCGGGGACTTGCTCCCGGCAGCCCGGTCCGGATCACCTACTCCGTAAGCGACCCGAAGGGGAAGTCCGGCCTTGCGAGCCTGCGTGCTTTCGCCGTGTCCGACCCCCTGGCATCACGGTAGGAAGAGGCAGAGGCCAAGGAGCAGGGGTCTCGCTGAGCCAGGGCGGGATGCCGGCTCAGGAGTGTCGTCATCGCCCCGGCGCTGCCTAGACCCTAAGCGAGGCACGGAATCCCCTGGCGCTGTAATAGGACTGCGCGCCGTTGTGATATACGAAGACCCGGCCAAAGCGGCGGTCGCAAAACAGGGCGCCGCCGAGCTTCCTGAAATCAGTGGGGGTCCTGATCCAGCTCGAGGTCTTAGTGTCGAATGTCCCCAACTCCTGGAGAGCCCGATACTCTTCCTCGGTCAAGAGCTCGACGCCCATGGCCGTCGCCACGTCGACGACGTTGTTTTTCGGCTTGTGCTCCTTTCGTGAATCCAGCGCCTCGCGGTCATAGCAATAGCCCGTGCGGCCCGCCGGGCTTTCCGGCGAGCAATCGACAAAGATGTATTCGCCCGTCGCCTTGTCGTGGCCCACGACGTCGGGCTCCCCGCACGTCGTCTCCATCTCATTGAGCGACCAGAGCTTTCCCCCGTTGGCCTCCAGCTTTGCCCGTACCCTGTCCCATTCAAGGCCCTTGTGGCGGCCCATGTTTTTCCGAAAGCGGTCGCCCAAGGCAGAGAGCAGAGCTTCCCGTTGCCGATGTTCCAGCTCCATCCTTGCCTTAATGCTCTTCATTTGAGGTGGGTCGCTCCGCCGGGGGTACTGGGTTTGGGTTCAAGGGTTCAGAACAAGCAAGAAGAACTCAGGCTCGCGGGGAAAGTGAAGGCGAAAGAATCTTGGTGCCAAGGCATGAACGGAAACTGATAGAAGCGAAAGGTGCTGGCCTCAATTAGGCTTCGCAACCCCCCCGCTCTTGCCCCATAACCACAACGGTTCGCCTATGCATACGAAAACAAAATCAGTATGGGCCGCCTTCGCAATCGGCGCCCTGTCCCTCTGCCCCGTCCGTGCCCAAGATCCGCAGCCTGCCCCCGGCGCGAATGCCACCGCGAGCAAACCGGAGCAAACGCCTATCAAGCGAGTGACGGGAATCGGCGGGATCTTCATCAAGGCGAAGGACCCGGTCAAACTGCGCGCCTGGTACAAGACCCATCTCGGCATCGATGTTAAGGCCTGGGGTGGCACGTCCTTTAGCTGGGTCGACGCAGCGGGAGTTCCCGTCAAGGGAAAGACCGCCTGGATGGTCAGTGACGGCTCCGACTTCGCGCCGAGCAATTCCTCGTTCATGATAAACTACCGCGTGGCGGACCTTCCCGGGCTCTTGAAGCTGCTTCGCGAAGAGGGCTGCCAGGTGCTCGACAAGGTGGAGCAGTCTGATTTCGGGAAATTCGGCTGGGTCATGGACCCGGAGGGAAACAAGGTTGAGCTCTGGCAGCCGCCGGGAACATGAGGTTCAAAACCGGAGTATTATCTCTTTTGCTCTCGTCTGCGGCCTTGGCCGCGGACGCCGGGCGCCCGGGTCTGTTCTTCCGGGAGGACTTCAAGGAGACGCCTCCGGAAACGCCGGTGACCCAGGCGCACATAGCGAACCCAAATCTGGTTCTGGCGCTTTACGGACCCGGCAAGGCCGGCGTCAAGAAGAGCCACCATGACCAGCCCGCCGACGATCCCTACTACATCTGGACCGGCACCTGCACCGGGCCCGCCGTTGTCACCCTGCACCACAGGAGCTCGTTCGTGGACCTCACGGGCCACGCCAAGCTGCGCTGGCGCTCCAAGCAGTCGGGCTTCCGGTTTCTCCGGATCGTCCTCAAGCTGGCCGACGGAAAATGGCTGGTCAGCGACCAGTACGACGACGCGTCGGACGATTGGCGCGTGCGCGAGTTCAACTTCTCCGACATCCATTGGAGGCGCCTTGATATCGCTACGGTCACCGAGGGAGACTGGGCGCCCGCGCCCGACCTGAGCAAAGTGGACGAGATCGGCTTTACGGATCTTACGGCCGGGGGCGGCAGCCCGGCCAGCTCGCGGGTCGACTGGATCGAGGTCGACGGCCGGCCGGTGATTCGCTGATACAGGAAGGCCGACTCCTCAGGTTGATCGCGCGACGGCAGCGCCAGCAGAACGGCCGCAAGAGAGCTTTCCCTCAATGAACAAAATACCCCGAAACTTCGCCGCGTTGGTTGCATGGACCCTATCCTCGGCCACCGCTCTGGTAGCGGATGAACCGTTCAACGGCCTGGGTACAAACCTAGGCAACCTGTACCGGACCTCACCGGCACAAACCCGATCCATAAGTGCCGAGAATCCGACGGGCGAGAAGGGGAAGGGGGGATCCGCCACCGAGGGAACCGGCGCCAATGCCTCGCGCGAGCTGGGACAGGGCTGGAAGGTGTCCCCGAGCGTGGCCATTAAGGCCGGCCAGGTTTTCACGGTGGCCGATATCGAGGGTCCCGGTTGCATCCAGCAGATCTGGATGACCCCGACCGGAAATTGGCGGCTGGAGGTCCTTAGAATTTATTGGGACGACGAGACGGACCCGTCGGTGGAGGTGCCGGTGGCGGACTTCTTCGCCAGCGGCTGGGGAAAATGGGACCGATGCGCCCTTATCAGCTCGATTCCGATATGCGTGAACCCTCGATGCGCGTTCAATTCGTACTGGCAGATGCCTTTTCGCAAGAAATGCCGGATAACCCTGGAGAACCTGGCGGCGGAGAACATGGTCCTCTACTATCAGGTCAATTACGCGCTGGCCGAGGTTCCCGGCGATGCGGCCTATTTCCATGCGCAGTTCCGCCGCGAAAATCCGCTAAAGGCCAAGGGGATCTACACGATCGTGGACGGGATTAAGGGTCGCGGTCAGTACGTGGGGACGTACCTCGCCGTGGGCGTGCACAACACCGGCTGGTGGGGGGAGGGCGAGGTCAAGTTCTTCATCAACGGAGACAAGGAGTTCCCAACGATCTGTGGCACGGGCACGGAGGACTACTTCTGCGGCTCATACGACTTCGAGGGAACCGGTCCGGATGGCAAGACGAGGTATACCGAGTTCACCACGCCCTATTCGGGCGTACCGCAAATCATTCGACCGGACGGCCTCTATGACTCACAGCAACGCTTCAGCCTCTATCGCTGGCACATAACGGACCCCGTTCGCTTTGAAAGCGAGCTGAAGGTCACCATCCAGGATCTCGGCTGGCAATCAGGGGGGCGCTACCTTCCGCTGCAGGATGACATCGCCTCGGTCGCCTTCTGGTATCAAACAGAGCCGCACCAGAAATTCCCGACACTGCCTTCTCGCGACGAATTGGAATGGCACTGATACGCTCGCGGACAACACTCGCACACTTTAGTCGATTCTCCCAACCCCCCCCAAAAAAAATATGACACCCAGCGATTCAAATACGGCTCGGGCCATTCCCATCGGCATAAAAGGGACCATGGCACGAGCAGCAAGAGGCGTTCTGCTCCTAGCAATCCTCGTCGCGCCCCTGCATCGTGCGGATGCACGGGACTTCTTCATCCACGACGGCGACAGGGTTGTTTTCCTTGGAGACAGCATCACGCAGCAGCAGCTCTACACCAACTACATCGAGGCCTATACACTGAGCCGGCACCCGACGTGGAACCTGGTGTTTAGAAACGTCGGCTGGGGAGGCGATACGTCGTGGCTGAGGCAGCGCCAGCACATCAACGAGACGATGCTTTTCGCCTCCGACGACAAAACCCAGCTGGAGATGGTTACCCCTCCTATCCAATTCGGACTTGCGCGCGATGTGCTTCCGCTCCGGCCCACCGTCGTGACCGTGGACTTTGGGATGAACGACTTCGAATATCAGGCGCTCCGCCCGGACATTCTGCGTGCGTACATTCAAAGCCAGACGCAGATCGCAAGGATGCTGCGCAGCGGCGGCGCTAGGCCCGTCTTCCTCACCCCGCAACCAATCGAGGAGAAAAGGCCCGATCCCGACCAGGATATAAAGAATATCTCGCTTAGGAAATTTGCGGATGCGCTGAAGGCGATGGCGGAGCGCGAGAACGTGGAATTTGCGGATCAGTTCGATCCCTACATGCAGGCAATAGTCAACTCGCGCTCCACCATCGGGGGCGGAGACGACTCGGTCCATCCAGGGCCTGCCGGACACACGATAATGGCGTGGGCAATCCTGAAGGCCTTGGGGGCAACGCCGCTGGTCTCCAGGGCCGCCATTAACGCTCAGGATAAGAGCCTTGGGGCGGTCCAGGCGTGCACCATAAGCAATCTCAAGGTGGAGGGTGGTGTCGTGACATTTGACCGCGCTGACGAGGCACTGCCGATGCCGGTGGATCCAAAGGCGGAAGCCGTGTTGAATCTCGTACCGATCACCCACGACCTAAACGACTATGAGCTGAAGATACAGGGCCTGTCGGCAGGCAGGTACACCGTCACGATCGAAGGTGAGATAGCTGCCACGGTGACGGCAAGCGATCTGGGGCAAGGCTGGAATCTTGCGTACAAGGCGGGGCCCATCACACGGCAATCCAACGAGCTGCTGGCCATGGTCGCGAAGAAAAACAACCTGTACTTCGAGCGTTGGCGCAATGTTCAGCTCTTCAACTGTCCCGACTGGGCGGCCAAGAATTCAGATTTTGAATCGCGCAGAAAGGCAGAGCTGGACCGACTTGATGAGGAGATCGGTTCGCTGGAGACGAAGATAAATGCGGCACGTCAACCGAAGCAGAGGCATTTCGTCGTGGCGCCGGAAGCCGAGACCCCGAAATAGGGTCCTTGGATAGGTGCGTCTCCACGGGCCCTCAATGCTAAGTCGTGATTCCATCGATGCCTATATTGGGTCGGCGCCCAAGCATACGCGCCCGCTTCTTCGCCAATTGCGGGCCGCAATTCAAAAGGCCGCGCCAAGGGCGAGCGAGGCCATTAGCTATGGGATTCCGACCTACAAGCTCGGCGGCAACCTAGTCCACTTTGGAGTCTTTAAGGACCACATCGGATTCTTTCCGACTCGGTCGGCAATTGTCGCGTTTTCTAAGGACCTCAAAGAATTCAGCACGTCGAAGGGGACCATCCGACTGCCCCTTGACCGACCCCTTCCGTTGACATTGATCCGGAAAATTGTCGCATTCCGCGTCAAGGAGATGTCCACATAGGCGCCAATACGGAGGACCATGACGGTGCCGGCTCGCCCGTTGTGCGTGGGCTTAGCGGAATATCCGTTGGGTGAATTGAAACAGGTTGCTGCCCCAGGTTTCCCCGTCGTGGGCATGGTCATCAACGTTCCAAATGTGAGGAATGTCGTGCTCCTTGGCATAGGCATGTACTGCCTGTGAAAAATTGATGAGACCGTCCTTGTTGCCGCACGAGAGGTAAAGGAGCTTCAACTGCGCGCGTGTGGCAGCCGGGTTGGGCAACAGTTCGGCAGGCGGCTTGGTATTCGGCGCAGGAGAGAACGCGCCGAGCCACGCAAAAGTATCGAGATGGCCGAGCCCGAAGTTAAGGGTCTGGCCTCCACCCATGGACAGACCAGCGAGGGCGCGGTGTTCGCGGTCGCTGAGCGTCGAGTATTTCGCCTGTACCGCGGGAATCAGGCTGCCGAGCAGATCATTCTCGAAGGCGGCAAAGGCTTTGACGTTTTCCGGATTGAAGGGATTGGCCGGGGGCCGGTCGTCCACCATCGCCCTCCCATTGGGCATCACAACAATCATTTGCACGGCGCGGCCCGTTGCGATCAGGTTGTCGATGATGGCCTGGGCTTTCACGTAGCCTGTCCACTCATACTCATTGCCGCCGATGCCGTGCAGGAGATACAGGACGGCATATCTTTTCTCCGGCGAATAGCCCGGAGGTAGGTAGACTTGGGCCTTGCGGAGCGTTCCGGTCACGGCCGAGGCATATTCAAAGACTTCTAGCCGGCCGCGCAGTCCCGCACTCGGAAGGTCGCGGTAGCCCGCGGGAGGCTCGGGGAACTGCCGGATATCGTCGGCGGCCAGGGTGATGGGACGCGCGAAGTTGGCCCGGGCGCGATCGGGCGAGGCGTCGGCCGGCTTTTCCTGCGCGGCGACGACGGTCGCGAACAAGCCAAGAAGGAATGGAGGAAGGAATTTCAAAAATGTGATGGTGGCGAGGGCGTCCTCGCCAAAAAAACATTCGCCGACTCACATAGATTTCCGGCGAATTAGATTCCCGGCTTGGCTGGTTTGAGAAAACCATTCACGTCGAGCCAGTGCGTGAAGACCTCGAACCACCAGTAGGTCGTGCGATCGGGATACCCCATGCCGAATCCATGGCCGCCATTCTGGTAGAGGTGAAACTCGACGGGCCGGCCGGCATCGAACCACGACTTTATCAACCCAAACTGGCCGCGGAATAGGAAGTCATCTGAGGCGATGGCCACGAACAGGGGGGGTGCGTCCTTCGGCACATTGACCGGGCCCATGAAGCCGTAAATCGGGGCAATGAAAGCGAATTTCATGGTCTTGGAATTGAGCAAGCAGTGCATCGTCAGCCCGGCCCCGGCCGAAAACCCGACCATGCCGACTCGGTTCGGATTAATATTCCATTCCTTTGCCCGGCTCTGGGTGAGGGCGTAAGCAGCCTCGGCGTCCTGCAACTGGTTGGTCAGATCCGGCAGCGGCGGCCGCGGAGCTTCGGCAGCAGGGGCGCCGGCGGGAACCGGTGCCGGCGGTGCGAATGTCCGGTTCATCGATTCCTTGAGGCCCTCGAGTGTCGGCGGGGTCGGCTGAAGGCGGTACTTGAGCACGAAGGCGGCGATGCCGCGCTCGTTGAGGGCCTTCGCGATTTTCCATCCCTCGTTGTTGATGGAGAGCCAGCGGAAGCCGCCCCCGGGGGCAACGATGACTGCGGTGCCGTTGGCCTTGGCCGGATCCGGCAGAAATGGCGTGAGCGTGGCCGCCGTGACGTTGCGCACCATCGGCTCGCCCCACTGGCGGAACCAGCTCTCCTTTGCCGGCTGGTCCGCGACGCCGCCGGTATTCAATGCAATGGCATCGGGCTCGGCGGGCGCTTCGAGGGGGTAGATTGTGCCGTCCTGCGCCAGGCCCGATGCGGCGAGGGCGAAAGGAATGACGAATCCGACTAGTTTGACTGGGTTCATGAATCGATGGTGGAAGCTCGTTTTGCCGTGAGGCAGACGGGCAGTTGGGGGGTAGCGCCAATGCCGGGATCGGCGATTGGGGTTTGGGGGTCTTCCATTTATACAGGAATGAATTGACGAGGTGACAAGATTATTTCGAAGTCGAAATAAATGCCCCCTATCCAATCCGATCCGACGACGTGCAGTGTCTTGGAAGATCTTCCGTTTTGCCTGGCGAGGGCCACGCTCGGGTTTCGACGCTTCAACGACCTGACGTTGCGTGCAATCGGCCTCGCGTCCTTGCCGCCGGGAGCAGCGAGCATCCTCCATGGATTGCAGGAGGAGCGGAGCTGTACGGTCAATCGCTTGGTCGAAAAGACCCACCTGCCAAATGGAACTTTGACCGGCCTGCTCGATGAGTTGGAGGAAGGCGGATATCTTGCGCGTTTCTCCAATCCCGAGGACGGACGTTCGTGGCTCGTGGGACTGACCCCGCAGGGGCTTCGTCTCTGCAGGAAGCTGCAGAAACGGCATGGCTTGGTGATGGATATTTTTGATGAAACCCTCAGCAACGCCGAACAAGCCGAACTTGTCCGGCTATTGGGCAAGGTCACGCAGTGCATGCGCGCGTACCCCGACAAATCTCCGTCTGCCCAAAGTTATTAGCGAAAATAACCTGATATGGCGTCCCCACCGGGATTCGAACCCGGGTTGACGCAACCGCATTTTTAAGGGGCAACTTCTAACGGATCTTCACTCTGATAGCAGACAGTAGTTGTCTCAGTAAACACTCAAGCTGTTGCCAGCTACACGAGAAACAGGTCCGTGCTTACCGCAAACCTGCTTGAGAGTTTCTTAATATGTTCGGCAGTCAGATTGCGTGCGCCTTTCAAAATACGATAGGCGATTGATCGATCCACGCCGATGATAGTCCCCAGGTCATCAGCCGATAGCCCGTTTTCCTTCAAAAGGAACTTCAGCGACTCTATGCCCTTAACGGGGACAGGCTCGGGAGAGGTCTCGCGCTCATAATCCTCGATTATCTTAGCCATCAGCTCGAGATAGTCATCCTGGTCGCGATTAAGCTTAAATCCCGCGAGTGCGTGAACGATCTCCACGGCATTATCATAGGAGGTTTTATCGTGGATGGGGCGGGGAACAAGAAGGGAGACCAAACCAGTGTAGGTCTTGGGCATGGAAGAGAATGTCAGGGTCGCGGATGTCGGTTTCATAGGGATGATTTCCATTTATTCTTGCTGTACTCTGCATGGGTGAGGAACCGCATGGTGAAGATCTCCTGCCGGTTGTAGTGGATCGCGGTGATGAGTCTAAAATCGTTAGTGATATTGAAGACAGTGACGGTTCGGTTGCTTCTGACAGTCACTTGATCGGCATGTCCGAAGGTTTCACGAGTCTGGGCTAGGTTTTGCCATTTCGAGGCTCGTGTAATTCGGTGCCAATGATCGAGTGATGCCCGGGCTTTGGGATAGGTCCTTTTTGCTTCGTCGAGAAATTTGCGGGTTATGATTCGCATTCCGGCACACATAAGAAGTGACCAAAAAGGCCACAGGTCAAGAAAGAGCTTTCCCATTTTCAAGTTTTGTCTGGTCGGCTCCGCGACTGTTGCCAGCCCGGGAAATGAGAAACCCGCAACTCACTAGGGTTGCGGGTGTTTCTGAGCTGGCGTCCCCACCGGGATTCGAACCCAAGGCGACCGATGAAACTAAGTCGCTAGATGATGCGGACCTTTTTTGAGGACTAGTGAATTGGAACGAGCAATGAGAAGAAGCGAGCGGCGACGAAGGGAAGGCAAAAACAAGAATTCCGACGCCCTTTCGGCAACCTTCGGTCCTGGAAATCCATCCGATTATTGCGGGGTCCAGTTATAAGGCGGCTGGCCAAGCTACCCGCGACGAGGCACGCACCGCCATCTTCCGTTACGTCAAGAGCGCCGGAACTGTACCCGGCTCCATTCGGGACCATAACCAGATTTCATAAGAAGGGACGAAGTAGAACATATGCGGGTTAAACCCCAACGACGGGAATGAGATCACAGTGTAAGGTCGGACAAGGCTGAAATTCAGCGGTAATTGGGAACGTCACGAGGCAAGGGATCTCATCATGAACAACAATCAAACTGATGGATCCGAAACTGGCGCAACCGGTGAACCGGGCAAACGTACAGCGGAATTATGAAAACTCACCATTTCTTTATTGATCTAACTCAACGCCCACCCCGGAGCTTTCGCGTTCGCTTGGGCAACTACGTGGTTTTGGCACGCATGCTCGACAAGGGCCGGGCGACCCTCGCCGGGAAGAATGGCGAATATATTTACAATTCCCCAACCGACCAGCGCCTGGTGCAGTTTCTCGGTTTCGATCCCAAGGCCTTGTTGAGGAAATTGGCAGGCGGCAAGGGTGACGGGGAAATGCTCGAATGGGTTCAGGCCCATTCCAAGACTCCGCGCTCCCCGTGGGAAATCGAGGCCTGGTCCGGTTATATGGACAAACGCGCGCCGGACAGCGATGCCGAGACACTTGCGTTCTTTGCCGAACACCTAGGCCGGCTTTCCAAAACCCGGGAAGACATCAAGACGTTCTTCGAATTCGGCGAACTCGATGACTATGTCAGCTTTGGAGGAAAGGCGTAAGCTTCTCATAATCCCAGATAACGAAGAGCAAAATTATGAGTAATAACCATGTTCAGGTTGTGAAAGGCTTTTTTGCGGCAATGGGTCGCGGCGATAAGAAGGGTCTGCGGGCGCTGTCCGCCGGAGATATTGTGTGGATCATTCCGGGCGTGGACTGGCCGTTGGCCGGCACGTACCGCGGGCACGCGGGATTGGCGGATTTGCTTCAGAAATCCGAGATGCTGGAAACGTCAACAAAGCCCCTCGAATTCGTAGCGCAGGGAGACCGTGTTCTGGTCATAGGCTTCGCCAAGGGGAAAGTCATAGCCACGAATAAGAGGTTCAAGGACGATTGGGTCTTCGCTATTACCGTTCGAAATGGGAAACTGACGAACATCCGGGAGTATATCGACACGCAAGCATTGGCGCGGGCCTCCGAGGCGGATCCTGGCAATGAAGAAATCATTAGGAAACTCTATGCTGTCGGAGAGGGGCCAGGAATGGATGCCAAGAAGTTTGTCTCATTTTTCTCGAAGGAAGGATACATGTGCGACATTCCTTCTGGGACAAAGTTTCGAGGGAAGGCCATTGGCGACTCCATAACCGCCCTTGCACGTGCATTTCCTGATGTCCACCGTAAGTTATTGAGCATCCACGTCACGGAGGACGTCGTCGCCGTCGAGCTTAGAATTCGGGGAACGCATAAGGGTAAACTGGCCCTTGGTTCAAAAACTATAGCTCCCACGGGCAAGGCAATTGATGTCCCGTGTGTCGATATTTTCCGACTCAAGAGTGGAAAGATCATGTCCTTTAACTGCTACAATTTGCCTTCCGTAATGCAGCGGCAACTCGGCCTTGTCAGCCGTTGAGCGGGCCTGGGATGACATCAAAACCCTCTTCGAATGCGGCGAACTCGATGACTATGTCAGCATTGGAGGAAAAGCGTGAATCTCACATTCTCAAAGATAAGGAAGAACAAGAAAACTTATGAGCAGTAACTACGGGAATAGATTGAAGGGAAAGACCGCCGTGATCACCGGCGGCGCCACCGGCATAGGCCTCGCCGCCGCAAAGCGCTTCATCGGCGAGGGCGCCTTCGTCTTCATCTTCGGCCGCCGGCAGAAAGCACTCGACGCCGCTGTGGCCGGCCTCGGGCCCAATGCCCGCGCGGTGAAGGGCTCGGTCTCCGATCTGGCCGACCTCGACCGACTCTACGCGGCAGTGAAGGCCGAGCGCGGAACCCTCGACATCGTCTTCGCCAATGCCGGGGCGGGAGGCCCGCTTGCGCTCGGCAAGATCACCGCCGAGCACATTGACGAAACCTTCGACAC
>CAZDZL010000009.1:0-86871 GCA_964509885.1 uncultured Opitutaceae bacterium | reverse complement strand
GCCGCGTCCAGGATCTCCGTCGCGACCAGGTTCGTCTCGATCGACGAGAGCCCCGAGGGCTGGATCTCGTGGCGGACGACGGCGACCAGGTAGGAGATGGAGTCCGCATTCGGCGCGGCGAGGGCGGGCGCCGCCACCGGCGTCTCGGGATCGTCACCCATGCGGAGGAACACCGCGTCCCTGCTGGGAAGCCTGAGGGCGCCCTTCTGCCCATAGATCTCCATGTCCTTCCGGCCGAAGGACCAGTCCCAGGAGGGCTCCAGGATCGCCTGGGCCTGGGCATAGTTGACCACGATCGTCGCGTCGTCGTCGACCTTAGGGTAGAGGTCCGGCTGCAGCCTCTGCGTCACCGCGAAGACCGAGGTCGGCCGCTTCCCGTCCAGGAGCCATGTCACCAGGTCCGCGCCGTAGCACCCGAAGTCCATCAGGGCCCCGCCGCCGTTCAGGATGGGGTCGGTCAGCCACTCCAGGAAATACGGGGAGCAGCCGATGAGCGCGGGGCCCCTGTGGCCGTCCCTGACGACGATCTTGCGGATCTCGCCAATCCCGTTCGGCCCGTGCACGAGGTCGTAGGCGCTCTTGTTGCTGGGATACCATGTGGTCTCGTAGTTGACGACGACCTGGATGCCGCCCTTGGCGGCGGCGGCCGCCATGGCGCGGGCGTCGACCATGTTCAGCGCGAAGGGCTTCTCCATCATGACGTCGATGCCGAGGGGCGCGCACATCCCGACGACCTTGGGGTGGTCGAAGGTCGACGTGAAGGTGGCCACGGCCTCGACCCTCGTCGTCGCCCGCAGCGCATCCAGGGAGGCGAAGAACAGCTTGGGGTCGAGGTGGTACTTGTCCGCGTACAGGGCGCAGAGCTTCTTGTTCGGCTCGACGATGCCGACCAGCTGGACGTCCTTGCGCCCCGCGAGGCTGGGGATCATGCCCCCGACGTGGTCGTGCACGAGGCCGTAGATGGCCAGGCGCACCGGCGGTGCGTCCTGGGAATATCCCAGCGCCGCGGTCGTCAGGAGAAGGGAAAGGAGGGGGGCCTTTTTCATAGCGGGGTCTTGGCGAGGGACTATTTGCGCTCCAAGAGGCCGCGGCTGCGCATCCAGTCGGCCGCGCGCTGCGGCCACGTCGTCACGTAGTCCTTCGTCGGCCGCAGCCCGTACCCGTGGCCGCCCGTCGGGTATACATGGAGCTCAAACGGGACCCTCGCCTCCCGCAGGGCCATCGAGTAGGCGAGCACGTTCTGGACATGCTCGGGGTCGTCCTGCGTCATCACAAGGAACGTCGGCGGTGTGGCGGACGAGACGGCGATCTCTGGCTCGAGCGTGGTACCGATGCCGTCCTTCAGGAAATAGGCGGGGTAGACGAGCACCTGGAAATCCGGCCGGCAGCTGAGGGCGTCGGCCTCGTCCACGGCCGGGTAGACGCGGCCCGTGTTGTTCGCGCACAGCGCGGCGGAGAGGTTCCCTCCCGCCGAGAAGCCGAGAACGCCGGTGCGCGCGGGGTCGATCCCCCATTCCTTTGCACGGGACCTCACGAGGCCGAGCGCGCGCTGGGCGTCCTGCAGCGGCGCAATGAAGGGCGCCTGACCCTGCCGCCTCGGGACGCGGTACTTGAGAAGCACAGCGGTGACGCCGATCGAGTTCAGCCACTCGCAGACCTCCGTGCCCTCGAGGTCATAGGCAAGGACGTAGTAGCCGCCGCCTGGGCACACCAGGACCGCGGCGCCCGTCTCCTTGTCCGCGGGCGCACGAAACACGGAAATGGTCGGCGTGGAGACGTTGGACAGAAGTGCGACGGACCTGCCCCCCGTGGGTTTGTCGGTCGCCGAGAAATTCTCGCGATCCGCACCGACGGAGACCTTTTCTCCCGGGGCTGCGCCCGGCCAGATGTTGATCGAGGGAGGCACGGCCCCGAGGCTGCCGCCTGCGGTCGCCAATGCCAAGGCGCACCTGAGGGCGGAAGGGGTCATGCCCCAAGCGAACGCCCGGGCCCCGGGGGAGTCGATCCCTTTTGTCCGTGGCGCGACGCGCCCCTAGCCGTGCTCCAGCAAACCGCGGCTGCGAAGCCATTCGGCGGCGCGGAGGGGCCAGGTGGTCACGCTGTCCTTCGTGGGCCGCAGCCCGTAGCCGTGGCCGCCCGTCGGGTACAGGTGCATTTCCATCGGCACCTTCTCCCCCTTCAGAGCGATCGCGTAGGCGAGGATGTTCTCGACGTGATCGTCCTCAGCCATCGCGAGGAACGTGGGGGGCGTCGCGTTCGTGACGGCGACCTCGGGCGCGAGCGTCAGGAACCCTCCCTCCTTGACCAGTCCGCCCGGATAGACGAGGACCTGGAAATCGGGATGGCTGCTCACGTCGTCGGCCTCGTCGATACGGGGATAGGTTCGGGACGTGCTCGCGCTGAGCACGGCGCAAAGGTGTCCCCCCGCCGAGAATCCCAGCACCCCGATGCGAAGCGGATCTACCCCCCAGTCCCTCGCGTGAAGCCTGAAAAGGCTCATGGCGCGCTGGGCGTCCTGCAGGGGCGCGGCATAGGCGGGCTGCCCCTCGCGCCTCGGCACGCGGTACTTCACGAGCGCCGCGGTGACGCCGATCGAGTTCAGCCACTCGCAGACCTCGGTGCCCTCGAGGTCCAGCGCGAGAATGTGGTATCCGCCCCCTGGGAAGACGAGCACCGCGGTCCCCGTGCCCTGTCCGGAGGGCGCGGGATAGACGGAAATCGTGGGCACCGAGACGTTCCCGGTGCGGATGACCGGCCTGCCGGCGATCAGGTTGTCGGAGGCGACGGTCGTGTCGTGCTCCGGGCCGATGTCCCCCCTCTCGCCGGGCGCGTCGCCCGGCCAGAGGTTGACGGGCCGCGGTTCGGCTCCGAGGCACGCGCCCGCGGTCAAGAGCGCCCATGAGCACCTGAGAATCGAGGGGGGCATCCCCCGAGCGAAAGACGGCGACGCCGGGGAGTCGAACCATTACGGCCGGACGCCGCTGCTAGGCAGGGCTCGGCGAGGCGATCCTGACGAGAAGCGAGTCGTCCCCGAAGGCGCCGGACTTCGAGACCACCTCGGTGCCGTCCCAGAGGCCGCCGACCATGCGCGAGACGGGCACGCCGGGGAGTATCTGGCCCCTGACGGCCAAATGATCCGTACCGAGGGCTCGGCACAGCGAGCGGAGCGTCTCGCCGCCCACCGCCAGGAGGGTGGCCGGGGCGCGGACGTGCCGGACCAATTCGCCGATGCCGCGGGCAATGCGCACCGACGCCTCGGGACGGCTGCAGGCCTGCGGCAACTCGAAGCGCACAAGGCAGACTCCCTTCCCCTCTAGTATGGAGGTGACCCGCGAGGGCTCGCAGGCGGCGCCGTCCCCGAGGACAAGGACGTTGCCGCCGCAGGCGCCGAGCTGCGCCTCGGTGACCGGGTGGTCCGAGCCGAAGATTCCCAGCATCGGCCGGCGGATTCCCGCGATGGGGAGAAGCGGGCCGGGCTTCGAGAGGGCCGCGGCCAGGCCCCCGCTTCCGCACCAGAGTACGGTTCCCGCTTGCTCGGAGCCCGAACGGGCAATGCGACGCAGGTCCTCGTCGGTCTCCGCATCCCAGAGGCTGATTCCAGGCGGCACGGGATCGCCCGGCCTCATCAGAGAAGCCTTCACTCCCCTGGACTCAAGCATCGCAGCGATGTCGTCGCCCGTCCCTTCCCAGGAGCCGTCGCGCAGGACGTACTGTCGTCCGCCGCGGGTCGCCCTCCCGTGGAAGGGAAACGCAGGCGCGATCACGCAGTGCTCCACCGAGAGCATGCGCAGCGTCGCCGCGATCTCGCGGCCCGGATGTCCCCGCAGGAGGCTGTCCACCTTCCTGAAGGCGATCACGCCGCGACCCGGCGCGAGAAGGGGCGCATGGCGGGCGGCGCTCCCTTCGGCCTCCGCGGCCTCCATCTCCCTCGAGGCGGCGTCCAGCGCAAATTCCTCGGGAGGCCTCTCCGGCACGCGATCACCCGGATACACCGGGATCGCGCGCCCGCGGCGGGCGAACTGCGCGGCGGAATCGAGAGCGCCCGTCAGGTCATCGGCAATCAGGCGCAGCAGCTTCATCCCAGTGGCCCCCTGTCTATCTGGGGTGCACCCGCCCGCCAACACTTTCGGCGCGCGGGCTACTGCCAGAACGGCTTCTCCGGTGGACCCGGGTCCACGTAGGGCGGCTGCGGCACCTCGAAGTGATCGAGCACGACGGTCTTCTCGGATGTGCCGACCTCCTTGGCCACAAGGAGGACAAGCACGGCATCGTGCAGCCAGGCGTCATCGATCGCGCCGGCGACCATGGCGCCGCCCGAGCGCCACCGGTCCCTGAACCGAAAATACATGTCAGCAACGGAGAGGACGCCGGGCGGCTGGTAGGCCGAGCCCCAGCGGTCGACCGTGAGAGCGTATTCGCCCAGCCTTTGGTTCAGCAGGACCATTCCGCGGACGTAGCCGTCGGACCGGTCGGAGGTCGCGGCCCCGCTTGGGTCGAACATCGAGGAGGCAAACAGATGCCGCATGGACACGTTCACCTCCGCATCCGCTATTTCGACGCTCCTGACCTCCCACCGCTGGCCCTCGTGGCTGGATGCCTCGCCTACGCGCAGCGGCAGCCTCATCTGCTCGTGGAAGGCTATCTCATAGAGCGTCAGGGTGGAGGTAAGCCGGGCGGGTTCCCCCGACACCGCCCGAGCCTGCTCATCGGGGATGGTGAACAGCCTGAGGTTTCGCGTATAGTGCTTCTCGGGAGGCAGCACCGGCGGCGTTAGCCCAAGTTCCCCGCAGATCGAGTCCAGTTGGCGCTCGTATGACCAGATGGGCCAGAACGGCCGCTCGAACCGGGGGAGGATGATCTCCCGGCCACCCCCTAACTGCAGCTTTGAGGCGATGGACTGGACCTGGACGATCCTCCCGGGGGGCGTGCTATCCATGGTCGCGTCGATGGAGACCGTATGCGCGAGAACGTCGCGACCCGTCACCGAATCCCGGACGGCTATGGAATATTCATTCTGTGCGGGCGGCTTGAGCATGACGCGGACCCCCTCCGATTTGGCTAGAGGCTGCGGGAATTCATCCTTTGCCGGGGCCGATCTCAGCGTGATCGGCCATTGCGCGGCGGCCAGGATCACCAGGGGGACCAGGACCGCATAGAGCACGAGCGTGCGCCCGGTCCGCAGGGTCAGGACCTGGTGGGCGACTGCGGCGAGGAATGCGAAGGCCCCGAAGATGCCGAGCGTGGCTATGCGGTGGCCGGGATAGGCCACGGTCAGCTGCCACGGCAGCACGAGGTGCATCGACGAGGCCGCGGAGTCCGCCACCGATCCGACCACGATGAAGATAAACGCGGCGGCGAGCACGACGCCGACGGCCTGGATCATCGTGCCGGTGATTGAGGCGACGAATGCGGCAAGGAGCGCGACCAAGAGAATGGTGCCCGTCGATTCGAGCACAATTCCGAGGGCCATGGGAGCGGACGCATCCACCGAGTGGGCCAGGAAGAGATTGGCGGCGACAGAGGGGATGATCAGCAGCGCGAGGAGCAGGAGAAGCTTGGCGCCCAGGAGCGAGCCCCTTGAGATCGGGCGCGTCCGCCAGAACGCCTTGTCCCCCACCGTCAGGTCGGCCTGCATCACCGCGATCACCAGGACGACGATCACCAGCGGCGGCGCGTTCTGGGCGATGTCGCGGGCAAACTTCGAGAACGCCGATTCCCAGACCTCGCGTGTCAAGTTGGCGTGCCAGAGGTTCCAGTAGACCCCGAGGGCGCTGATCAGCACGGACACGAAGGCGAGCGCCGATAGAAACCAGAAGCGGCGCAGGTCCTTTCGAAGGACGAGAAGGGCCGTTCTCATGCGGCCTCCTTCCCGGCGCCGGCCTGCTGCTGCCTCGCAAGGACGAGGAAGATCTCCCGGAGCGACATCGGCCTGGCCGTGACGCTGCAGGAGGGAAACGCTGCGGCTATCGCAGCCTCGGTGGAACCGGCATCGAAGGCGCCGTGCGTGAACTGAAGGACGTTCCCCGCGGGGCGCCTCAGCTCAAGCGCGCTGCGCGCGATCTCCGCCGGGACCTGCTCCGGCAACCCCTCCCCTACGGCCTCGATCCTCCGAAAGCGGCCGCGAAGCGCGTCCGCCGGCTCGTTGACCAGCAGCCGCCCGCCGGCCAGGAAGCCGACAGTGTCGGCAAGGCGCTCGACCTCGTCGATATCGTGGGAGGAGACGATGATCGTGCGCGGCCGGTCGTCACCCGGCAGCTCGAGGAGGCCCTGGATGAAGTCGTCGCGAACCAGCGGGTCCAGCCCGCTGAACGGCTCGTCCAGCACCAGGAGCTCGGGGCGGAACGAGAGGTTGCTCAGCAGCGCCGCCTTCATGCGCATGCCGCGCGACAGGTTCTTGATGGACCGGTCCGCCGGCAGCGCGAAGAGCGAGAGGAGGCGCGCTGCGAGGTCCCTGTCCCACGTGGGGTACAGGGGCCTGCAGTAGTCCAGCAGACCGGACACCGTCATCCACTCCGGGAGGTCCTGGCCGTCGGCAACGTAGCCGATCCTCTCGAAATCCTTCGCCTTCAGGAGGGTGCTCTCGCTCCCGAGGACGCGGGCGCTCCCCGCCGTCGGCCGGAGGAGGTTCAGGAGCAGCTTCAGGAGCGTGGTCTTTCCCGCCCCGTTGGGGCCAAGCAGCGCGAAGAAGCTGCCGGTCGGCACGGCGAAGGTGAGGTCCTGGACGGCGTGGACCTTCCCGAACGACCGGCTCAGGTTCCTGCATTCGATGGCATTCATGGTGTTTTTGGAAATTTCCTCCAGTGCCTGCGGACCGCGGCGGTCACCTTGTCCTCGTCGAGCCCGAGCCTGCGGGCCTCGACCACGAGCCGCTCGAGCGGCTCGTCGAGGAACGCCGCCTTGTCCTCGAGCGAGCCCGCGGCGGGGGGCGCGACCACGGTCCCGATGCCGGGATGGACGAGGAGGACGCCCTCGGCCGTCAGCGCGGCCACCACCTTGTGCGCGGTATTGGGGTTGATGCGCAGCTCCTGGCTCAGCGAGCGCACGGCCGGGAAGCGCGATCCCGCGGCGAGCTGGCCCGTGGCGACGGCCCGCTTGACCGCGTACATCACCTGCTCATAGACCGGCTCTCCCGGCCGGAAGACCACCTCAAAGGGAAGCATCGTGTCCTATGCATACTAGGACACCTAGATCGCCGTCAAGCGGATTTGTCGGCCGGGTCCTATTCCGCTGTCTGCCCCTCGAGCGAACGCACGTAGGCCGTTAGCCTCGCTATCTCCGGCGCTCCCAGCTTCTTCGCGAAGGAGGGCATCTCGTGCTTGATGCCGCGGGTGATGATGTGGGAGATGTAGCGGTCGCTCACCGCGACGTCGTGCAGGTCGGGACCCTCGTCGCCCGTCGCGTCCGCCCCGTGGCAGTGGGCGCAGCTTGCGAGGAAGAGCTTGCGCCCCTGCGCCACCCATTCGGGGGATGTCGGGGTCGGCGCCACGAGCCACGCCTCGGGGGTGGCCTGCTGGTGCGAGGTTCGCGCGGCCTCCCTTCTAAGGCCCTCTGAAAGCCCGTACGCGGAACCGAGGGCGAGGCCCGCGGCCAGGAGCGAGGCCATCCACCGCTTCCAGGCCCGCGGCGATCTCAGGGGCATGTCGAATGACGCCATGGCCTACCTCGCCAGTAGCATCTCGCCGCCCCAATAGCCCGCCGCGGCCACGAGCACGCCCGCGACGGCGGCGACCGCGAGGTACCCGCAGAGCGCCCCGCGCGTCGCAAAGCCCTGCGAGGCCGAGCGCCACGCCGCAAGGGCGACGATCAGCGCGAAGGCCGGCCAGGCGAAGAGGTGGTGCAGGCGCAGCGCGTCATGCCCGAGGAGGACGCCCTTTGTCATGACGAGGCCCGAGACGACAGCCGGCACAGTCCCGGCCGCACCGAGGAGGATCGTCCAGTAGCCCGCAGCGTGAAGGCCGCGGCGCACCCCCGCATCCGGGAAGAGGAGCCCCGATGCGTCGAGGGCCCACGAGCAGAGAACCAGTGCTATCGGGAAGTGCACGGTCGCCCCGTGCATCTTCGCCCAGATCGTGCCGTCCATCGATCAAGTGTCGGCGAGGGTTGAGTCGACGATCGCCAGCGTGGGGTGGCTCTCGACATAGGACACGCGGGTCAGCCCGAGGAAGGAGCGCAGCTTCGAGGCCTCGACGACCATGGGCCCGGCCTTCGGCGCCGTGCCCGGCGCGGGCTGCGGAAACGCGGTCGAGCGGGCCGTGTGGAATGTCATGTTGCCCTCGATCTTCTGCACCGCCTGGTGGATGTGACCGTTGAGCACGGTGACGGACCCGAACCGCTTCAGGAGCGCAAGCGCCTGCGCCCCGTCGTCGGTGCCCCACCCCCACTTCGGATAGACCATCCACAGGGGCACGTGGGCGAACACCACCACGGGGGTTTCCGAGGACAGGGGCGCAAGGTCCTTCGCCAGCCACTGGAGCTGCTCGGGGCCCATCACCCCGAGGCCGCCCTCGGAGATCCCCGCCACGTTCACCAGCCCGACAAAGTGGACGCCCTTCTGGTCGAAGCTGTACCAGCCCGAGCCGTGGGTCCCCTTGCCGAAGCGCTGGAGGTACGTGGCGCCGTTGTCATTGAGGATGTCGTGCTCCCCGGGGACGTAGAACACCTGCTGGGTGCGGCAGTCCTTGAGCATCTGCTCCAGCCCGTCGAACTCCTCCGCCTCCGCGAGGTGGGTCAGGTCGCCCGTGTGCAGCAGGAACTCGGGCGCCGCCGGCATCGCGTTGATCCGGGCGATCGTCTCGCGGAAGGTCGCCCCGACGTCCGTGTTGGCGGGCTTGGAGAACCCGATGTGGCTGTCGCTAATCTGGACGAAGTTGAGCGTGCCGGCCGGCGCCCCGCCGGCCTCGGGCACGACTCCGGCGCCGGCCGCCTGGCCCAGCGCGCGCGACGTGAGGATGCCGCCGTTCAGCGTCCACACCACCCCGGTCCCCGCCCAGGCCATGCATTTGAGGAAGCCCCGGCGGTCGATGCCGTCGTTGCTGAGGTCGTGCGTGATGTGGTCGTTCATGGGAGGGGATGCCTAGGTTGTGGTTGTCGTTTGGCCGGGGCACAGCGCCCCTTTGCCGTTGAATACGCCCGCAGCGGGTGGATTATTCCCTGCGGGGAGAAAAAGGGCATTTCCCGAGAAATCGGGAATAAAACGAACACCGCAGGCGTTATCATATAAATGGAAGCCCACGCGCCGCACGCGCCGCCGTCTTTCGATGCGATCATGCTGCCTCATATGGATGCCGCCTATAACCTTGCGCGCTGGCTCCTGCGCGACCCGCACGAGGCGGAGGACGCCCTGCAGGACGCCTGCCTGCGGGCCTACTCGTCGCTGGACCGCTTCCGCGGCGGCGACGGCCGCGCGTGGCTCCTCACGATCGTGCGCAACACGTGCTACTCACGGATGCGCCAGAGGCGCCGCGAGCCCGCGACGGAGGCGTTCGAGGACGAGGCCCATGGTTCGACCCACGACCCCGCGGACGCGAACGCCTCCGCCTGGCGCGAGGCCAAGGGCGAGATGCTGAAGGAGGCGCTCGAGCGCCTCCCCGACGAGTACCGCGAGGTGGTCGTGCTGCACGAGATCGAGGGCCTCCCCTACCGCGAGATCGCGGTGGTCGCGGAGATCCCGATAGGAACCGTCATGTCGCGCCTCGCGCGCGCGCGCCGCAGGCTGCAGGCCGAGCTGCTCACCCTGACGGGAAGGGCCCCCTCATGAACTGCAGCGAATCCCGCGCCCTCCTCGAGGCCGACGCCGACGGCGAGCTCGACCTCATCCGCCACCTCGAGCTCGGGGCGCACCTGCGCTCGTGCCCCGGCTGCTCGCGCATCGCCGAGGCGGCCCGCGCCCGCCGCGACGCGCTGCGGGAGGCGCTCCCGCGCTTCACGGCCCCGCCGCAGCTGGTCGAGAGGATCCGCGCCTCGCTCGGCGCCGGCCAGTCCCGGCCCGCGCGGCGCGCGAGCGTCATCTGGCCCGTCTGGAACGCCGTCGGCGTCGCGGCGTCGCTGGTCCTCGCCGTGATCGGCGGGTACGCCTTGGGCAGGGCGCACGCCCGGGGGGACGCCCTCCTCGGCGAGGCCGTCGCCGACCATGTCCGCTCCCTCCAGGCGAGCCACCTCATGGATGTCGCCTCGACCGACCAGCACACCGTGAAGCCGTGGTTCATCGGGAGGCTCGACTTCTCCCCGCCGGTCGCCGATCTCGCCGACGCCGGCTTCCCTCTCGTGGGGGGTCGCCTCGAGCACCTGGACGGCAGGGGCGCCGCCGCGCTCGTGTACAAGCGCAGGCAGCATGTCATCAACCTGTTCATCTGGCAGGCTGGCGGCGGCGCCGTCGCGCAGCGCCGGGGGCGGCAGGACGGCTACAGCGCCCTCACCTGGTCGCAGGGCGGCCTCAACTACATGGCCGTGTCCGAAATCCCAGGGGACGAGCTGGCGCAGTTCGTAGCCGGGTACCGGGGCAGGACCGAGTAGGCCGTCGGCTCACGTTGCCATTGAAGCGGGAAGGCGGGTGTGGCTTCATGACCGTCGATGCCGGAACCACGCATTCCCGTTCTCCTCTTCGACGGCGAGTGCAGCCTGTGCAACGGGGTCGTGCGCTTCCTCCTCCGCCATGACCCGGCGGGCCGCCTGCACTTCGCGTCGCTTCAGAGCGCGCCCGGGCAGGCCTACCTGAAGGCGCAGGGGCTTCCGACCGCCGACTTTGGCACCCTCGTCTTCGTCCCGGACTGGAATGACCAGGCCCCGGGCGCCTTCCTGCTTCGCACGAGCGGCGCCCTGGCCGCGTTCGCGGAGCTGGGCGGCGCGTGGCGCGCCGCCGCGTGGCTTCGCGTCATTCCCGCGTTCCTGAGGGACCCCTTCTACACCCTCGTCTCGAGGACCCGGTACGCGATCTTCGGGGAGTACAAACCGCGGCCCCTGGCCGATCCCTCGTGGGAGAAGCGCTTTCTCGAGCGGTAGTTCCCTCCCCGACCCTTGACCCCCGTCCCCGAGCCCCCACCGGCGGCGCCCCGCAGGCGCCATTTCTGGCAGCGCTGGCTCGTGGACCCCGTCATGCGGCAGCTCACGCAGGGCGTCACCCCGAGGAAGATCTCGCTCAGCATCGCCGTGGGAAGCGCGCTGGCCCTTTTCCCCATCCTCGGCACGACCACGACGCTCTGCATCATCGCGGGCATCGCCCTCGGGCTCAACCAGCCGATCATCCAGGGTGTCAACGCGCTCTGCACGTTCATCTATTTCCCGCTCATCTACGCCTTCGTGCGCCTGGGGGACTTCCTCTCCCGGAGCGCGAGGTCGGACCTGGACATACCGGTCATGATCGCGCTCTTCACCCACCACCCCCGTGAATTCCTGCGCCAGTTCGGGGTCACCGGGCTCCACGCGATGCTGGGCTGGGCGGTGGTCGCTCCTTTCTGGATCCCCCTGGTCTACCTCGTCGCCCTGAAGCCCCTCGAGGCCGCGGAGCGCAGGATCCGGCGGCGCTGACCGCGCGCGGCACTCGGGCGTTGCAGGGGTTTCGGGTTGGGCTAGCGTTCTGCCGTGACCCCACTCCGCTGCGCCCTCCTGGGTTTGCTGCTGCCTCTGATGATGCCCCCGGGCGCCCGCGCCGCGCAGCCCGCCGCCTTCGACACCCCGGCAATCGAGGCCCGAGTCGACGCGCTCCTCGCGCAGATGAGCCTTGAGGAGAAGGTGGGCCAGCTGAACCAGCTCGCGGCGGACTCCCTCACCGGCCCCGGCCAGTCCGCCGGGGGCCTGGACGCGCTGGTCCGCGGCGGCAGCATCGGCAGCCTCTTCAACGTCGTGAAGGCCCCGGAAACAAACGCCTACCAGCACGAGGCGGTGGACGGCTCGCGCCTGCACATCCCGATCCTGTTCGGTTTCGACGTGATCCACGGCTTCCACACGCTCTTCCCGGTCCCGCTCGGCCTCTCGGCGAGCTGGGACCCCTCCCTGGTCGAGCGGACGGCCCGCTTCGCGGCGCTCGAGGCCTCGAGCGAGGGCGTCCGCTGGACCTTCTCCCCCATGGTGGACATCGCGCGGGATCCACGCTGGGGAAGGATCACGGAGGGCGCGGGCGAGGACCCGTTCCTCGGATCCGCGTTCGCGCGGGCCTACGTCCGCGGGTACCAGGGCGCGCGCCTCGACGCCCCGGACTCGGTCATCGCCTGCGCCAAGCACTTCGTGGGCTACGGCGCCGCCGAGGGAGGCCGGGAGTACAATACGACGGAGATCTCCGAGCGCACCCTGAGGGAAGTCTACCTGCCGCCGTTCCATGCGGCGGTCGAGGCGGGCGCGGGTACCCTTATGTCGGCGTTCAACGCCCTCGACGGCGTTCCCTCGAGCGCGAACGCCTTCACGCTCACCGGGGTGCTTCGCGGGGAATGGGGGTTCCGGGGCTTCGTCGTCAGCGACTGGACCGCCATCCGGGAGCTCATGCTCCACGGCATCGCCGACGACGAGGCCACCGCCGCGCGCAAGGCCCTCATGGCGGGCGTGGACATGGACATGCAGAGCAGCCTCTACCTCCCCGGGCTTCCCGCACTTGTCCGCTCCGGCGCCGTGCCTGCGGACCGCGTGGACGAGGCGGTCCGCCGGATACTCCGGATCAAGTTCGCGCTCGGACTTTTCGAGAGGCCGTACGTCGCGGAGCCCGGCGGCATCGGAGGCCAGGCCGCCCTGCAGGGCGCCGAGCTTGCGCGGAGCGCCGCCGAGGAGTCGTTCGTGCTGCTCGAGAACCGCAGGGTGAACGGCGCCCCCCTCCTTCCGCTTTCCTCCGCGCCGGGACGCAGGATCGCCCTCATCGGGCTCCTCGCAGACAGCGCCGGGGACATGCTCGGCGCGTGGGACGGTGCCGCCGACCCCAAGGAGGTCGTGACGCTGCGCTCCGCGCTCGCCGCCCGCGCGGCGCGCGAGGGGATGCGCCTGTCCTACACGCCGGGAACCGGGCTGGACGGCGCGTCGGAGACAGGCTTTGCCGCGGCGACCGGGGCCGCGATGGGCGCCGACATCGTCGTCATGGCGCTCGGGGAGAGCGCCCACAGCTCCGGGGAGGCTTCTGCCCGCTCCACGCTCGGGCTCGAGGGAAGCCAGGAGAAGCTGCTCGAGGCCGTCGTGGCCACCGGCAAGCCGGTGGTCCTGGTCGTCTTCAGCGGCAGGCCGCTCGCGATCACCTGGGCCTCGGCGCACGTCCCCGCGATCCTAGAGGCCTGGTTCCCGGGCCTGCAGGCGGGCCCCGCCGTCGTGAATGCCCTCTTTGGCGACAGCGACCCGGCGGGGCGGCTGACCGTCTCGGTCCCCCGCTCGGTCGGCCAGGTCCCGATCTACTACAATTCCCTGAACACGGGCCGTCCCCGCTCCGACCCCATCGGCCTCGGCTCGACCAAGCCCGATCCCTACTACGTCACGGGCTACATCGACCAGGCGAACACGCCCCTCTACCCCTTCGGCTACGGGCTCACCTACACCTCCTTCAGCTATTCGCCGGTCACCGTGGACGCCCAGGCGATCAGCGCCCGGGCCCTCAACGCCGGCTCCGCGCGCCTCACGGTGAGCGCCGACGTCCGCAACACAGGCGCCCGCGCGGGGACGGAGGTCGCGCAGCTGTACATCCGCCTGCGCGGGACGAGCGTCGCGCGGCCCGTCAGGGAGCTGAAGGGGTTTGAGCGGATGCGCCTTGGGGCCGGCGAGACGCGGCGCGTGACCTTCACGCTCGGCCGCGACGAGCTGTCCTTCTGGAACCTCGACATGAAGGACGTGGCCGAGCCCGGCTCCCTCTACGTATGGGTGGCGCCGGACTCCACCCAGGGCGCCCCGGCCCGGGTCGAGATTACAGAGTAGCCGGCCGGTCGGCCGGCGCCCTCAGAAGTGCACCCGCGCCGTGAGGAGCAGGGTGCGCCCGGGGCCCGGCACCGCGTGGCTCTCGGCGGGCTCGGTGTAGTAGATGCCGCCAAAGTACAGCTTGTCCGCGATGTTGTTGACGTTGAGCTGCAGGTCGACGTGTGCGCTCACGCGGTACGAGAGCATCGCGTTGAACACCACGTAGCCCGGCACGCCCGCCTTGTTGTAGGTGTCGGCAAAGCGCTGGCCCATGTAGACCGCACCCCCGCCCAACTTCCACGTCCGGCCGGGCTCCAACGTAAGCCACAGGCTCCCCGAGTCGTTCGGGATGTTCGGCGTGCGCCTTCCCACGGCCGGCCCGTCAGTCGAGGCGGAGATGCGGTCGTCAAGGTGCGTGTACGCGGCGTGGACCTCGAACTGATCCGTGATGTAGCCGGACGCCCCCAGTTCAACCCCGACGACCCGTTGGTCAAAGGGAAGCTGCTGGACCGTCGGGTCGTCGGGGTCGGCGAGGCGCGCGTTGGCCAGCAGCGTGTCGAACACGGCGCCGGTCACCGACAGCGAGTGGTTGAGGACGTCGAGCTTGGCCCCGATCTCGGTGGTGTTGTCCTTCTCGGGCGACATGCTCTCGTTGCTCGGGGCGAACGAGAGGTACTCGATCGCCGGGTTGTAGGAGGAGCCGAACGAGGCGTAGTAGCTCTGCCAGGCGTCCGGCTTGTAGACCAGCGCTCCGCGCGGGCTGAGCTCGGTGTCGTTGCGGGCGAACGCCGTGCCCGTGACCGCCTCGCTGAAGTGGGAGTTGAACCGGTCCCAGCGCAGGCCCGCATCGAGGTCCCACCGCGGCGAGAGGCGGGCCCTGTCCATCGCGCTGAAGCTGACGTCGCTGCCATAGGTGTCCGGCTGCGTGTCGACATCCAGCGCCGTCGGCGGGAAATCGTAGGGGACGGGATTGAGGATCGGCGTCGGCGGGATGACGTCGATGCCGTTGATGTACTTCGTGATGTCCGAGCGCTCGCGGCTGAGCTCGATCCCCGTGATCAGCGTGTGCGAGACGCCCCCGGTCTCGAACTTCGTGGTGAGGTCGGTGCGGTCGACGAGCTCCTCCTCGGTCCCGGCGCTGCTCGGCTGGTCCCTGAAGACCTGGATGTCGTGGAGCGGCGTCCCCGGCGCGGGCGGATCGATGAAGTCGTCGCCCAGGTGCGGGGCGCTCAGCAGGTAGGCGAAGTCGTAGTGGCCGTACCGCACCGAGTGGATCAGGGAGACATGGTCGCCAAACCTGTGCTCGAGCCGGACCGTTCCGATGTCGACGTCGTTCCGGGTACGGTCGTAGTTGACCAGCCCGTAGTAGTTGCGGCGGCTGACGTGCGCCGGCGACCCGTCGATGAACGGGATCCCGTAGTCCGGGATGTCGTCCTCGTGCTGGTGAAGGTAGCTGAGCGTGAGCGTCGTCGGGGTGTCGATGCCGAGCGCCAGCGTCGGCGCGACGCCGTAGCTCTTGATGAGGACGTCGTCCCTCTCCGCCACGCCGTGGCGCTGGTCCATCAGGTTGACGCGTGCGGCGGCGTGGTCGCCGACAGCGAAGTCCACGTCGGCCGTGGCGCGCTCGAGGCCGGCGCTGCCAACCTCAAGGCTGGCGTCCTCGAGGGGCGCCAGCGTCGCCTGCTTGGTCACCTGGTTGATGACCCCGGCCGTGGACCCGCGCCCGAAGAGGACCGACGACGGCCCGAGCAGGACCTCGACCGCCTCCTCGTCGAAAGCGTCCCTCTGGTAGAGGCCGATGTCGCGCAGCCCGTCCAGGAAGAAGCTGTCCGGCACGGAGATGCCCCGAAGGTTGACCGAGTCGCCGTGCGCCCCGCCCTCCCCCGCGTTGATCGTGATGCCCGGCACGTTGCGCAGCACGTCCTGCATGCTGCTGACCGCCTGCTCGGAGATCTCCCTCTGGCCCACCGTCAGGATGGACTGGGGCATGTCGCGGGGCAGGAGCGTCGTCGTCCCCGTCACCTCGATCGCGGGCAGGTTCATCACCGAGCCTCCCTGGGCCGGCTGGGGCACCGGGCTGGCGCCGTCGGGTGGGCCGGCGCTCGCGGCCTCCTGGGCGCGGGCTCGACCTGCGAGTATTCCCACCGCCACGACCCCGATCGCGGCGAGGCCCGCCCGCTGCCTCAGGCCGGGGGACGGGGGGCGTGCGTCGGCGGCGGGGTTCGCTGCGGGACTCCCCGGGTGCGGCTCGTTCATGGATCGACGGGTTCTGAGGAATATTGAGCCCTCACATCTCCGACCACTGGCGCAGGAGGTTGTGATAGACGCCGGTGAAGGGGACGATCGACGCGTGCCCGGGCATCTCCCGGTTGAGCCGCTGGATCCCGACATCGAGGTCGAACAGGATGGAGCGCTGGCCGTCGTCCCGGATCATGCTCTGGATCCAGAAGAACGAGCACAGGCGCGTCCCCCTCGTCACCGGGGTCACGTGGTGGAGGCTGCCCGCCGGATACAGCACCATGGAGCCGGGCCTCAGCTTAACGGTGTGGGCGCCGTACGTGTCCTGCACCACGAGCTCGCCTCCGTCGTACTCCTCGGGCGCGGACAAAAAGAGCGTCGCCGAGATGTCCGTCCGGATCCGGTACGCCGTCGACGGCACCTGGCGGATGGCATTGTCAACGTGCGTGCCGAACGCCTGGCCGCCCGAGTACCGATTAAACAGGGGCGGGAAGACCCTCAGGGGAAGGGCGGCGGCGAGGAACAGTGCGTTGCGGCCGAGGACATCGAGGATGGTACCCCCAAGCTCACGCGCCGCCGGATGTCCCTCGGGGATCTGGCTGTTGTCCTTGGCCTGGGCGGACTGCGGGCCGGCTGTTACCTTCCCGTCGACCCATTCGGCGGCCTCGAGGACCTGGAGGGCTTTCGCCACTTGCTCGGGGTTCAGTACGTCGGGAATTGTGAGCAGCATGGGAGGTTCGGGTTGATGGCCGGTTTCTTGTTGAGACTCTGTCGCGAATCAAGCGAATAATGAAAACCAATCTCAGTCTCAATAACTGACATCCGTTAGGTCATTTCATCCATCTTCTTATGCGATTTATGCCTAGATTTTGGCGCCGCGACGCCCGCCCTCTTGCAGAATCCAGGCCTGACTGTCCTCGATCTTGGCGGGCGGGAATTCACGCCGAAATCCAGAATTGGCGAAGCTTGATAAAGGAGCCTCAGCCGCAATTGTGCTCATCGAATGAGCCGAAAGGGGCCCCAAGGACCGCAAGAAGAGTCGGAGCCCGGCTCGGCCCGCGACTGGCTCCGCGGCGTGCTTCTCATTCTTGCCGTTCTCGTCTCCTACGCGCCGGTGAGGCATGCCGGGTTCGTCTGGGACGATGACTCGTTCCTCACGGAGAACCACCTCATCCGGGTGTCCGACGGCCTGCGCCGCTTTTGGTTTTCAGGGCAGCCGGTCGACTATTGGCCGCTGACGTCCACCACCCTGTGGCTCGAATGGCGCCTCTGGGGCCCCAATCCGCTCGGCTACCACGTGACCAATGTGCTCCTGCACGCTGCGGAGACGGTGCTCCTCTGGAGGATACTTGTGCGCCTTCGCATTCCCGGGGCCTTCCTCGCGGCGGCGCTCTTCGCGGTGCACCCGGTGAATGTGGAATCCGTCGCGTGGATCACGCAGAGGAAAAACCTCGTCGCGATGCTCTTCTACCTGCTCTCCATCCACTTCTTCATCAATGCGGAGGATGCACCGCCCCAGGGTCGGATGCGCGCCTGGCACGGGCTGAGCCTCGTCGCGTTTATCCTGGCGATGCTCGGGAAGGGCTCCGTGGCGATGCTGCCCGTGGTGCTGCTCGGCATCGTGGCCTGGCGCAGGCCCCTCACGCGGCGCGACGTGCTGCGGATGACGCCCTTTTTCGCCGCGGGCGCCGCGCTGATTCTGGTGAACCTCAGGTTCGCGCAGCACTCCGCGGAGAGCATAGCCCGCCATGCGGGCTTCGTTGAGAGGCTCCTGGGCGCGGCCGCGGCGGTCTGGTTCTACCTGGGGAAGGCGTTCCTTCCGATCCACCTGTCGTTTGTCTATCCGCTTTGGAAGATTAGGGTGTCGGATCCGCTCTGGTGGCTGCCCCTGGCGGCGGCTGTCGGATTAACGGCCGTGCTCTGGCAGGCCCGAAAGACCTGGGGGCGCGGGCCTCTTTTCGCATGGGGATATTTCTGCGTGTCACTCGTGCCCGTGATGGGATTCACGGATGTCTACTTCATGCGCTACTCCCTGGTCTCGGACCACTATGAGCACCTGGCGCTCATCGGCGCGATCGCACCGGCGGCGGCGGCCTTCGCCCTGTGGCGCGCAAAGGCGTCGCGCCTCCTCCGGTTCGCGGCCGACGCGGAGGCCCTGATCGTCATCGCCGGCCTCGCGCTCATGACGTCGCTGCAATGCGCGACCTACCGGAACCTCGAGACTCTCTGGCGCACGAACATCGAGCGCAGCCCGGAAAGCTGGATGGCCTACAACAACCTCGCCACGTACCTGCTGCAGAAGGGCCGCACGGAGGAGGCCGAGGCCCTGTGCAGGAAGGCCCTCGCCATGGACGCGAGCCACGCGGAGACCCGGGTCTCGCTGGGGATCGCCCTCGCGGACGAGGGGAGAACGGAGGAGGCGATCACCGAGTACCGCGCCGCCATCGCCCTCCAGCCCGACCTCGCGGCATCGTATGTCAACCTCGGGAACGCGCTGTTCAAGGTCGGCGAGGCCGACGAGGCCATCCTCAACTACAGGAAGGCTCTGGAGCTAAGCCCAAATGAATTCAAGGTGCTCGACGACCTCGGCATGGTCTATGTCACGAAGGGGCGGACGGCGGAGGCCATCGCCAGCTTCAGGCGGTCGCTCGCAATCCGGGATGACTTCGCCCAGGCCCACTTCAACCTCGCGAATGCGCTCCACACAGTCGGCTCCAACGCCGAGGCGAAGGGTGAATACGAGCGCACCCTCGAGCTGGATCCGCGCTCCGCGACCGCGCACTCGAACCTCGGCAACATGCTCCTGGCCGACGGGCTTATTGACGAGGCGATCGCGCATTATCGGCGGGCGCTCGAGATCAGCCCCGAGACGCCCAACCTTCGGCGCAACCTGGATATCGCCCTCGGCAGGCAGGAGGTAAGGTCGAGGCAGGAAGCCCATTGACAGGCCGGCGGCTCGGCCGGGCGGAATGGGTCCCTGGTTGGACGTTCCCTATTTCTCGGGGACCGCGCCGAGGGACTTTACCTCACCGATGTCCACGCGGGCGAAGGGCACCGACGTGCGGACGAGGCCCTGGCTGTCCTGCCCGAAATACTTGGAGGCTGACCGGGCCATCGCGGCGAGGTCCTCGTCGAAGTTGTGGCCCCGCTGGCGGACGCTGAACCGGGTTTCCCAAAGCAGCTTGTGCGTCTTCTGCTTCCACATGCGCTGGAAGTCATAGGCCATGAGGACCACAAAATACCGGTTGGACTCGAGCTCCTCCAGCATCTCCTTCCTGAAGATGTCGAGCGGCGTGTCGCGGTAGTTGGCCGTGGAGAACCACCACGAGTCGTAGCCCAGCATCGCCGCGTTCAGGGCATCTGCCTTGTCGCGAATGCGATTCTCGGCCTCGATCGCGGACATGGCCGCCATCTCGCCTGCGGACGCAGGGGTTCCCTTGAGCTTGGCGCCGGTGGATCTCATGGACTGCGCCGGCGGCGGATGCATTTCCGCGCCCATGAGGGCGCTCACCCTTGTGTAGGCGTCCGAGTTGGACGCGTGCTCGGGCGCGAGGGTTGTGCCCCAATAGACCATGATCAGCAGCTTGGCGCCCTTGGGGTCCTTTATGGGGAGATAATTCCTGTCCGCCAGAGGCTGCGAAATCACGTGCGCCACGTCCAGGAAGCTCATCTTGTCGAACGAGCCATCCTTCGTCCCTCCCCCCCAGACGCCGCCATTGCCAAAGGCGTAGGTCTCGGGCGCGAACGACCCGTCGGCCCGGCGGCTGCGAACATAGTCGGGGCTCGTCCTTCCGCTCACCGCCGTGATGTCGTTGGAGTCCGTCAGGTTGAGGGCGCCAGCGGTGACGGTCAGGCCGGCCGCGGAACCGAGCACGCAGGCCAGTCTTATCATGCGGGTGCCGTTCATGCGGGGTGTCTGGATCATTCCCGTTCATTGCCTCCTCCGTGCCAATCGGATACCCAATGACACAATGCCCTTCGTAAGAGACGATTATGGGCATCGAGGCCGATAGACCGCCGAGGGCGTTTGCCAAGGATTGGGGCCTCACCCCAATCCCGAACGCTGGGCGGCGGCGGAAGTGGTCGTAAGTTCCCAACATTTCCCGCCCGCAGCTCGACCCAGTGACCCCAAGACCGATGTCCAGGTCCCAACCCATCCTTCCCCTCAGTGCTGTGATTCGCCGGGGATCTCAGGAAAGCCCGGATCATCCAGGATCTGCACGGCGGTGGCATCCCCGAGGTGCTTCCAGTCCTGTAGGACCCAGACGACCTTCTTGTCCGGCGTGACCTCGACGAGCTGCGGGCCCTTGCCGCCGCCGCCGCGGGAGGTGAAGATCGTGTTGCCGTTGGCGAGACGCGTGCAGCTCTGCGGCGCCTGGACGAAGCGGAAGGCCTCGGGCAAATTGGTGTTCTTGAATTCCCAGACCGTTTCGCCCTTCGGGTTCACCTCGCGCGTGAGATTGTCCTGCTCGTCGGTGATCAGCGTGTTTCCGTTTCTGAGCCTCATGGCGGCCCACGGCGACCTTATGGGATAGCTCCAGATCTTGCCGAAATCCTTGCCGTATTCCACCGTGTAGCCCGAACTTAGGTAGGAGAGGAGATACGTTCCCTGAGCGGTGTAGCGCGCCCGGCGGAACTGACCGTGAACGTTCGCGGGGTTGAACGGCAGGCCGTCGGCGCTGGGCACCTCGTGATTCACCTCCACCGCGCCGGTCCTGGTGTTGACGATCATCAGCCGCGGCGGCAGGCCGTTCACGACGAACATCACCCTGTCCAGCCCGACGGGCTGGCAGGTGTGAACCTCCGTGTGATCAGGGCCCTTGCTGTTGTTGCAGTCGTAGCGCCAGACCACCTTCTTGTCCGGCGTGATCTCGGCAACATACTGCATCCGGGTGAACAGGATGTTGCCGTTGGAGAGCATCCAGATGTCGTCGTATTCGTAGCCGGGGCCGGTCTGGTAGGTCCAGATCACCCTCCCGTCGCTGACGAGGAACATCTTGGTGTAATTCTCCCCGACATAGAGCATCGGGTGCTGGGCGAGCCCGTTGCCGGGAAGGCCGGCGGGAGTGTCCGCGTTCGTCCATTTTCCTCCCGGCGACTCGATCTCAGCGGGACCGAGCGTGGGCACATCGGGCGCGGTGAATCGCGCGAGCTGGGCCATGCACGGCGTTGCCGAGGACGAGGCGCCGGGTGCGAGGCAACCGCCTAAAAGTGCGGCCAGGCCAATGGCCGAAGCGACTGCAGACAGGGGGCTAGATTTTGTGGTCAACGGATTGGGTGAGAAAGCAGGGCGTTCTCCCGAGCCCACATCTCGACCGTGGGTTCGCATACTGACGGCTTCGCACAGCAAACTCCAGTTCACAAAGACACACCAGGTGCGTGCGTACAATGCAAAGGGTGAATGGCCTCCCTATGAGAGGCCTCAGTTTCTCTGGATCGAGAACGAGGAAGAATCGCTGTGAATGACCCCCACATCTGATCCGACCAGTCTAAGGCCTCCAGCGGCGTCGCGACCAATCATCAGCCCATACCCAGGGGATGTCCCGATCCCACAGCCGAAAACGGTGACGTTCTCGAAAAGCGCGCGTGAAAGCGAGGGATGTGCGCCCCTGTCTGGGGGCGTGACTATTGAAATTCCGTCCGAGAAACTGTCGCGGATATCCACTTGGCGGATGGTCAATCCGGAGATGTCCCGGTGGTCGAGGCACACCTGCAATGATCCCCGCCAGGCCCAGTCGTGGTCGTAACCGCCGCAGCGCAGCAGCCGGCAATACTCGATCACAGTTTCACCGCTGAAGTTATTGTCGATTTTCAGGGCCTCGTCGGACGTCGGGAAGGTCGTGCTGACCAGGATGCCGCACCCCGCGGTGATGTCGGTGAACAGGCATTCCTCGATCCTATTGCTCTCACCGCCATAAATTGCCCCGCCGTTCGCAAGGAAAGGGAGCTGCCCCGTGCAGTGCCGGATGATGTTGTGCCCCGGCTTGTGGGACGGACCGACGAATCCCTGGTCGGACGCCGCAGGCCAGATCGCAAAGCAGTCGTCACCCGTGCCGCGCGCGCTGCAATCCTCGATGACGGTGCCGTACGAGCCGACGCAGAGGTTCACGCCGTCCGCGAGCAGGTTGCGGTACCTGCAGCCCGAGATTCTCAAATTGGATCCGTTGTAGATCCAGGTGCCCGTCTTGGTGTGCTCGATCCAGATGCGCGCGACCGACGAGTCGGCGCATCCCGCCCCCACGATGCCGTCGTTGGGCTCGCTGTCGTTCCGGTAGCTCAATTTTCCAACGATCGCGAAGTCCGCGAGATGGATGTCGCCGCCCTTGAGCTTGAATCTCACCCTGCGGGAGGCGTCCCCGTAAAGCTCCGGGTCGCCGACGAAGGTCGTGTGCCACATTCCCGCGCCCTGGATGGTCGTCGAGGACGCGAGGACGATGTCACGGGTCAGCTTGTATATCCCGGGCGGGACCCAAACGGTTTTCCCCTTCCTGCGAGCGGCCTCCACGCATCTTAGCAGCGCGTTGGTATCATCGGTTGTCCCGCTTCCAGTGGCGCCAAAATCGAGCACAGACATCGACCCGGCAGGCGCGGCCAGAGGCGGAGGGACGGCCTCGAGGTCAACCAGATCGATCACGCAAGGCAGCGCATCGGAGCCGCCCTTTGTCAGGCGAACGATGTCGCCCGCTGCTATTCCCAGGCCTTTCACGCGCACCTCGTCGTAGAAGTTGCGCGCTTTTGCATCGGCGGGATTGTTTGTGAACGGATAGTTCCCGTAGAGCCACGAATAGCGGGAGGTGACTGGGAGCGACGCTACGTGCCTACCATTTATCGAAACCTCGATGGCGCTGGACGTTCCTCCGCCGCTCGGGGCGTCGGGGAGACTGTAGCGAACCACCATGGCGTTTGCCGCCGCCTCCGCGGTGAACTCCACATATTGCGGTGCCTTCAGGCTGACGCATCTCTGGCCGGAGGACTCGGTTTCGACCTGATACGGGTCATACCTTGGGCCAAGCACGGCGCCCGTGGTCCGCATCGCCTCGGCCTCGTACGTGGTCCAAGGGGTGTCCGCGCCGACGCCTGCACAAAGGTTGTTTGCCAGCAGTGCGACACCCAGCGCAAGGATCCGCCCCTTCGCGGGCAGCAGCCCGCCCAGATCACTTGTGAACCGGCTCATTTTCCAGACGTCCGGCCTTGCTTTGCGAGGCCGATGTCCGGCTTGTCGCGGGCTTAGGCTGGGGGCGGCGGACAATGTCATAGTCGATGGTCTGGGGTATTCCCGGCGCGCAATTCACGCTGGTGCCGGCCACAACAAACAACCGCGCTTGCCGGTTATCCAGCGACGGGGTGATCGCGACGGACGACTTCGTAATCCGAATCTGGAACAGGTCCCCCTTGTAGGCCAGCTTGAACCTGAGGCTGCGCCACTTCGAGAACAGCCGCGGGCTTATCGCGACGCGGGTCTCGTCGGCGTGGAGGCCGGCAAAGCCGAAGACAACCGTCATCCACGCCCCGCCGTTGGCGGCCGGGTGCGAGCCGCCCGTGAAGACATTGCCGACGTACATCTTGTACTTTGCCTCGAGGTCGATCTTCGCGGTCTTGAGGAAGTAATGGTAGGCGAACTCGAGGTTTCCGAATTCCGTGGCCACCATCGCGTAGGCACAGGCGCTGAGGCTGGAGCCATGCTCGGTGAACGGCTCATAATATTCCCAGTTCGCCTTCTTGACCTCGGTCGAGAAGCGGTCCCTGAACAGGTTGAGCATCATCACCACGTCCGCCTGCTTGATGACTTTCGTCTCCACGGCCAGTCCCTGGCCCGCCCCCAGATACTCGTTGGGGTGGAGCTTCTTGGCCTTGAGCTCCGAGACAGTGGCATCCCTCAGGCGCCCGTAGCCGTCGAATTGCTCGATGATCCCGGTCCTGGAATCCGGCCCGGGCAGAAAGAGCTTTTCGGATCCCTCGGCGAAAGCCGCCAGCTCAGCCTCTATGCCGATCTTCTCAACCAGTCGGTCAAGGTAGTCGGGATGGCGGAGCTTCAGGTATTCGACGACCGCATTTGCCACCGCGAACGTCTCCCTCACGACCATGTTCGTGAAGGCGTTGTTGTTGACGCGCTCGTGGTACTCGTCTGGACCGATGACGTCGAGGATCTCGTACCGTCCCTTGTCCTTCTTGAAGTACGCGTATGAGACGTAGAAACGGGCGCACTCCAGGATCACCTCGGCGCCCCCCTCGAGGAGCAGTCGGTCGTCGCCGGAGATCTTGAAATAATCCCACATCGCGATGGCCACGTCGCCGCTGATGTGGACCTGCTTGTCGCGGAAGTGGGTCCGAAGGTCCCGGCCCGTCATGGGGTCGCCGACATTGAAGTAGGAGCAGGCATCGTCGCCCGTCTCCTGGCTCTCCCACGCGTAAAATGCGCCCCGGTAGCCCGGTCCCTCGGTCTTGGCTTTGCGGCGTGCGCCGTCGAGGGTCCTGATGCGGTAGCGCATGAGCTCCACCGCCTTCTCGGGATAGGTGTGCAGGAAGAACGGGAACATGAACATCTCGGTGTCCCAGAAGATCGCCCCCTTGTAGACTTGGCCCGACAATGCGCGCGCCGCGATCGAGTTGGTGCTGCCCTCGGTTGGCGCCACCATGAGCAGTTGGAATATGCTGTAGCGCAGGGCGCGCTGCGCCTCGTCGTCCCCCTCGATCTCGACGTCGCACCGATGCCATTTCTTCTCCCATTCGCAGCGATGCTGAGCCAGGCAATCCTGGTAGCCCAGCGCCTTGGCCCTGAGGACGGTCTCCGCCGCGGCCTCGAGCACGGAACCCTTCAAGGGGTCGTTATCCGTGAATACGGCAAAATACTTGTGGAAGGTGTAGGTTATCCCCGCCTCTGCCGTGAACGTCACCACGCGGAGATTGCGGCGGTCCCTCACCTCGTGCCTCTCCTCTCCGAACGCCAGGTCCACGGCCTCGGCGACCACCACCCGCTTGCGCATCTCGTGGGTCACGCCCTGGACCGCCAACACGGGGCCCCGCACCGCGGTTTTGATGTTTACCAGATGGGGTCCGTTGAGATCCCAGATATTGTAGTCGATCCCGGTGCGAAGGCTGATCTTCGCCGTCCGGTCGCAGCAGACACTGTATTTGATGACACCCAGGTTCGGCGTTGCCGCGCTGAGGAAGCGGGAAGACGAGACCGTTACGGACTTGCCCTTGACCTTGAACCTGCTGATCCGCTCAAAAAGCGCGCAGTCAAGGTGCAGCCGGGAGCTGTGGTGACTCATTCGGCTGCCCCGCGCGGTGAGCTTTGCGCCGTCAAGCGCGGCCACCGTGTAGCCCCCGTTGGGTGCGTTTACCGGCTCCCGCCACGCGCCGCCGACCTGGTCAAATATGCCGGCCAGCGTTATCCCCACCTTCTCCTTGGGGCCAAACTCGTCGAGGGTCCCCCGGTACCCCATGTAGCCATTCGCAAGCTGGTACACGTTACCATTGCGCATGATGCTTTCGGATTCGTTGACGAACGACTCCGTGCTGACAATCCAGGGGCCCTTCATGTGATTTCCCCCAGTCCCGCCTTGTCCTTCACGAGAAGCATCGCGAAGCCGGCTAGGACCATGACCACTCCGCCCAACACGAGGGCGTAGATGGCCTGGCCGTGGAACACCGTGCGCAGCAGCAGCCCGAGGCTCGCCGACGCCAGGATCTGCGGGATGACGATGAACATGTTAAACATGCCCATGTAGACGCCCATCTTTCGATGCGGCACAGCCGTGCTCAGGATCGCATAGGGCATCGTGAGAAGGCTTGCCCAGGCGATGCCGATCGCGGTCATCGAGACGAGAAGCAGCTTGGGATCCCTGAAGAGGTACATGGAGATCAAACCCAGGCCGCCGATGATCAGGCAGACCACGTGGGTGCGGACGCGGCCGGTCCTTCTCGCCATATACGGCAGAAAGGGGGCCACCAACGCGGCGACCCCGTTGTAGACCGCCATCAATACGCCGACCCAGTTGGCCCCGTCATTGTAGGCAGCGGAGCGCGCATCCGTGCTGCCAAAATGATAGCTCGTGATCGCCGGGGTCGCGTAGATGAACATCGCGAAGAGAGCGAACCACGTGAGGACCGTGACCAGAGCCAGCTGGGTCATCGTCCGCGGCATGTTCTTCAAGTCGTGGATTATCTCCACCAACCCGTCGGCCTTCCCCAGCGAATAGCGGAGCGCGGCCAGAAGCTGAAATGCGCCGTAGCCGGCAATGCCAAAGGATAGGATGTACAGCGGCTTGTCCCACCCTTGGGAGTGCACGAAATACGCGAACACCGAGCCGATGAATATGAGCACCGAGCCCTCGGTCAGGTAGCGCCCCACATTCAGCTTGATCGCGGCACCTTCATTGCCGGCTAAACGGCCCGCGGCCCCGTTGAAATCCTCGAGCTCAGAGGGCGAATACTCCTTCACCGTCAGGATGGTGCGCAGTACGGCCAGCAGGTACACCAGGCCTCCCAGGTAGAATGACCATTTTACCGTGGGGGGAATCTCGCCCGCCGCCGCCGTGTTGGCCAAATGCAGCCAGCGTGCGAAAATGTACGGCAGCATTGATGCGATGACCGAGCTCGCCCCGATGAAGAACGTCTGGACGGCGAAGCCCGTGGTCCGCTGCTCGTCGGGCAGCATGTCCCCCACGAACGCGCGAAACGGCTCCATGGTGACATTGATGGAGGCGTCCATGATCCACAGCATGCCCGCCGCGAACCACAGGCCGGGCGAATTGGGCATCACCAGCAGCGAGAGCGACGCGAGGATGGCCCCGACCAGGAAATAGGGCTTCCGGCGCCCCAGCCGGTTCCAGGTCTTGTCGCTCAGGTGCCCGATGATGGGCTGTATCATCAGGCCCGAAACCGGGGCGGCTATCCACAGGACCGCGATGTCATCTACCTTTGCGCCGAGCGTCTCGAAGATCCTGCTGACGTTGGCATTCTGAAGCGCGAAGCCGAACTGGATGCCCACATAGCCGAAGCTCATGTTCCAGAGCTGCCAGAAACTCAGGATCGGCTTCTTCTTCACAGTGTTTCCCTCCGTCTCGGATCGCCCTGGAGGCGCGCGCTGCCAGAGATGCGCCTGTCCCGGACCCAGCGGCCAATCTGATCGACGCTGGCCTCGGCCAGGTCCCGAACGACGACGTCAGCCCCGTGCTCAAATAATTCGCCGGCGTTGTTGGACCGGGCCACCCCTATGACGAGCGCAAAGCCGCCTGCCGCACCAGCCCGAACCCCCGTCGCGGCATCCTCGACGACTACGGCCCTCCCGTAGGGGACGCCCATGTTGTCGGAAGCTGCCTTGAAGATGTCCGGTTCGGGCTTGCCCTTGAGCCCCAACATCTCGGAGACGTTGCCATCCACGACCGTGTCGAATAGGCTTGTCGTGCGCGTGGTGCTGAGGATTGCCGCCCCGTTCTTGCTGGATGTGGCGAGGCCCACCTTGATCCCGTTGCTTCGCAGGTCCCTCACGAGGGAAATTGAGGAATCGAAAACTTTGACGCCGACCTCTAGGAGTCGGTTGAAGAGGCTGTTCTTCTGATTGCCCAGACCACAGATCGTCTCGCGGCCGGGAGCGTCGCCGGTGGTGCCAAATTCCAGGTTGATGCCGCGAGAATTCAAGAATGCCTGCACTCCCTTGTAACGGGGCCTTCCATCGACATAGGCGAGATAATCAGCGGAAGTAAATTCCCTGAAAGGCCGGCTCGACACATATTCGCGGCTTCGGAGGTACGTGTCGAAGGTCTGCTTCCAGGCGGCCGCATGGACCGAGGCGGTGTCAGTGATCACCCCGTCCATGTCAAAGATCACCGCGTCGAACTCAGATTGGCGATTCACGGTGAATTTCGTGGTCTTGGCCCGTCGAACAATGAGACCCCAACTTCGGGTTCTGGAGAGGTTTGCCCCGAGGGTGACGCCACTGTTGTTGCGGAGTTTTATGCCGGACGAAGTCCGACTCGAAATGTTGGTTTGATTTTGTATCACGCGACCACGGGAAGACACCCGTCGACTCCGATCAATGAAAGTCGCCAGCCTTCTAAATTGGCTGGCGACTGGTACTATCCTCTGATCGTACCTACCTCGGGACTAGGTGTTCAGAATGTGAACACGTTCTTAATCGTGAACTTCTCCGTCGGACCGATGCGGTAGAACGCGGGTTGTGAGACGCCGTTTATCGGTGCCTGATAGCTGACCGGAATCAGGTAATTCCCTTTGCCGACGTTTTCGACATTAAGCTGAATGTTCCATCCGATCTTGCTGGAGAGCCTGCGGTGATAACCAACCCAGAGGTCGAAGTTGGTCTCACTCGGCGCATATTCTGGCGCGCCTAGGTTGGGGAGGTACGGGGGCGGGAGCGTGGGATCGCCACTCGGGGGATAGCCGATGACCTCACGGCCCGTGTAACGTATGCCAGCACCAATGTTAACCCCCTTGAGGAAGCTACGGTCGAAGTCATAGTTGGTCGTCAGGTTGAAGCGCCACTTGGCGAGTTGCTCTACCGCGACACCCTGCTGCTGCTGGAGTTCGGCATAAGCGCCGCCGACCGCAGGGAGCCCGTTGTAGGCGATGTAGTAGGCTTGGGCGACGTCAGGAACGCTTGGAGCGACGTCCTGCCCCCAGAACCACTGCTGAGAGCCGCCGGGGCCCTTAACATAGGCCGCTGTCTCGGTCATGAATTTGGTCAGGGCCGCGTCTCCGATTTGCGTGATCTTCGCATCCGTTTCCGTGGCGTTGAGCGCAAGGCGCCAATTCTTTGTGGGGTTGGCGTCGAGCTCAACTTCCCAGCCCTCGGACTGGGAGTTTTCCGTGATCGCGAAGTTCTGTTCGCCTGGGGTGCCCTGCAACTGACTCCTCGGGACAAGTCCGGCCTGCACCTGGGACAAGCTGCCCATGCCCCAATTCTTAAAGAAGTTGGGGAAATCGGTGTTAAGCTGGGTCTCCCAAGCCCGCGTGGCTGCGGTCGAGGCATTCTGGAGATTCTCCATCGCTTGGGTGTGGTATTGATTGCTATCGAAGTACCAGCCCGAGCCCTCGCCGCCAACAGCTAGGCCTGGCACGCCACCATCGGGGCCGATGCCCGGATTGGTGGACTGAACAGACGTGGGTCCTGCCTGGAGCGGTGTGGACTGGTCCGTGTGATAATAGAAGACGTTGCCGTAGTATGCCGAGTTGCCGACGAAATTGGCCAGCTCGGCGGCGAAGGCGGTACCGTCTGGGTTCGAACCGTTCGTGATGCCGGTCACATAGCGATTGACCCTCAGGGCGAACATGCCGTTACGCGTCTCGAGCTGAATGCCACGCTCGATGGTCTTGCCCGACGGAGGCGCGACGGCATCCCCGTTGATGTTGAGGCGGCTCGAGTTCGGCTCGAAGTTGGTCGATACGCTGTAGGACAGACTGATGTCGACGGGAAGCTTGCTGGCGAACTGCTTCACGCCAGGGAGTTCCCCGAGATGAGCTACAATGCTGTAGGAGCGGGACTGAACTTCAACGCGACCCGGTGTCACGTTCGAAAAATTGACGTTGTTGAAGTTGAGGCTTTGCGCGTCGTTCGCGTCGCCGAGGGTGGCGGAATCCGCATAGCTCGTGTTGATGTCCTTGCGCCAGCCATAGATGCCCACAAGTGCGTCATCCAGCCACTTGCCCTCGTAGACCAACGCCTGGGAGGTAGTGACCGAGCGCGTTATGCTATCGGAAGTGGCCAAGAGCTTGCGGTTGACGGAAGGGTCGGCTTCGGAATTGGTGACCGTCAGGGTCTGCTGGCCCGTCCAGCCGTTGTAGTACGCTGGATCGGTGGGGCTCAGTGAAGAGTTCGCCGGGTTCGGAGTGAAATCAAAGTAATTGACCGGTTGGCTGCCGATCGTCGGGTTGCCGGTGACCCTGGAAATATTGGCTCCCGAGAGCGGCTTGCCGACCAGCGAGGGCCCCAGGTAGATGACCTCCTGCGGGTTTACACTTTGGAAGTTACTGCCGCTGTATCCGCCGTCGAGGGTATCGGCGAGAGCGAGGTTTGAGCCGAGATATCCATACTGCTGCCAAGCCATGGTGCTGGTGGTCTGCTTCGCATCTTCCGCCAAGCCGGTCAGGGTCTGGACGCCAAGGAGCTTTTGCCACCATTCAGAGCCGTCCTTGCTGAAGTCATGTGTGACAAAGCCCGTGGCGCGCGCATCCTCGCGATCGCTGATATATTGGTCGTTGGTAGCGTTGTCGTTGTTGATGACGTAGGGGCGGCCATAATTCGGATTCGAGCTGGCGGTCGCGAGCGACGTTCCGTCGTTGTTGGTCGACATGACGTCAATGTACAAGGGAACGGCACCGCCGAACGGGTTGATCTGGCCGTTTTCGTAGTGCTGCTTGTTGTAAGCAAGGTCGAAGCCAACCTGGTCGTTGAGGAAGGTCTGCGAGAGATCCGCCGTCGCCGTCCAGAAACGCTGCCATTCCGACTTCATGCTACCGTCGATCAGGTTCTTGTAGAAATTGAAGGCCGAAGGATCGGTGAGCGAGGTATCCGTGAAGAGGCCGGCGTTGGCGTAGGGCAGCCCCGCATAGATGGGTTCCGCCGATGCGCCGTTGATATGGAGCCATGCGCCGGGAAACGCGCCGTAGGGCCAAACGAGGCCGACGGTTGAGGCCATACCGGGCTGAGGCAGGGAGGTGAAGCGGTAGGTGCCCGCAGAACCGACGGTGGAACCGTTCTGGAAGACATTTAGCGGAAAACTGGAATTTCCGACCTGGCCGTTCGTAAACCACGGATCGTCATTCGAATTGCCGGCACGGCCAGCACCTGCATAGCCGTTTGCGGCGCTGGCGACGTAACTGGCGGGGAGGCCGGCTACCCACGAATTCAAACCATTCAGTCCCGCCTGATAAGCTCCAGTGTCCGCGGGGTTAAAGAACGGGGTGATGTGGTCCGTCGGAGGAAGCGCGCGAGGATTGTCGGAATCGATCTGGCCCTTCTCGAAGTTCGCCTTGAAGACGGTGTGATTTCCGCCCTTGTTCAGGAAAGCAGGTTCGACGCGGAGTGCTCCTGATATGCGCTGGTCCTTCGAAAAGGCCGGCCGCTGCTCATATTTCTCGTGGTCGTTCAGGAGGTCGAGCCGGAAGGCGACCTGGTCAGGCACGATCTGGAAATTGTAATCCAAGCTCTCGCGGGTGGTGCCCCAACTGCCAAAGCGCAGGTCCAGGTTCCCGGAATTCGTGAACTCGGCGCTCTTGCTGCCGGCATTGATGATGCCAGCGGGGCTGCCTTCACCAAAGAGAATCGCATTCGGTCCGCGTGAGATATCGATGCGGTCGATATTGTAAGAGTCCCAGGGGATGTCCGAGAGAAAGAAGTCGTGGGTATTGTCGGCAGCAGCAAGACCGCGAATGCGGGTGTCCTCGCTCGGATGGATGGTGTCTTCGGTGCGAGTCGCGCTGCTGTTACCGGGACCGGGACTTGCATAGTTGCCGTTGACGCCACCCACTTCGGTGCCGCCGAGGCTTTGGAGCAGCGAGGTGTTGTCCGTCGCTCCGATGTCCGAGAGGAACTGCGAGGTGACCACGGTCACGGAACTGCCGATGTCGCGCAGGTCGGTGCTGAGTCGGTTTCCGGCCAGCGTGGTCTCCGCGACATAGCTTTCCTTGCCAGCGGTGGCGCTGACTTCGAACGGCGACAGCAGGACGGGTTGGTCTTTCGAGGCATCCGTTGTCGTCGTCGTCGTCGTTGTCGTCGTGCTGGCGGGCTGGGCGGAACTCGGGGCTGTCTGGGCCTGGATGCTCGCGCAGGCCGATATCGCGGCGACCAGTACGGCTATAAGCCGTGAATGCCTGGGTGTGTGATTCATAGTTTGGGGTGGTTGTTAGGTAAAAGGCTGCGCTTCGCGTGGACAGGAATCTCCAATCAGGAGACGGGGTGATCGGGGTCGTTTGCGGGGTAAAGCAATCGGTAGCTGACGGGAGAGGTGTGCCTCAGGCCTGGCGCCAACTCGATTCCGTTCCTATGCAAACGTTGCTAAATCACCGCTGCGAGAGGACCAATGACGACGATCCGGGAGGAAATGGATGCTGCGTTGTCATCCCCAATGGCCAGCGAACGCCGACTTGGCGCGGGGGATTTGCGTCCGAATAGCCAAAAAAACACGCCGAGGTGGATTGGCTGTAGTAGCCGGAACCGGCAAACACTTCGCTGCTCCTTGTCGAGCCATCCGCCAATTCGACGGTGATCCTTGCACCCACCCCGGTGGGATTGCCGGCCGGCCCACGCAGCGTGATGCCCACGGACCTGCGGCCGACAACGCCGTTGTTCCGAAAGGCGAGCATATCGTCGTTGTTTCTCGATACGAGGAAGTCGGGCCAGCCGTCGTGGTCGAGATCGAGAACGACGAGCGCTTTCGCGTCGCGCGGCACCACTAAGCCGCTCTCGGCGGGAGTCACCGCGGCGAAGTGGCCCTGGCCGTCGCCGCGAAGCATCTGGCTGATTCCGCCGTCGAAGCGTCCGACGGCGGGAATGGGTGCGAACGAATTTTGCACCGCGTAGATGCCGGCATTGCCGTCGCCGAAGAAGTCCCCGGCGACGATCCCCTGCAGCGGGGCAATCTGGGCGATCCGCGGCAGTGGTTCAAAGAGGTAAGTTCCATCGCTCTGGCTGAGGAACACGCCGCTGCGCAGCTCCGTGGCCTCGAAGCGCTGGGCCTTCGCAATCCTGCCGTCGCCGAAGATGTCCCCCACCGTGGCCCGCGCATAATCGTTGTTGAGGGGGAAATGCCTCAAGATGAACGGGAACACTGCGCCAAGATCGCGGCGCGCGCGCCAGGGATAAACGCGGTCGCCTTCGCAATAGGCCTCAACCAGCTCCGAGGAACCGTCGCCGTTGAAGTCGCCCGAGTAGATCAGGGCCGGATGTCCCGCATCTGCATGGTACTGCGTATTTAAGCCCAAATTTCCCACCACATAGTCGGGCCGGCCATCGCCGTTGAAATCCGCCGACGCGATCGACGTCCACCATCCGGTGCCCGCCGCGGCAAAGCCCGCTTTTTCCGTCCAGTCCTCGAAGCCCATGCCGCGTTTGTTATGGAAATATTTCACATGGCCCCACTCAAGGGTCAGCAGCAGGTCCGGCCACCCGTCCCCGTCCACATCGCTCCAGAGGGCCGATGTGACCATGCCGACTTCACGCAAGCCGGGAGCCACAGTGTCGGTGACATCCTCAAACCTGCCGCCGTGGTTCTTCAGGAGGGCGCTTTGCGGCGCGTACGGGTACTGCCCGGAGCTGATGCGGCCGCCGATGAACACATCCAGCAATCCGTCCCGATCAAAGTCCGCGGCCGCGACCGCCCCCGCGTTGATCGACAATGGCGGCAAGGCGTCTCCCTCGGCGGGTCGAAGGCCGCCCAGGCCATCGCCAAGGTAGAGACGGGGCTGGTACTCCGACATACCGGCAGGGAGCGAATTGCCCCCCATGGTGACGAGAACATCGTCGTTGCCGTCGCCATTCGCGTCGAAGACCAAGATCGGCCCATTATCGACCGGGTTGGCGGAGACTCCCGCAAGGGGATCGACCTCGAAGTTTGCCCCGCCGGTGCGGCGGGCAATGGCAGGCAGGTCCCGCGTGGTGCCTCCGATCACGATCGATTCCCCTTCCCCTCCGGCCAGCCTCCCCACCGCCAGGGCCGGACCGCGGCGATTGAAGCGAAATGGCACCAAGCGCTGGAGCGCAGCTTCGTCGACGGCCGCCTCCCGCATGCGCACGGCAAGGCCCAGGCCATGGCTCACCTCCTGAAACGACGCGCGGGGCGCCGAAGCCTCCGCCGGCTGGGAAACGGAAGCGGGTGCGGCGGGTCCAGCGGGTTCGGAAATCAGATAACGCTGATCCACCGCCACGTTTTCCCAGGCCTGCATGTGGCCGCTCGGCCAGGTTACGACGAGGCGCTTGATTACCGTGTCCTCTCCCAGACCGAACTGGAGCATGGGCTCGCTGCTCGAAAGGTAGCCCCGCGCGAGGCCCAGCGTGGACACCTGCACCCCCAGCGCGCTTTCGATTCGAATGGTGGCCCCCACGCCGAACCGATTCGAGGGCGTCCCGCGGAGATCGAAAATCACACGATGCCCCGTTTGGCAGTCATTCCTCAGGACGGTGACGCCGCCGTGGTAGTTGCTATAGACGACATCGAGGTCTCCGTCCCCATCCAGGTCGCCGTAGGCGGCGCCAAAACTCACCGCCCGTTGGTCGAGGCCCCAGTCCGCGCTGACGTCTTCAAACTGGAGGTTCCCGAGGTTGCGCATGGCAATGTGCTTTTCGGCACGGATCGGACTCGCCGTCATGATCCGTGCGGACTCGGACAGGCTTTCGGCGCTCATCTGGCGCTTCACGACGTCAACGTTGGGATCGTACGGAAATCCATTTGTGACGTGCAGGTCGAGGCGACCATCATTGTCCAAATCCACCAGACGGATCGACCAAGTCCAATCGGTGGCGGCGACTCCCGCCAGAAACGCCGCTTCCTGAAAATAACCCGTTCCCGTATTGATCAGCAGGGCATTTCGAGGAATCTTCGCCACTGTTGTGGCGCCATCCGGCCTTTCGTCGAGGCGCGCTCTGGAATCGGCCATCATACGCTGGTCCTTCTCATGGGTGGCGGAGGCCATGTCGGCGACGATGAAATCGATCAGCCCGTCGTTGTTCACGTCACCGTAATCCGAGCCCATGGAAGAGAAGGCCGTGTGCGGCAAGACGCTTCCGGACACGTCGGTAAACGTTCCGTCCCGGTTGTTGTGGTAGAGGGAATCCGGCACGCCGTAGTCGTAGGCAACGTAGAGATCCGGCCAACCGTCGTTATCATAATCCCACCAGGTTGCAGAATGGCTTCGGGTGCGCAGAACGATGCCCGCCTTTTCGGTGACGTCCCGGAACGTCCCATCGCCCTGGTTGTGGAACATATACCCTCGCCGCCCGCCACTGTCGCCTTCGTTGCCCAGCATGTTCGTGGCGATGTACACGTCGAGCCGCCCGTCGCGATCATAGTCGCTGAACGCCGCCATCACCGAGGAATCGACCACGTCCAGGCCGTAGGCATGCGCCATCTCCTTGAAGGTGCCGTCGCCCTGGTTGATGTAGAGCAGGTTCGGGGCGTTGTAGCGGCAGACGTAGATGTCCAGGAGACCGTCGTTGTTCACATCGGCGAAGGTGGCGCCAAACTTCCAAATCCTCGCCGCGTCACCCTTGTCCCCGACGCCGGCCTTGTCCGTCACGTCCTCGAACTTGAAGTCGCCGAGATTGCGGAAGAGCCGGCACGATTCCGTCTTGCTGACGACGAAAATATCGGGCCTTCCGTCGTTGTCGTAGTCCCCGATAGCCACGCCCGTCCCAATGGAGCCGCCGTTGTATTGCTGGAAAAGCGCGCCCCTCATCTGCGGGTCGGCGTACTGGTTTTCCGTCCGCACGCCGGTGGTTTCGGGCGGCAGCAGGGTGAACATGGTTTTCCCGGGCGGGCCGGAACGAGGGTTCAACTTGCGCCCCACCAGTGGCGCGGCCTCAAACGGGACCGGCTTGGCCTGGGGAGTCTCCAGGGCCGCTGCCCGAAGCAAGCCGCGCAGGCTGAAGCCCACGGCGGCGGCAGAGGACCGCACGATCATTTCCCGACGATTCATTGTGCTTTTTTCAATGGAGCCGAGGAGTGGTGCGGCGGCGGTGATGCCCCCTACTGCAATCGAACGCGCAAGGTCGGGGGCACCAGGCTAAGCGCGAGGGCTTGTTCCGCCGGCGGCATGGTCACTCCCAATCCTCTGCACAAGACCAGCAGCCGGTAAACGGACCCCGGCGACAGTGAGCGGATGCGGTCATCATCGATGGCATTGATACACAGAGTTAGTTGTTTCCTGGCGAGCTCCGTGACTCTGGCCCGGGCCAAGACCACCGAGAGATCGACACGGCGGTTCCATGAGATCAAGGGCTGAACCCTCAGCGCCAGGCGCGACTGCAGCACCTTAAGGACCTTGTCCAATTCGGCATCATCATGGATGGCGGCAGCCACCTGGGCACGGGCGACCCAGGCGCCGAAATCCGTGGAGAATCGGGTCAGTCCCTCGGCCGCCGACCGGGCTCGGCCCAGATCCCCAATTTCGAGAAAATACAGCGCGATGTTGCCCAAGGTGGTCGCCTCATCCTGTTCATCGACAACCTCCAAAACCGTCACGGACTCGTCCTCGAAACCCGGGATCGAAGGCAACGGGTACGCCAAGGGACGCAGCCAGTGTGGAAGAGTCGTGAACTTGAGCTTATCGACGAAGGTTCCTTCGACTTGGCCGTCGGTAGCTCGGGCAAAGTCCCCGAAGAACGTGTCCCAGGACAGCAGGACGATGTGCGTGATTTTGCGGCGATTCACCATCTCCTTCACCACTTCGATGTTCCGGCCGCTCATGATGCGAATGGCGGCCCTTATGCCGTCCTTGTTTTCATCGCCCACCGAGCCGAGGCCACGGAACGCTCCGTAATAACAAAGGGCAACGGACGCGCTGGGGGGCGAAAGCACGATCGCGGACCCCGGATCGGAATGCTGGCTGATCCACCCCGCAAGATCGCGCAGAATCAGGTCCTGGAGCTCTGTACGTCTAAGGACATCGCCCTGCTTTGGTCGGTCCCAACCCACGGCGAAAATTAACCCGGGGGATAGCAAAAAGACGACGACGCTTATCCAGCCAAGGCGTGCCTTTCGGCCAGTCGCCTGGGAAGAAATCCCCGGAGCCACCGCGGCCAGCGTCACCAGCAGCAAAGCATCGAGAGTTTGCCACCAGGTGAGCTTAACGCAGGCGAGGAATAGCGCCACCACCACCGGCCCCAGCGTGATCGCAACCGCCGCCCGAATCGGCGTCGCGATCTGGCCATTCCTCAGCACCCAGACGGCCGGAAGCAGCGCGCCCACCGGCGCCAGCGTCAGCCACAGCCAGATCGAGGGTCCCTGGTTTCCCATCCACGCCGCCAGGCTTGGGGCCACGATCCCTCCGCGGAGCCGAGTCAGGTGCGAGCCCATGCTGTCGAGAATGAAAAGATCGGCGCCGTGACGGATCACGAGCACGGCGGGCACGGCGATCACAACCGCGATGGACAACGAGACCAGGACGAGATTCTTGGGGGACCGGGAGAAGGTCCGGTATTGCAGCCAAGCGCTGGCCTGGACCAGCAGTTCTCCCGCACCGAGCCACGCCAGGCCCTGGAGCGGGTGGACAAACGACAGTTCCCAAGCCCATAGCTCGGACGACGTGTATTCGACAAATGAGGCCAGAATCGTGGTCGCGGCGCCCGCCCAGGCCCAGGCGCGCCAAGGAAGCAGAGGTCTCCGGCCGTTTGCCGGCGTATCGCCGCGCGGGCCGAGGAGGGGGACGAGGAGACCGCCGCCGGCAATTCCCCAAAGTACCGGAAGCTGCACGGACGCTTTGACCCACAAGCCAAGCCCGCCCGCGATGCCGGCAAGAATGAACCAACGTCGCCTTGCTTTCTCGTCCTCGGGCACTGCCGCTGCAGCGCGGCAAAGGAGCAGCACGCTCGCCATCGCGAGAGCCTGAGCGAGGCCCCGGTCATCGGGCGCGCCTGGCCAAAAGCCGGTGATGAACGGGAAAAGAGAGACTAGGCCGACGGATACGAGAGAGGCGGAAAGCGAACCAAAACACGTCGCGGCGAAAATCGCCGATCCCAGAATGACAATTCCCCATAAAAGCGGATCGGCCAAGAGTGCTGCCTTTTCGACCAGCGTCGAGGGGGACGCTCCAGTGGTTAAATGCTCACACCACGCCAGGAAACCCAGCCACCATCGATAAGGTGAGGGCGCAAGCACCGTCCGTCCGAAAGGTGCATTCTCGTAGTCGATGTGGCGCACTCTGGCTTCGCCGCGATTCAGCATGCGCTGGGTTTGCGCGAGCCAGTGGTAACTCGCTTCGAGTTGATCGGGTATCGGCAGCGAATTGTTGGGCGTCAGTTCTGCATCGCCCTGAGCGGAACCGGTGACACCACCGGCGTGACCCTCGGCGGGCGCCCCAATGGTTGAGAGGTAATCGAGGCGATTGATTCGGGCGGCGGTGTTCCAAATGAGAATGGCTCCGGCCCCCAGCAGAAATGCAATCCAGACCGAGGAGAAATACCGTCGCGACTTCATTGGGGTTTGGGTGGCACAACACAGCCGCAGTCAAGGGCGCCCGCAAGCCCTTCCTAGAATCTGGGAAGTGCGGACGTGCTTGAGCCCAGCGCTGTCGCTTCTGAGGCGCGGCCGCTGCGACCGCTCGCACGTAACTCAAACCTCGCAGGCGACCTTGGCTCCAATTGGCGGCCGCAATGTCCCGCCGTCGTGCCAGTGCCCGTGGACCTGAAGCGTGCGGGGAAGCTGGGGAATCCCGCGCTCCCCCGCCTGCAGCTTCGAAAACAACATGTCGACCGCGGCGCGGCCAATCTCCTCGGAGTGCTGCTTGACCCCGGACCAGTCCGAATGAACCCGTGTCACGTCGAGCGAGACAAGGCCGACATCCCCAGGAATCTGCCTGCCTCTGGCCGCAAGCCATGCATCCATGATGTTGGGCTCATTGCGGAATGTAGAGAGAGTCAGCACGCAGTCGACCTTGTGCTTGTCGACCCAGGCCAGAAAAAGGTCTTTGCTCATTTGCGCCGGCAGGAGTGGCGGAATCTGGGCCAATGTGGGCATTGTCACTGAGAGCCCCGCGTAACCGAGGGACCACCTGCCGTCTGTTATGTTGTCCTGATATTTTTCGATCGCGAGCCCGATGCGCCGGTAGCCGCTCTGCGCGATCGTCCTTGCGGCCATCGTCACGGCCTCCGAATGGTCGCTCAGGACGCAATCGAGGCGCGGCGACGCGATCTGGTGGCCCACCTGCACGATTGCAAAGTCGTTCCACGGAAACGAGATCGTGTGAGGCTCGGTCGGAAATGCCGCCAGGAGCGCGCCGCCTATCCCGCGGGCAGCAAGAATCCCGCCGAGCCGCTGTCCCGTCATCCCGCTCGAGCACAGCGTGAACTCCGTGATCCCGTACCCGAATGATTCGGCGCGCTCGCGAGCGGCCTCCCAGTTGCTCTGGAGGGTCGGGGTTGCCCGCCATTCATGGGAGTCGGCGACCGGCGTCACGAAGGCGATAGTCCCGAGATGGTTTTGCGCCTCGCCGCGGCGGGTTGCCCGCATGACCTGGCCCACCAGGGCGTTGTGCTTGTAGCCGACGGCCGTCGCCGCGGCGAAGACCCGCTGCTGCGTGGAGTTCGCCATCTTCGCAGCGCCGCTCATGCACCGCGATGCCGTGGAAATGGAAACTCCAGCCCTTCTTGCAACGGCTTGGAGCGTGGACGCCGTGCGGGGTGGCACAACGGTGTTCATGTCTCCCAGAGTTCCTGAGGCGACTCGAACCCGCAGTCAAGTGATCAACGGCCGATGGCTTTCATGGGATGGCTCCCATCGGCAAACTTCCCAATGCAGGAGCACGGGAACAGTCGTCGTATCTGGCTCCCGAGTTCCAATGACGCGATGTTGCAATTCGCCCGGAATTTCAGGAAAGCCCGGATCTTCTTTTTCGAAATGGAGCGGCCTGCATATTCCGCTGCGAGCCATGGATCGGGGAATCGAGTTCCGGGAAGGGAATGCAGGAGGGTCGACGTTCCCCTTTAGGGGTTCCTTTCCACAAATTCCGGCTGGTAGGGATCGATTGTGAAGGCGTCCACGTACTGCCGATCATAGAGGATGCTCGTGGCCTTCCCCCTGAGCTCAATGCGTTTTGCCGTTCCGTCGAGGTTCAAGTAGAGAAAATGGGTGCCATCGATCTGCCGGGCCATCACACCCTCCGGCACCGCCGGCCCCTTGTCGATCCCGAGGCGATTGATCAGGTCGCCGACGATCGGCGCGAGTACATTCTCACGGGCCGGAAGACCCACGTAAATTGCGGTGCCGGATCCGTAGGGATGCGAAGTCACAATGGGGTAATCCTGGTCGAGGCCAACAAGCCGGCCGAGGACCGTCGCTCCTTGAGGATGAATCACATCGAATCTGGGCGACAGGCTGTCGATGCCGTGGCCGTCATAGGAAATGCGCAGCGCGTCACCCCTTAGGCCAAGCTTCGACAGCTCATTGAATTGATCCGTCTCTTCGAATCCGGAAATGCGGATCCCAAAGAGATCGTTTAGGCGGCCCGGGAGTGTGCTCGAAAAGACCTGCCCATGCTCGTCGAGCATAGCCGAATATCCGGTCATGAGCACTGTTCCACCCTTCCGCGCAAACTCGCGGATTTTTGTGGCCGTCGGCTCGTCCATAAGCGCGACACCGGGAACCACCAAAAGTTTGTAGTGCAGGGAGCTGTGGCTTATCTCCACAACGCTCGTTTCGACGTTCCGTTTGCTGAACACATTAAATGCCGCCTGGATCTGGTTGTCATGCAATTCCGGGAACCGGGCGCTTGCGATTTGGCTGTCGAAGGAGAATGCAAGCGCAACCTCGGGGTGTGGGTGATAGGGAAATCCGTGGGGCCCTATCTTCCTAAATTCGTCGGCAATCATCCTGTACTCCTCATACTTGCGGTTGGGGACGCCGTCCCAATCGACCATCCCCTGCAGGTATTGCTCCTCGCCCCCTTGCATGGCCTGCCACGTCCAGCCGCACACCATCTGGTTTCCTCCCATCAGCGAGGCATAGGCTGACTTGCGGATCGAGCCTGGAACTGCCGTGTGGGTCGTGAACTCCGTGCACCAGAACGGCGTCGTATTCTCGAACTGAATCCGCGCCATTCCAAAGAGCGCCTGCTCTATGCCCTCATTCTTCTGCAGGGAGTTGCCCGGGTAAAATCCGCACCCACCGCGTGCGATCATTCCCGCATAGGCCATCCCGGAATAGTCGAAATACTTCGAGTAGCTGTAGTACCACATGTTCGTGGTTGTCAGCACGCCTGGGGCGTTCTCGTTCACTTTGGCGATGACCTTCTGCAGGATCCCGCACACTTCGCCGGAAATGAAGCGCCGGAAGTCGAGGACCCTCTCCGGGGGACCCTCAATCCGACCGGAAACCGGAAGTCCCACCTCGTCGAAGGCCCCGATCCTCCGCGACCATCGCTGCGAGGCCCACGCAACATTCAGGTTGTCCACGGTGCCGTACTTGGCCTGCAGCCACGCGATGAAGCGCGCCTTCACCGTCGGGGAATATGAGATCGGCCCATCGCCGGGTTCGTTGTCTATCCCAAAGGCCAGCAGGGCCGGATGTTTTGCATAGTGCCTTGTAAGGGCATCCGTGAAGCGAAGGGCGTACTGTTGATACATGGGGTCGCCAACATCGACCATGTAGCGGTGGTTGGGATAGAGAACATTCCCGCTGCTGTCCGTGATGTCCATGGTCGGGTACTTCTGATGCAGCCAGATCGGGGCCGGCCTCACCGCTACATCCAGGACCACCTTGATCCCGGCGTCGTTCATCATGTCCATCACCCGGTCGAACCATGTGAAACTGAAATTCCCGTCTGTCGGCTCGAAGCTGTCCCAGGCAAGGTGCCCCATCCTCACGACTCGGAAGCCCGCCGATTTCATTAGCGCGATGTCGTTGATCCAAGTCTCCGGTTTCGAATCATGCGGATGGTAGTTTGTGCCCACGTAGAGCTCTTGAGCCGAAGCAGCGGAGGCTAACGTGAGCAAGGCGGCTGTTACGGACGCTCGGAGGAACGATGAAATCCACATGGTGAAGGTGAGGGAGTTACGCCGAACGAGGGTCATTGCAGGATCAAGAACCGGCGGCCTCCCATGAAGGCAGGTCTCGCGGGCGGCATGGGAGCGGTTATCTGAGCGGGCTAAGCTCAACGAGCCATACGTCGTTTTCGCGCGTCTCGAACCCGCGGGAAAACCGCGAGTCGGGTCCGATCCGTACGTTCTCCTGGATGCAGGGTTCCCCAGAGGATGCCTGATGCAGCGTCTCGACCTGCGATCGCGTCAATTGGGATGGCGAACCCATATCTCGCCAAGCCGCCTGGACGTCGTTCGCGCGATAGCCCACTTTGAAGGCCGTCAAGCGGTAGGCTCCCGCGGGCAAATGGGAGAGCCGAAGCTCCACGACACGATTCCCAACGGCGGGATGGTCGGCCCTATAGTACTCCTGATCGATGATGGAGGGGCCGGGATGTGTTATCGTGAAATTCCAGAATAGAGCCTGAACCCCTCCGACCCCATCCCTGCAGACAAATGAGGCGGGGTCATCGCTTTTTAGCTCAATATCGCCCAAACGGTTGAGAAATTGATAGGCAAAGAAGGAGGGCTTCTGCAGGTCCTGGTAGTTCAGCAGGCCGAACCCGCCGTGGAACGGCGTCGTCCGCGGGCCGGCCTCCTCGAAGATGTCGGTAAAGGTCCAATAGGACATCGAGGTGGCTGAGGACCCGATGTTGCGAATCTTGTCCAGGATGAAAGCCGCGCTATGATAGCTGTCGTGAATGGGATCGGAGGGCGTGTAGGAGGAACTCCACTCGGTATAATGGAGCTCCGAGCCGGCAAAGATGGAGTGGTCCATGCTTGAGCGCACCCGCCTCACCTCCCCGGTGATGGCGTCGCGGTCGGCTGAGAACACGGTGCCCGCGTTGCCGCTTTCATCCAAGTAGCCGCTCACCGTCGCGTAGCTATGCGTGCTCACAAAATCCAACGGCAATCGCTTTTCTCCACAATACGCGAGCGTCTCGTCGATCCACCCGCTTCCCGCCGTGGCGGGACCGCCGACACGATAGGCGTTGTCGACCGACTTCAGTGCCCGCGCGGTGGACTCGTAGAGCTTGTAGTATTCCGCGCGGGCGGTCGGGACGAACTCGTCATAGCTTTTGCCTCCCGTCGTCCCCATCCAAAAGCCGGTGAGGTTCGGCTCATTCCAGACCTCGAAATACCAGGTGCGCACTTCCTGCGCGCCGTACCGCTCGGTGACGTGCCTCGCGAACGCACTGATGAAGGCCTCCCATTTCGCGTAGTCCTTTGGCGGCGTGACATTCGCCTTGTACCAGAAGATCGTCTGCGGGCCGCTTGCGAGCGCGCTGGGCATGAATCCCAGCTCGACGAAGGGTTTCATGCCGATGCGTTGAAGAAAATCGAACAGCTCGTCCACATACTGCCAGTTGTAGACGGAACGACCTTGTTTGTCCTCCTGATACACTCCCATGTCGTCGCAAAAGAGACCATGAAAACGAATGTAGCGGAATCCGCATTCGGAACGAACGTGGCGGAGTTGGCGCTGCCAATCGGCTCGCAGGCCTTCATTGGCCCTTCCCGCCCCCACACAAAAATTGTACATCCGGTTCGTCGGCCCTCGGGTATCCGAAAAATCGGAATCAATTGACCGCGGCCCGGGAGTGGTCTGGCCAAGAAGGCCGATCGGCGCCAGCAGCATGAGAAGCGAATATTTAAGCATTCGAGAATGGGCTCCAGGCTGGAGACACGATTGCATGAGGTCCGTCAAAGGTACCCGAACGAGGTGCTGCGGCCGGCGGGGTCACATCCGGGCCATTCGATTGTGAGTCCAGTTTGCACTTCCAGACGATCGATGGCCATCGCCAATCCCAAGAGTGCCTTTCCAAACGCCCTTCATTGCCGGAGGAAGAGGCGCCCCCGACGCTAGGCCGGGAACTGCGGCCGCTTCGGGTCGGGCCAGTCGAGATGGAAGAACTTCCCGCGCGGCTGGTCGATGCGCTCGTAGGTGTGCGAGCCGAAGAAGTCGCGCTGCGCCTGGAGCAGGTTGGCGGGAAGCCGGGCCGATCGGTAACCGTCATAGTAGGCCAGCGACGCGCTGAATGTCGGCGCGGGCACGCCGCACTCGGCGGCGAGCGCGATCACCTTGCGCCAGTTTGCCTGGGCCTTCTTGAACGTCTTGTTGAAATACGGGTCGAGGAGGAGGTTCGCCAGGTCGGGCTTCTGCGCGAAGGCCTCGGTGATCTTCTGCAGGAACGCCGCGCGGATGATGCATCCGCCGCGCCAGATCTGTGCGATCTCGCCGAAGTTCAGCTTCCACTTGTACTCCTGGGCGCCCGCGCGCATCAGCTGGAATCCCTGCGCGTAGCTGCAGATCTTGGAGCAGTAGAGCGCGTCGTGGATCGCCTCAAGAAGCGCCTTCCTGGAGCCGCGGTATTTCTTGGAGGGGCCCTTCAGTATCTTGGAGGCCGCGACGCGCTCCTCCTTGATCGCGGAGATGCAGCGCGCGAAGACGGCCTCCGCGATCGTCGGCGCGGGGATTCCCATGTCGAGGGCGTTGGTCGAGGTCCACTTGCCCGTGCCTTTCTGCCCCGCCGTGTCGAGGACGACGTCCACGAACGGCTTCTTGGTGACGGGGTCCTTCTGCTGGAGGATGTCGCTTGTGATCTCGATCAGGTAGCTATCGAGGATCCCCTTGTTCCATTCCTTGAAGATCGCGCTCATCTCAGCGGGCTTGAGGCCGAGGAGCCCCTTCAACAGGGCGTAGGCCTCGCAGATCATCTGCATGTCGCCGTACTCGATCCCGTTGTGGACCATCTTGACGTAGTGCCCGGCGCCGTTGGCGCCGATGTAGGCCGTGCACGGCACCCCGCCCAGGACCGGCTTGCCGGGCGCTCCGCCCATGAGCGGCTTGCCCGTCTTCGCATCGACCTTGGCCGCTATGGCCTCCCACACCGGCTTCAGCTCGAGCCACGCCTGGAATTCGCCGCCCGGCATGAGGGACGGGCCGTAGCGCGCGCCCTCCTCGCCTCCGGACACGCCGCTGCCGATGAAGCGCAGGCCCTTCTCGCCGTAGGCCTTCTCCCGGCGGATCGTGTCGGTCCAGAGGGAGTTCCCGCCGTCGATCACGATGTCCCCCTTCTCGAGGAGGGGCGTGAGCTCGTCGATGACGGCGTCCGTCCCGGGACCCGCCTTGACGAGGAGGATGATCTTCCTCGGCTTCGACAGCGAGGCCACGAACTCCGCGACCGTCTTCTTTCCGACGACGCCCCCGGGCGTGTTCGGGTTCTCGGCGACGAACTTGTCGGTTTTCTCGGTGGTGCGGTTGAAGACCGAGATCTGGAAGCCGTGGTCGGCTATGTTGAGCGCAAGGTTCTGGCCCATGACCGCGAGGCCAACAAGACCGATGTCGGAAAGGGGCTTAGCCATAGGGCCGCAATCTCCACCACCCGCGCAAGGAAACCAAGTTGTTTCTCAGCCCCGGGCTACTTCTTCTTCTTTTCGTCCTCAGGCGTGGTGGCCTGCTTGGCGTCATAGGCCCCGGCAGCCGGGAAGAAAGGTGCGATCCTGTCCACGAAAGGCGTGAGGACCTTCGGCTCGGTCCGGTGGTAGATCATGTTGAAGAACATGAGGCCCCCTCCGATGAAGACCACCCCGCCAAGCACGAACTTATTTATCTTCAATACCTTCTGGATGATGATGAAGATCGCGATCACGCCGATGATCACGAGCGCCGCCTTGCCCCAGAACGCGGGCGGGATCGTCTTTAGCTTGTCGAAGGTCGTGGGCGCCGCGGCGAAGTAGAGATTCTGGAGGCTCATTTTCGTGTCGATGTTGTAACAATGCCTGCCGGGCCTGTCCAGCCGAAGCAAATATTCGGCCCGCTCCCGATTTTGACGGCTATTTTATCCCAGTAACGCCGTCCGGGCCCCGCGTGGCGCAGTTGACCCACTCGGAGGAGCCACCCGCATAGTGCTCCTTCTTCCAAATCGGCAGCCGCGCCTTGATCTCGTCGATGATGTAGCGGCAGGCCTCGAACGCCGCGCCACGGTGCGCGGCCGTGACCGCGACCCAGACGGCTATGTCTCCCAGGGACAAGCTTCCCGTGCGGTGGACGCACGCGGCGCCGACGAGGGGGAACCTGTCCCGCGCCTCCCGCAGGATCCGCTCCCCCTCCCTCTGGGCGAGCGTGCCGTAGGCCTCGTAGTCCAGCGCCCTGACCGTCCGCCCCTCGCTGTGGTCCCGCACGCGGCCCTCGAAAGTCACGCAGGCGCCCGCGCTCGTGTCGCCCATGCCGCCCAGGAGCGCGGCCGGGTCGATGGCCCTGTCTGTCAGCTGGAAATCCATCGGCTTCAGCCCCCGGCGACCGGCGGAAGGAAGGCGAGCGCGTCGCCGTCCCCTATCTTGGTGGACCACGGGGCAAAGTCGTCGTTGATCGCGACCCGAAGCCGGGCCGCCGGAAGCGTGAACCCGTGGAGGGTGCGCAGCTCCTCGTAGACCTCGGCCGCTGTCGACGCCCCGGTCTCGACCCCCTCCTCGCCCAGCCCGCGCTGCTCGCGCAGGATCGCAAAATACCGCACGCGGACTGTCTTCTTCACGGTGCCCGGAAGTCCCTCTTGCCGCCGGTCTTCTCCAGCAGGCGCACCTCCCGGATGACGATCCCGTGAGAGACGGCCTTGCCCATGTCGTAAAGCGTGAGCGCGGCGACGCTCGCGCCGGTCAGCGCCTCCATCTCGACCCCGGTCCGCCCACGCGTCCTCGCGCGGCAGTGAACCTGCACCTCCACCGAGCCGTCCCTCGCGGGGGACCCCGCGCTCATCTCGATGCTGCAGTCGTCGAGGGGGAGCGGGTGGCAGAGCGGAATGAGGTCGGAGGTCCTCTTTGCGCCCATGATCCCGGCCAGGATCGCCGCCTGGAAGACGGGTCCCTTCGGCGCGTGGATCTCGCCTCCCTGGAGCAGCTCGGCCAGCGCGCGGGGCAGGACGACGATCGCGACGGCGTGGGCGGTCCGGCTCGTCACGGGTTTCGAGCCGACATCCACCATCCGCGGGCGGTTGCCCGCGTCCAGGTGGGAAAGTCTGCGTTTGGGGGCCATCGGGAGGGGGATGATGGGCTGCGGCGCGGCCCCACCGCAATCCTTGGGTGCGGCTACACCCAGCGGCGGAAGGGGGCCACGTGGCCCGCGGGGAAGTCATCCTGCCCGGCGGGCAGCTCAACGAACCCGTCCGTACCGACGAGGCCGGAAAAGTCCCCGGACGAGTTCACGGCGACCGGGTGCGCGAGGAGCTCGGCCCGCGGGCCGCTCGAGAGGCGGACGGGGAGGAGGCAGGCGAGGTTGGGCTTGAAGACGACCGGATCCGCCAGCGCGGCCTGGAGCAGCGGGCGCGGGGTCACGCCGCTCGCGTGGTCGAGGGCGGGCAGGACGTAGCGGTGGAGGCACGTGTAGGCGGATACCGGGTTTCCGGGGAGCGCGAATACCGGGGTGAGCCGTCCGCTCAGCCCGAACCAGAAGGGCTTGCCCGGCCGCTGCGCGACACCCTGGAAGATCTTCTTCACACCCTGGCGCCCGAGCTCGGAGGGAAGGAAGTCGAACTTCCCCTTGGAAACGCCCCCGGTGATCAGCACGATGTCGTACTCCGCGAGGATGTGCCAGAGCATGTGCTCGATCTCGTGGCGGACGTCGCGCATGTGGAACCGGTCGGCCCGCGGGTAGCCGCCGGCGATGAGGGCGGCGCGGATCGCGTGGTCGTTGCTGCGGCGGATCTGGTGTGCCGCGACGAGCGCGTCGACCTCGACAAGCTCGTCGCCCGTGGAGACGACCGCGACCTTGGGGGAATGCGTGACGTTGAGGGCGGGGTGGCCGCACGAGGCCGCGACAGCGATCTCGCGCCCGGTGAGCCTCACGCCCGCGCGCACGATCACGTCCCCCTTGCCGTGGTCCGAGCCCCGGCGGTGGACGTTCCTGCCCGGCGCGACCGCTCCCGGCTCCGGCCTCGCGTCGACCCAGTCGCCCTCGCGGGTTGTCTCCTCGTACGGGATGACGCAGTCCGCGCCCTCCGGAAGCACGCAGCCCGTCATGACCTCGATGCACGCGTCGCTCGCCGCCCCAAGCGTGAACGGCCTCATCCCCGCGGCCTGCGTCGCCTGCACGCGGAACCGCGCTGCCCCCCCGGCGAGGGCCGACGCGCGCAGCGCGAAGCCGTCCATCGTCACCCGGTCGAAGGGCGGGAGGTCGCGGTCCGCCCTCAGGTCGGCGCGCAGCACGCGCCCGTGGGCCTCGGAAATCGCGCAGTCCTCCCTGTGGAGGAGGGGGATGGCGTCAAAGATGAGCTTCTCGGCTCCCGCGGGTGTGAGCACGCCCCGAGGATGCGCACAAATCCCGCCTCGCGGAAATAATGTTTTGGTGTTTTTTTGGCCCTCACATGGCCGCCGTCCGAGACACCCTGGGCCGACCGATACGCGACCTCCGCATCTCCGTGACGGACCGCTGCAATTTCCGCTGCCCGTACTGCATGCCGAAGGAGGCGTTCGGCCCCGACCACCCCTTCCTGGCCGAGGGCCGGCTCATGACCCGCGCGGAGCTGGCGACGATCGTCCGCGCCTTCGTCGACCTCGGGGTCGAGAAGATCCGCCTGACGGGCGGGGAGCCGCTTCTGCGGGCCGACCTTCCCGCGATCATCCAGTCGATCAAGGGGGGCCTGGGCGTCCCCGACGTGTCCCTCACGACAAACGGGTGGCTGCTGGCGAGGCAGGCCCGCGCGCTGCGCGCCGCGGGGCTCGACCGGCTCAATGTCTCCGTGGATGCGCTCGACGAGGCCATATCCGGGCGCATGAACGGCCTCGGCTTCAGGGTGGCCCGCGTCCTCGATGGGATCGACGCCGCCGCCGCGGAGGGATTCCCGATCAAGGTCAACTGCGTCGTCCAGCGCGGCGTGAACGACGGGCAGATCCTGCCGCTCTGCGACTACTTCAGGTCCCGGGGGCACGCGCTTCGGTTCATAGAGTTCATGGACGTGGGGACCACGAACCACTGGTCGCTCTCCCAGGTCGTGCCGGCCCGGGAGATCGTCGAGCGCATCTCGGCGGCGTGGCCGCTGGAGCCCGTCGGGCCCGCCTACCGCGGCGAGGTGGCCGCGCGCTACCGCTACGCCGACGGCCGCGGGGAGATCGGCATCGTCAGCTCGGTCACGGAGCCCTTCTGCAGGGATTGCAACCGGGCGAGGCTCTCCGCCGACGGGAAGCTCTTCACGTGCCTCTTCGCCTCGGAGGGCCGGGATGTGCTCGGCCTCGTCAGGTCGGGATCGGGCGACGCCGAGGTCCGCGCTTTCGTCGCGGGCGTCTGGGGCGCCCGGGCGGACAGGTACAGCGACGAGAGGGCCGGCGTGCCCCCCGGGGCGCCGGCGCGGGAGCGGGTCGAGATGAGCTACATCGGCGGCTAGGGGCCGCCGCGCCTCAGGCGCGGATCTTCTTCAGTATCGCGAGGAGCGCGGCAAAGTCATCGTCCCGCGTCCTGCTCTCGATCACGAAGTCAAACTTCCCGGCCTCTCGCAGCTCGGCCTCGGCCGTGGCCATCCGCCGCGCAATCTCGGCCTCGTCGTCCTTGCCCCTCTCCCTCATGCGGGCCTCGAGTCGCTCGTGGTCCACCACGATGAAGATGGTGCTCATCACCCGGGCGAGGAACGGGTTCTTCCCGGAGATGCGCCGCAGGCTCTCGACGCCCTGGACGTCGACGCTGACCACGAGGCTCTTCCCGAGGAGCAGCGGCCCGAGGACGCTCGAGGCGAGCGTGCCGTAGCGGCGGTCGCCGTGCACCCAGGCCCACTCGAGGAATTCCCCCGCGGCGACCTTGGCGTCGAACTGAGCGGGCGTGAAGAAATGGTAGTGGACCCCGTTCACCTCGCCCGCGCGGGGGGCCCGCGTCGTGCTCGTCACGACCCGCGAGAACCCCAGCCCGGCCGCCACAAGCCTCTCGCACAGCGTGCTCTTGCCGGAGCCCGCGGGGCCCGCGACGACAAGGAGGACCGGGTCGAGTGCGCCGGGCCGCGGGGCGGGCTTCGCGGTCATCGCAGGGCGAACGCGGCCGCGCAGAGCAGGATTCCGTAGGCCAGGAAGAGCCCTCCCAGGCCCCTGGAACGGGTCTGCGTGGCGAAGAGCCAGCTGAGGAAGTCGCGCATCCTCCACGGCTGGGCGCCCAGCCAGAGCGCGGCCAGGATGGCGACATAGACGAAGGAGACCATGAACAGGCGCATGGGGTGGTCGTACTCCATGTAGGCCGAGTCCAGGAACGGCGACGCTGCGATGAGCACGAGCGCGCAGGCGCCGCGCACCCCCAGGAAGTCCGGCACGCACTTGAACGAGAGGATGGCGACCGCGGCGAAGCCCGCGAAGAGGTAGTAGCGGTACTCGCCGAAGTCCGCGTTGGACAGGTGCAGGATGTTGTACAGGAACCAGACGGCGGCGGCGCTGAACACCAGGTACCCGGCGGACGCCGACCTCGGGAAGGCCCTGATCGCGGACGTGACGCCCGTGATGTTGAGCAGCAGGGGCGCGCCGAGCGCGATCAGGATGAGTCCGGGGATGAGCGAGGCTGAAAAAAGCGACATGAAGGGGGGCTCAGAGTGACGCGGCCCCCTGCGGGGATTGCAAGCCGGAGTCCGCGGTGACCAGGTCCCCGTAGAGCGTGCTCACGCTCGCCCGGGTTATCTCGACGGGGACCAGGGTGCCGACAAGCCGCGGGGCGGCCTCGAAGACGGTCGTGCGGTTTCCCCGGGTCCGCCCCGTGAAGCGCAGGCCCGTCTTGTCGGGGCCCTCGACCAGGACTTCCTGGACGGTGCCGACGAGGGCCTGGCTGCGCCGGAGCGAGCCCTCGCGAAGGACCTCCAGGAGCACGCGGTTGCGCTCCTCGCGGACCTCCTCGGGCACCTGGTCCGGCATCGTCGCTGCGGGCGTGCCCGTCCGGACCGAGTACTTGAAGATGTAGGCCATGTCGTAGTCGACCGTCTCGCAGAGCCGGCGCGTCTCCTCGAAGTCCGCGTCGGTCTCGCCGGGGAACCCGACGATGATGTCCGTCGAGAACGCCATGGACGGCCGGGCGGCGCGCAGCATGCCGACGATTTCCATGTAGCGCTCGCGCGTGTAGGGCCGCTTCATCGCCCTCAAGATCCGGTCGCTCCCCGACTGGACGGGAAGGTGGACGTGCTCGCCGAGCTTGGGCATCCTCGCGAAGGCGTCGGCGAGGTCCTGCCTGAAACCGCGCGGGTGCGGGGACGTGAAGCGGATCCGCTCGATGCCGGGCACCGCGTTGACCCGCTCGAGGAGCTGGACGAAGGGCGAGACGCCGCCCGTGTGGGGGTAGTCCCGCCGGCCGTAGCTGGTCACGATCTGGCCGAGGAGGGTGATCTCGCGGGCGCCGCGCGCCGCGAGCTCCCCGCATTCGCGGACGATGTCGTCCATCGGGCGGGAACGCTCGTCGCCGCGGGTCGTCGGGACGATGCAGAACGCGCAGTCCATGTTGCACCCCTGCTGGATCGAGACGAACGCGCACACGTGGCGCTCCGGCCCCTCCATGTGGTCGCGGATCGTGTTCTGCGACCCGGCCTCCTCGGCCGTGTCGACGATCGCCTCGCCGAGCGGGATGCCCGACTCACGCGCGGCCCTCAGGTTGTCCAGGTAGTCGGGGACCCTGTGGAACTTCTGCGTGCCGACGATGAGGTCGACGTCCGGAAGCCGGTCGAGGAGGCCGGCGCCGCGGTTCTGCGCCATGCAGCCGAGGATGCCCAGGACGAAGTCCGGGTTGTGCTTCTTCCTCGCGAGGCTGTAGCCGGCCTTGCCGATCGCCTTCTGCTCGGCGGCGTCGCGCACGCTGCAGGTGTTCAGGAGCAGCACGTCGCACGCGTCCTCGTCCGCGACGATCCTGTAGCCCCGGGCGCGAAGCATCGCCGCGACAGCCTCGCTGTCGCGTTCGTTCATCTGGCACCCGTAGGTCTTGATGTGGACCCTGTTCATTTGCGGAGGAGTTATCAAAATGCCTGGCAAAATGCGGGTCAAACGAGGAATTGCCCCTCTGGGTGGGCCACCCCCGGCCCTTCAATTCTGTTCGCCACCGGCGCGCCGGTCGCTTTGCTCGCGGTAATGGGCTTCTTCGACCGCCTCTCCGGAAAACCCGCCTCCCCCGGCAACGGCGCCCCGGCGCCGGCCGTCGACGCCCCGGTCTCGGGTATCGCCCCCCGGCTGATCACGGCCCGGGAGCGGCTGGAGGAGAAGGACCTCCCGGGGGCCATGGCGATCTATGAGGAGGTGCTGTCGACCGCGGGGGACCGGCCGGACGTCCTCGTGACCATCTCGGGCGACCTCGGGTCGACCGGGAACATCCCCCAGATCATCGAGCTGATCGCGCCGCGCTACGACGCCCTGCGCCACGGCCCGGCTACCGGGATCAACCTGGTGCAGGCCTACCTCTCGGTCCGCGACGCCGACGCAGCGCAGCATGTCCTCGACATCCTCTTCTCGCTCAACCGCCCGGAGCTCGAGGACCGGCTCCTCGGGTTCTCGAACGCCGTCGCCGAGCTGATCCAGAACGGCTCCGTCGCGGGCATCCCGCAGTACAACTCCGTGGGGGACGACCCGGCGGAGCACGCCCTCGGCCTCGCGCTCGTCACGATCAGCAGGCCCATCTGGTCGTACGGCCTCGAGTCGGTCGAGGGCGCCCTCCCTAAGAAGTCGGGCAAGCTGCGCCGCGTCGCCTTCGCCCAGCTCGCGCTCCCCACGGCCTACGAGGACCCCGAGGAGGCCATGAAGCTCACCGAGGACGAGCTCGGGCGCCTGTCGCGCGTCATCCCGCTCTGGTTCGCCGAGACGTTCTACTTCTCGCCGCTCTACGCCTCCGTCGCCGCCCTCGGGTGCCTGCACGCCGCCAACGCCCCGAAGCGGCCCGCGATTTTCTCGACGGACTGGACCGTCGAAAACCTCAAGAAGCTCGTCGAGTCGTCGCCGGACGGCCTCGACTACATCTTCACGGGCACGCTCAAGAAGGAGGGATCCGAGTTCATCCTGATCATGCGCGTCTGGGAGGTGAAGAAGATGCGCGAGCGCAAGCAGTTCACGATCCGCTGGACCGCGGCTACGGCCGACGTGGAGCTCATGAAGTTCCACGAGTTTGTCCGGGCGTTCATGGAGTGGGCGCCCTACCCGGAGGGCGAGGGCATCCCCTACTCGGCCCCCTCGACGCCGACCGCGTGGCTCGACGCCCTGGGCGCGATGCTGGGGCTTTTCCTGGTGGAGAAGAAGCTCATGCCCAGGGAGCAGCTGGCTCCGCTTTCGCCGGTCTTCGACGCCTTCGCCCCGCACGCGTTCAGCCCGCCGGCATCGTCCCTCACCTGGATCTCCCTGCGGCTCAAGGCCTCCTCCCTCGGGCTCGCCCCGAGCCTCTCCGAGGTGATGCTGAGCCGGCACGCGGCGGTCACCCAGGCGCGCGCTCTGATCGGCGCCTGAGCGCGGCAGGCGGACCGCCCGGCATGCACCAGCCCACCGCAGACCTGCGCATCCGCGCGACGATGCCGCTGCCGGCCCCGGGGGCCGTCGAGGCGGAGATCCCTCTGGACGACGCAGGCGCGGCGCGGATCGCCCAGGCCCGCCGGGAGATCGCCGCGATCATGGCAGGTCGCGACGACCGCCTCCTCGTCGTCGTCGGTCCCTGCTCGATCCACGACCCGGACGCGGCCCTCGAGTACGCCGCCCTTCTCCGGGCGGCCACGGGCCGCCACGCGGGCGAGCTCCTCGTCACGATGCGCGTCTATTTCGAGAAGCCGCGGACGGTCGTCGGCTGGAAGGGACTGATCAACGACCCGGACCTCGACGGCACGTTCAGGATCGGCAAGGGCCTGAGGATGGCCAGGCGCCTCATGGCGGACATCACGGCCTCCGGCCTGCCGGTCGCGACCGAGTTCCTGGACACGACGCTCGGGCAGTACTACGCGGACCTCGTCAGCTGGGGGGCGATCGGGGCCCGGACGGTCGAGAGCCAGGTCCACCGGGAGCTGGCCTCCGGCCTCTCGATGCCGGTCGGCTTCAAGAACAGGACCGACGGCGACGTGCAGGTCGCCGTGGACGCCATCCGCTCCGCACGCCATCCCCACTCGTTCCCCTCGCTCGCCCGCGACGGCTCGCCCGCCTGCATGCAGACCACGGGAAACGAGGACACCCACCTGGTCCTGCGCGGGGGAACGCTCGGCCCGAACTACTCGGCGGGTGACGTCGCCGCCGCGGCGGCCCTGCTCTCGGGCAGCGGGCTCCCCCCCCACCTCATGGTCGACTGCAGCCACGCCAACAGCGGAAGGGACGCCGAACTCCAGCCTGCCGTGGCCTCGGATCTGGCCGCGAGGGTCGCGGCGGGCGACCGCGCGGTCGCCGCGGTGATGCTCGAGAGCAACCTGGTCGGCGGATCGCAGGACTACCGCGCCGTTCCGCTCGTGCGCGGGCAGAGCGTCACCGACCCGTGCCTCTCGTGGGAGAAGACGCTTCCCGTCATGGCGCGCCTGGCCGAGGCCGTCACGGCTCGGCGCGGGCGCTAGGGAAAGGCGCTCAGCCCTCGGGCGGGGAATCCGGCGCGGCGTCCGAGGACTCCTCGCCGCCGTCCGCCTCGTCCTTCTTCTTCGGCCGCGGGCGGCGCTTGCCGTCGCCCTCGTCCGAATACTTCGACGCCTTCGCGTTCAGCCAGAGCTCGCCCTTGCCGTTGAGGTTGAGCCAGAAGATCTCGCCCGCGTGCTCGGCGAACACCGGCTTCTCGCGGGATTTCTCGGGCAGGCGCAGGCCCGAGTCGGTGAGGGCGCCGAGGAGCTCGTCGGTCGACCTGCCGAGCTCGGCGGCAAGGCGCTCCACGGGCGCGGCCACGCTCCCCGTCTTCGTCTCCTTGAGGAGGAGGCGGACCGCCGCAAAGACGTTGCCCGGGGCCGCCTGCGCGGACTCGGAGGGCTGGGAGCCGGACGGCTCCTCGCCCCGCTTCGCGCGGGCATTGATCCAGATGCCTCCGCGGCTGTCCTTGTTGAGCCACCAGACCTCGTCCCCGATCTCGGCGAAGACCGGCGGGTCGCCGGCGGCCGAGTGGGCGTCCAGCCCCATGGCCACGAACGCATCGACGAGCGCGGTCTCGCTGCACTTCATGGCGCGGGAGAGGAAGCTCATGCTGCCCGAGCCGCCCGGCTCGCGCCTGTTCTTGCGCATCAGCGGGCGGATCCGGTCGAGAAGCTCGGAGCCGGTGGGAAGCGGCGCGCCGGAAATCTCCGGGGCCTGCTCCTCGCGCCTCTGCCTCGGCTCGCGCTCCTGCCTGGGCTCCCTTTCCTGCCTCGGCTCCCGCTCCTGCCTGGGCTCGCGGGGCTCCTGCTGGCCGCCGCCGGACTCGGCCCCCTTCGGGGCCTCCTCGGGCTCGACCCGCGTGGCCTGGACGGTCCTGAAGACCGGCCGGCTCTTTTCCTTCGTGTTCACCCACAGCTCGCCGCGGCGGTTGATGTTCACCCAGAAGACGTCGCCGTCGTACTCGACATAGACGACCTTCGCGTCCTCGTCGTCGGGAATCTCGAGCCCGCACTCCTTGAGGGCCCCGAGAACCTCTTCCTCGGATATGTCCCATTTCTTGGCGAGGTAGTCCACGCCGACCGAGAAGCCCGGCCCGCGCTGGTTCCTGCGCATGTGGGGCCGCATGGCCTCGAAAAACGTGGGCAGCTCGTCCCCGGTCCCCAGCTTGTCCCACTCGTCCTCCGGGGCGTCCGTCTCCGGCGCGTCGGGATCCCCGTCGCGGTCGGTGTCCCTGAGGCGCCTCAGGCCGTCCACCTCGCGTCCGGCCTCCTGGACCGGAGCCTCGGCCTCGGCCGGGGCGGGCGCCGTTGTGGCGCTTTTGAACTTGGCCTCGAACTCGGCGCGGAGCTTGTCCGCCTCCGCCCTCGCGGCTGCGGCCGCCGCGTCCTCCAGGGTCCAGTCGCGTTGGGTCGGACGCCTCGCCAGCCCTGAAAAGGCCAGCGGATTGTCAGCCTGCCCGCGAAATTCAACGATCTCCCACTCGTCCGTGCCGAGTTGGTTGAGAAATGATTCAAGCAGCGCGGGCGTTGCGAAGCCCCCCTTGCCGCTTGAGATTACCTTATATTCCCAGACTGCCATATATATGTGGTTGAAGGTAAGACATCCCAAATGAGGGTGTTGTTGCCGAGCCTATTCTTGGCTTATCGCTCGATGGGGGGCCCACCGTCAGGTTGATCTGGAGCCCCAAAAGTGCCCCAATCCGCCCTGAAATGCGCCGCATCGACCAGCTTCTCGCCAGTCTCGGCTACGGATCGAGGCGCGAGGTGCGCGAGGCGATCCTCGATGGAAGGGTGACCGTCCAGGGCGTCCCCGAGCGGGACCCGGGCAGGCGGGCGCAGCCGGGGGACGTGAGGATCGACGGCGGGCCGCTCGACCACCCCGGGGAGCTCCTTCTCATGCTCAACAAGCCCGCGGGGCGCGTATGCTCGCACGATTCCGCCGAGGGCCCGAGCGTGTACGGGCTCCTCCCCGCCCGGTGGCAGGCGCGCAATCCCCCGGTGACGAGCGTGGGCCGCCTCGACAAGGACACGACGGGGCTGCTTCTACTGACGGACTGCAGCGCCCTGGTGCACCGGCTGACGTCCCCGAAGCACAAGGTGCCCAAGGTCTACCGCGCAAAGCTCGACGCGGCCATCCCTCCGGGAGCCGACGACCTTTTCGCGAGCGGCACGCTCCTTCTTGCCGGCGAGGCGGCGCCCTGCGCCCCGGCAACCCTCAGGCGCCTCGGCGAAAGGGAGGCCGAGATCACGCTCACGGAGGGGCGCTACCACCAGGTGAAGAGGATGTTCGCGAGCCAGGGGTGCCCCGTCTCGGAGCTCCAGCGCGTCCGATTTGGCAGCCTGGAGCTTGGCGAACTCCCTGTCGGGGCTTGGATCGAGTTGCCCCTCAATAGCTTGGACAATAAATAGGCAGGCACAGTGCCCGGCGTGCCCCCGGGACGGTCTATGGGGATATATGACCAAGCATGCTTGCAATCTCAGATGATTAGGTGCCTAATCATATTTTCACGCGATGCATAAAGCCCTCTCAGAAGTCACGGATGCCCCCGCGGGAGCGGACGCAGCCAAGTCCAAGTACGGCGTCCACAAGATCGCGATCGTGGCGGTGGCCGCGATCGCCGTCGTCGTGGGAGCCATCGTCGGCGTCCGGCACTGGCAGTACTACAAGGCCCACGAGGAGACCGACGACGCCCAGGTCGAGGGGGACATCAGCCCCGTCCTCCCGAGGATCTCCGGATATGTCGAACGGGTCGTGGTGAAGGACAACCAGCATGTCGACGCCGGCCAGGTCCTGATCGAGGTGGACCCGAAGGAGCTCGACCTGAAGGTCGCGCAGGCCGACGCCGCGCTCCAGAACGCGATGGCCGGGCACGCGACCGCGGAGGCCGCGCTCGCGGGCGCCCGCGCCTCGGCCCTGACAGCAAAGGCCAACGTCGAGACCGCGCTCGTGCGCCAGCGCAAGGCGGCGAGCGACCTCGAGCGCGACACGAACCTGCTCAAGTCCGGCGCGATCACGGAGAGCCAGCTCAACGACACCAAGGCCGCCTCGGACACGGCCTCCGCCGAGCTGGACGCGGTGCGCACCCAGGCCGCCACGGCCGACCTCGACATCGCCGTCGCCTCCGCCCGGGTCGCCGCGGCGAAGACCGAGGCGTCCGAGAAGGCCGCCGACCTGGACTACGCCAAGCTCCAGCGCACGTACGCCTCGGTCACTGCCCCCATCGCGGGGCTCGTGTCCCGCAAGAACGTGGAGACCGGGCAGTTCGTCCAGGCCGGGCAGACCCTCCTGTCCATCACGTCCGAGTCGGACGTCTGGGTCGTCGCCAACTTCAAGGAGACCCAGCTCACGCGGATGAAGCAGGGCCAGGACGTCGAGTTTGAGGCCGACAGCTATCCCGGCGTCATCTTCCACGGGAAGGTCGAGTCCATTTCCGGCGCCACGGGCGCCCGGTTCGCGCTCCTGCCCCCGGACAATTCCACGGGCAACTTCGTCAAGGTGACGCAGCGCGTCCCGGTCAAGATCATGCTCTCCGAGGCCCCGGACGCCGGGCACCCCCTCCGGCCGGGGATGAGCGTGGACGCAACGGTGCGCGTCGCCGAGTAGGGCCCCCGTCCCATGGCCGAACAGGGACTGCGCAAGCTGATCATAACGATCACGGTGGTCGCCGCGGCGATCATCGAGCTCATCGACACGTCCATCGTCAACGTCGCGCTCAACGACATGAGCGGCAACCTCGGGGCCACCATCGAGGACGTCGCCTGGGTCGTGACGGCGTACGCGATCGCGAACGTCATCATCATCCCGATGACGAGCTTCCTCGCCGCGCGGTTCGGCAGGCGCAACTACTACATCGGCTCCATCCTGCTGTTCACTGCGGCCTCGGTCGCGTGCGGCAACGCCCACAACATCTGGGAGCTGGTGGCGTTCCGGTTCGTCCAGGGCATCGGCGGCGGGGCGCTCCTCTCCACGTCGCAGGCCATCCTCTTCGAGGCCTATACCGTGGCCCAGCGCGGCTTCGCGTCGTCGATCTTCGCGGTCGGGCTCTTTGTCGGCCCCACCATCGGCCCGACCCTCGGGGGCTGGATCATCGACCACTACTCTTGGCCCTGGATATTCTACATCAACCTGCCCATCGGGCTGGTCGCCGCCCTCCTCTCGTGGCTCTTCGTGAGGGAGCCCAGCCACGCGCGCAACGCCGAGACGATCGACTGGATCGGCATCGGCCTGCTCGTGGCGGGCCTGGGCGCGCTCCAGACGGTCCTCGAGCGCGGCGAGGCCGAGGACTGGTTCTCCAAGAGGTACATCGTCGTCCTGTCCGTCCTGGCCGCCGCCTCCCTGGTCGCCTTCGTCGCGCGGGAGCTGCTCACGGACCACCCCGTCGTGGACCTTCGGGTCCTGAGGAGCCGCAAGCTCGCGATATGCGCGAGCCTCACGTTCATCCTCGGCTTCTCGCTGTACGCCACCGTCTTCATCGTGCCCGTGTTCACGCAGCGGCTGCTGGGATACACGGCGATGCAGACCGGCATGCTCTTCTGGCCCGGCTCCCTCGTGGCCCTGTTCTTCCTCCCGCTGATGGGCCGGCTCCTCATGAAGGGCTTCCCGCCCCAGGTCATGGTGGTCACGGGCTTCGCTATCGTGGCCGTGTTCGCATGGAGGCTCTCGCTGCTCGACCTGAGCGCCCAGTCCGGCGACTTCTTCTGGCCCATCATCCTGCGCGCCCTCGGGCTGAGCCTCGTGACCATCCCCCTCACCCAGCTCGCCGTGTCCGGGCTGCACCCGCGGGACATCCCGCAGGGCGTCGCCCTCAACAACATGATGAGGCAGATGGGGGGCTCCTTCGGCATCGCGTTCATCAACACGTTCCTCGACCACCGCACGGCGGCCCACCGGATCGACCTGGTGTCGAGGCTCACCCCGGGCGACCCCGCCACCGAGGCGCGGCTGGGGCAGATGACCCAGCTGCTGATCGCAAAGGGGCAGACGGCCTGGGAGGCCTCCCGCCATGCCCTCGCCCTCCTCGAGGCGACCGTCGAGCGCCAGGCGAGCCTCCTGAGCTACCTCGACGCCTACCGCCTCGTGGCCTTCCTTTCCCTCGTCTGCGTGCCGCTCATTCTCTTTGCCGGACGCTCGAAGCCCCTTACAAAGGAGGCGGCCGCGGCCGCCGACGCACACTGACGGCGCCAACCCCGCAAACCGAATGAGAACCACCGCCCTTTTCCTCCTGGCACTCGCAGCGCTCGCCCCGTCGGCGCGCGCGCAGGAAACCCCCGCCGGGCCGCTGAGCCTCGGGCAGACGATCCAGTCGGTCCTCGCGCGCTATCCCACGATCGCCGCCGCTCAGGCCGCCGTCGACGCCGCGCGCGCGCGGTCCGTGCAGGCCAACGCCGACCGGATGCCCCAGGTGAGCGGACACGCGGGCTACACCTACAGTTCCCTGCGCCCCTACGTCGCCATCTCCATACCCGGCCTGCCCCCGGGCGCCATCTACGAGAACGTGCAGGACGCCTACGGGGTGAACATCACCGCGAGGCAGCTCCTCACCGACTTCGGGCGGACCGACAAGCTCGTCGAGATGGCGCGCTCGGGCGAGATTTCGGCGCAGGACGCCCTCGAGGAGACGCGGCACCAGCTCGGCTACCAGGCGATCCAGTCCTTCTACGGGGTCCTGCTCCTTCGCAGCTCGACCGACGTCGCGCGGGAGGAGATCTCCGCCCTTGAGGAGGCCCTGCGCATCGCGGAGAGAAAGTTCAGCGCGGGAAGCGCGACAAAGTTCGACGTGCTGACCACACAGGTGCGCCTCGCGAACGCCCGCAACCACCTCACCGACACCCTCTCCCTGCGCGAGAAGCAGGAGAACGGCCTGCGCCAGCTCCTCGGGCGCGGCCTGCAGGCGCCCCTCGAGCTCACCGGCGACTTCGACGCCGAGACGCCCCCGATCCCCGAGTCCGCCGCGATCGCCGACGGCCTGAACAACAGACCCGAGATGAAGCTCGCGCAGGACGCCGAGCACACCGCCCGCCTCCGCCTCGACGCCGCCGACAGGGGCAACAGGCCAACGCTGGACGCGCAGGTCACCGGCGGGCTGGAGAACGGCGTCGTGCCGAACCTCTACGACAACAGGGGGTACCTGACCGCGGGGCTCGCCCTCGAGGTCCCGATCTTCACAGGCAGGCGCGTGCTGGGCGACCGCATGGAGGCCGACGCGGGGGTGAGGTCGGCCCAGGCGCGCGAGCGCGAGATGAACGACACGATCGCGACCGACGTCGCGGACGCCTACTCGGACTTCAACGCGGCCAAGTCGAGGCTCGCGAACTCGGACACCCTGGTGGAGCAGGCCCGGGAGGCCCTGGCGCTTGCCCAGACCCGCTACGCGAACGGCGTGATCACGAATTTCGAGCTCCTGGACGCCCAGAGCGCGCTCCGCTCGGCGGAGCTCAGCCGCCTGCAGGCGCGCTACGACTGCGTCCTCGCCCGGCAGGCCATCGCGCGGGCGGCGGGCGTCGCCCCGCAGCAGTAGGCACGGCGGCCTACGGCGCCTTTGCCGCGGCGAGCGCCTCGGCCTTGAACTTCTCGGCGCAGGTCGGGCATATCCCGTGCGTGAATGTCACGTCGGTGTGCTCGCGCACGTACTGCTCGACCGACTGCCAGTAGCCCTCGTCCGATCGGATGCTTTTGCACCAGCCGCAGATGGGGATCATGCCCGAGAGGGACTTGACCTCCTCGAGGGCCCGCCTGAGCTCGTCGATGAGGCGCTCGCGCTCGACCTCGACGCGCTGGCGGTGCCTCATCTCGCGCCCGACCATGACATTGGCCACGATAAGGAGCGCCGCCGCCAGAAGGCTGCCGAAAATGAGCAGGCGGCCGGCGCTGACGGTGTCGGCCTTCTCCGAGGCGTCGCGCACGAACAGCAGCTGCTCCTCCTCCTGCGAAAACTCCCGGATTGTGTTGCGGGCGTCCCCGTAGAGCCTGCGGCTCTCGCCCGTGGCGTCCAGGACCCGGACCGCGTCGGCACCCGCCTTCTCATACGTGTCCAGCGTCCGGCGGTCGTAGGCAAAGAGCTCCTGCACGGCCGCTGCGAGCCGCTCCAGGCGGCGCTGCTGCGCCGCGTTGTCACTTGTCAGGTCGGTGAGCTCGCTGAACATCTGCGGCTCGAGCGCGAGGCCTGCCCGGTAGGAGGCGAGCGCGCCGGCGTCAGCCAGCGTGACGTAGCCGCGGATCCCCCGCTGCGTGTCGGTGATGTTCTCCTCGAAGGCCTGCGCCCGGAGGACCACCTGGATGGTGTGCCGGCGCCAGGCGGCGGCGGCCTTCAGCTCCGTGACGTTTACGGCGGCCACGACGGTGACCATGGCCATGAGCGTCACGGATCCGACGAGGGGGAGCCACCTCAGGAAGTTCGTGTTGATCCGCGCGGCCAGCTGCCACGACCAGCCGATGACGCCGGTGCTGACGACGATGAAGACCAGGGCGGTGTTCACCGCCATCGCCGAGTACGAGCCCCAGCTGTAGGCGGGCTCTATCCCCGCTGCGAAGCCAAGCAGCGCGACAAAGGCGATGACGCCCGCGACGCATGACAGGGCCGCCGCGGCCGTTATCCGGCGCGCCGACGGGCGCCTCGTCCCGCACAGCGCGACGGCCGCCCCCATGAAGGTGAAGCACACCGCGGCGAGCGGGGACATGCGCCCCGGGTACGCCGTCTGGGCCTCGAAGAACGGCTTGTGAAACAGCTCGTCTATCCCGAGGTCCCAGTGGCCGAGGTATTCCAGGAGCGTCAGCCCGGCCAGGCCCGCGGACAGGGCGGCCGCGAGCAAGGCGGCGCGTGGGCGCCGCAGCGTCAGAAGGAGCAGCCCGGCGCCCAGGAACACGAAGCACAGCGCCGTGTTGTACTGCATCGGCGCGCTGCCGGGGACCATCTGAAGGACCCTGCTCCAGTGGGCATACCAGCTCGCGATGACCAGGAGGGCGGTCAGCACCACCGCGGCGCCCGCATAACGGGGAAAATTGCGGAAGGCCGAGTTGCCGGCCCACCTGCTGGCCAGGGATTGTGTGGACATGGGAACGGGTGCGCATCCCGGCGACGCCCGCCCAGGCCCGGGGGCACGCACCCCTGACGGGACCATCACGCCGCGCGGGCGCAAAAACGTCAACGCCCAAGGCCCCGCGTGGTTGACGTTTTCGCCAAGGACTGACGGACTGCGCCCATGTACACGATCATCGGGGGCGACGGGAAGGAATACGGGCCGGTGAGCATCGACCAGGTCCGAGCGTGGATCGCCGGGGGCCGCGCCAACCTCTCCACGAAGGTCAGGGCGGTCGGGACCGACACATGGAAGTCGATCGCGGACTGCCCGGAGATCACCGGGTCGGCAGCCACGGCGGGGTCGGCGGGGATCTCGGCGGCACAGGTTGCCGACCGCGGGGTCACCCTCGACTTCCTGGGCTGCTACGAGCGCAGCTGGACCCTCCTCAAGGCGAATTTCTGGCCGCTTGTGGGCGTGACATTGCTCATCTGCGTCATGCACGCCGTCCTCATCGGCGTCGACCGGCAGGGGCTTCACTTGATCGACACCCTCTTCAGCGGCGTCATCGGCGCCGGGTCCCTCTACTATACCCTGCTCAAGGCACGCGGCCAGCCGGCCGAGCTCGGGGATGCCTTCGCAGGGTTCACGAGGGCGTTCCTCACGCTCCTCGTCATCGCCATCGTCAAGGGCCTGCTCGTGACCCTGGGCGTCCTCTGCCTTATCCTTCCCGGGATATACCTAGCCGTGGCGTACAGCTTCACCGCCCTTGTCGCGGTGGATAAGAGGCTGGGATTCTGGGAGACGATGGAATTGAGCCGGCGCGTGGTCACCCGGAACTGGTGGCCCGTTTTTGCCCTCTGCCTCCTCGCGATACCTGTGCTTCTGGTCGGCGTCCTCGCCCTGGGCGTGGGGATCTTCGTGGCGATCCCCTTGATCGTCGGCGCCTTCGTCTACGCCTACGAGGACCTGTTCAGCTCCCGCGGGTGACGGCGGCCCTCAGGGGCCTCAGTCCTTCCCGTCCTTGAAGACCAGCGTGTCGAGCGCGATCTTCCCGGGACCGAAGGCGAAGATGATCAGGGACGCAAAGAGGAACAGGAAGGGCGTGGCCCCCGTGAACTTGTCGGGGTCGCTGAAGAACGAGTTCAGGGCCTCCCTCTCCGCCGTCAGGTAGGCGACGCTCATGACCCCGATCAGGGCGAGGGACGCAAAGCGGGAGAGCAGGCCCAGGAGGAGAAGCAAGCCGCACACGCACTCTGTGGTGGAGGCGAGGATGCAGTTCAGCCTCGGCGCCGGGATGTTGAGGCTCGCGAAGTACGCCGTCACCCGGTCCAGGTGGGTCAGCTTTCCCTTGCCGTCCACGAAGAACTGCCATCCCCAGTAGAGCCGGATGACGAGGAGGAGCGGGCATTTCAGGAACCCTCCGACCTTGGCGAGCAGGGCGTTGAGCTTGGAGACGAGGGCCATGGGGTGATCTTTCTTTTGTCCGGGGTGGGATTCCGAGTACAGGGTCAAGATGCGCGGGGGCGCCGTTTATTCCCGCGGGCGCAGAACCAGCCGAGCGCCATCCAGGTCGTGAACCACGCCTGGACCTGGGCGGGTTTCACCCGGGGCCCCGCGGCGGCGACGGCCCTGGCGAGCGTCGCGCCGCGGGCCAGGGCGTCCAGGATCCGGAACGCCCCGGGTTCCAGCCGCTTGTAGAACAGGCGGTTGTCGAGGCGGTGCACCGCGACGAACGTGCGCGCGGGGCGCGGCAGGCTCGCCCTGCGGGCTGTGCGCCGGTGCACGACCTTCGAGTCCGGCGTGTTGCTCGCCTCTGAGCGCATCGCGTCGCGGCGCTTCACGGACATGACGTAGGTGTCGACCGGGTGGCGCAGCTCGAGGAGCGTGACATAGGGCTGCAGCCCGAGCCTGAGCCGCGCGGGGGGGGTGCGCGCCAGGGACGCCGCGGAGACGACGGGAAGCGCCTCCCCGTCGAACGCCACGGTCTGCGCCCACTCGAACCTCGCGATCTCCACCGCGAGCGCGGTCCGGGGCGCCGTCAGCCTCGGGTTCGCCCGGATGAACGCCTCCAGCCGCGAGCACAGGTTGCGAAGCGTAAACGAGCGCGACGGGCACGCCGCGAGGTAGGCCTGCGCCAGCCGCGTGAACGCATCCTCGCCGAGCGCCGCCTGGAGGCCGGGGCAGTCGTCGCGGATCGCGTCGAACAGCCGGTACCAGTACATCTTGTTGTAGAGCTCGAGGCGCTCGAAGGAGGTGAGCCGGTCGTTCGGCTTTATGAATTCCGCGGCGACCTCGCCCATCGGCCGTCCGTCGATCCAGGTCTTCTGCAGGTTGTCGTCGCCGTCGAGCGGCCGGACAACGGCGGCCGCCATCATGCGCTGGAACAGCCGCAGGCCGGCCGTCGAGTCGATGCGCGCCGGGGCGTGCTTGGGCGGGCGCTTCACACCACCGCCTTCTTGGCCCCGTCTATGAACTCGTTCGCCTTGAGCGCCTCGTTGTGGACCTCGTCAAACGAGGGGATCTTGTCGTCCCACTCCAGGAGCGTGGCCGAGACGCCGCAGACCCTGGTCGCGTGCGCGTAGAGCTTCCAGACGGGGTCGAGCACCGGGTGGTCGTGCGTGTCCAGGATGTACTTCTCGAACTTCGTGTGCCCCGCGACGTGCATCTGGCCCACGCGGTGGTGGGGGATGTTGTCCACGTAGTCGTAGGGGTTGAAGGAATGGTTCTTCGACGAGACGTAGATGTTGTTCACGTCCAGCAGTATCCCGCAGTCGGCGAGCTCGACGACCTCGCTCAGGAACTCCCACTCCGTCATCTCCGAGGCGTGGAACTCGGCGTAGCTGCTCACGTTCTCGACGCAGATGGGCACCTCGACGAAGTCGCGGACCTGCTTGATCTTCTCGGCGGTGCGGCGGGCCGACGCGAAGGTGTAGGGCATCGGCAGGAGGTCGTGCGTGTAGGTGCCGTCCACGCTCCCCCAGCAGAGGTGGTCCGAGAGCCAGGGGGTCTTCGTCCTCTTCACCAGGTTCTTCAGCCGCCTCATGTGGGTTCGGTCCGGCTTGTCCGCGGACCCGAAGTACATCGAGACGCCGTGCTGCACCACGCGGTACTGCTCGAGGATCCTGTCCAGCAGCTCGAGGGGCCTTCCGCCCTCGACCATGAAGTTCTCGGAGATGATCTCAAACCAGTCGACGACCGGCTTCTTCGAGAGGATGTGCGAGTAGTGCGGAACCCGCAGGCCGATGCCTATGCCATAGTCGGTGTTCCCGTTGAACCGGTTGGCCGGCATGATGAAAAAAACGCGGCCGGCCCGAGAGCCGGCCGCGTCGCTAAGGGATTTCGCTCAGGCGAACGTGGTCTTGGAGGGCGCGTCCGGGGCCTTGTTGGTGTTGCAGCCGCCCTTGCCGGAACAGGTGTTCTGGCCCTTGCAGCCGTTGTCTCCCGACTTGCAGCCGCCCTGGCCCTTGCACGAGTTCTTGCCCTTGCAGTCGTGCTTGCCCGCGTCCTTGGAGGCATCCTTGGACGAGTCGCCGCTGCCGGCATCGGCGTAAGCGCGTGTGGCCATTGATCCGGCATAGAGCCCGGCCATGGCCGCGGCGGTGACGATGAAACGTGTCGATTTGTTCATAACAGACTTCGATTTTTTGTTTTCAGGGTGACCGTCGTGGGGCGGCATTGTGCCGACCCTCGCGGTCTGGGATATGAGGCACTACGGCCCGGAATATTCCTCGGATGCACGAAAAATACAACCGAGAACCGGCATCCGGCAGTCCCAGTCGTGGGATTGTTACAAAATCCGGTCGACCATGGCCCCGCCCTTCTCGAAGGCCGCGAGGTTCCCGAGGAAGTGCCGCACGAGCTCGATGTTGACGTTGTTTCGCCCCCCCGCCGTGTGGGGGGTGATGAAGCAGTTGGGTGCACTCCAGAGGGGATGCGCGGGCGGCAGGGGCTCGGGGACCGTGACGTCCAAGTACGCTGCGCCTATCCGGCCCGACGTGAGTCCCTCGATAAGCGCGACCTGGTCGACCGTCGGCCCGCGGCCCACGTTGTAGAACCGGGCGCCCGGCTTGAAGCAGGCTATCCTGCGGGCGTTCACGTAATTGAGCGTCGCCTCGTTCTCCGGAAGCACGTTCACGACGTGGTCGGCCTCGGCCAGGACCCGCGTGAGGTCCTGCTCCGGGACGATGTGGACGCCCGGCTCGCTGTGGAGCTGGCGGCGAAGCGCGTAGATCTTCATCCCGAACGGGGCCAGGAGCTCGGACAGGCGCCGGCCGATCGACCCGAAGCCGAGCATGACGACGGTCTGGCGCGCCAGGAGGCGCGAGCGGTCGCGCCTCGCGGAGTAGTTCCAGGCGCGGTCGCCGAGCTGGGTCGCGTAGGACGGCAGGAGCTCGCGAGCGAGCGCCAGCATCATCGACAGGACGTGCTCGGCGCACGCGTCCGCGTAGACCTGCGAGGCGTTGGTGAACGCCGCCCCGCGCGCGCGGATCGCCTGCTTGAAGGGCTCCTTGTCGTACCGCGTGTAGCCGGCGCTCGACACCTCGATCCAGCGCAGGGAGGCGTTCGCGATGCAGTCGGCCGGGTCCGGCTGGCCGAACGCGATGTCCGCCCCGTCGATCGTCGCGTCGCGCTGGCCGCCCGCGAGGACCGAGCTGTTGCGCTTGCTGGACAGGACGAGCGTGTGGGCCGACGTGCCCCTGGAGAGGAGATCCATCCCCTCCGCCCCGAACTCCCCGTTGCACCAGATCTTCACTGTCCGACCGGGTTCACGCTGACCCGGTGGGTGTCCGCGGCATTCCCCAGGGTGACGGCGTAGTTGTTCCTGTTGAAGTAGCGGACGCTGCCGCCGAAGGAGACCCGCACCTCGATGTTGAGGCCCCGGCGCAGGAGCTCGTCCTCCGCGCGGTACACCACCCTGAAGGGGACCGGCACGACGCCGGGGTTGCTGAGGGTCTGGGAGCCCAGGACCTGGGGCGGCATGCCGGCAACGGAGGCGTCCACGATCCTCACCGTGACAACGGTGTCGGCCGGAAGCGTGACGTCGTTGCCCATCTCGACCTCGCCCGTGAGGACCCTCGAGGGATCGCCCTCGGGCGTCAGGTCGAGCTGGCCGCATCCCGCCAGGGCGAGCGCGGCGGCAAGGGAAAGGAATCCGAGCATGGGCCTCATGGCAGGTATTCGGTCGTCATCACCTGCTCGACGGCAAGCTTTCCCTTCGGGAGAATTCCGAGCTCCTCGAGCTGCCGGATCTGGAGGGCGAACCTCCCGGGCGATATCCGGCCCGTCTGCGAGTCGTCCGTCGCCTTTCTTCCGACCACGAGCTTCTCGTCGATGATCATCTTGCGGCAGAAGGCGAGGAAGTCGTCCGTGTTGTCGGGGTTGAGCTGCTTCATGAGCGCATGGGCCGGGGTCGGGTCGCCCCCGATGTAGTCCTTCCATCCCCTGATGTAGGCGGCCATGAACGCCCGCAGCCTCTCGGGGTTCCTCTGCGCCCAGGGCTTGTTGGCGAACAGGGCGGTGTAGGCGTCAAAGCCCGCGTCCCAGGCGTACAGGAACTTGGGGTACTTCGCGCCGCCCTTCACGATGAAGAAGGGCTCGGCGATGTAGTACCCCTGCTGGATGAAGTTCTTGTCCACGATGAAGTTCCCAACGGAGAAATTCTGGGGGATGACGTTGAACGTGATGTGGTACTTGTTCTTAAGGTAGGGAAGGAACGCCCACTCCAGGCGCGCCATGATCGTCTTGCCGTCGAGCTCCTCGAAGCTCTTCACGGGGTTGTCGGCGTGGAGCATCAGCACCGAGGGGTCGTTTTGGAATACGGCGCCGACATGGATGATCGGGAGGCCCTGGGCTATCGCCAGGAGCGTGTTGGTGCTGTCGGACTGGCCGATGTCGGCCTTGCCCGTCGCGATCTTCTGGATGACGAACGAGTTCGGGCCTCCGGGGACGAGGACGACGTCGAGCCCCGCCTCCTTGAAATAACCCTTCGCCAGGGCCTGGTAGAGTCCCCCATGCTCGGGCTGCGGAATCCAGTCCAGCTGGACGGTGATCCGGAAGGGCTCCGGGGCCGCCTGCGCCGCCGCGGGGGACGACTGCCGGGTGCAACCGCAGAGGGCGAGCACGGCGCCGGCGGCGAGGGCAACACGTCCAAGTTGAGGGGATCTCATCCGACGTGGAGGAATAGGGCGCGAGCGGCGCGCCCGCAACTGCGCAGTGCTCGCCGCAGGGGCCCGTTTTGTGCTAGCCCTCAGGCCATGAAACTCCGGCACGCGGCCGCCCTGCTTCTTCTCAACGCCGCACAGGCGCTCGCCCTGGACCTGCACACACAGAGGAGCTCGCCCTTCGACCTTGCCCTGACAGGCAGGCTCGCCGGGGTTCCCGCCGGCGAGGCGCGCTACGCCCGCTGGGCAGACCTACGGGCTCTTCCGTCGGCAAAGCTCACGCTGGCGGGGGAGTTCATCGAGGGGCCCCAGGTCCTGACGGTCGTGTTCCTTGACGACCTCTGGAAGGCCCTGCCCGTCGGCCCCGGGGCCGACACCTTCCTCGCGACCTGCGGCGACGGGTACGCCGCGGTCTTCACGTCCACGTTCATTTCAAAATACCGGCCCTTCCTCGTCCTTGAGATTGACGGCAAGGGGCCGGAGGACTGGCCGCCTCCGGGCCTCACGTTCAACCCCGGCCCGTTTGTCATCACGGTGTCGGCGAACCTCGTGCCCGCGGCGGCGGGCTACCGGGACATCGAGCACAAGAAGCCCTGGGGCGTGACGACCCTCGAGGTCGCCAACTACGCCGAGCGCTACGCGGCCGCCTATTCGGGGAAATGGGCGGACCTGTCGCCCCAGGCCAGCGACGGCCGCGAGATCTGGATCAATTCCTGCGCGAGCTGCCACCCGGGGCCCACGGGGATATTCGGGGGCACGAAGGCGGGACGCCCGTTCCAGGTGATCGCCGCGTACGCCGGCTACGACAGGACCTTCTTCATGAAGTACGTCCGGGACCCCAAATCGCTCGTCCGGAGCGCCAAGATGGAACCACACCCCAAATATACAGACAATGACCTGTCGAACCTGATCGCATTCATCACCTCGGGGCAGAAGGACTGAGTCCCCGCCCCCGGAGGGTGATTGAGCCCGGGGGACGGCGAGGCGAAACGGCCGCAAAGGCACATCAATCACCATGAAACCCAATACCCCCGGCGGCCTGATCTCGGCCGCCCTTCTCATCGGAACCCTCCTCTCGACGGGATGCTCCACGCTCATCAAGCAGTCCTACGAGGGCGACCCGACGGCCTCGAACATGAAGCTCGCGTCGTATTCCGGCACGACGGCCGTGTATGGCTCGACGAACCTCGAGGGCGACGGCCGTGAGCTCGTGAAGGAGGACTACGCCCGGATCGGGGTCTCGAAGTTCCTGAAGGACGGCCGCGTGAGCTACGAGGAGCTCAAGTCCGAGGCTGATGACGTCGGCGCCGACGTGGTCCTCTTCTCCGTGAAGCTGCCGGGGTCGCCGCAGTACCTGCCGCCCGTCGCGCTGAAGGGCGATGGAACGCCCTACACCCTGGCCCCGTTCATCTATCCCAGCTCGGCGCCCGTCCCCGACGGCTACAACACGGCGGCGGACCCGAATTCCGCGGCGATCAAGGGCCAGCAGTACGAGTACACGCTCAGCTTCTGGCGCAAGGCGCCGAACAGCTGACCCAGGGTTTCCCAAGGGCACAAAAAAAAGGGGGCCCGCGAGGGGCCCCCTTTTGTAATGGTTTCGGCCGATCGGCTCAGTAGTGCAGCCGGAGGGTCAGCGAGGCCGAGATCGGGGCCCTGACGTAGATCACGTCGTTGCCCGCAAAGCTCGTGTCGATCGGGTCGAGGATGCGGTTGTTCAGCAGGTTCGTGACGTTCAGGCGGACGTCGAACTTCTTGTTCGGGGCGTAGGCCAGGTAGGCGTCAAACTCGTATTCGCTCGGGATGTGAAGGAGGCCCTCGTCATCCTGGTTCTGCCGGCCGATGAAATTCGGGCCGCCGCCGATGTCGAAGCCGTAGGGGAGCTTGTAGTCGACAAACAGGTTCCCGAGGAGCTGCGGAACCCCCGGGGCCTTCTCACGACCACCCGGGGGCGTGTAGGCGTAGCCCTGGTAGGCGCCGTAGTTGACCGCGCCCACGCCGGTTCCGAACGTGCCGTCGACCGGGGTCGTCGTTGCGTAGGCGTCGAGGTAGTTCCCGGTCTCCTCGAAGAAGGAGCCGAAGAGGGTCACGGACTGGTACGTCATGTTCGCGTTGATCGAGAGGCGCTTCGTCGGCTGGTAGACCATGTCCAGCTCGATGCCCTGGCTCTTCACGATGGTGTTGGGAAGCGGCGCCTCGCCGTGCGGCGGCGGGGGCTGCGGCTCGTTCTTGATCTGCTGGTAGACCGCGAGGCCGCCGAACAGCGTGTTGTTCAGGAAGCTGCCCTTGTAGCCCGCCTCGTAGAGCGTCGAGCGGTTGTTGATGTCGGAGGCCACGTTGGCCGCACCATGGTTGCCGTTGTAGATGCCTCCGAAGTTCGTCTGGCCGTGGATGGCGTCCACCTCGTCATACGTGATGTACACCGACTGCGTGTCCGTCAGCTTGTAGACAAGGCTGATGAAGTACGACGGGTCGTTCTTCGAAGCAGAGTAGTGGTACAGGGCGCCGCGGTTGTAGTAGATCGGTGCCGGCAGCGAGTAATAGCCGTAGTAGTTGTAGTACGGGATGGACCCGAAGATCGTCGAGGAGTCGTCGTCGATGTTGACGCCGTTCTGCACCAGCGGCGGGTTGGCCGTGTTGGCGCTGATCGCGTCCTCGCGCAGGCCGAAGATACCCGAGAGGCTCTTCGTGAACTTGACGTCGTCCTGGATGAACGCGGCGTAGTCCTTGATCGTCGAGTCCTGCATCTCCTGGTAGCTGTAGCCCGGGTGGCCGGCGACCTCCAGGCCCGAGCCCCACGAGTTGTTCTCAATGGCGTAGCCCGGGTAGAAGATGTTGTTCAGCGGCAGGCTCAGGTCGTAGTAGGTGAACGGCTCGGAGGAGTAGTCGTCGCCCGAGCGGACGTACTGGTACCTGAGGTCTATGCCTGTGATCAGGCTGTTCGCAATCGGGCCGATGTTGAAGTCGTCGTGGAACTCGGTCCTGTTCTGGAGGTTCAGGTTCCTCGGGACCCACTCGTCGTAGCCGTAGGTCTCGTACTTGTTCGAGTGCTCGAGGCCGTAGTAGGACAGATTCACGACGCTCGCGGTGGACGAGATGGTGTAGGTGCTCTTCAGCTGGGCCTGGAAGAACTTGGAGCGGGCCGTGTCGTTCGGGCCGACGAGCGAGTCGTAGGCGGGGAGCTTCACGTCGTGGGCCTTGGCGGGATCGACGATCTGGAAGGCGCCGTCCGTGCCGGAAGGGAAGTTGTTCGGGTTGCCGGGGCTGCCGTCACCGGGGAGGTAGACGTCGTAGCCGTAGTAGGCCAGGGATCCGGAGGTGGGGGGATAGGTCGTACCCGCGATGTAGCCGCCGTTCCAGATGAAGTTCTGGGTGACGCGGTTCGCTCCGGTGTCCTCGTTGGTGCGCGTGGCGAAGCCCTGCGCCCAGAACTCGAAGTTGACGTCCTTCGACATGCGGTAGGTCAGCGCGACGTAGAGGTCCTGCGTCTCGTCCTTGGCGTTGACGTAGTACTCGTCGCCGTAGCGCGCGAGGTAGCTCACGCGGTAGGCGAGCTTGTCGCTGAGCGGGCCGCCGAAATCCAGGGTGTACTGCGGGTTGCCGTAGGAGTGGCCGCTGGTCCACGTGCCGAGCGTCGCCGAGAAGTCGTAGTGGTCGTGGTCAAAATAGGGCTCCTTGGACACGAAATTGACGTAGCCGCCGGGCCCGTTGCCCTGGGGGCCGAAGACCGCCGTGCCGGGGCCCTTGACGATGTCCATGGCCTCGACGCCGTTGAACGAGAGGGGGACGCTGTTGCGCGAGTACGCGATCTGCTGGCCGTTCACGTAGACCTGGGCCTCGTCACCGCGGATCTGCGGGACGCCCGGGATGCCGTAGTCCGCCGCGGCGTAGACGCCGGGGGAGAACTGGCCGAAATCCATGGCGTTCTTGACCTGGCGGTCGTCCATCCAGGCCTTGTTGACGCTGGAAACCGACCTCGGGATGTCGATGATCGACCTGTCGTCGCCGTAGACGCTGTTGATCGGTCGCACCGTCGGGAGAATCTGGTTCTCCAAGGGCACGTCGCTGACCGTGTACTTCTCAAGGGTGGTCACCTTCTCGTCCTCCACGGAGGCCGCCGTGCCCCCCGTCGTGGTGGTGGTTGTGGTGGTGGTCGTCGTCGCCGGGGGCGGCGTCGAGGACTGCGCACGGAGCCCCGATGACAGGGCAAATGCCGCGAACAGGAAGGCTGCGACTGTCAGGACAACTTTCTTGGTCTTAAGATACATGATGTCTTTGGTGGTTAGGTATTTGGCGGGTCAAGTAGCACCCTTCGTGCCACGCCTCTGCTTACGGCCCAAGTTTTGTAATCATCTAGTAACTAATAATATACTACCCTCACTGGGCGCCCGACTGAAGGTCTGGCGGCATGAGGTCGAATCGAACAAATCTATCGAGCGGAATCAATTCCGGAATGATTTTGAGATCTGAAAGTAACTGGACCTCCGCCTGGAGCCGGCGTCGGGTCATGAGGCCCACCCTCTCGCCCAACTCGGCCTTCCCGGAGACCATGTGCTCGTCCCGCATCGCCTTAATCGAGTAGTCCATGAACTCGGCCGACATGTTCTCGTTCTCCTTTGCGATCAAGGCCTTTGCCGGTGCGGGGTCCCCGTCCATGAAGTCGCTCCAGCCGTGGAGGCTGGCGGCGACAAACGCACGGACCTCCTCGGGATGCCCCTTCAGGTAGCCCTGCGTCGTGTAGATGACGCGGTAGGGGCTGAAGCCGGAGTCCGCGATGAGGAGGGTCCTGGGGTGGCCCCCGTTTTTCCTCACGTAATAGGGCTCGTTGGTTACGAAGCACTGCTGGATGAAATTCTTGTCCGCCATGAACTGGGCGATCCCGAAGTTGTCGGGGATGAGGTTGAAATCGATGTGGTAGTGCGCCTTCAGGTACTCGATCCAGTTCTCACCCTGGACGGCCATGACGGTGCGGTGGTTCAGGTCCGCAAACCCCTTTATGTCGCTCTCCTCGTGGACGAGGATGGCCTGGGGGTCCCGCTCCATGTAGACGCCGACGATCACGAAGGGCAGGCCCTTCGCGGCCCACATGACCATGTCGTCGCTGGCGCCCATCGCGATGTCCACCTGTCCGGCCAGCATGACCTGGGGCACGAGGACCCCCGGGCCGCCGGGGACGATCGTCACGTCGATCCCGGCGTCCCTGTAGTATCCCTTCGCCAGAGCCTGGTAGAACCCGCCGTGCTCGGCCTGGGGATACCAGTCCGTCTTAAAACGAATTGAGGGGAGGACCTTCGCGCCGGGAGCGCCGGCCGGGGGCGCCGGCTTTGAGCACCCGGCCAGGAGGAGCGCGAGCGCCGCGGCAAAAAGCGCGGCCCGGGGCCGCAACAGGTCAGAGGTCTGCTTCAAACATCAGACTGGCTGAAGGAATCGTGCCACTTGTGCAAGGCCAGCCAACTTAGCGCGATGACCCCGGCGACAAACACGAAGCCCAGGAGGCAGCTCACGGCCGCCGTGGCGAAGAGCGCCCCAATCTGGAACTGGGCGCTGTAGATGATCGTGAGGAAGCCCAGGCCCCCCTGCCCTCCCGCGGAATTCCCCGCGAAGACGTCGCCGACGATCGCCCCGATGGTGGCCAGCGTCCCCGCGATCCGCAGGCCCGTGAAGAAATACGGCAGCGCCGAGGGCACGCGCAGCAGGAAGACCTCCTGCATCTTGGTCGCCTTGCACATCCTGAAGAAGTCCACGAGGTTGCGGTCCGTGGAGATCAGGCCCTGGGTCGTGTTGACCACCATGGGGAAGAAGCAGATCAGGAACGTGATGATCGTGACGCTCTTCAGCCCCGGCCCCACCCACAGGATGAGGATCGGGGCCATGACGATGATCGGCGTCATCTGCAGGATCATCAGGTAGGGATAGAGGCTCGCGCGCACGAGCGACGAGAGGGACAGGATGAGCGCCATCACGAAGCTGAGCGCCACGGCGATGCCGAACCCGAGGAGCGCGCCCAATCCGGTGTTGAGGGCCGCGTTCCAGAGCGCCGGGCCCTTCTCGACGAAGGCGCGCGCGACCTCGTGCGGGGCGGGAAGCAGGAAGCGCTGCTCCGGGCTCATGGCCAGGCAGATGGCGTACCAGACGGCGATCATCCCGACGCCCGTCGCCAGCGGCATGAGGTTCCTGATGAGGCGGGGCAGCCGCGGGCCTTGTGTCATGGAGCTCATCGCTTGAGGCGCTCGACCGAGCGCAGGGTCTTGGAGACGTCGCCGACCAGCTTCTGGTAGCCGGGGGACTGGCGGGTCTCCTCCGTCCTCGGGTAGGGAAGGTCGACCCGGACCTCGGAGTGCACGCGGCCCGGGTTGGCCGACATGACGATGATCCTGTTGGAGAGGAACACCGCCTCCGCCACCGAGTGGGTGACGAAGAACGCCGTCCACGCCAGCTGCTGGCGGATGGCGAGGAGCTCCTCGTTCAGGTGGTCGCGCGTCATCTCGTCCAGGGCCCCGAACGGCTCGTCCAGGAGGAGGATCTTCGGCGAGACGCTGAGCGCGCGGGCGATCGAGACGCGCATCTTCTGCCCGCCGGAGAGTTGGCGCGGATAGTAGTCCATCCGGTCGGCGAGCCCCACGAGGGCAAGCGAGCGGGCCGCGATCCCCGCGCGGGCGGCCTCGTCCGAGCCGTGGAGGCGCATCGGCAGCTCGACGTTGCGCCTCACGGTGCGCCAGGGCAGCAGCGTCGGCTCCTGGAAGACGAACGCGAGCTTCTCGACCGCCCCCGAAGGGTTCATCCCGTCGACGACGATCCGGCCCGCCGACACGGGGTTGAGGCCCGAGATGACCTTCAGTATCGTGGACTTGCCGCACCCGCTGGGGCCGATGAGCGTGATGAAGTCGCCGCGCTGCGCGGCGAAGCTCACCTTGTCCAGGATGAGCGGTCCGTCGCCGTAGCGCTTCTCGACACCCGCCAGCTCCACGATGGGCGCCTGCGCGTCCTGCGTCATGGAAGCGACGGCTCGGCCGCGAAGGGGTTGACCGGGTACGTCTTCATCTTGCCGGGATTGAGGAGCGCTCGCGGGTCCACCTCCGCCTTGAAGGCGCGCTTGTCGGCGATGTTCACGTGGCGGCCTCCCTCCTCCAGGACGAAGGTGTGCGGGTTCGCGATGAAGACCCCGATCTCGTCGCAGCACTTGAGTATCTCGCCCAGGCGCTCCTCGGACTTGAAGAAGATGAGCGGGATCCCGCCGCAGACGATCGAGTCCGGGTTGAGCGCGACCGCGTTCCCGCGCATCATCTTCGAGTTCCCGGCCGTCCACTCCAGGTGGAACAGGATCTCACCCGGGAAGCGCCTGCGCAGCTCCGCGAACTGCTCGCGGAAGTTCCGGCCGAAGCCCGACTGGACGTAGGTGACCGTGGGGTCGGCCTTGATCGCCCAGAGAGTCGTGTGGTTCCACGTGTAGTCCGTCAGGAGCGGCGGCTTCGGCGGGTCCGTGAGGGGCGAGCGGTAGACGCAGGCTATCCCGGCCTCGGCCGCGCTCGCGACCACCTCGTCGGACTGGGCGCGGTCGACGAGGAGGAAGGTGATGGACTCGCCCGGCCGCAGGTGCTTCGCCAGCGGCTTGAAATACGAGGGGATCGGCCACTCGAACTGGGTCACGAGGCGCTTGCGCCACCCGAAGTTGCGCGCGGCGGCGTCGGTCCAGGTGAGCAGGTCGTCCCAGCTGGCGGCGCTCAGGATCAGCTGGTCGTAGTCTACCTTGGGGGCAAGCCTCACCTCCACCTCCACCATGAGCCCCGTTGTCCCGTAGGTGTGGAGCGCCTTCAGGCTCTCCTCCTCCTCCAGGCGGACGAGCCTCGGCTCCTCCTCGCAGGTCATGATCGTGAGCGACTTCACGTTGCCCGGGGCGTTGTTGCCGCCCCACGTGATCGAGCCGATCCCTCCCGAGCCGCCGCAGAGGAAGCCGCCCATCGTGCACTTGACCCAGGTGGACGGCATCGTGCGAAGCTCCCAGCCGGCCTTGCGCGCCTCGGCCTCGATCGTCCCCAGCCGGGCGCCGGCCTCGACGCGCGCCACGCCGCCGTCGAGCGAGAGGATCCTGTCCATGCGCGACAGGTCGATCACGACGCCGCCGTAGAGCGGCACGCACTGCCCGTAGTTCCCGGTCCCCGCCCCCCGCGCCACGACGGGGACGCGGGCCCGGCAGCAGGCGGCGACGACGAGCCCGAGCTCCCCGCGGTTGGCCGGGCGCACCGCCATGTCGGCGCGCTTGTCCTCGAGCTGGCGCTTGAGCACGGGGGAATACCAGTAGAAGTCCTTCGAGAGCGTCTCGAGCGTGTCGCCCGCGTCGATGAGGTTCGCCGGGCCGACAAGGGCGCGCAGCTCCGACTTCAGTTCTTCAATTCGGGCGGGCATCATGTGCAGGGAGCAAGAATGTTGCCATCGCGACGGCCGTCGCAAGCCGTCGTTTCAACTGCCGGCCCGCAAACCGCTGGAGTCTTGCCGCAGCGGGCGCGCGGCACATATCGTGCTACCCGCAGTCCCCACAAAAGGCATGCTTCTTATTAAGAGGGCCCGCGTGCCCTGCGCCGTTCTCCCTGCCCCCCTCGCCAGCCCGGCGCCGGACCCGCTGGAGCCGTCGGTCCTCTGCGACATCGCCATCGAGGGGACGCGGGTGGCGTCCGTGGAGCGGTCGAGGGCGCCGCAGCCGGGGTGCGCGCCGGAGCCGGCGGTGGACCTGGACGGGGCCATGGTTTTCCCGGGCTTCGTGGACGCCCACGTCCACCTCGACAAGGCGCACACCTGGGACCGTGCCCCGAACCGGAGCGGCACGTTCGCCGAGGCGCTGGCGACGCTCGCCGCGGACAAGGCCAACTGGACGGGGCCGGACCTCCTGCGCCGGGCGGGCTTCGCGCTTCACAGCGCGTGGGAGCACGGCACGAGGGTCGTGCGCACGCACGTCGACACCTGGCTCCCCTGGGGGGAGACGAACCACGCCGCGATGCAGGAGCTTCGCGAGGCGTGGAGGGGCCGGATCCTGCTCCAGACGGTCCCGCTCACCGGCATCGCCAACTACGCCGGGGCCGAGGGCGACAAGGTGGCCGACCTCGCCCTGAAATACGGAGCCTGCGCGCTCGGCGGCTGGTCGCCGATGTCGGCGGAGCTCCCGCGCCAGCTGGAGCGGCTCCTCGCGATCGCCCGCGACCGGGGGCTCGGCCTGGATGTCCACGTGGACGAGAGCGGCGACCCGGCGCAGGAGGTCCTGCGCACGCTGGCCGAGGCCGTGATCCGCACGGGCTTCGGGAACCCCGTCGTCTGCGGGCATTGCTGCAGCCTGTCCGTCCAGGCGCCGGAGCGCCAGAGGTCGACGATCGCGCTCGTCAGGGAGGCGGGGATCCGCGTCGTCTCCCTGCCCCTCTGCAACCTCTACCTGCAGGACCGGCGCGGGGCCGCGTTCCCGCGGACGCCCCAGTGGCGGGGGCTCACCCTCATCCAAGACCTGATCGACGCCGGCGTGCCGGTGGCGTGCGCGAGCGACAACGTGCGCGACGCGTTCAACGCCTTCGGCGACTTCGACGCGGCGGAGGTCTACATCCAGAGCGTGCGGCTCGCCCACCTCGACTCGCGCCTCGGCGAGTCGGTCTCGGTCGTCACCACCGCCGCCGCGGACATCGTGGGGCGCCCCGAGATGGGGCGCGTGGCCGCGGGCGCGCCGGCACACCTCGTCGTCTTCCCCGCCCGCTCGTTCAGCGAGTTCCTGAGCCGGCCCGGGTCCAGGCGCAGGCTCGTCGACGCCGAGAACATCCGCGACGCCCGCCCCCCGGGGTACGAGGAGCTGCTCTGACCGGCCGGCCGCGTCCCCCCCTTCCCGATCCAGCCCAGCGCCAGCAAACACCCACGAACCCCATGCAACTCCGACTCTGCAAGATCGTCATCACCGCGCTCTCCGCCGCGTACCTGCTCGTCGTCGTCTTCAACAACCTGACGGACCCCAACTCCAACTACCAGTTTGTGCGGCATGTCCTGAGCATGGACACGACCTTCCCGGGCAACGCGCTCATGTACCGCTCCATCCGCGCGCCGATCCTCCACAAGGCCTTCTATGCGTCGATCATCGGGTGGGAGGCGCTGTGCTGCGCGCTCATCGGGGCGGGCGCGCTCAGGCTCTGGAAGGCGCGCGGGGCACCGTCGGCGGACTGGAAGAAGGCGAAGGGCCTCGCCTCGCTCGGACTGACCGCCGGGCTCATCCAGTGGTACTTCGCGTTCATGGCCGTGGGCGGGGAATGGTTCCTCATGTGGCAGTCCAAGATATGGAACGGCCAGGAGGCGGCCTTCAGGCTCTTCGCCTTCATGGGCCTGAGCCTGCTCTTCCTGAATCAGGCGGACGACTGACGGCAGCGGGCGAGCACCCACGGGACCACGGGGCTCTTGGGATTGTTCACGATCACCTGCAGCCCCGCCGACATCCCCGAGGGGAGCGGGACGGGGATCGTCAGCACGGGCAGGCCCGCCAGGCTCGCGGGCGTGGTGAGGCCCAGCATGCGCAGGCGGTTGGCGGGCACGCAGTCCGCCTTGGCCAGCGCCGGGAACGGCGTGGCCGGCATGACGAGGAAATCGTTCGCGAGGAAGAACTTTGTCCAGGCGATGAGGAGCGCCTCGCGGCTCGGCTGGACGGCGGCAAGCTGGGCCTGCGACACGGCACGGGCCCGGTCGAGGCGGTCCTGGACCAGCGGGCCATAGCGCGCCCGGTGCTTCTCGGCCCACTTCCTGTGGATCCTCCAGCTCTCGAGGCCGGCCAGGACGCCGTAGATCTCGGCCGCCGGCGCGAACTTCGCCAGGAGCTCGCCGCGGGTGGACGCGTCCGCCGGCCGCGCGAGGCCCTCAGCCGCCGCGCGGCAGGCCACGGCGACCTCGGGGTCGAGGCCGGGCATCTCGAGGTAGCAGCCGGCGGGGTCCCGTTCGCCGGGCCTCAGGCCGACGAGGGCCTCCACCGCGCGGGCCATGTCCGGCGCGTTGCGCGTGAACCAGCCCGCGGTGTCGAAGCTCGGGGCAAGCGGCACGGCGTCGGCCATCCATGCGTCGCCCGGCACGCCCCGGTAGCCGAAGATCCCGCAGAACGCCGCCGGGACGCGGACCGAGCCGCCCGTGTCGGTCCCGATCGCAAAGGGGACGACGCCGGCGGCCACAGCCGCGGCCGACCCGCTGCTCGAGCCCCCGGAGGTGCGCCCGGGGAACCCCGGGTGATCGCAGTCCCCGTAGTGGGCGTTCTCGCCGGTAAGTCCCCACGCGAACTCGAAAAGCTGGGTCTTGCCGGCCAGGACGGCACCGGCCGCGGCCAGCTCCCTGATGATCGCCGAGGTGCGGCCGCCCTCCGGCCGGACCTCGGGAAGGAAGGAGGAGCCCGCAAACGTGGGCAGGCCCGCGACATCGAACAGGTCCTTCGCAAAGTACGGGACCCCGCGAAGCGGGCTTCCCGGCGGGGCGGCCGAGAAGGCGCCTGCGAGGGCCTCCTCGCCTATCAGGGCCGCGAGGACCGCCCTGCCCTGGGCCCCGGGAAGACGCTCCCGCGCCCTCCGCAGGACCTCGCGTGCGGCGGCTTCGGGAGGGAGTTGCTGCCATTCACCGAAAGTCACTCCGGGAACCTATCGCCCACTCTTCTGCAAATCGCAACAGGCGCGTGCATTACCCCAGCGCGCGCGCAGGGGGCCCGGGCGCGGGGTCCCAAGCAATTTAGACTTGTCCAATTAACGCCTTGACTTGCCCTGGATCCCCGGCCTGGCTTCGCCCCCCAAGCAAGGATCCGTGAGCCCGCCCCCCTCCAACGCGACGGACATCGCCGTCGTCCGCTTCACCCGGCGCATCGCAAGGCAATGCTCCCCGGGCCGGTCGGGCATACCCGACTGGGCCGTGTGCGACACCCTCGCGAACGGCAAGAGGCTCCGCGTCGCGCGGCGCGGGACCCGCGGCGGGACCGTTTTCCGCTTCGAGAGGACCTACCCGGGCGGCCGAGGCGGCGCCGGGACCACCCTCTGCGTGCTGGGCGAGCTGACCCGCCAAGGCTGCTTCGCGCTCCAGCTGCTTTCCCCGCGCCGCATCCCGAGAAAAATCTGGGAGGATTCGGGATTTTTTAATCGCGCCGGCCCGAAATAAATACGTCAACAGGGTCCCCCCCTAAAGCCATGTCCAAAGCCGCTCCCGCAAAAGCCTCCGAGTCGAAGCCTGCCTCCCCCGCCGCCGCCCATGTGCGGGAGAAGAACATCGAGCTCGCGCTCTCCGCGATCTCGAAGGAGTTCGGCGAGGGCTCGATCATGCGCCTCGGCACGAACGCCAAGATGAAGGTGGAGACGCTCTCCACCGGGTCGCTCGCGGTGGACCTCGCCCTCGGCGTCGGCGGCCTCCCTCTCGGCCGCATCGTGGAGATCTACGGGCCGGAGTCCTCGGGGAAGACCACGTTCTGCCTGAGCGTGATCGCGGAATGCCAGCGCAAGGGCGGGCTGGCCGCCTTCATCGACGTCGAGCACGCGCTCGACCCCAAGTACGCCCGCGTCGTCGGCGTGAAGCTCGACGACCTCCTGGTGTCCCAGCCGGACAGCGGCGAGGACGCCCTCAACATCATGGAGACGCTCATCCGCTCCAACAGCATCGACGTGATCGTCCTCGACTCGGTCGCGGCCCTCATCACCAAGGCGGAGCTGGACGGCCAGATGGGCGACATGACGATGGGGAGCCAGGCGCGCCTGATGTCCCAGGCCATGCGGCGCCTCACGGCGGTCGTCAGCAAGACCAAGTGCGTGTGCATCTTCACCAACCAGATCCGCGAGAAGATCGGCGTCATGTTCGGGTGCTTCCCCTACAGGACCCGCGTCATGATGAGCGGGGGCGCCGCGCAGCAGATCGGCACGCTGGTGGACGGGCAGAAGCCGGCCGAGGTCATCTCGTGGGACCCGAAGACCAAGGCCTTCGCGCCGACGGTCGTGACCCGGCGCTTCAAGCACGGCCGCAACGTCACCAACTTCAACCTGAGCGACAGCGAGGTCGGCGCGCTGCGCACGGCCTACAGGACCCTGGTGTTCCGCTACCCCAACGCCGCCGGGTTCAACAAGTTCAGCTGCACCCCGAACCACACCATCTTCACGCCGAGCGGCGAGATCAGCGCCGAGGACCTGACCATCGGGGACGAGATCCTGGTCCGCCACAAGGGCGTGAGGTTCTCGAGCGACCTGCAGCACCTGATCCTCGGGAGCATGCTCGGGGACGCCAGCATCAGGCAGGACGGCCGGATGGCGGCCACCTTCCGGGAGGAGCCCGCCGGGGGCGAGAAGGCCTACGTGGCGTGGAAGGCGAGGGCCTTCGGAAAGCTGCGCAGCAAATCCGCAGCGGGGAGCGCCGGCGGCCGCGGCTTCAGCACGGTGTCGCTCTACGAGTTCGCGCAGGTGCGCTCCAAGTTCTACTCGGGCGACAAGCGCCGCAAGCGCGTCACGGCGGCCCTCCTGGAGCAGCTGAACCCGCTGTCCCTGGCCGTCTGGTACCTCGACGACGGCCGCAATGACTCGGGCGACGGCGGCGAGAACAGGAAGACGATCAACCTTCACCGCCTGACGGAGGCGGAGTGCCGGTCCTTCGAGGCCGTGTTCGCGTCGAAGTTCGGCCTGGGGTGCGCGATCCGCAGCCACGGGTCGTCCGACGCGGCGCAGATCACGTTCCGCGGGGCCGATGCCGACCGGCTGGAGGAGATCATCCGCCCGTTCTGCCACCGGTCGATGGCGCGCAAGCTGACGGCGCACGCGGGCATCGGCAGCGGGCTCGCCGGCCTGGACTTCGGCACCCGCGAGTTCGAGGAGGCCATCCCCTGCGAGATCTTCGAGTGCCGCGAGAGGTTCATCGAGGGAAGGATGGGCGTGCGCTACAACGTTGAGGTCGAGAACAACGCCAACTTCCTCCTCGAGAGCGGCGCCATCGTCCACAACTCGCCCGAGACCACCTCCGGGGGCCGCGCGCTGAAGTTCTTCTCGTCGATCCGCATCGACATACGCCGCAAGGACCAGATCAAGACGCCGGACGGCAAGGTCATCGGCAACCGCACCAAGATAAAGGTGGTCAAGAACAAGGTGGCCCCGCCCTTCACCGAGGTGGAGTTCGACATCATGTACAACGAGGGCATCTCCGCCTCGGGCTCCCTCGTGGACCTCGGCGTCGAGCACAAGATCCTCGAGAAGAAGGGCGCTTGGATCACCTACCAGGGCGAGCTCGTCGGCCAGGGCCGCGACGCGGCGAAGCAGGCGCTCCGGGACAAGCCAGAGCTGGCAGAGAAGATCAGCAAGGCGATCCTGGAGAAGGTGAGCGTCACCGGCGGCAGCAGCGTCACCGGCGAGGACTCGGAGTAACCCCGATCGCGCGCAGGAACGCGGAGGCCAGAACCTTGTGCCCGATCCCGGTCGGGTGAACGCGGTCGGGCGCGACCAGGGTGTAGTCGAGGCGCTCCAGCACCTTGTCAATGGCCCCCTGGGTGTCGACCAGGAGGGCGTCGTGCCTTCGGGCCAGGTCCCTCACCACGAGGCCGTACTCGTCCATCTGAAGGCGCATCAGGTCGCGCCGCTCATCCTGCACGTAGTAGGGCGTCATGAGGACGAGGCCCGCGAGGCCCGGGCGGACCTTGGCGATCAGCCGGTCGTAGGTTTCCCAGTACTCGTCCAGCGGCACGGCCTCCCGCTGCCTGGCCCGGTCAAACTGCCGCCAGACATCGTTGATCCCGATCATGACCGAGAGCCACTCCGGCTCGAGCGCGAGGACGTCGGAGTCCCAGCGCGACGCGAGGTCGCGCACCGTGTCTCCGCTGACGCCCATGTTGGTGATCCGCACGGGCTTCTTCGACGGCTTCGCCGCCAGCGCGGCCTCCACCTCGGCCACGTACCCGTTGCCAAGCGCGATCCGTGAGCCGCTGCCCACCGGGCGCAGGCGGCCGCAGTCGGTCACGGAGTCCCCGATGAAAAGGAGCCGGCTGCCGGGTTTGATCTTCACAAGCCCATCTATCGGAGGGCCCCGCCGTGCGTCAATTCGGGGCCGGTATTACTTGCCAAAAAATCCGTTGCGTGGAAAACCTCGCGAACGCCGATTTTTTCCCGTGCGGGAGGGACGGACCGCAACCCGCAGGCAATCCCCACCGTCGGCCCCCACATCCCATGAACCTCGCCCGAACCCTGACCGCCGCGTGCCTCTGCCTCGCCACCGCAGCCTCCCTGGCCCTCGCCGACGAGCCGCCGGCGGACCCCGGGGTCCCTATCGGGCCCGTGCCGGCGGGCGTCGCCTTCCGGGCGGCGACCGTCCGGGTCGTCGTGGCGCCGGACCACCGCGACTGGACCTACAAGCCCGGGGAGTCCGCCCGCTTCGCGGTCAGCGTCACCGCCGACAATGAGCCGATCGACAACGCCAGCGTGACCTACACCGTCGGCCCCGACCTGTACCCCGGCGAGAAGAAGACGGCGGCGGTGCCGCTGTCGGGCCTCACGATCGACGGCGGCACCATGAAGGATCCCGGCTTCCTGCGCTGCATCGTGACGGCCCAGGTGGCGGGCCACAGCTACCGAGGGCTCGCGACCGCGGCCTTCGCGCCCGAGCAGATCAGGTACACCCAGACCGAGCCGGCGGACTTCGACGCGTTCTGGGACGCGGGCAAGGCGGAGCTCGCGAAGACCCCGATGGAGGCGAGGATGACCCTCCTGCCCGACTCGTGCACGCCCACGGTCGACGTGTACCACGTGAGCTTCCGCACGGTCGGCCCGAAGGGCATGTTCGGGGCCCGCATCTACGGCATCCTCTGCGAGCCGAGGGCGCCGGGCCGCTACCCCGCCATCCTCAAGGTGCCCGGCGCGGGCGTGCGCCCCTACTCCGGCGACCCCGACCTGGCCGCCAAGGGAGCGATCGTCCTGGAGATCGGCGTCCACGGGATCCCGGTCAACCTGGGGAAGGAGGTCTACGACGAGCTCGGGGCCGGGGCGCTGAACGGCTACTGGCTCTTCAACTTCGACAACAAGGAGCACTACTATTACCGGCGCATCTACCTCGGGTGCATCCGCGCGAACGACTTCCTGACCTCCCGGCCCGGCTGGGACGGCAAGAACCTGCTGGTCATGGGCGCGAGCCAGGGAGGGCAGCTCACGATCGTGACCGCGGCGCTCGACCACCGCGTGACCGGCCTGTCCGCGACCCATCCCGCGTTCTGCGACGTCTCGGCCGAGCTCAAGGGCCGCGCGGGCGGCTGGCCCCATCCCTTCAAGGTCGAGGAGGACGGCTCGCCGGCGAAGCAGGCCACGCCGGCGAAGATCGAGACGGCCACGTACTACGACACCGTCAACTTCGCGAAGAGGCTGCGCGTGCCCGGCTACTACAACTGGGGCTACAACGACGAGACGTGCCCGCCGACCGCGGCCTATGCCGCGTACAACGCCATAACGGCCCCGAAGACGCTCGGGGTGACGCTCGAGCTCGGCCACAGCTACACCAAGGAGCAGTACGACGCGATCTCCGGCTGGATTGGCGCCTTCCTCGGGTTCAAGTAAGGCTGCGGGATGAGGATCCTTCCGCTCGCCGGGTCATCGTGGAGGTTCCGGGACGCGTCCGGCTCGGCCTGGATGCCCGCGACGGTCCCGGGCTGCGTCCACACGGACCTGCGGCGGGCCGGGGCGATCCCCGACCCGAGGCTCGGGACGAACGAGGCGGGGCTTCAGTGGATCGACGAGCGCGACTGGGAATACTCGGCCGTGTTCACGGCCGATCCACGCCTCCTGGGGGAGGAGGTCGTGGACCTCGTGGCCGACGGCCTCGACACGATTGCCACCGTGCGGCTGAACGGCGCCCTTGTCGCCCGCACGGAGAACATGTTCACCGGCTTCCGCTGGGACGTGCGGCGCCTCCTGAGGAGGGGCCGCAACACGCTCAGCATCCGCTTCGGCAGCGCGACCCGCTACATCCGCACGCACCGCCTCGGCCACACGCCGCGCGACATCAACGACCCCGTGGGGCGCTGCACCGTGATCCGCAAGGAGCAGTGCCAGTTCGGCTGGGACTGGGGGCCGAGGTACGTGACCGCGGGAATCTGGCGGGACATCCGCCTCGAGGGCTGGAGCGGCAACCGGCTGGCCGGCGTCGCCGTCACCCAGGCCCACGGGCCGGAAGGCGTGACGCTCTCGCTCGCGCCCGAGCTCCAGCGGCCCGACCGCCGCGCGCGCTGCCGCTGGAGGATTTCCGCCGGGGGCGGGGCCGTCTCCTCAGGCGAGGGCCGAAGGATTGGCATCTCGAAGCCCAAGCTCTGGTGGCCGAGCGGCCAGGGCGACCAGCCTCTCTACAGCCTGGAGGTGGACGTTCTCGGGGGGGACGGGGCCGTGATCGGACGCTGGAAGCGCAGGATCGGACTGCGGACGATCGAGCTCGACCGCCACAGGGACACATGGGGCGAGTCGTTCCAGTTCGTCGTCAACGGCCGGCCCGTCTTCGCCAAGGGCGCCAACTGGATCCCCGCGAGCACCTTCGTGGCCGGCCTCGGGCGCGCCGACTACGCGCGCGACCTCGAAGCCGCGGCCGCCGCCCACATGAACATGGTGCGCGTCTGGGGCGGCGGGATCTACGAGTCCGAGGATTTCTACGACCTCTGCGACGAGCTCGGCCTCCTCGTGTGGCAGGACTTCATGTTCGCGTGCACCCTCTATCCCGGGGACGCGGCCTTCATCGCGAGCTCCCGCGAGGAGGCCGTCCACCAGGTCAAGCGCCTGCGGCACAGGGCCTGCCTCGCCCTCTGGTGCGGCAACAACGAGATCTGGAGCATCAACGCCCACGAGCTCGTCGACCCGAAAGAGAAGAAGGTGCGCGCGGAGTATGAGCGGCTGTTCCACCGCGCGCTGCCGGCGGTCGTGAGGCGGCACGGGGGCGCGACGCCCTACTGGCCCTCGTCCCCGTGGAGGGGCGACGAGGACGTGACCCACGCCGGCGGCGAGGCCCGAGGCGACTCCCACTACTGGGACGTGTGGCACGGGAGGAACCCCGTGAAGGACTACGAGAAGTGGGCCTTCAGGTTCGCCTCCGAGTACGGGATGCAGAGCTACAACTCCCCCGCAACGCAGGACAGGTTCAGCAAGGCCGGCGACCGGAACCTGTTCGGGGCGGCCATGGAGACCCACCAGAAGAACAAGGGGGGAAGCCAGGTCATCCTCGACTATGTCTCGCGCCGGTACCGCTTTCCCAGGGACCAGGACTGCCTCATCTACCTCTCGCAGCTGAACCAGGTTCACTGCATCCAGACGGGGGCCTCCCACTACAGGCGGCTCATGCCGCGCTGCATGGGCTCGCTCTACTGGCAGCTGAACGACTGCTG
>CAZDZL010000008.1:51910-97581 GCA_964509885.1 uncultured Opitutaceae bacterium | reverse complement strand
CGGCGGCAAAACCCTACGGTTGACGTGGCCGCATGGCAGGGTGTTTGATGCAGGGTTCCCATGCTCACGATAGCCGATGTATCCAAGTCCTATGGCACACGCACCCTCTTCTCGGACGTGTCGCTGTTCATCGCGCGCAGCGACCGCTACGGCCTCGTCGGCCCCAACGGGGCGGGAAAGACCACGCTCTTCAACCTGATCCTGGGCGAGGAGTCACCCGACGAGGGGACGATCGAGTGGGAGCGGGGCGCCGACTTCGGCTTCCTGCCCCAGGAAAGCGCGCCGGTCGCCGACGAGACCATCATGGAGATCGTCACGAGCGGCAAGAAGCTCGTGCCCGACGACGACGACCATGACATCGACTGGACCCTCGAGCCCCGGGCGAAGAAGATCCTTGCCGGGCTCGGCTTCCGCGAGGGCGACAGCGAGAAGAAGGCGAAGACGTTCTCGGGCGGCTGGGTGATGCGGGCGCACCTCGCGCGGCTCCTCGTGGCCGAGCCCGCCCTCCTCCTCCTCGACGAGCCGACCAACCACCTGGATCTCGAGGCCCTCCTCTGGTTCCAGGACTACCTCACGCGCTACCCGGGCGGGCTCGTCGTCATCTCGCATGACCGCGCGTTCCTGAACGCCCTCTGCACGGGGATACTCGAGATGCGCGGCGGCACGCTCAACCGCTACACGGGCAACTACGACGACTACATGCTGGAGAAGGAGGCCCGCAAGGAGCAGCAGGCCGCCTCGTTCAAGAACCAGCAGCGCGAGATCGCCCACCTGCAGAAGTTTGTCGACCGCTTCGGCGCCAAGGCCTCGATGGCCTCCCGCGCCAAGTCCAAGGAGAAGCAGATCGAGCGCCTCGAGGCCGTGGCCGTCGACGAGCCCCAGGACGACCTTAAGCGCATCCACTTCAAGTTCCCGAAGCCGCCACGCTCGGGGCTGAAGGTGGTCGAGCTGGAGCATGTCGACCAGGCCTACGGCGAGAAGGTCGTCTACCGGGACATGAACTTCACCGCCGAGCGCGGCCAGAGGATCGTGCTCGTCGGGCCCAACGGCGCGGGCAAGTCGACGCTCCTCAAGATCCTCGCCGGCGTCGTCCCGATCCAGGGCGGCACGCGCGAGCTCGGCAGCAACGTCGTCCCGGGGTACTTCGCGCAGAACCGTCTCGACAACCTCAATGCCAAGGCCTCGGTCTTCGAGAACGTGATGGAGCTGCGCACGAACGAGAACCAGCTCACGGAGCAGCAGGGCCGCGCCATCCTGGGCGCCTTCCTCTTCCGCAAGGACGACGTCCACAAGAAGGTGTCCGTGCTCTCGGGAGGCGAGAAGTCGCGCCTCGCGCTCGCGCGTCTCCTCGTCAAGCCGCCGAACCTGCTCCTCATGGACGAGCCGACGACCCACCTCGACATCGCCTCGATCGACGCCCTGGTCAGCGCGCTCCTGACCTTCGACGGCACGTTCATCTTCATCAGCCACGACGTGTACTTCATCCGCGCCCTGGCGCAGAACGTCCTTCACGTCCACTCGGGCAGGCTCACCCCCTACGCGGGCAACTACGACTACTACCTCGAGAAGTCGAAGGCCACCAACGCGCGCGCCGCGCTGACGTCGAGCCTCGTCGACCGGGTCCCGCTCCAGAACGCCTCGCCCGGCGCGCAGGCCAAGCCCGCGGCGGCGGCTCCCGCCAGGGTCGCGAGCCCGTCATCGGTCAAGAAGCTCCGAATCGAGGTCGGGCGCCTCGAGGAGGAGGTCTCGAAGCTCGAGACGAAGCAGAACGACCTGACCGCGGCGCTCGAGGCGCCCGAGACCTACACGGAGCCCGGGAAGGCGCAGCACCTGAACCGAGAGCTGAGCGTCATCGTCGACCAGCTGGGGGCCGCGACCGCGGCCTGGGAGAAGGCGGCGGGCGAGCTGGCCGCCCTGGAGAAGTAGCCGGCCCCTGGCCCGTCAGGGAATGTCGGCTGGCGCCTGAAGCCCGTCACCCGCTGGGGTGCGGGCCCGCGCAAGCGCAAGGAACGGGGCGAATCCCACCAGGAGGCTTCCCACGGCAAAAACGGCGAAGAACGCGCCGTAGCAGGCGTCCTTGATCCAAAGGAGATACGGGTCGTCAATCTCGTATATCTTCGAGATGCGCTTGGAGAGGACCGTGTTCTGGATGACGAGCCTCGACTCGTAGCTGGACTCCAAAACCCTCACCTCGTCCCCCTCCGAGTACGTCCCGCTGCGCGACGAGTTGAAATCGGCTGTCTTGCCGTCCGCGAAGGTGATCCTGACCGTGGGGATCTTTCGCCGCTGGTACGCGCTCCCGATGGTGAACCCGACGACGCGCGCGGAATACCGCTCGGCCGGGGGGCGCCAGGTCTTCCCGATGCTGTAGCCCTCGTAGGCGCGGACCCATGTCGCGTTCGCATACCAGACAAAGAAGCCGCAGACGAAGATCGAAAGGACCGCCCTGCCCGCGATCGTCAGGGACTCCCGGGTGCTCATTGTCGGACTCCGGGGCGCTCCGGCCTCAGCCAATGACCTCGTCCACGAGTGTGGCCAGCGGGCGGGGCGCGTCGCCGACAACGATCGCCCTGCCCAGTATCTCGGCCGCCTCCTTCGCCGCGCGCTCGCTGTTCGCGTGGACCATGCAGAGGCTACCGCCGGCCTTCACCGGGTCGCCCGACCTGGCCAGGGCGCTGACGCCCACGGCGTGGTCGATCGGGTCCTCGGCCTTTGCCCGGCCGGCGCCGAGGTGGAGCGCGGCGAGGGCGACGCCGAGCGCGTCGACGTCAGTGACAAACCCCGCGCGCGGGCTCGCGATCGGCCTAACAATGCTGGCCTGCGGCAGGCGTCCCGGATCGTCGACCACCCTTGGATCGCCGCCCTGCGCGGCGACGAGTTCCCGGAACTTCGCGAGCGCGGCTCCCGAGGAGACGCTCTTCTCGAGGCTCGAGCGCGCATCCGCGGTGTCCTTCGACGCGCCGGCCAGCACCAGCATCTGCTCGCCGATCGCGTAGGAGACCTCCATCAGATCCCGCGACCCAGAGCCCCTGAGGCACTTGATCGATTCGGCCACCTCGAGAGCGTTGCCCACCGAGCTCGCGAGCGGCTCGTCCATCGCCGTCAGCACAGCGCGCGTCGGCTTGCCCATGGCCTTGGCCACGGCGGTTATCGTGACGGCGAGCTCCCTCGCACGCGCCTTGTCCCTCATGAACGCGCCGCGCCCGAACTTCACGTCGAGGACGAGGACGTCGATCCCCGAGGCGAGCTTCTTGCTGAGAATGCTGGCGCAGATGAGCGGGATGCACTCCACCGTGGCCGTCACGTCGCGAAGCGCGTAGAGCTTGCGGTCGGCCGGGGCGAGCTCGGCGGTCTGCCCTATCAGGGCCACGCCGATCCTCGAGAGCTGCTCGCGGTACTCCGCGATCGACAGCCCGACGCGGAAGCCGGGTATCGACTCGAGCTTGTCGAGCGTGCCGCCGGTGTGCCCGAGGCCCCGCCCGCTGATCATCGGCACCACGACGCCGCAGGCCGCCACCATCGGCGCCAGGTGCAGCGACACGTTGTCCCCGACCCCGCCCGTCGAATGCTTGTCGGCCTTGGGAAGCCTGATCGCCGAGAGGTCGGCCACGACGCCGGAGCGGAGCATAGCCTCGGTCAGGAGCGCGGTCTCCTTCGGCGTCATCCCCTTCAGGAACACCGCCATCAGGAGCGCGCTCAGCTGGTAGTCGGCCCACGAGCCGTCCGTGGCCCCCTTGACGAAGGCCTCGATCTCGGCCCGGTCAAGCTCGCCGCCGTCGCGCTTGCGCGCGATCACATGCTGGGGGAACAAAACGGCGGCCATGCCCCCCTCCCCTACGGCGGGAAGGCGGCGGAGGCACGCCAAATCACTTCTTCGATCCGAATACCGAGCGGGCGATGTCGAACGGCGCCCGGGTCAGCTTGGCGAGCGTGGACTCTGATTCCAGGGCGTCGGCGTCCGCCCGGTCGAGGGCGGCCCGGAGCTCGAGCTGCTGGATGCGCTGCTCTCGCAGCGCCACCGCCTGCTCGCGCGCCGCGAGGGCCTCGGACTCCCCCTGGAGCGCGATCCGGTCGTCGCGAAGGTGCGTCTGCTCGGCCTCGAGGATGGAGCGGGCCTTGTACAGCTTGTCCCAGGCCTCCTGGAGCGAGGCCGTGCCGTAGGGTCCGGCTATCCGGCGCTCCTTCGGGACGATGTCGTCCGACTCCATCGGGATGGGGGGATTGGTGGGGAGACGGCGCTTGAGGGTGAGGTCGGGCCGCAGGGGCATCTGAAACGGTACTGAGGTTGAATTCATGGCGGCGGAGTCTGTTCGTTGTTGTCTGTGATCTGGGGACTTTACCCTAGACCGCATTAGAACATATCGGAACGGCCTTCGCTAGATGGGCGGCCCGGTTTTACAACTGGTTTACCCCCCGGAAGCACCCCGGGCGCCGCTTCATGAATGATTTACAGTATCAGGTCCTGAAGATCACGTCCTCGCGCCTGAACAGGCGCACGGCGACGGCGAGCGCCGCCGCCGCGTAGAGCGCCGTGGACCCGAAGATGACCGCGATGTAGCCCCAGTGCCACACGCCCGAGAGCATTTCCTTGCAGACGAGCGAAATGTTGAGGACCGGGACGAGGGCGAGGCGGTAGTTCAGCTCGATCCCGGGCAGCATGCCCATGATGCACGGGATGATGACGGCGAAGGTCAGCGGCATGATGTAGCTCTGGGCCTCCTTGGAGCTCCTCGCGAAGAGCGAGACGGAGAAGAGGATCGCCGAGAAGAGCACGGCGACGGGGGCGACCATCGCCAGCAGGCCGAAGATGCCCAGGAAGTCGATCGTCGGCATCGCCGCGCCCCGCGCGGCGGCCTTCGCCGCGGCCCCGGCCGGCGCGAAGGCGGAGCCAAAGGCGACCAGCGTCCCCCCGAGGGAGATCAGCGAGAACATGACCGCCGACAGCGACCCCGTGAGCACCATCAGGAACTTCCCGATGACGATGTCCGTGCGGGAGGCCGGGCTGCAGAGCAGGGTCTCCATCGTGCCCCGCTCCTTCTCGCCCGCGGTCAGGTCCATCGCCGGGTACATGGCCCCGGTGAGGCAGAGGAAGATGATGAAGTAAGGGATGATGCCCCCGAGGAAGTTGCCCCCGACCTTCTCCGGCGGGGCGACGTTCGTCTGGTTGACCTCGAAGGGCCGGGCGATCGAGGCCGGCAGGCCCTTCGCGGCGAGCAGCCGCGCCGTCGTGCGCCTGCGCAGCTCCGAGAAGAAGCCGTCCAGCCGCTCCGCGGCCAGCCCCGACTTGAGCTCCCCCTGGTAGTCATAGAGCGTGATGGCGGGGGCGGATCCCTCCCCGAGCGCCCTCTCGAAGCCGTCCGGGATCTCGACGGCCGCGCGGACCCTCTTGTCCGAAATGAGGCTTCTCCAGTCCTTGGACGCCGTCTCCACCTTGAACTTCCCCGACTTCTCAAGCTCGGCCATGACCCCGGGGGAGTCCGATCCGCCGATCACCATGATGCGGGGTATCTCCTCCTTGGCCTTGGAGACGATGACGAAGGCCGTCTTTGCGAAGCCAAAGATGAGGAGCGGCATGACGACCGTCGGTATGACGATCATCGAGATCATCGCGCGCCTGTCGCGCACGGTGTCCCGGAGCTCCTTGGCGTAGATCGTGGCGATGTTGTGCCCGTTCATCCCGGAACCTCCGGCTGTATGATCCTGACGAAGCACTCCTCGAGGTCCGTCTCGCCCGTCCTCGCCCGAAGCTCGGCGAGCGTGCCCTCGGCCCGCAGCGCCCCCCCGTGGATGACGCCGATCACGTCGCAGAGCTTCTCGGCCTCGCCCATCACGTGCGTCGAGTAGATCACGGTCTTCCCGCGGGACCGGCATTCCCGCACGAACCGGATGATCGAGCGGGCCGCCATCACGTCGAGGCCCAGCGTCGGCTCGTCGAAGATCATGACCTGGGGGTCGTGCACGAGCGTCCGGGCGATCGACGTCTTCTGCTTCATGCCCGTCGAGAGCTTGTCGATGCGCCGGTCCAGGAACTCGTGCATCTCGAGCTCGTCGGCGAGCGTCTGGATCCGCGCGCGCAGCGCCGGCTCGGCGAGCCCGTTCAGCCTCCCGAAGTAGGCGATCATCTCGCGGGCTGTCAGCCGCGCGTAGAGCGCGGTGCTGGTCGCGAGGAACCCGACGTTCTTGCGCACGCGGTCGGGATCCCGGACGACGTCGAAGCCGGCCACGATCGCCGTCCCGCTCGTCGGCTTCAGGATCGTGGCCAGCAGGCGCAGCGTCGTCGTCTTGCCGGCGCCGTTTGCCCCCAGCAGGCCGTAGATGCTTCCCGGCTGCACCCGGAACGAGACGCTGTCGGCTCCCCGGATCTCACCCTTCGTGCGGTCGGAAAAGACCTTCGTGAGAGACCTGGCCTCGATCATGAGTTGTAAATACCTGAAATAAGGTATGTTACAAGCTCATCCGCTCGCGGAAATCCTGGGCCTGCCTACGGCTGAGCTCGATCTTGGCCCCGCCCTTGAGCTGCACGAGCAGGCCGCTGCTGAACCAGGGCTCTATGCCGGCGATGAAGGAGATGTTGATGATCTGGCGGCGGTTCGCCCTGAAGAAGAACTTGGGGTCGAGGCGCTCCTCCATGGCGTTGAGCGAGCGGAAGAGCTGCGGCTGCGCGTCGCCGAAGTGGACCCGCGTGTAGTTCCCCTCGCTTTCCAGGAGCCGGATCTGGCCGACCTCCACGAACCAGCATTTCTCCCCCTCGCGCACGAACACCTTGTCCGAGGCGTTCAGGCTGCCGGCGGCGGGCCTCTTCGGCGCGGGCGCAAGCTTGAGGCCGGGAAGCCGGTCGACCGCCGCCGCGAGGCGGGCCGGGTCGACGGGCTTGAGGAGGTAGTCGAGGGCGTTCAGCTCGAACGCCTTCACCGCGAACTCGTCGTACGCCGTCGTGAAGATGACGTGGGGCACCGGCGGCTCGAGCGACTCGAGGAACTCCATCCCCGTCTCCCCGGGCATCTGGACGTCGAGGAAGAGGAGGTCGGGCTTGAGCGCCTCCATCTGCTCGCGCGCCTGCTTCGTCTGCGTGGCCTCGCCCGCGATCTCTATCTCCGGGAACACGGCCAGGAGGCGGCGCAGCTCGTTTCGCGCGAGGCGCTCATCGTCGACGAGCAGCGCCCTCATGGGTGGGCGGCAAGCGGGATCACGGCCTCGGCGGTCACGAGAGCGGGATGGTCGGACCTGAGGCGCAGGGTCGCGCGCTCGCCGAAGATCAGCCGGAGCCTCTCGGCCGCGTTGCGCAGGCCGAGCCCCGTGGACGGCACCTGCACGCCGGGGGCCAGCTCGCCGGGATTGGACACCTGGATCCGCAGGGCGCCGCCCTCGTTGATGGCGGTGATCGCGATTTCGCCGCCCTCGGCGCTGCGCGAGATGCCGTACTTGACCGCGTTCTCCACGAGCGTCTGCAGCAGCATGGGCGGGATCGGGAGCTGGAGCGTGTTCGGGGCGATGTTGAGGCGCAGGCGCAGCCGCTCCTCGTGGCGCACCTGCTCGAGCGCCAGGTAGTCGTTGACGACACCCAGCTCCTCCTCGAACGGGACGGTCTCCAGCTCGCCGCTCTTCAGCGAGTAGCGAAGCAGGTTCGCGAGCTGGGTGACGGCCGTGCGTGCGCGCGCGGGATCCTCGTCGATGAGCGCCCGCAGCGAATTGAGGGAGTTGAAGATGAAGTGCGGGTTCACCTGGGACTTGAGCGCGCGCAGCTCGGCCTCCTTGACGCTGGTCATCAGCTGGAAGCGCTCGATCTCCGAGCGGTTGAGCCTGTCGAAGAGGTGGTAGAAGAAGTACAGGCAGAGCCAGGCGAAGAAGAGGATGCTGTGCTGGAGCAGCTGGGCCACGAAGACCATCGGGACCGAGAAGGTGGTGTTCCAGGGAAGGCCGATGACGCCGTGGAGCCAGAGGGAGACGCTCACGTTGAGGATCGCCGAGGCGACAAGCGCAGCCGCCACCATCCGGGGAATCAGCCTGCGCCACCCGAGCTCCTTCCACCGCCAGCGCCCCAGAACTGGGCGCATGCAGTGGCTGATCAGCAGGCCCGAGAGGAGGACCATGGCCATGACGGCGAGCGAAGTGGCGAGCGGCCATTTCTCGTCCTTGTCCGGGAACTCGAGGGTCACCCACGTGCACAGGGTCATGAAGCCTCCCCAGCCGGCGGCCTGCAGCAGCACGTACAGGCGCATCTTCGCCATGTCGCGCTCCGCCGCGTCGCCCGGGGGCAGGGATATGTCCGCGGAAAGGTTCATCGCCCCACACTATCGCGGGAACCCCGTCCCGCGGCAATCTTTGGACGAGCGGTCCCCCAGACGGGATGAATGGGGGCGTCCCCGGGGCCCCTCAGGACCCGATCGGATGCCAGATCGTCTTGAGCTCCAAGAAGTCGCGCAGGGCCCCGAGCCCCTGGGAGTTTTCCCCGAACCAGTCCGCCGCTGCGTCCACGAAGCGCACGCGCTTCACGCTCTCGGCGGCGCCCAGGCGCAGCGCCCTGCGGTCCTCGGGCCCCACCGAGGCGTAGACTGCGCGTATGTGCGCATGGGTCGCGAAGGTCGGCACGAGCTCCCTGCGGAAGCCCGTCAGGATGTTGACGACGCCCCCGGGCAGGTCGCTGGTCGCGAGCATCTCGCCTAGGAGGATGGCCGGGTAGGGCACCTTCTCCGACGCGAGCGCCACGACCGTGTTGCCGCAGGCGATCACGGGCGCGACCATCGAGAGGAGCCCGAGGAGCGGCGGGCTGTCCGGGGCGATCACGCCGACGACGCCCATGGGCTCCGTGACCGTGAAGTTGAAGTGCGGCGAGGCCACCGGGTTCACGGAGCCGAGGAGGTGCTCGTACTTGTCGGCCCACCCGGCGTAGTGGATCATCCTGTCCACCGCCACGGACATGCCCCGCGACGCGTCCGCCTCGCGGGCGCCGAAGCGCACCAGCGACGCCACGAGCTCCGCGCTCCTCGCCTCGAGCATCTCGGCGAGGCGGTAGAGGATCTGGGCGCGGTTGTAGGGGGAACGCCTGGCCCAGCCCGGGCCGGCCTTGGCGGCGGCCTCGACCGCGTTGCGCAGGTCCTTGCGGGTGCACTGGGGGATGTTTCCGAAGAACGCGCCGTCCGCCCCGCTCACCTTGAAGGTCCTCGCGCTCTCGGACCGGATGAAGGCGCCGCCAACGTAGACCTTTGGGGTCTTCGTCACGGGAAGTCGTGCTGCGGGCCGCGCGCTCATGAGATCGTGGCGTAGTCGAGGAGCCCCTGGCGGCCGCCCTCGCGCCCGAACCCGCTCTCCTTGTACCCGCCGAAGGGCGAGGAGGGGTCGAACCGGTTGAACGTGTTGGCCCAGACGACGCCCGCCTTGAGCTCGGAGGTCATCCGCAGGATCCGCGAACCCTTCTCCGTCCAGACGCCCGCGCTCAGGCCGTAGGGCGTGTTGTTGGCCTTCTCGATCGCCTCGTCCACGGTGCGGAAGGTGAGGATCGAGAGCACGGGGCCGAAGATCTCCTCGCGCGCGACCCGGTGGCTCTGCGTGACCCCGGTGAAGAGGGTCGGCGGGAAGTAGAAGCCCCTGTCGGGGAGCCGGCAGGGCGGCTGCCACATCGCGGCGCCCTCCCTCACCCCGGCCGCGACCAGGCGCCGGATGGTCGAGAGCTGCCCCCTCGAGTTGATCGCGCCGAGGTCCGTGTTCTTGTCGAGCGGGTCGCCCACGCGCAGGACCCGCATGCGGTTCCTGAGCCTCGCGACCACCCGGTCGGCAACGGGCTCGTGGACGAGGAGGCGCGAGCCGGCGCAGCACACGTGGCCCTGGTTGAAGAAGATCCCGTTCACGATGCCCTCGACGGCCTGGTCGATCGGCGCGTCGTCGAAAACGATGTTCGCGGCCTTGCCGCCGAGCTCCATCGTCATCCTTCGGTCGGTCCCCGCCAGCTGGCGCATGATCGCCTTGCCGACCTCGGTCGAACCTGTGAAGGCGACCTTGGCCGCGCCGGGGTGGCCCATCACCGCGGCTCCGGTCTCGCCCGCCCCGGTGACGAAGTTGACGACGCCCGCCGGCAGGCCGGCGTCCTGCAGGATCTCGGCCAGCTTGAGCGCCGTGATGGACGTCGTCTCGGCGGGCTTCAGCACGACGCAGTTGCCCATGGCCAGCGCGGGCGCGAGCTTCCAGGCGAGCATGAGGAGCGGGAAGTTCCACGGGATCACCTGGCCGACGACCCCGAGCGGGGCGACCGTGCGCCCGGGGGCAACGTAGGCGAGCTTGTCCGCCCAACCGGCGTGGTAGAAGAAGTGGGCCGCCGCCATCGGCACGTCGAAGTCGCGCGACTCCTTGATCGGCTTGCCCCCGTCCATCGTCTCCGCGACCGCGAACTCCCGGGCCCGGTCCTGGAGCAGCCGCGCGATCCGGAAGAGGTACTTGCCGCGCTCCCGGCCGGGCAGCCTCGACCAGGAACGGAACGCCCTCGCCGCGGCCCGGTAGGCCGCGTCGACGTCCGCGGGGCCGGCGAGCGCGATCTCGGCCAGCTTCCTCTCGTTCGCCGGGTTGACCGAGTCGAAGTACTTCCCGGTGCGCGGCCGCGTGAACTTGCCGCCGATGAAGAGGTCGTACCGGGGCTTGAGCCTCGGGTCCGCCGTCTCCGGCGCCGGGTCGAAGCCCCACAGGTCCCCGAAGTCCAGCCTGGGCCGCCGGTCGCCCCTTGATTTCCTCGGTGCGGCCATCGTCAGTAGCTCTCCGCGGCGTCGCTGAAGTAGTACGGGGCCTGGTAGGCGCCCGTCCTCTCCTTCTCGATCTGCCTGAGGAGGTCGTTCAGGAGCGAGCTCGCGCCGAAGCGGTAGCGCTTCTTGTTGAGCCAGGCGTCGCCCAGCGTCTCCTTGACCGCGATCAGGAACTGGAGCGACTGCTTGGCCGTCTTGATCCCGCCCGCGGGCTTCATGCCGATGGCGATCCCCGTGTCGGTGTAGAAGTCCCGGATCGCCTCGATCATCACCTGGTTGTTGCCGAGCGTGGCGTTGAGCGTCGTCTTGCCCGTGCTGGTCTTGATGAAGTCGCCGGGCCGCAGGACGCCCATGGCGAGGAAGGACGCCATCCGGATGTTGTCGTAGGTCTCGAGCTCGCTCACCTCGAGGATCACCTTGAGCGCCGAGGCGCCGCAGGCCTCGACCACGCTCGAGATCTCGTCCTGGACGCGGGAGTACTCGCCGCTGAGGAAGGCGCCGCGGTTGATCACCATGTCGATCTCGTCTGCGCCGTCGGCGACGGCGCCGCGGACCTCGGCGAGGCGCGTGCGCAGGTGGGTCTGGCCCGACGGGAAGGCCGTGGCGACGGAGGCCACCTTGACGCCCGTCCCCCCGACGAACCCCTTCGCCCGGGAGACCATGGAGGGGTAGACGCATACCGCGGCGACCGACGGCACCTTCGGGTCCTCGTGCGGCCGCAGCGCCTTCCTGCAGAGGGACTCGATCTTGCCCGGGGTGTCCTTGCCCTCGAGCGTCGTCAGGTCCGTCATGGAGACCGCCGTCTTAAGGCCCCAGAGCTTGGCCGTCTTCTTTATGCTGCGGGTCGTGAACTTCGCCACGCGCTCCTCCACGCCGACCAGGTCGACCGCCCCCACCTCGTCGAGGAGCCGCGCGCGCGCGGCATGGGAGTTACGAGGCAGCATCGCGCCAGTATCGCTCCGAACACCCCGCAAAACAATTGAAAAACGGGGCTGCGGGGGGCCATCCTGACCCGTGATGACCCGCTCGGAACTCCAGTTGCTCAGGTCCCTCAGGGACAAGAGGCACCGGGAGGAGGTGGGCCTGTACGCGGTCGAGGGCGAGAAGGTCGTCGCGGAGCTGGTCGCCGCGGGCCACCCGTTCGAGAAGGTCTACGCGACCGATGCCTGGGCCGGGGCAAGGACCCACGCGATGACCGAGGCCGACATGGCGCGCGCGAGCCATTTCCCGGCGCCCTCCGCGGTGTTCGCGGTCGGCCGGATCCGGCGCGAGGCCCTGGCCCCGGGCGAGCTCGACCGCGGGCTCACGCTCGCCCTGGACGGCGTCCAGGACCCGGGCAACGTCGGCACGATGCTCCGGATCGCGGACTGGTTCGGGTTCGACCGGGTCCTGCTGTCGCCGGCCTGCGCCGACCTCCACTCGCAGAAGGTGATCCAGGCGAGCATGGGTTCCTTTGCCCGGGTCCGCGCGATCGTCACGGGCCTCGGGGCGGCGCTCGCCGGCGTGAAGGCCCCCGTGATCGGCTGCGAGCTCGAGGGAAGGGACGTCCACGCGCTTCCCGCGCTCCCGGACGCCGTGGTCGTCATCGGGAGCGAGGGGCGCGGCCTCTCCGACGAGGCGCGGGCGCGCCTCAGCTATTCCGTGACGATCCCGCGCTCGGGCTCCGCGGAATCCCTGAACGCGGCGGTCGCCGCGGCGATCGTCTGCGACAACCTGCGGCGCGCGCTCGGATGATGGCCCCGGCGCGCTGAGCGCTATTTCTCCCCCTTGGCCGGCCCCTTGGACTTTCCCTTGCCGCCGCCCGCCGTGAGCAGTGCGCCCGCGAGCACCCCGGCCGCAAACATCGCGAAGTAGACGATCCCCGCCTGGTCCGTCCACTTCTTGTCGAGGACCATCGGGAAGTTGAAGTCGACGGACTGCCTGTTGTTCATCCCGACGTAGAGGAGGACAAAGAGGATCGCCAGGAACACGACGACCCTGAAGAGGGTTTTGAAGCTCATGGGCGGAGCCTGCCTCAGGCCTTGGCGTCAGTCAATTCGTCGAAGGCCGCGCCGAGGATGAGGCCGAGGCGGTTCGGGAGCGGCGCGTGGTAGTCGGGGAACCCGGGCATGTTCTCGAGCGCGACCACGGACGGCTTGTCGTGGCCCGCGGCGATCTCCCTCTGGACGTGCTCGAGGACGGCGCCGAGGAAGTCGCGCATGGCGAGCAGGTCTGCGCGCTTGCCCGTGACGCCGAACTTCGGGTTGCCGTGGCCGAAGACGTAGATCGCGTCCGCCGGGTAGGCCGCCGCCGAGTCCTCGAGCGACTTCACCCAGCCGCGCATGCTCGCGCCGCCCGGCCTGTCGACGAAGGGGTAGATCCGGTTGAACACGAGGTCGCCCATGTGGACGACGTTGGCCTTCTCGAAGATGACGACCGCGTCGCCCCCCGTGTGCGCGGGCCCCCGGAATTCCGCGGTCACGATCTCGCCGCCTAGCTCGCGGCGCCAGACGTCGGTGAAGGTCGTCTCCGCGTAGACCTGGCTCGCCACCGCGGCGGCCGGGTCGATCTTGGCGTCAAACTTGACGTTCTGCTCGGCGCGCCTCGCCGCCTCGAACTGGAGCTTCGGCACGTTGGCGTGGGCGACCAGCGCCCTGGAGGCGGGCTTGAAGACGCCGTTGCCCCCCGTGTGGTCCAGGTGGTGGTGGGTGTTTATCGTGGCGTCGATCGTGCGCCTCCCGATCCCCGGGATCCCCTTGAGGCACAGGGCCGCGGTGTCCGGGAACTGCGTGTCGACGACCGCGAGCGCGTCCTTCGAGGCCAGCCACCCGATCGTGCCTCCGCGGCCGGTGAAGATGCCGACGTCGCCCCTGAGCGGCGTGAACTGGGTGGCGGAGACGGCGGGGCCCGGCGCCGCGGGGGCCGCCTGGGCGCCCAGCCTGCGGGTCACGGCCACGCCGGCGGAGATCACGAGCGAGGATCGGATGAAGTCCCGGCGGTTCATGGGGGGTCCCAGACCTAGGGGAAGGGTCGCCGCCTTTCAACCCCCGTGTGCCGGCGGCAACCGCCATTTTCCTGTAACACTGGGGGGATCCGCCGGTTGTAGGGGGCATACCTGCAACACCCAGCCATGCCCCCCTGCGCCCATGACGCCCCTTGCCGCCGAAATCCCTGTGCATCCGAGACCAACGGGGGTTGACTGGCGCCTGCGCCAAGCCGTGGAAACAGACGCCCCACTCCCCGACCATGAGCTCATGCTCGCCGTGCGCGACGGGAACCTGGACTGCATGGGCGAGCTCTTCGAGCGCCACCACGGGCCCCTCTTCGGCTACCTGACGAAGCTGACGGGCAACCGGGCGTCCGCGGAGGACATCTCCCAGACCGTGTTCCAGCGGATGCTCAAGTACCGCCACACCTACCGGGATGAGGGGAGCTTCACGGCCTGGATGTACCACCTGGCCCGGCGCTGCGCCTCCGACCACTACCGCAAGTCCTCCTCGGCCCCGGTCGGGATGGACTCCGCGGCGCTCGAGGCCCACGCCGACGATGCGCGGGGCGCCGACGAGGCCGCGGCGAGCCGCGACGACCACGCGCTCCTGCACCGCGCGCTGGGGCGCCTCGACCGCGACGACCGCGAGGTCCTGCTCCTCTCGAGGCTGCAGGAGCTCTCGTTCGTCGAGGTCGCCGGCATCCTCGAGTGCTCCGTGGGTGCGGCCCGCGTGCGCGCGCACCGGGCCCTGAAGACGCTTCGCGACCACTATTTTCAAATGCAAAAGGAGACCCTCCCATGAACTGCCAATCCTGCCGGGAACACATGGCCGAGCTCGCCGACGCGAGGCTCGACGAGACGGGCGCCGCGGCGGCGCGCGCCCACATCGAGGGCTGCGCCGAGTGCCGCGCCGAGTTCGAGTCGCTCAGCCTCACGCTGGGCGCGCTCGACGCTCTGCCCTGCCGCCCGCCGTCACACCGGCTGCGCGCGGGCGTCGTGGGCCACATCGAGACCGAGAAGCTCACGCAGAGGAACCGGGCGGCCTGGGCGTCGTCCATCCGCTCGGCGGCCGAGGGCAGCGGGGGCCGGCGCTCGTCCTGGCTGCCGGCGATCCTTTCGGCCCTGGGCGCGGCCGCCCTTGTCGTCCTCGGCTTCTTCGCCGGCGAGCGCACCGCCACCCAGCGCCAGCTCGCGGAGCTGCGCGCCAAGGTCGACACGATGGGCCAGCTGGTCGAGCAGTCCGTCCTGCAGAAGCGCACGGCGGGCGACCGGCTGGAGACCGTCCTGACGGCGGCCACGGTGCGCAAGCCCGACGAGCGCGCGATCGACGGGCTGATCAACTCCATGGCGTTCGACCCGAGCGTGAACGTGCGCCTGAACGCGCTCACGGCCCTCTATTCCCACGCCGACCAGGAGGTCGTGCGCGCCGGCGTGCTGGCCTGCCTCCCCCGCGAGTCCAACCCCCTTGTCCAGATCTCCATGATCGACTTCCTCGTCGCGACGAAGGCCCGCGAGGCCTCGCCGGAGCTGGCGAAGCTCGTCGGCGACGACAGGGCCGACGCCGACGTCCGCGACTCGGCGCGCCGCGCGATCACGCTGCTCTGAAAACCCCGCCGGCATCTCCCCTCTCAATATATGAAAACCACACTGCTCCGCTACCCCCTCCTCCTCGCGGCCGCGCTCGCGCTCGCGCCGCTGCACGCCCTGCGCGCCGGGGAGGCCGAAAGCCAGATCGCGTTCTCGGACCCGTCCAAGCCGGGGACGCTCAAGATCCGCGTCCTGCACGGCGACGTGAGCGTCCACGGCGCCGACGTGAAGGAGATATCGGTCAAGTCCGAGAGCTCGGCCCAGAGCCCGACGCCCCGCAAGGACGGGATGCGCGTCCTCTCCTCGTCCTCGGGTTACGTGCTGTCCGAGAGGGACAATGTCGTCACTCTCGAGTACGGCGGCGAGGGGTGGACCGGCGGCTCCTCGGACTTTGACATCACCGTGCCGGCGTCCACCTCCGTCGTCGTCGGCAGCGCGCTCCACGGGGACTTCGAGTGCGCAGACGTCACGGGCGACATCGACGTGCGGACGATGAGCGGGGATGTCTCCCTCGACGGGACCTGCGGCGGCGCGCTCGTCGAGACGATGAACGGAGACATCAAGGTGAAGGTGAAGTCCCTCGCAAAGGGAAAGCCGCTCTCGTGCACCTCGATGCACGGGGAGGTCACCTTCCACGTGCCGGAGGACGCCAAGGCCAACATCCGCTTCCGGACGCACCGCGGCGTGATCCTGACGAACTTCAGCGACAAGGTGCTGGTGACGAAGACCGAGGTCTCGCGCGGCAAGGACTCGAAGCACCTGGTTCTGGTCTCGCCGGTCGCGCCTGCGGCCCCGGCCGCGCCCGAGGCTCCCGCCGTGGCCGAGCCGGCGACCCCCGCGACAGGCGCGTCCAAGTCCGACGACGACTGGCACGGCGAGGTGCGCGACTCGGTGCGCGAGGCGCTGGACCAGGCGGCCGAGGCGACCCAGGAGGCGATGGCCGCCGTCCACGAGGGACTTGCCGAGGCCCGGATCGAGATGTCGGGCTCCGTTCCCCCGCTTCCCCCCATGACGGGCGGAAAGGTCGTCTCGGGCACGCTCAACGGCGGCGGGGTCGAGATCCAGGCCGCGACGCTGACAGGCGATATAGCCCTCAAGAAGAGCGACTAGGGCGGCCTTGCGGGTGTTTCCGGTGGCCCGTGGGAGCTTATCCTCCCCAGGCCGCCGATTTCACGTAAGCCCTTGGGAATGTGTGTCAAACGTGTGACTTTTTACGTTTGAACCTGAATATTCTGGCGATCTTGGAACAAGAGTAGCTATGTCCCCGTCGTAGTCACAGACACGACTTTGCTTTCAAGGAACTCCCAAACGTTCTTTGATCTGTTTCCCGGCCGGCCCCTTCCGGCGGGATAATAACAAGGCTTCAGGCTGGCGCGACCCCGACAGTGCCGCGCCGACCGCCTTCTGGCCCGGGTTTACCCCCAAGACTGCCACTTTTGGACGCGGGCGCCTTCCGGCGCACGCGGCCAAAACGCTCCCGACACTGCCGGCGCCTACGCGCCGGTGGTGGGAGGGGCGCTAAACCATAAGCCAGAAATAAAACTCTCCGCCCCGCGCGGAGTTTGAAAGAAGCCATGAAAAACAACAACAAGCTAGCACTCCTGCTCAGTCTGGGAGCGCTCCTGCCCTTCGCCGCCTCGGCGAAGACGCTCGAGCAATCCTACATCGAGACGTGCCGCAAGGGAACCGACATTCCCGTGCCCGTGACGGTGATCACACCCGTGGTCAACGGCTACGACATCGGCCAGTCGGTCATGGTGGAGTTCGTCGTCGACACGACGGGCCACACCTCGGCGGTCAGCGTCAAGTCCCCCTCGGACCGCGATTTCGCGGAAGCCGTGGTGGATGCGGTCAAGAAGTGGGAGTTCACGCCTGCGCAGCGCAACGGCGCCCCGGTAGCGATGAAGGTCGTCCTCCCGGTCCGCGTCGTTGAGGCGCCGAAGACGAGCGTCTTCGTCCTCGGCTGAACCGCAGGTACATAAAAAGAAACCAGCAAGGGCGCCCCCGGCAGCGGGGGCGCCCTTTTTCTTTCCGGGGCGGCCGGCAAGGGAGGCCTTAGGACCTATGCCGGAGCCAGTTCCGGCAGGCCGCCAAACCATCCTTGCCGAGCGTGCATCAAGCGTGTGTTCTTGATCGTTTATTCCCTGAAGACCCGAACCATGATGAAACGCCTCCGACACTCCCTCAGCGCCGTCGTCCAGTGGTTCGACGCGGACTACTCCCCGGCGGGCGCCGCGTCCGTGCGCGACCAGCCCGACAGGGTGGACTGGGTGCGCTGCATCCCGTTCATCATCCTTCACCTGGGCTGCCTCGGGGTCATCTGGGTGGGCGCCAGCCCGTTCGCGGTCTGGACCGCGGTCGCCCTCTACTTCCTGCGCATGGCCGCGGTGACCGGCATCTACCACCGGTACTTCTCGCACAAGACCTACAGCACGTCGCGGCCGATGCAGTTCCTCCTGGCCCTCTGGGGCGGGACGGCCGTCCAGCGGGGCCCGCTCTGGTGGGCCTACCACCACCGCCACCATCACCAGCATTCCGACGAGGCCGAGGACGCGCATTCGCCGCACGTCCACGGCTTCTGGTGGTCCCACGTGGGCTGGATCACGAGCAAGCGCAACTTCCCCACGGACTACTCGAAGGTCCGCGACCTGGACCGCTACCCCGAGCTCGTCTTCCTGAACCGGTTTGACGCGATCGTGCCCGCGGCCTTCGCGCTCGCCATCTTCGCGCTGGGGGCCTTCCTGCACGCTCACGCGCCGGGGCTTCACACCAGCGGGCCCCAGATGCTCGTCTGGGGATTCTTCGTCAGCACGACGGCCCTCTTCCACGGCACCGCCTGCATCAACTCGATGGCCCACCTGATGGGCAGGCGCCGCTACAGGACCGAGGACGACTCGCGCAACAGCTTCATCCTGGCGATGGTCACGCTCGGCGAGGGCTGGCACAACAACCACCACCGCTACATGAGCGCCACCCGCAACGGGTTCTTCTGGTGGGAGGTCGACATCACGTACTACCTGCTGAAGGGCCTCTCCTGGACCGGGCTGATCTGGGGGCTGAAGACCGTGCCGGCCTCGGTCCTCGCCGAGGGCTCACGCGCCGACCACCACGAGTCGGTCGCCGCGGCCGAGAGGGCGCAGCACGTGCACCCGGAGTACTCGTCCCTCAAGCGCATCGTCCCGGCGGCCGCGGCCATAGCCGTGGCGACCGTGAACGCGGCGCACCCCGCCCAGGCCCAGTGGGACGTCGCCCACGAGGTCCAGAGGGACGTCGCGGGGCTTTCGATGGAACCGGGGCCGGATCCCGGACCATAACGCTTGAGCCCGGCGGCGGGAATGGCGTAGCCTGACCTCCCGGTGAAAGAAACCCCCCAGCAGGACAAGGCCGCCGCATCGCCCTCCCCGTGGCAGCGCCACGTGATCGACCCGATCGCGCTGCAGCTCACGCAGGGCATCACGACCGAGAAGATCGCGCTGACGATGGCGGTCGGCAGCGCGCTCGCGCTCTTCCCGATCTTCGGCACCACGACGCTGCTGTGCCTCCTCGCCGGGATCGTCCTCAAGCTGAACCAGGCGATCATCCAGCTGGTGAACATGCTCTGCGCCACGATCCACTTTCCCATCATCGTGGGCCTGTTCCGACTGGGCCACCTCATGTTCGGCGTGCCCTACACCCACATCGGGCTCGGCATGGTGCACCACATGCTGGACACGTTCTGGGAGGATCCCGGCAAGTTCTTCGAGAGGTTCGGGGTCGACGCCGTGCACGCGATCGCGGCGTGGGCCGTGCTGGCGCCCGTGTGGGTGCTCATGATCTACCTGATAGCGCTCCCCGTCGTGCGCGAGGTGCTCCGCCGCAGGGTCGTGATCGTCTCGCAGACCACGCCGACCCCGCCGCCGGCGCACCCTGTGCCCTAGGCCCGCGCGCCCGCGCCCGCGAACTTCCGCAGGTACTTGAGGGCTATGCCGAGGTCCTCGGGGATCGGCGCCGTGACCTCGACGGGCTCCCGGCTCAGGGGATGGCTGAAGCCGAGCGACCCGGCATGGAGCGCGAGCCTCGAGAGGAGCGGCCTCTCCTTGTCCCGCCCCTTGTAGCCGCGCTTGAGCTCCGAGAGGAGGAGGACCGAGCCGGGGTCGCCGTAGAGCGCGTCGTTGAGGACGGGGGCGCCGGCCGAGGCGAGGTGCACCCGGACCTGGTGCATGCGCCCCGTGAGCGGCCGGCACTCGACCCAGGCGAACCGCCCGAACGACTCGAGAACGCGGAACTGCGTGACGCTCGGCCTGCCGCCGCGCTTGCGGAAGACGCGGACCCTGCCGGGCTTGTGCTCGTCCTCGCCCAGGGCGAGGTCGACCGTGAACTCGGCGGGGAGGGCCCCCGCCCCGTCCCGGACGGCGTCGCCCCCCGCGCCCCGCGCCAGCAGCGCCACCAGGGCCCAGTGGGTCTTGCGGACGGTCTTGGACTGGAACTGGCCGCTCAGGAAGTCCAGCGCCGGCTTGGTCCTCGCGCACAGGACCACGCCGCTTGCGTCGGCGTCGAGCCGGTGGACGTTGGCCGTCGCCGGCCCGAAGCGGCCGCGGACAAGGCCCATCAGGGTCGCCCCGGCCCCCTTGCGCCCCTCCGGGGAGACGGCCATCCCGCTCGGCTTGTCAAAGGCCACGAGGGTCTCGTCCTCAAGGAGGATGTCCGGGAATGTCATGGGGGAAGGCGGGCCGGCACGAGTCCATCGCCCTTCGCGGGCCAACGCCAGCGTTTCAGGAAGCGGGAGGCGGCGCGGCGCGACCGGCCCGCCCGGAGTCAAAACGCAGTAAGTTTGCGACTCCCCGCCTGAATTCGCTGGCGACGCCCGCAGGCTCCTCTTGTGTTGGAGGGTTACTGGCATGGGTCTTGTCAACAGAAGCTTACTGACGATCGGCGCTGGCCTCCTCACGGCCCGCGCGGGGATGCGCCTGAGGCGCAGCGCGGATTCCGGGGCCCGGCAGCAGGAGGTATTCAACCAGCTGATACCCAAGCTCGCCTGCGGGTCCGCGTGGAGGCAGGCGGGCATCGTGCCCAAGATGACCTACGACGAGTTCCGCGAAAACGTGCCCCTGCAGACCTACGACGACCTCGAGCCGTACATCGACCGCATGAAGCGGGGCGTGCCCGACGTCCTCTGGCCGGGGACCTGCCAGATCTACTCCACCTCGTCGGGGACATCGGGGGGCACCGTGAAGTACATCCCCGTGACGGAGCCGATGCTGGGCCACTTCAAGCAGTGCGGCCTCGACTCTATGCTCTGGTACTCGGCGCGGGTCGGCCACGGCCGCGTGTACCACGGCCGCCACCTGCACCTCGGGGGGTCGACCGCCCTCACGCCCATACCCGACTCGGAGCCCTTCGAGGCCTACTCGGGCGACCTCTCCGGGATCGCGGCCCTCAACCTGCCCGGCTGGGCCGAGAGGCAGTTCTACGAGCCCGGCTCGGAGATCGCCCAGATCGCGGACTGGCAGGAGAAGATCGCCGCCATCACCGAGCGCACCGCCTCGGTCGACATCTCCCTCCTCGCCGGGATCCCGGCATGGGTGCTCCTCCTGGCGGATTCGCTCCGGGCGAATGGCCCCGGGGGCCGTGCCCAGCACCTGCAGGCGATCTGGCCCAAGTTCGAGTGCTACATGCACGGGGGCGTGCCCGTCGCCCCCTTCCAGGACGAGCTTCGCGCCGCCCTCGGCCCCACCGTCAACTTCCACGAGGTCTACCCCGCCGCGGAGGCCTTCATCGCGGCGCAGGACGCGGACGCGGCCGCGGGGCTGCGCCTCATGGCTAACGCGGGCATCTTCTACGAGTTCATCCCGATGTCGGAGTTCGAGGAGGCGCGCCTTCCGGGCCTGGGCCCAAGCGCGGTGCCGCTGTCGGAGGTCGAGGCGGGCGTGGACTACGCGCTCGTCCTGACGACGCCGGCGGGGCTCGCCCGCTACGTGATCGGCGACATCGTGCGCTTCGTCTCGACCCGGCCCCCGCGGCTGGTGTACGTCGGAAGGACGGAGCTGAGGCTCAGCGCCTTCGGGGAGCACGTGATCGAGAAGGAGATCACGGACGCCCTCCTGTCGGTGTGCCGGCGAAGCGGGTGGACGGCCGTCAACTTCCACGTCGCCCCGATCTTCGAAAGCTCGATCACGGGCAAGGGACGGGGCCGCCACGAATGGTGGGTGGAGCTCAGGGCCGGCACGGCCATCAACCCGACGGGTCCCATCATGGCGCCGGAGCTGGACAGCGAGCTCAGGCGCCTGAACCGCGACTACGACGCGAAGCGCGCCGCGGGCGCGCTCGACGCGCCCTTCGTCAGGCTCGTGATGCCGGGCGTCTTCGAGCACTGGATGCGCTTCCACGGCCAGTGGGGCGGAAACCACAAGATGCCGCGGTGCCGCAGCGACCGGGTCATAGCCGACGAGCTGGGCCGCTCGCTACAATTCGCAAAAGACTAGCGGGCTGGCACGCGCAATGCTTGTAGGGAGCATCCTGCCTCAACGCAGGGTTTTGGGTAGTATCGAGTCGGTGCAAGCCGACCAGACTAATAAGCGGGGCTGGCGTTAAGGGGTTATCGCCAGCCCCGCGCCCCTTATTTGGGGGCGGGAGCCCTGAGGACCGCAAGGACAGCCTTCTCGAAGTCCTCCGCGTGCGTCCTGCCGAGCTTGCGGTCGCGGATCTGGCCGCTGCGGTCTATGATGAAGGTCGTCGGGTACCCCTGCAGGGGCCCGTAGGCGTTCTGGACGTCGTCATCGGCCATCACGACCACGTAGTTGATGCCGAAGTCCTTGATGAACTTCTTGACCGGCGCCGTCCCGTCCGTGTCGACGGAGACGCCGATGACCGCCAGGCCCTCGTCTCCGTACTTCTTCTGGAGGGCGATGTACCCCGGGATCTCCGTCCTGCAGGGGGGGCACCAGGTCGCCCAGAAGTCGAGGATGACGACCTTTCCCTTGAACTGGGCCAGCGAGACCGGCTTGCCGTCCACGTCCATCAGCTTCCAGGCGGGCGCCGGCTTGGGCGGGACCGGCACGGCGGGCGAGGGCAAAACGGCCGACAGGGACAGCGCGGCGAGCGCGGCGAGGCGGAGAAGCGAGGATTTCATGTGGGCATGCCTGACCTTCGCAGACGCTGGCACAGGGTCGCCTCCGTCGCAAGTCACACGCCGCCCGCCTCCGGGAGCTCGATCTCCAGCGTGCCCAGGAACTTCTTCATGGCCGGGGTGAGGACGCGCCCCTTGCGGTGGAGTATGGCCAGCGGGCGCGTGAAGCCGCCGCCCTTGAACCGAAGGACGGCCAGCGTCCCCTGCTTCGCCTCCTGCACGACGGTCGCCTGCGGCACGATCGCGATCCCGTGGTCGATCTCCACGGCGCGCTTCACGGTCTCGATGTTGTCGAACTCCATGACCGTCTCGATCTCGAGCTTGTTGTCGCGGAAGATCTGGTCCACGGCCTTGCGCGTGGGGATGTCGGGGTCGAACCCGATGAATTTCTGGCCGGCGAGCTCGGCGACCGTCACCTCGCCCTTCTTGGCGAGCGGGTGCTGGGGGTGGCAGATGACGATGAGGTGGTCGTTGCGGAAGGGGATGTTCTCGATCTGGCGGATCTTGGCGGGGAAGGCCACGAGGCCGAAGTCGACGCAGTTGTGCAGGATGTCCTCGTAGACCAGGTTGGACCGGCGGTACTCGACGCGCACGTTCACGGAGGGGAAGTCGTGCAGGAACTTCTTTATGTAGGGGGGCAGCTCGTGCAGCCCGATGGAGTAGATCGTCGAGATCCGGATCGTCCCGCTGACGACCTTCTTCAGCTCCTGGAGCTCCGACAGGAGGGTCTCGTAGGCGTGCAGCACGTCCTTGGCCGACTCGTAGACCTTCTGGCCCTCGCGCGTCAGCTGGAACTGCTTCTGGCTGCGGTCGACGAGGAGCGCCTTGAAGTGCCTCTCCATGGCGCGGGCCTGCTGGCTCACGGCGGACTGCGTGATGCTGTTCAGCTTCGCCGCCTTGGAGAAACTTTTCGTCTCCACCAGGTCCGCGAAGATTTTGAAGTTTTCAATTTGCATGATTAGCGCACGTTGTTGACTTCAGAGTACAGGGTCTCCCGCTCGGGTAAACCCCGAAGTAGTTTTACTAACAATCCGCATGCCTCCGGACTTTGACGAATTCAGGCGCCGGGTGGACGCCGTGCGCTCCCGGATCGCCTCGGCCTGCGCCCTCGCCGGGCGCCCCGCGGGCGGGGTCGAGCTCCTCGCCGTCACGAAGTCCCAGCCCGCCGAGGCCGCGCAGTTCGCCGCGCGCTATGGGATAAGGGCCGTGGGCGAGAACCGCGTCCAGGAGGCCGTCGACAAGCGGGCCCAGGCGCAGGCCGCGGTGGCCTGGGAGCTGATAGGGCACCTGCAGTCCAACAAGGCGCGCCTCGCCGCGCGCACCTTCGACAGGATCCAGAGCGTGGACAGCGAGAAGCTGCTCGAGATCCTCGACCGCGCCGCGGGCGAGCTCGGCAGGACCCTGGCGGTCCTGCTCCAGGTCAACGCCGGGCACGACCCCGCGAAGTCGGGAGTCGAGCCCGACGAGGCGCCGCGCCTCCTGGACGCCGCGCTCGCGCGCGGGAACCTCAGGGTCGAGGGACTGATGACGGTGGCCCCCCTCTCCGGGGACCCCGGCGTCGCGCGAAGGACGTTCGCGAACCTGAGGGAGATCCGCGACGGGCTCGCGTCCTCGACGGGGTTCCCGCTGGCCGTCCTCTCGATGGGGATGAGCGGGGACATGGACGACGCCATCGCCGAGGGAAGCACGATCGTTCGCGTCGGCACGGCGCTTTTCGGCCCGCGCTCCTGAATGTCCAGCGGAATTTCCGCCTATTTTTTCCATCAAGTGTTGCCACGCGCCGACAAACCCGATTCCAATTTTGGGCGTGGAAACGGAAACACTGCCTGCTGCTGAGAAAGAGGCGCTGTTGAGTCTTCTGGACGATCCCAGCCCCACCGTCCGAAGGGCCCTGCTCGCCCGATTCTCCGTTCACGGGGCCGCCGCGGCGAGCCTCCTCCAGGGCATCGCCCACAGCTCGAACCGCGTCCTCGCCCGCCATGCGGCCTGGTTCATCGAGGAGCTGAAGCTCACCGACCCGGTCAGCGAGTTCCGCGCCTTCATCCGCTCCCTGAACTACGAGCTCGAGACGGGCACGCTCCTCCTCGCCCGCACCGTCACGCCGCAGCTCGACGTCGCCGAGTGCAGGGCCGAGATCGACGAGATGGCGGCCCGCTGCCGCGAGCTCATCTCCGAGCCGTCGTCGAACCGCGAGAAGTGCAGGGTCATGAACCGCGTGCTCTTCCACGAGTGGGGGTTCCGGGGCAATGTCGAGCAGTACACGGACCCCCTGAACAGCTTCATCGACAAGGTCCTCACGCGCAGGAAGGGCATCCCGATCTCGCTCAGCATACTCTACCTCCTCGTGGGCGAGCGCCTGGGCCTCCCGCTCGAGCCGGTCGGCCTGCCCGGGCATTTCGTCGTGGGCTGCTACGCCGACGAGGCGCCGTTCTTCATCGACCCCTTCGACCAGGGCCTCTTCAGGGACGCGGACGAGGTGTTTGCCCTCCTGCGCTCCAACCACGTCGCCCCGAAGCCCTCCGACCTGGCGCCCACCACGGTCCGCGAGGTGCTCTGCCGCAGCTGCCGCTATCTCGCGAACCACTACTCGGCGTCGAGCGACCTAGCCCGCGCGCAGATCTTCTCGGAATTCGCCAACGAATTCGAGGCGACCCACGAGCGGTACCTGCAGTCCTGAATCCCGTCCTCACCCTGTCCGACCTGGCGAGCTGGAAGCGCTCCGGCGTGGGGCTGGCCCTGATCGGCCACCCGGTGGGCCACTCGCTGAGCCCCGTGATGCACAACGCCGCGCTGGCCGAGCTGGCCCAGAGCTACCCCCGCTTCGGCAACTGGCACTACGACGCCTTTGACATCGAGGCCGGCGACCTGGCCGGCGCCCTCGACAGGATGGGCAAGCTCGGCTTCGCCGGCGTGAACCTCACGGTGCCCCACAAGGTCACCGCGGTGAACATGGTCTCGGTGCTCGACGTGCGCGCGAGGGACGCGGGAGCGGTGAACACGCTGCTGCGCGACGGCGACAGCTGGAAGGGGTTTAACACGGACGGCTACGGGCTCGCCACGGGCATCCGCCTGGAGCTCGGCATCGAGCTGCGAAACACGCCCGTCGTCCTCCTCGGCGCGGGCGGCGCGGCCCGGGGCGCCGCCGTCGAGTGCCTGAGGGCGGGCTGCGCGGGCCTCTGGGTGGTGAACCGCTCGAGGCCGAACCGCGACGCGCTGCTGGCGCACCTTGCCCCCCTCGCGGGAAAGGTCCCGGTCCGGACCCTCGAGTCGGACGGCCCCGCCGACGGCCTCGCGAAGGGCGCGATCGTCATCAACGCCACGAGCGTCGGGTTGAAGCCCGGCGACCCGGCGCCCGCCGACCTGGCGCGGTTTCCCGGGATAGCCGCCGTGTACGACATGATTTACAATCCCCCGGTGACGCAGCTCCTCGCCCAGGCGAAGGCGCTCGGGCTGCCCCATGCCAACGGCCTCGGGATGCTCGTGCACCAGGGGGCGAAGGCCTTCGAGATCTGGACGGAGCTTCCCGCGCCGGAGACCGCGCGCATCATGCGGGAGGCGGCGGCGATGGCTCTTGGCTCCTGATACGGTTCCATTCCAGACTGCGGGCATGACAGGACCCCTCGCAGACGTGGCCGCCATGCACCCCTGGTTCTTCCCGGTGGTCGTCTTCGTCTTCGGCGCCTGCATCGGGAGCTTCCTGAACGTCGTGATCTACCGCGTGCCCGCGGGCAGGTCGATCGTGAGGCCCGGCTCGACCTGCGCGTGCGGCCAGCCGATCGCGTGGCACGACAACATCCCCATCCTTTCCTGGCTGATCCTGAGGGGTCGCGCCCGTTGCTGCGGCCGCCCGTTCTCGGTGCGGTACCCCTTCGTCGAGCTCCTGACGGGCGCCCTTTTCGTCGCCTGCTGGATGCACCTCCCCCCGGCGGCTGCCGCCTGCGGCTGGGTGTTCGTGGGCTCGCTCGTCTGCGCGACGTTCATCGACCTCGACCACATGATCATCCCCGACGTCTTCACGATCGGGCTGGCCGTCGCGGGCATCCTCCTGTCCGCGCTCGTCCCCACCCTCCACGGGATCCACGGCGAGTACTACTCCGTCGACAGCCTGCGCTCGGGTTCGGCGGCGCTTGTCGGCATCGTCGCGGGCTCCGGCATCGTCATGTGGATAGCGCTCATCGCGGAGGCCCTCCTCAAGAAGGAGGCCATGGGCTTCGGCGACGTGAAGTTCGTGGGCGCGATCGGCGCCTTCTGCGGGTGGCACGGGGCGGTGTTCTCGATCTTCGGCGGCGCCGCGGTCGGGACGGTCTGGATCGGGATCGCCGTCGCCGTGCAGAGGCTCTCCGGAAGCAAGGGCTCCGGCGCCCCAAGGGCCGAGACGCCCGACGGCCAGCCGGCCGAGATAGGCCTCGGCGTCCACGTCCCCTTCGGGCCGATGCTCGCTGTCGCCGGGGCGCTCTACTTCCTGTTCCTGCGGGCCCCGGTCGACGCCTGGTTCGACCAGCTCACGTCCCTGGTTTGACGAGGGTCGCCCCGTCGCCCGTGCGGGCATGGATGATCTCGGGCCTCGTGCCAAACCGGGCGAGGTAGGACTCGGATATCCGGTTGACGCCCCTCTCCCCGAAGGCATCGGAGGTGAGCGCCATGGCGGCGCCGCCGAAGCCGCCGCCCGTGAGCCGGGCGCCGTGGACGCCCTGCTCCACCTCCAGGGCGTCGACGAGGAAGTCCAGCTCCGGGCTGCTGTTCTCGAACCAGGTGCGCGAGCTGCGGTGGGAGGCGAAGAGGAGCCTGCCGAGCGCGTCCAGGTCCCCTGCCCTGAGGGCCGCGACCGCCTGACCCACTCGGGCGATCTCGTCGATCACGTGCCGGGCGCGCTTGTACGCCGGCCTGGGGAGCCTCGTCTCGGCGGCGGCGAGCATCGCCGGTGTCGCGTCCACGAGAAGCGGCACGCCGATCACCCGCGCGGCCTCCATGCACTCGTCGTGGCGGGTCGCGTAGAGGCTGTCGATCAGCGCGTGCTTGGTGTGTGTGTTGAAGATCCAGAAGTTCGAGCCCGGGGGCAGCGCCATCGCCTCGAAGCGCGGCACGCGGCAGTCGATGAAGACCAGGTGGTCCCTGCGTCCGAAGCAGGACACGCCCTGGTCCAGGATGCCGCAGGGAACGCCCACGAATTCGTTCTCGGCCCGCTGCCCGAGCGCGACGAGCTGCTCGCGCGGGACGCTCGCGCCGACCGCCCTCAGGAAGACGAGGCACGAGGCGAGCTCTATTGCGGCGCTGCTGCTGAGACCCGCGCCCGCCGGGACGCTCGAGGCCGCCATGTAGTCAAAGCCCGCGGGGATGCCGATCCCGGCGTCGCCCATGGCGTCCAGGACCCCCAGAGGATAGTTCACCCACGACTGCGCCCCGCTTCTTCGCTCCATCTCGTCGGCGCGCAGGGCCACGCGGCCGGGGCGCTCCTCGCTCAAGAAATGGCGGTTCGCGTCGTCCCTCCGGGAAAGCGCGACCCAGGTTCTCCTGTCGATGGCCGCCCCGAGGACGGTCCCGCCGTTGTAGTCCGTGTGGTTGCCGATGACCTCGATCCTGCCGGGGGCGCAGGCGACGAGCTCGGGCTCGCGCGAGTACGCCGCGCGGAATTTCTGGGTCAGGGCGTCCAGCATCGCTCAGCGCAGCCCGCGAAGGTTTGAGCCCGCCTTGAAGCGGACAAGCTTCATCGCGGGGATCTTCATGGGCTGGCGCGTGTGCGGGTTGAACCCCTTGCGGGCGGACCTCTGCGCAACCGTAAACGTGCCGAACCCGACGAGGTGCACCTCGGCGTCGCGCTTGAGGCCCCGCTTGATGGCGGCGAGCACGGTGTCCGCGGAGCGCTCGGCCGACGCGCGCGAGGTGCCCTCGCCCAGCAGCCTTTGCACCTCGCTCACCATTTCGGCCTTGTTCATGTTTCGCGGTTTTTGCGAGGCAAGGGGCTCGGGTGGGCGCGGTCAAATGCATTCCGGCCGCGCCGGACGCGCGTCACGGCCTGTGCGCGATTTTTACGATTTCCACGGTATCCGCGGCGCCCGCCGCCAGGGCAAAGGGGGCGCCGGGCGAGGCGCCGGCGACCGAGACCAGGGCCAGCCCGTCAAAGCCCGCGGAATCGGCGACTGCGGAGCGCAGCTCGCCCTCCCTCCTGTCTCCTCGCCAGAGGCCGGCGGGAAGCGCCGGGGGCGCGACGCCCCCCCTCACGCGCACCAGCGCCCGGCGCACGCGCCCCATGGACTTGATCCGGGCCATCACCTCCTGGCCGAGGTAACATCCCTTCGAATACGAGATCGCGTCCCTGTCGAGCCCGCCCTCGTTCGGAAGGTCGGAGGGGCCGATGTCGGCGGGGACCGCCGGTATGCCCGAGATGATCCGCATGCGCTCCACCTCGGCCGCGCCGAGTATCGTGGCGCCTGATACGGCGGCGTCCGCGCGCCCCGAGTCGCCCTCGGGGAAGATCCATTCCCAGCTCTCTCCGGCGTCCCTTCGCCCGGGAAAGGCGATCCCGGGCCTGGGCTCCCCCGAGAGCCAGGCGCCCGCCCCGGGGCCGATGAGGGAGACGCCGCGCCACGCGGCGGTCTCGTCGGCGATGGCGACGTCATCGGCGATGATGTGGCTGCCGAGGTGGCCCTCGATCACCGGCGCCGGCGACGAGAGGCTCGCGATGAGGAAGTCTGCGCCGCCCGGGGAGACGACGACCGTGGCGTCCGCAATGACCTTCCCCTTGCGGTCCAGCCACAGCCCGTAGACGGATTTCCCGGGAACCAAATTGCTTAAGTCATTGGTAAATTGCCCCTGTAGGAAAGTTTTGGCGTCGGGCCCCGTCACCCGCAGCAGGCTTGCGGGACAGTAGGGGAAGATCGATGCCGACTTTGGGAATTTGATCACGGCTAACAGGCTACCCATAAATCGCTTAGGACGCAATGGCGCTGTTTGTTGCAGCATTCCTTGACGGAAACCGCAAAACGATTACCTATGCAGCAGTAGATTTTTCCACTTCTCCCGCCTAGCGGGAGTTTTGGGGTAAATAAGAAAGCAAAGGCGGGCCGTCTAGGGGTAGGCGGCCCGCCACTTTTTTTGCCCAAATTCCGGGACCCGCGGGACCGGCCGGAGCTTAAATCCCTTGCGGCTTGCAGCGATGCGCGCTTTTTCACGAGACCCAATGCAAAGAACGTCGGACATCAATGTCGCCGAGACGCGCCCGCTCCCCTCGCCCGCCGCGCTGCTCGCCGAGACGCCGAAGACCGAGGCCCAGGCCGAGTTTGTCGCGCGCGCGCGCCAGGACATCCACAGGCTCATCTTCACGGACGACCGCCGGCTGCTCCTGATCGTCGGGCCCTGCTCCATCCACGACGTCGACGCCGGCCGCGAGTACGCCGAGCGGCTGGCGGAGCTCGCGCGCAGGGTGTCCGACCGGGTCATGATCGTCATGCGGGTGTATTTTGAGAAGCCGAGGACGACCGTGGGATGGAAGGGCCTCATCATGGACCCCCACCTCGACCGCTCGCACGACATCGCGACCGGGCTGCGGATGGCGCGGGGGTTCCTGCGCGACGTCCTCGACCTCGGGCTGCCCACGGCGACGGAGCTCCTCGACCCGATCACGCCCCAGTACATCGCGGACCTGGTGTGCTGGTCGGCCATCGGCGCCCGCACCGCCGAGTCACAGACCCACAGGCAGATGGCCTCGGGCCTCTCCATGCCGATCGGGTTCAAGAACGGGACGGACGGCTCGGTGCAGACCGCGATCAACGCCATCCGCGCCGCGTCCCAGCCGCAGACCTTCCTCGGGATCAACATAGAGGGCGCCGCGTCGGCGCTGGTGACGTCGGGCAACCCCAACTGCCACATCGTCCTGCGGGGCGGCTCCGGCGGCCCGAACTACTCGCCGAGGGACATAGCGAAGACGGAGAAGCAGCTCGTGGCGGCGGGTCTCATCCGCTCGATCCTCGTCGACTGCTCCCACGACAACTCCGAGAAGAAGCCCGAGCTGCAGCCGAGGGTCATGCGCTCGCTCCTGAAGCAGATCGCGGACGGCAACACGTCGATCATGGGTGCCATGATCGAGAGCAACCTGAAGGCGGGCAGCCAGCCCTTCCCCCAGCCCGTGAAAAAGCTGAAGCGCGGCGTCTCGATCACCGACGGCTGCATCGACTGGAAGACGACGAAGGCCCTCGTGCTCGAGGTGCACGCCGCGCTGGCGGGCAGGTTCGGCGGCAAGGCTAAATGACGCGATGGACGCTCGTCCTCGGCTGCATCGCCCTCGGGCAGGTCTCAGGGCTCGCGGCCATGCAGCCTGACCCCGCGATCGCCGCCCTGGTCGGCCCCATCCGCGACCGCTACGGCCTGCCCGCGATGGGCGGGGCCATCGTCGACAGCTCGGGCCTCAGGGCCGCGGCCGTCGCGGGCGTCAGGAAGCGGGGCGAGGCGTCCGAGGCCACCGTCGACGACCTGTGGCACATCGGCTCCGACACCAAGGCCATGACGGCGACGATGCTGGCCGTCCTGGTCGAGCAGGGAACCCTGTCCTGGGACTCGGCGATCGGTGGCGTCTTCCCGCAGCTGCTCCTTCCCCCGGCCGTGAAGGGCATCACGCTCCTGCAGCTGCTGACGCACCGCGCGGGCGTTCCAGCCAACGCCGACTGGTCCGCAATCTCGCATGCGGGGTCGCTCGTCCAGCAGCGGCGCGCGGCCGTCGGCCGCCTCGACGCGGCCAAGCTCCTCTCCGCCCCCGGGACCGCGTTCAGCTACTCGAACTGGGGCTATGTCGTCGCGGGGGCGATGGCCGAGCAGGCCACCGGGAAGAGCTACGAGGAGCTGATGCGTGCGACCGTGTTCGTCCCGCTGCAGATGCGGAGCGCCGGCTACGGCGCGGCGGGAACAAGGGGCGGCCTGGACCAGCCGTGGGCCCACACGGCCAAGGGCGAACCCCGGCAGTCCGACAACCCGCTGGTCATGGCGCCCGCGGGGTGCGTGCACTGCTCCCTCGAGGACTGGGGGAAATTCGTCGCGGACCAGCTTCGCGGGACCGAGGGCAAGCCGGCGCTCCTGAAGCCGTCGAGCTACGCCCGCCTCCATTCGCCGCCCGACGGGGGCAACTATGCCCTCGGATGGCTCGCGCTGGACCGTCCTTGGGGCGGGGGCCACGTGTACACGCACACCGGGAGCAACACGATGAACATGGCGGTCGTCTGGATGGCCCCCTCCCGCGACTTCGCGGTGCTCGTGGTGTGCAACCAGGGCGACGCCGACAAGGCCTGCGACGAGGTAGCCTCCGGGCTCATCGCGCTCCATGCGGGCGGCACCGGCCGCTGACCCGGCTTGTGCACGGGCTAAAGGGCGTCCATGGTGGCGTACCCATGAAACCGCCCCGCCCCGACAACCCCGTCTCCCGCCGCCAGTTCATCGGCCAGATCTCCGCCGCGGCGGCCGTCGCCCTGTCCTCCCGAAGCGGCCGCGCCGCGGACGCCCCGGCCCCAAACAGGAAGCTCGGCGTCGCGCTCGTCGGCCTCGGCAACTACTCCGCCAGCCGCCTGGCGCCCGCGCTTCTCCAGTCCAAGCACTGCAAGCTCACCGGCGTCGTCACCGGCAGCCGGGAAAAGGGTTTGGAGTGGGCGCACAAGTACGGCTTTTCACAGAAGAACGTCTTCGGCTACGACACGATGTCCCAGATCGCGGGCAACCCCGACATCGACGTCGTCTACGTGGTGACGCCGAACAGCCTCCACGCCGAGCACTGCATCGCCGCCGCGAAGGCGGGAAAGCACGTCATCTGCGAGAAGCCCATGGCCACGAACGTCGCCGACTGCGACGCCATCATCGCGGCCTGCAAGGCCGCGGGCGTCCGGCTCTCGGTGGGCTACCGGCTGCACTATGAGCCCCACACGGTCGAGTTTTGCCGCCTGGCGCGGGAGAAGGTGTACGGCCCCTTCACGAAGATCCGCAGCGAGAACGGCTTCGACATGGGCTCGGAGGCCAACGCCACGAACACCTGGCGCCTGAACAAGAAGCTCGCCGGCGGCGGCCCGCTCATGGACATGGGCGTCTACGTCATCCAGGCCGTGTGCATGGCCAAGGCGGAGGCCGCGCCGCTCGCCGTGACGGCGAAGTTCGGCCCGGTGACGCGGCCAAGCGTCTTCTCCGAGGTCGAGGAATCGATCGACTGGACGATGGAGTTCGCCGACGGCGCGGAAGCGAAATGCCGCGCGACCTACGGCGCGCAGTGGAGCATGATCCGCGCCGAGGCGGAGCACGGCTGGGCCGAGCTCGAGTACCCCGCGTTCTACTACGACGAGCCGATCCTGAAGACGTCGCAGGGCAAGCCGCACTTCCCCGAGGTCAACCACCAGCTTGTCCAGATGGACGGCATGGCCCTGGAGATCATGACCGGCCAGCCTTCGGTCGCCCCCGGCGAGATGGGCAGGCGCGACATCGCCGTCACGGACGCGATCTATGCCGCCGTGGCCAGCGGCGGGCGGGTCGAGGTGAAGGCCTGAGGCGCGGGCGCCCGGGGTCGGTCAGGGCCTACTCCGTCCGCAGGGCCTCGATCGGGTCGATCCTCGCTGCCCGCCGGGCCGGCAGGTAGCAGGCGACGGACGCGACCAGGGCGAGGAGGAGCGAGACCCCGGCGTAGGCCCACGGGTCCGTCGGCTTGAGCTCGAAGAGCATGCTTGCCATGTAGTGGCTGAGGAGCACGGCGCCCACCAGGCCCACGACCAGACCGACACCGGTCTTCCAGAGGCCCTGGAGCATGATCAGGCCCACGATCTGGTGGCGCGTGGCTCCGATGGCACCGCGGATGCCGATCTCGCGCGTGCGCTGGGAGATGTCATAGGCAAGGACGCCGTAGATCCCGATGGCCGAGAGGAACAGGGCGAGCGCGGCAAAGCCCCCAAGGAGGAGCATCACGGCCCGCCTGCCGTCGACCGAGCCGTCGATGGCCTTCTGCATCGTGCCCGTCTCGAAAAGCGGGATCGAGGGATCGATCGCCCTCAGCTTCTCGCGCATGCCCGAGACCACGTCCGCGACGGGCCGGGACGAACGGACGATGATGTTCAGGCCGCCGGGCGGGAACAGGGCGATCGGGTAGTACACGAAGGGATTGTTGCTCTTGTCCTCGATTCCGTTGTGGGGGACGTTGCGCGCGACGCCCACGATCACCGGCCAGTCGCTCTCCTTCGCGGGGGGACCGCCGAAGGTGAAGTGCCCGTCCAGCGCGGAATGCCCGGGGAAGAAGCGCTGCTCGAAGAGCTCGTCCACGATGTACGCGCTCCTTGCGTCCTTCGCCGTGTCCGTCTCGTCCAGGTATCGGCCCTTCATGAGCTGGATGTGGAGCGTCCTGAAGTAGTCGGGGGACACCCCGACCTGGAAGGCTCCCGGCTGCGGGGAATTCGCGGGCAGCAGGCTGTCCTTGAGGCTGAGCGCGTTGATGGGAAGGTTGCCCTCGAAGGGAATCCCGGTGGCCAGGGCCGCGCCGTCGACGCCGGGTATCTCCTTCAAGGCGTCGGTGAGCTTGAGCTCGAACGCCGCCGCCTTGGCCTTGTCACTGTAGGCGGGCGGAAGGGCGATGCTGCCGACGACCAGGTTCTTCGGGTCGAAGCCCGGATTTACGGAGACGGCGTTGGCGAAGCTGTGGATGAGGAGGCCCGCGCCGCAGAGCAGTACGAGCGCGATCGCCACCTGCCCCGTGACGAGGATGCTGCTGAGGGCCCGGACGCCGCGCCCGCCGGAGGCGCTCCTCGAGCTTCGCTGGATCACCTGGGCCAGGTTCGATCGCAGGATGTGGATGACCGGCACGACGCCAATAAGCAGCCCGACCACGACCGCGACCGTGATCGTGCAGGCGAGCACGCTCCCGTCGATGGCGACGGGCAGCATGTTGGGAAGAAGCCTTGCCGTGAAGTGGTTGATCGCCCGGACCGCGCCGAAGGCGAGCCCGACCCCGACAAGGGTGCCCAGAAACGTCACAAGGAGGCTCTCGATGAGGAGCTGCCTGGCTATCGCCCCGCGGCCGGCTCCGAGTGCCGCCCGAATGGCGAGCTCGCTCTGCTGGCCGTTGGCCCGGGTGAGGAGCAGGTTTGCGACGTTCACGCAGCCGATCAGGAGGACGAAGATCACCCCTCCCTGGAGCAGGTAGAGCGAGGACTTGATCGGCTTGACCCGCTCCGCCTGCACGAGACCCATGTCGATCTTGTGGCCCGTGTTGTCCAGGAAGCCCTTGGTGCCGGCGTCGGCGGTGTCGTAGAAATGCCTCTCGAGCCCCGCGACCTCGGCGAGGGACTGGCTCATGGGAACGCCCGGCTTAATGCGCCCGTACATCGGCAGGTAGCACCCATACCGGGCATTTCCGCTTATGTCGGCGGGCTTCCACGCGATCGGCCTCAGGAACTTCGCCTGGGCATCGAAGGCCTCCAAGGCGCGGGGCGCCACGCCCAGGATCTGGTAGGGCTTGCCGTCGATCCGCAATGTCTTGCCCAGCACGCCGGGATCCTCGTTGTAGTGCGATTTCCAGAAGGCCTCGGTGAGGACGACGACCTTGTCCTCGCCAACGCGGCTGTTCCTCAGCGTGAAGAACTGGCCGATGACGGGCTTCAGCCCGAGGACGTCGAATATCTCGGCCGTGCAATCCTCGGCCTCGACCCTGTCGGCAACGCCCTCGTCGCCGACCATCACCATGCTCGTGCCGCAGAGCCCGAGGGCCTCGAAGGAGGGGGCGTTCGCCTTGAAGTCGGTGTACTGGACGAGGTTGGTCGGGAAATGGTTGAGGCCGGGCTTTGGAAAATCGTTGTAGACCTCCACGATCCTGGCGGGCTCGGGAAAGGGAAGCGGCTTGAGGATGAGGGCGTAGACGACCGAGAAGATCGCCGTGTTCGCGCCGATGCAGAGGGCGAGCGTGACGAGCGAAAGGGACGTGAAGCCGCGCTCCTTCCAGAGGCGCCGGCCCGCGAATCTCAGGTCCCCGGCGACACCGGAGGACATCCTGAAAACCCAGGAGTCTCGGGAGTTGGCTTCGGCGGGCATTCTTTGGGGGGACAACGACCGGATCGCGGGCCCCCGAACGGGGAGCCCGACCCACGACTACTCCGTCCCGGGGCCAGTCCTTGCAATAAGATTATGTCCGCCCGGCGCGCCTGCGCAGCTGCAGGGCGCCGAGTCCGGCCAGCAGGACGCCGAGGGCGGCGATCCACAGGGCGCACGCCTGCAGCGTGTTCGACGCCAGGGAATCAAGCCCATAGCCCCTCCAGTCGGCGGGCGCCTGCAGTTCCCTGGGCAGCATGGGGCGCAGGCCCGGGTTGGTCAGCATCCGGGCAAGGGTGTCCGGGTCCGGATAGGGCAGCTCCCTAGGGGGAGCCGACCGGAGGATGGCCACGTCGCCCGTCGTCATGAAGGCCTGGATGTGCTGCGCCTTGACGGTCTCAAGCGCCCTGTAGTCCCTGAGGTCCGCCAGGGCACGCGTCGTGACCCCGGCCAGGCCGCCCGCCAGCAGCGCCAGCCAGATCGCGAGGACGGCCGGGGCAAAGCGCTTCCCGCCCACAAGGCAGACGAGGGCCAGGGTATTGGCGATCAGGCTGAGGGCGAAGACGTCCGCATACCGGGGCGTCTCGATCGCGGTCGCGCGCGTGTACGCGAGCGCCCCCATCTGGACCCATCCCCAGATGCCGAGGCCGAGGAGCGTCCACTCAAACGCGGATGCTTGCCGCCCGCGAATTAGGCGGAGCGCCAGCCAGGCCAGGGGCGCCTGGACGCACAGGGCTCCGGCAAGGCTTCGGCCCAGGGGCCAGCCGAAGGCGTAGGCGGCCGACCCCAGCCCCACCCGGAGCGACGTGGCCCTGTAGATGTCGGCCCCCGGGACATGATGGCTCAGCAGGAAGGCGCCGGCGGCGCACAGGCCGGCGAGGAGGATCGCGGCGCCCGCATCCCTGCTGGCCATGCGCCTGTCCCGGAGCACCCCCAGGCAGAGAATCGCGAGCACGGCCGCCGAGGACAGGAATCCCGTTCCCATGGTGCCGAGCCCCATGAGCCCCACAACGTAGCCGCACCACCAGCGCCGGTCCAGGGGCCTGGCCGTGGTGCACAGCCATAGCTGGCCGAGGGCGCTCCAGCAGAGGAAGTAGAACGCCGACTGGAATCCGCCGAGGGTGTTTTCCCAGGCGCCGGGCACGACAAACACGGCCACGACAACGGCCGCCACCGCCGCAAGCCCCCAACCCCTGACGAGCCTCGAGGCGAAGGCCACGAGCGCCCCGGCAAACCCCGCATGGATCAGGGCGTTGACGGTCATCTCGAGGCGCGTGTCCCATTGGCCGTTGGCGAGGGTCAGGAAGAAGTTCAGGAGACGGGTGAAGACAACGCGGTGCTCGTTATGCGGCACCCAGAAATACCTCACCTTCAGGTAGTGATCGAAGAACGGGATGTAGATGAGGCGCGCCTGCGACATCCACTGGTCGTAGCTCGGCACCGGGCTTCCAAAGGAGCGGATGAGGACGAGCTTCATCCCGAAGACGGCCGCGACAACCCCGGCGATGGCCAGCGAGGGGGCCCGCGTGCCACCCGGGGTGTCGGGTAAGGGCGCTGTCCGCGGCGGCGCGAGAACCCCGGGCGGGCTATCGCTGGGGGTCTGCAACGGCGGGGGTGTTCGCTTGCGCGGTGTAGCTCACCAGTCGCGAGATGCGCGAGAGGATGCCGCTGACGAAGACGCGCTCGGCCACCGTCTCCAGCACCATGCCGGGTATCGTCGGCGTGAGGTTGGAGCCGCGAAAGACCTCCCACTCGCCGGTCCGGGCATTGAGGGCCAGGTCCTGCAGCACGAGGATCTGCCGGTAGGGCGTCTTCGGCCACTGCAGCTGCAGGACGGCGTCGTTGTGGGCGGCCACCGCGAACCCCATCGCCGGGCGCTCATTGCACACAAAGGGCAGCGACGACGCGGCCAGGACCAGCGTGCTGTCGTCGGAGTGCGCCAGGACGTAGTCGACGGACCACGAGGCCTCGTAGCTCCCCGTCATGTCCTTCGTCGCCTGGTGCCGCGCGCTCACCGGCAGCGTGTAGGCCAGGATGAAGACGCCGGCCGCAACCTGCGCGAGGAGAAGCCGACGGGGCGTGGTCAGGGCCAGCGTGGCCGCGTAGAGGGACGCGACGATAAACGCCAGCTGCAGGGGAAACGAGAGCCTGGCCGCGATCGGGTCCGTCCATCGGCCCCAGAAGTAGAAGAGCGTGAGGACCGAGAACCCCAGGCCGAAAGCGATGATCCCCGCCACCGCCAGCAGCGGGTCGCCGTCCCTCAGCAGTTTCGGGGCGGAGCGCAGGAACTTCACCCCGCACAGCAGGAGCGAGACGGCGCCGACGAGGGACAGCAGCGGGGAATTGACCGTGCGGCCGTCCCAGTTGAAGAGGAAATAGATCCCCTCGCTCAGGTTCCGGTCGAGGAACGCGCGGCTGAAGGACTCTATCCCGATCTTGTTGCTCTCGAAGAACCCGGGGTTGCCCACGTACACGAAATTGATCAGCACGGGCGTCAGCAGCAGGAGGGGCGACAGCGCCATGGGCCAGGACACCTCCATCCGCCGGGAGCGCCACCAGCCCAGGGCGACCACGCCTGCCACCAGGAACCCGAGCGCGAGCGACTCGTAGCGCACCTGCGCCGCGAAGACGTAGGCGGCGACGAGCAGCTCCGAGTTCTCGAGCGTCGGCGACCGCAGGTGCCGGATCATCTGTGCCACCACGGCGAGCACCGTGGCCGCGCTCAGCAGGTCGAGCCCGCCCCCCGTCGCGGTCTGCGCCACGAGCGGCAGGCCCGTGGCCAGAAGCACGCCCAGCAGGCCGAGGCCGGTGCCCATGAGGAGAACGCCTATCACGTAGACCGTCCCCAGGAACGCGAAGCCCACCACGGCGTTCGCGATGACGGCGTTCATCGGCCGGTATCCCGTCAGGTCGTGGACGAACGAGACCAGGAGCGCGTACCCCAGGGGCCGCTTGTCGACATAGTCGCCCGCGTACTGCATCTGCCCGTTGGCGATCTGGCCGGTGCTCGTGACGGACGCGTGGCGGGTGAAATGCATGTTCATCGACGTCGAGAGCATTGCGTACTCGTCGAACATCACGCGGAGACGGTGCGGCTCGTTCGCCTGCAGCAGGCCGCCGCAGACGAGAATCGCGAGCAACCCCGGGAGATGCCGCCTCCAGGCCGGGGGATTGCCTCGAACCGAGCGGGCCAGGAGCCAGAGGAACGCGGCGAGCGAGAGCAGCGTCGTCCAGTAGCCGGCGTACTTGACGAAGCTGGTGGCCGCACCCAGCGAAAGCACGCCGAACCGCAGGCAGAAGACGAAACCCAGGAGGAGCAGCGCGATGGAAAACCGGCGGACGCTTCCTCTGGCCATGAACGGATCTGTTGTCTGCGGGGGCATCGTAACGCCCGTGAAGCTAAGCAGCAAACCCGCTGGGACAGCGATCACTTAATGCTCGGCGGCGCGGCGCCCGGGAGGAGTCGCGCGCGCGCCCTCCCTTCGGACGGCGTCCGTACGACCGATGGTGATACGGCGCTCCGGGGCCGGCCGCGTCAGCGCCCCGGGTCCTCCACGCGCTCCACCTTGCCCACCACGAGGATGTAGGAGAGGGCGCCCCCGAGCGTCATGACCGAGATGAACACCATGGCCTGCGCGAACCCGCCGTACTTGACGATGACGCCGATGACGAAGGGCACGATCATGGCCGAGAGGTTGCCGCAGAAGTTGAAGACGCCCCCGGTGAGCCCGAGGAGGCGCCTGGGCGCCATCAGCGACACGAGGACCCAGGTGATGGAGGCGAAGCCGTTGCCGAAGAACGCGGCCGCGAGGAAGAACATCACCCACCTGGGGTTTTCGACGAAGTTGGCCCCCACCACGCACGTGGACAGCAGCATGCCGGCGATGACAGGGCCCTTGCGGGCGACGGAGGCCGACACGCCGCGCCTGACCAGGTAGTCCGAGAGGAGCCCGCCGGAGATGACGCCGACGAAGGCGCCGATGAAGGGCAGAGACGAGAATATACCCTCCCGGATGAAGTCGAAGTGCCTGTAGGTGACCAGGTACGTGGGGAACCAGGTGATGAAGAACCAGGGCACGGCGTTGAGCGCGAACTGCCCCAGGTAGATCCCCCAGAGCTTCCTCTTCGTGAGCACAAGGCGAAGGTCCGCGGGATTGATCGCGAACGCCCGGCCCGGCCTGGGCTCGTCCTCGACCCATCCCCCTCCCGCGCGGATGTGGTCGCGCTCCGCGTCCGAGAGGCCGGGGCTCCGCGCGGGATCGCGGTAGAGGAGGTACCAGAGCGCCGACCACGCCAGGCCGATCGCGCCCGTGATGAAGAAGACCGAGTGCCAGCCGAACCGCGCCTGCGCGCGAACGAGCGCGAAGGTGAGGAAGGCCAGGCCCGCGTACTGGCCCGCCGTGTAGAACCCGATCGCCGCCGCGCGCTCGTTCTCCGGGAACCAGGACGTGGCGAGCTTGCTGCAGATCGGGAAGGCCGGCGCCTCGAAGAGCCCGAGGAGGAACCTGAGCCCCATGAGGACGAGGAACGTGTGCGCGAAGCCCTGGGCCAGCGTCGCCAGAGACCAGAGCCCGCAGACCGCCGCGTACATCGACCGTGCGCCGATCCGGTCGACAAGCCACCCGCCCGGGATCTGGAAGAACGCGTAGGTCCAGCCGAACGCCGAGAAGATGAGGCCCAGGCGGACCGGGTCCAGGCGGAGGTCCCGGGCGAGCTCGATCGAGGCCACCGACAGGTTGCTCCTGTCGAGGTAGTTGATCGCGACCGTGACGAAGAGCATGCCCGCGACCCTGAGGCGGACATGCGATGAGGCGGGGCCTGCCATGCGGAGCCGGCGTGCGGCTACGTCGCCGGGACCGGGAAGCGCACGGGCTTCCCGTCCCGGCTGGCGCGGTAGATCGCCGTGAAGAGCTCGACGGTGCGCCGCCCGTCGGCGGCCGTCACGGCCGGCGGCCGGCCCTCGAGGACGGCCCTAAGGAAATCCGAGACCTGCAGCCGGTGGAAGTGCGCCATGGGATCCCCCGCGAAAACGGCGGCATCCTCGCCCTTCCAGGTTGCGGGCATCCCCTCCTCCCCGGGGACGGTCCAGATGTCGTTGAAGGCCGCGTCGGCGATCCTCGTGCTGCCGGCGATGAACATCGCGCCCCCGTCCGTCTGCACGCCGACCGACGCGCCGTTCGCGCCGTGGACGGAGACCCGGGCGTTGATGCCGGGGTTCTGGCTGTTGCTGACCACGATGTTGCCCAGGGCCCCGCTCCTGAAGCGCACGACGGCCACCGCCGTGTCGTCGACCTCGATGTACGGGTGGTTGAGGTTCGCCCAGTAGCCGAACACCTCGGCGACCTCCCCCATGTACCACAGGAGCAGGTCCAGCTGGTGCGGGGACTGGTTCACGAGGACGCCGCCGCCCTCCCCCGCCCACGTGCCGCGCCAGGGGTCGCTGCGGTAGTAGGCCTCGTCGCGCCACCCGAATATGGTCGCGGCGCCGAGGACGGGCGCCCCGAGGCGGCCCGCGTCCAGCGCGGCGCGGATCCTCCGGCAGGCGGGGTAGAACCGGCGCTGCGAGACGAGGCCAATCGTGGCCCCGCCGTCCCTGGCCGCCGCGATCATCGCGTCGCAGTCGGCGAGCGAGGAGGCCATCGGCTTCTCCACGAGCACATGAACGCCCGCCCGGGCGGCGGCGATCGTCGGCGCGGCGTGGTTCGGATGCGGCGTGCACACGCAGAGGGCCTGCACGCCCGCCCTTTCGACCATCCCGCGGACGTCCGTGAAGGCCGGGACGCCGTACCTTGCGGCGAAGGCATCAAGTCTCGCGGAGGGTCGCCCGCACACCGCCACGAACTGGGACTCGGGCAGGGAGCAAAGCGCCGCCGCATGGAGGTCGGCCACCTTCCCGGTGCCGACCAGGGCCGTCCTCAGTCTTCCCATGGGGGCCGCCGCGCCGGTCATGGGGTGAGCAGGACCTTCATGAGGCCCTTCTCCCGGGAGCGCAGCCGCTCGAACCAGCGCGCGCCGTCCCCGAGGGGGGCCGCCGCGCTGATGAAGTCCGTCACGTTGACCCTCCCGCTCGCGATGAGCTCGAGGCACTCGGGGTATTCGCCGGCGGAGGCGCAGGAGCCGATGAGCGTGATCTGCCGGGTCACGACCGCCTGGAGCGGCAGATCGACCCTCGCCTCGGCGTTCCCGACGAGCGTCACGCTCCCCCCCTTGCGCGCGCACGCGACGGCGTCCGCGACGGTCGAGGCGAGGCCCACGACCTCGAACACGGCGTCGGCGCCGCGCCCGTCGCAGAGGCGCCGGACCTCATCGGCGGGCCCCTGCGTTCCCACCCGGAGCGAAGCCGTGGCGCCGAGCCTTTGCGCGAGCTCCAGGCGCTCGCCGTCCAGGTCGACCGCGATGACGCGGCGGCAGCCGGCGGCCCTGAGGACCTGGACGACCAGGAGGCCTATCATGCCCGCGCCGATCACCACGGCCGAGGCGCCGTCCGCGAGCGGGGTCCTCCTGACCGCGTGCACGGCCACCGACACCGCCTCGACCATCGCCGCCTTCTCGAAGGAGAGTCCGTCCGGAAGCCGGTAGAGGATGCGCGCGGGCACCGCGACAAACTCGGCGAACGCCCCGTCCCGCCGGAACTCGGCGCAGGACACCCCGAGGACGCGGCGCTCCTCGCAGAGGTTCACCTCGCCCCGCAGGCAGTGCCAGCAGGTTCCGCAATAGACCGTGGAGTCGAACGTGACCCGGTCGCCCTGCGCCCAGCCCCTCACGGCCGCGCCCACCTCGGCGATCTCCCCCGCGGCCTCATGGCCCATGATGATCGGCGGGATGCGCCTTCCCGTGCTCCCGTCCATGCCGTGCACGTCGCTGCCGCAGATACCGCAGGCCCGGACGCGGACCAGGACCTCGTCCGCCGCGGGACTCGGCCTCCCCACCTCCTCGACCGCAAGGCGGCCGTATTCCTTGAGCACAAGCGCCTTCACGGTGCGATGATCCTGGGTGGGTTGTGGGGTATGGGAGGGGCGGACCGCGTTTCCACGGGCGAATAACCACAAAAGGGTTGCCGCTGCAATCAGCCAGAAGGGCGTCCCGGGGAGGGCGCCCGCGGGACCCCAATTTCCTCCGTGCGCTCCGCCCCGCAAGTGCTACATTCCCCGTTCCCATGAAATCCCCCCTACGCGTGGCCGTCACCGGCGCAGCCGGCCAGATCGGCTACTCCCTCCTTTTCCGGATCGCCTCCGGCTCGATGTTCGGCGCCGACCAGCCCGTCATCCTCCACCTGATCGAGGTGGAGCCCGCCCTGCCGGCCCTCGGCGGGGTCGTCATGGAGCTCCAGGACTGCGCCTTCCCGCTCCTGAAGGGGATCGTGCCGACCGCATCCCTCGACGAGGGCTTCAAGGGCGTCGACTGGGCGCTCCTCGTCGGCTCGGTGCCGCGCAAGGCCGGCATGGAGCGCAAGGACCTGCTCGGTATCAACGGAAAGATATTCACCGGCCAGGGCCAGGCGATCGCGAAGCATGCCGCCAAGGGCGTGCGCATCCTCGTGATCGGCAACCCCTGCAACACCAACTGCCTGATCGCGATGAACAACGCTCCCTCGGTCCCCTCCGAGCGGTGGTTCGCGATGACGATGCTCGACCAGAACCGCGCGGTCACGCAGATCGCGCTCAAGGCGGGAGCCGACACGACCGCGGTCTCCAACCTGGCCATCTGGGGCAACCACAGCTCGACGATGTACCCCGACTTCTACAACGCCAGGATCGCGGGCAAGCCGGCCATCGACGCGATCCCCGACGAGGCCTGGTTCAAGGACGCGTTCCTCCCCACGGTGCAGCAGCGCGGCGCGGCGATCATCAAGGCCCGCGGCCTGAGCTCGGCGGCGTCCGCGGCGAACGCGGTCGTCGACACGGTGCGCAGCCTCACGACCCCCACGCCCGAGGGCGGGTGGTTCAGCGTCGCCGTGTGCTCCGACGGGTCCTACGGGATCGAGAAGGGGCTCATCTACTCCTACCCCATCCGCAGCGACGGCTCGTCCTGGAAGATCGTGCAGGGGCTCAAGCTGACCGACTTCTCCAAGTCGAGGATCACCGCCACCGAGAACGAGCTCAAGGAGGAGAAGGCCCTCGTCTCCGAGCTGCTCCCGAGATAGCTCAGAGCCGCGACTTGAGGGCCCTCGCGAGCGCGAGGGCCGACTCAACGTCGGCGCCCCGGACCGTGAAATGCCCCATCTTTCGGCCCGGCCTGGGGTGCGGCTTCCCGTAAAGGTGGAGCTTGGCCGCCGGCTCCGAGAGGATGGCCGACCAATCGGGCTCGCCGGCGACGGCGCCGTCCCTCCACGCCCAGGCGTCTCCGAGGATGTTCACCATGACCGTCGGGCCCAGGGCGCCCGAGGGGCCGAGCGGCAGCCCGCAGACCGCGCGCACGTGCTGCTCGAACTGGCTGGTCTCCCCGCCGTCGATCGACCAGTGCCCCGAGTTGTGCGGCCTCGGCGCCAGCTCGTTCACGATGAGGGCGCCGCCGGGGGCGAGGAACATCTCGACGGCGAGGAGGCCCACGACGCCGAGCGCGTCCGCGATCCGCACGGCGAGCTCCCGCGCCGCCTCCGCGACGCCGGCGGGTACCCGCGCCGGCACGATCGAGATGTCCAGGATGTGGTTCGTGTGGATGTTCTCCGACGCGGGGAACGCCCGGGTCTCGCCGGACTCGGTCCGCGCGCAGATGACCGAGATCTCCCTCTCGAAGTCCACCCACTGCTCGACGACGCAGCGCCGCCCGCGGAAGATCGCGGCGGCCTTGGCGAGGTCCCCCGGCGTGTCGACGCGCATCTGGCCCTTCCCGTCATAGCCGAAGTCCGCCGTCTTCACGACGCACGGCAGCCCAAGCTGCGCCGCGGCCGCCCCGATGTCGCCCTCCAGCGCCTCGGCGTACCGGGCGTGGGGGAAGCCGTTCTCCCGCAGCCACGCCTTCTCGCGCCACCGGTTCTGGCAGACATGCAGGACGCCGGGCGCGGGATGGAGCGGGACGATGGCCTCGACGGCCTTCAGCGGCCCCGCGGGGATGTTCTCGAACTCGTAGGTGACGACGTCGACCGACCTCGCGAACGCCCCGAGCGCGGCGAGGTCCTCGTAGGGCGCGTTCGTCTCCTCGTCGGCCACCGCGCCGGCGGGGCTGGGGCCGGACGGCTCGTAGACGTGCACGCGGTAGCCGAGCTCCTGCGCCGCGTGCGCGAACATCCTGCCCAGCTGGCCCCCGCCGAGGACGCCGATCGCTCTCCCGGGGCCGATCACGGAAGCGTTGCGCCGAGGACCCTGCGCGTCTGGTCGTGGCGGCGGGCCGCGAGCGCCCGGGACAGCTCCCGGTCACCGAGGGCGAGGATGGACGCGGCGAAGAGGCCAGCGTTGATGGCGCCCGGCTTGCCGATGGCGAAGGTCGCCACGGGAATGCCGCCCGGCATCTGCACGATCGAGCAGAGGGAGTCCAGGCCCTTGAGCGACGTGCTCTCGACCGGGACCCCGAGAACGGGAAGCGGCGTCAGTGCCGCCGTCATCCCCGGCAGGTGCGCGGCCCCGCCGGCGCCCGCGATCAGGACCCTGAGCCCGCGCCCCGCGGCGCGGGTCGCGTACTCGAACATGAGCCTCGGCGTGCGGTGCGCGCTGACGACGCGCTTCTCGTAGGGGACGCCGAGCGCCTCGAGCGTCTCCGCGGCGTGGCGCATGGTCTCCCAGTCGGAGGTGCTGCCCATGATCACCCCGACCAGCGGGAGGCGCCGGGAACGGGGTTTCTTGGCGGCTTTGCGTCGGGGTGCCATCGGGAGCGGCACTACTGTGCAGCGCCCGGTGGCGGGAGTTCAACCGCCTTCTGCTAGACGAGGGACGTGCCCTTGGGCAGGCGGACGACCACGGTCCCGGCGATCTTGTCGTGCCAGCCCTGCTTCTCCCGGTCGAAGGCGATCCAGATGAAGCCCAGGCCGACGACGATCACCGAGAAGAAGCAGGCCAGGGCGCGGACGATGACCGTCACCCATTCCATCGGGCCGCCGTCGGCGCGGACGACCTTGATGCCGAAGATGATGTCGCCGATCGTGGCGCCCCTCAGCTTCCAGAGCAGCGCCGCGTAGACCGCCATGACCACCGGGAACCAGTCGTGCATCCGCGTCAGCATGCCCACGAGGAGCACGTCGATGAGGACCGCGATCATCCGTATCCAGAAGCCCGCCCGGGGAAGGGCCGCCTCGGACCCCGCGGAGAGGGGGGCCGGG
>CAZDZL010000008.1:0-51810 GCA_964509885.1 uncultured Opitutaceae bacterium | reverse complement strand
GGGGCCGGGGCGGGCGCCTCGGGCGCCACGAGGGGCGGCAGCGGCAAGGGCGGGGAGAGCTCGGGGGGGACGGCCGCCATAGCCATGGCCGCGGGCGGCGCCGAGGGGGCGGGCGCCGCGGGGGCAACCGGAGCCACCACGGGAGGCGCCGTCCTCTTCGGCGTGAGGAGCGTCGTCACGGCGCACGCGAAGCCTATGAACGAGAAGACCACCCAGACCACGAACCCGAGGATCGGCACCAGGAGGAACCCGAGGGTGAGGGCCACGCCAACGATGACCGCCAGCACCGGCTGCGCCTGCTTGCCCAGGACGGCCCGGCCGATGAGCCCGTAGAAGGCCGCCTTGCCGAAGGTGACGAAGGCGACGATCGAGATCGGCAGGACCACGAGCGCGATCGGGATCCCGACGATCGTGACGAGGAGAAGGACAAAGACAACCGGGAGCGCGATGACCGCGAGGATGCCGGTGAGGAGCGTGATGCCGGGGCGCTCCGCGAGCGTCTCGCCGCACTTGGTCACTCCGCCCGGGAAGATCAGGGCCAGGAGAAGATAGAGCGCGATCGTGCAGATGCTGAGCAGCCAGGAGAAGCCCAGGTTCTTGCCTATGGCGAGCGGGCGGCCCCTCTTGAAGGCGTGCTCCCACCACGAGAAGACGCCGGAGTTCTCGGAGAATCTCATGCCCCCGCCCTGCTGCACGACATTGCCGCCGATGTAGGCGCCGGGCTCCTTCTCGACCACGCCCACAGCAGCGACGGCGTTGCCGTCGATGTGAGCGTGCGAGCCGATCTTCATCGTGCCGAGGACCGTCACGGCGTTTCCGTGGACCGTGCCGTTGATGACGGTCGATCCCATCACGGAGACGGCGTTGCCATTCACGGTCCCGTCGACCGTCACCGGCCCGAGCACCGCGACCGCGTTGCCCGGGACCGTCTCGTCCGGTCCGACATTGGTCGAGTCGCCCACGGAGACGCGGTTGTTCTGATCGTCATCGAACTGGTGGATGACCGTATCGGAGTTGTAGGTCCTCGCCCTGCCCCCGGCCGGGGTCGGTGTGGGCGTAGGGGTGACCGCGGCGTCCGGCGCCGCGCCGATCTCGTGCAGGGGGGTCTCGGGGGCGGCTGCCGCGCTGTCCTGCGCCTTGGCCGCGTCGCCGGCGCGGGCGCCGGCGCCCAGGGCCAGGAGCGCTGCGAGCAGCAGGGCCGCGCGGAGTGAGTCGGGTAGAGTCTTCATGGGGATAGGGGGTTCAGGAGGCCTCGCGCACGGGCGAGAGGGCGCGGTAGGCGGTCAGGCCCAGGGCCGCGACGGAGGCGTAGCAGAGGGCGATCGTGGCGGCGCCGCCGTAGAGCCAGACGGCCGGGATCGCCGCGAGGAAGGCCCTCGCCCTGTACCCCGCGACCGAGACGACGTCGCGGACGACGGCGACCCAGGCGTACGAGGCGGAGATGCCGCTGGCGAGCTCGTGGGCCCCCGAGCTCTGGCCGACGACGAAGAGCCCGGCGACGACGAGCGCCGCGGCGATGGCGGACCCGGCGAAGAATCCCGCGCGCACCGCAGAGGGCCAGTGGGCGAACGACTTTCTCCACCACGGGAGCATGGCGCGCCGGTTGAGCTCCGCCTGGACGCGGGCCACCAGGCCGGCGGGGGCCTTCCGGTCGGGAAGGCTCCGGAGCACCCGGTGGAGGGACTGTTCGAGCTTATCTGAATCGTGAGGGTTCATTTTTTTGAAATCAGTGGGCCATCGCCTCGATGGACGCGCCGCCGCGTGAAAGGATCTTCGCAAGCGCCGCGCGGGCGCGAAGGATGTCGGTCTTCACCTTGGCGAGCGACACGCCGAGGCGGCGCGCGATCTCGTCATAGGGGATGTCCTCGAAATGGTAAAGGACGAGGGGGACGCGCTGGTGGTCCGGCAGCTTGGAGAGGGCCTCCTCGACCCACGCTCGCCTCTCCTCGGAGTCGACGCCCGCGAAGAAGGTGTCCGGGGCCGCGAACTCGACGGCGGGGGCGTCCTCGTCGGACCCGCTCGTGAACTCCGAGAAGAACTTGTGCCGGTTGCGGTAGCGCTGGAGGTGGTTGAGCGAGAGGTTGGTGGCCACCGTCTTGAGCCACCCCCCCGCGGTCGGGCTGGTCGCGAGCATCGCAAAATGCTCGTGGGCCTTGATGAAGACCTCCTGGGAAATGTCTTCCGCCTGCGCGTCGTTTCTGACGAGGCGCGCCGAGGTGGAGAAGACCATGTCCTGGTATTTTAGCATGAAGGTCGTGAAGTCTGCCGGCGGGGCTAGCCCCGGTGGTTGGGTTTGCACTGGAGGTTCATCGTTCATGTGCAAAACACCCTTCAGGGGGCCAAAGTCGCATAAATCACCCTAACAAAGAAGCTCGCTCTTCGGGGCCGGCTGTTTCCCCGCTTTTCCGGGGGTGTCAGAGTATGTAACCTTCTTCCCCGTGCTCGGTTACGTCCAAACCCTGCCGCTCGATGTCGGGGCTGGGGCGCAGGCCGACCTTGGCCCTCAAGGCGAGGCCGATTGCCGCGGTCGCGACAACGGCGAGCACGAGGGTGACTGCCATCGCGAGGAGCTGCTCCCGCCAAAGGCCCCCCGTGGCGACCCTTTCCGCAAGGCCGTTCGCCCCGGCGGCGGGGTTGGAGGCGGTGAGGTTCGGGTTGACCGAGGACGTGGCAAGGATCCCCGTCAGGAGCGCGCCCAGCGTGCCGCCGACGGCATGGACGCCGAAGGTGTCCAGGGCGTCGTCAAAGCCGAACCTGGACTTCAGCTTGACGCAGAAAAAGAACGGGACGACGCCCGCGACCAGCCCGATGGCGACGGCGCCGTTGGCGTCGACGAAGCCGGCGGCGGGCGTGATGACGACGAGGCCGGCGACGGCGCCCGAGCAGAAGCCGAGGATCGAGGCGTGCTTCCTGATGAAGTACTCCAGGGCGCCCCACGTGAACGATCCCACCGCCGCGGCCAGAGTCGTCGTCATGAACGCGTTGCCGGCGATCCCGTCCGCGCCGAGCGCCGAGCCCGCGTTGAAGCCGTACCACCCGACCCAGAGCATCCCCGTGCCGACCATGCACAGCACGAGGTTGTGCGGGAGCATCCGCTCGCGCCCGAATCCGATCCGCGGCCCGAGGATGATGCACAGCACGAGCGCGGACCAGCCCGAGGACATGTGAACGACGGTCCCGCCGGCGAAGTCCAGCGCGCTGACCCTTGCGTGCGCGTTCCCTGCGCCGTTCATGAGCCCGTCGACGCCCCAGACCATGTGGGCCAGCGGGAAGTAGACCGCGAACATCCATATGGTCACGAAGATCAGGACCGAGGTGAACTTCATCCTCTCGGCGATCGCCCCCACGATGAGGGCGGGGGTGATGATCGCGAACATCATCTGGAACATCGCGAAGACGTTCTGCGACACCCATGGCCCGTAATCCAGGTTGGGGGCGGAGCCGACGCCCCTCAGGAAGGCGTACTTGAGCCCGCCTATGACGGGCGTCCCCGGCGCGAAGACGAGGCTGTAGCCGACGCTCCACCAGAGGATGGCCACCAGGCCCGCTATGCCCAGGCACTGGGCGAGGACGGAAAGGACGTTCTTGCGCCGAACGAGGCCGCCGTAGAAGAGCGCAAGTCCCGGGAGCGTCATGAAGAGGACCAGTGCCGAGCTGGTCATCATCCATGCGTTGTGGCCAGGGCCCGGCCCGGCCACCCGTGAGGCGACCCCGGGCGTGCGCGCGCCATTGTTAACATACGCCTCGAGGTCCGCTACACGCTGGTCCAGCGTGGGTTCGGCGGGTCCCGACGCGGCCGCGAGGACGCCCGGGGCGCCGGCATGCATCGCAAGGACTGTGAAGACGATGCGCAGCCACTTCGCACCTGAGTAACGAGTTGTCATAGGGGTTTTGGGAACCGAAACGCTGGAGGGAGCGCGCCGTGGGCAATCTCTTACCCAAGGGATAAGCGCGCGTTGAAAAAGTCGCACGCCGCGTGGGACCCTTGCAAACCGATAGCGCGCCGACGACAGTTTTTGCCGGGCGGCACAGGGCCGCCGGCACATGACCCCCGAAGCCCAATTCCCCCAGCCGGATGCCGCGATCGAGGCCTCGGTGCGCAGGATAGGCGACGCGCTGTTCCAGCTTATGGACGCCCATCCCTCGCCGGGCATCCTCTCCAAGAAGGGCGCCTACGGGCGCATCATGGAGTGGTCGATGAAGGACCCGGCGTTCAAGGCGCAGCTGTTCCGCTTCGTGGACGTGCTCCCCTCGCTCACGTCCTCGGCCGAGATCGTCCGCCATCTCCAGGAATACCTGGGCGACAAGGCCGTCGAGCTCAACCCCGCCATGAGGACCGGGCTCGCCGCGGCCGCCTTCGCGCCCGCGCTTGTCGCCGGCCCCGTGAAGGCCAACGTGACCTCGATGGCCGGCCAGTTCGTCGCGGGAGCGACGCCCGACGACCTGGTGAAGCGCTTCCGCAGCAACGCCGCGGCCGGCATCGCGACGACGATCGACCTCCTGGGCGAGACCGTCGTCAGCGCCGCGGAGGCCGACGCGTTCCTGCGCAGGAACCTCGACGTGCTGGACACCGTCGGCCGGGCGATCGGCAGGGACGCGAAGCCGTGCTTCAGCGACATCGGCCCGGCGGGCCCCCTGCCCCGCCTGAACCTCTCGGTCAAGGTGTCCGCGCTGACGCCCGAGGTCCACCCGGCCGACCCCGGTCGCTCCATCGCCGCGCTCAAGGAGCGGCTGCGCCCCATCCTGCGCCGCGCCGCCGAGATCGGGGCCTTCGTCAACTTCGACATGGAGAGCTACGGCCTGAAGGACCTCACGCTCTCGCTCTTTCGCTCGATCCTCTCCGAGGAGGAGTTCCGCGAGCGACCCGCGGTCGGGATCGCGATGCAGGCCTACCTGCGCGACTGCGAGCGCGACCTGATCGACCTGATCGCATGGGCGCGGAAGGCCCGGCGGCCGATCGTCGTTCGCCTCGTCAAGGGCGCCTACTGGGACTTCGAGACGATCCTCGCGCAGCAGCGGGGCTGGCCGGTCCCGGTGTGGTCCGAGAAGCCCGAGAGCGACGCGAACTACGAGAAGCTCTCGCTCCTCTTGCTCCAGAACGCCGACATCGCGGCGCCGGCGTTCGCCTCCCACAACGTGCGCTCCTGCGCGCACGCGATCGCCCAGGCCGAGCGCCTCGGCGTCGACCCGAGGGCCTACGAGTTCCAGTCGCTCTACGGCATGGCGGACGAGCTCAAGTCGGCTCTCGTCGCGAGCGGCAGGCGCGTTCGCGAGTACTGCCCCGTCGGCGACCTGCTCCCCGGGATGGCCTACCTCGTGCGCAGGCTGCTCGAGAACACCTCGAACGAGGGTTTCCTCCGGGCGAAGGACGCGGGCGGCGCGTCGCGCGACGCGCTGCTCCAGAACCCCGTCGGGCTCCTGGCCACCCGGGCGGCGGCGCCCGCCGCCCCCGCCGCGTTCCGCAACGCCCCCAACACCGACTTCAGCGTCGAGGCCAACCGCGCGCGGATGCGCTCCGCCCTCGAGTCGGTCGCCCGGGGCCTGGGCCGCACGCACCCGATCGTGATCGGCGGCAGGCGCATCTCCGACCGCGAGAAGGTCGCCTCCACCAACCCCGCACGCCCCGCGCAGGTTGTCGGCCACTGGGCCAGGGCCACGGTCGCCGACGCCGACGCGGCGGTGGCCGCGGCGCGCGCCGCGTGGCCGGCGTGGGCCGCCCGGCCGGCCTCCGAGCGCGCCGATGTCCTCGACCGCGCGGCCGCTCTCATCGAGGCGCGCCGCTTCGAGCTCAACGCGCTCGAGGTCTACGAGGCGGCCAAGCCGTGGGTCGAGGCGGACGCCGACATCTCGGAGGCGGTGGATTTCTGCCGGTACTACGCCTCGGAGATCCGGGAGCTCGAGCGGCCCCGCGTCACCCAGGACGTGCCGGGCGAGCGCGACACCCAGGTCTGGACGTCCCGCGGCGTCGGCGTCGCCATAGCGCCCTGGAACTTCCCGCTCGCCATCCTCTGCGGGCTCACGGTCGCCCCCCTGGTCGCGGGCAACGCCGTCATCATGAAGCCCGCGGAGCAGACGACCGTGGTCGCCGCTGCTCTCATGGACATCCTGACCGAGGCGGGCGTCCCGGCCGGCGTCCTTAACTTCGTGCCGGGCCTGGGCGAGGACGTCGGCGCGCGCCTGGTCTCCCATCCCGGGATCGACTTCATCGCCTTCACCGGGTCGCGCGCGGTCGGCTGCAGGATCTGGGAGGCCGCCGGCAGGACGCACCCCGGGCAGGCCAACCTTAAGAAGGTGGTCTGCGAGATGGGCGGCAAGAATGCCCTCATCATCGACAACGACGCCGACCTGGACGAGGCGATCCCCGCCGCGCTCTACAGCGCTTTCGGGTTCTCCGGCCAGAAATGCTCCGCGCTCTCGCGGCTCATCGTGCTGGACGGCGTCTACGACCACTTCGTCGCCCGCTTCGTGGCGGCGTGCGCCTCCATCCCCGTAGGCGACCCGGCTGAGCCCGGCACGCTTGTCGGCCCCGTCATCGACGCGGAGGCGCAGGGCAAGATACTCGGCCTCATCGAGCGGGGGCAAAGGGAGGCGCGGATGGCCTTCCAGGCGCCACTTCCCGCGGGGCTCACCGGCACCTACGTGCCGCCCACGGTGTTCGCGGACGTCCCCCCCTCGGCGGCGATCGCCCGCGAGGAGATCTTCGGGCCGGTCGTCGCGATCCTGCGCGCCAAGGACCTGGGCGAGGCCCTGCGCATCGCGATGGACGTCGACTACGCGCTCACGGGCGGCCTCTTCTCGCGCAGCCCGAGCGCGCTCGAGCGCGCGCAGCGCGAGTACCGGGTCGGCAACCTCTACCTGAACCGCGGCATCACCGGGGCGATCGTCCAGCGCCACCCCTTCGGCGGCTTCGCGATGTCGGGCGGGGGCACCAAGGCGGGCGGGAAGGGCTACCTCGAGAACTTCCTCTTCCCGCGCGCGATCGCGGAGAACGTCATGCGCCGGGGGTTCACGCCGCCGCCCGCGGAGCAGGGCTAAAGCGATGTGTAGAGGCGGTAGAGGACCTGCGTCCCGAACTCCTCCCACCCCTTGGAGGCCACCTGGTCGTAAAGCTTCCTCGCGCAGTCGAGCCCGGGGAGAGCGAGGCCCATCTCATCCGCGGACGCGACGGCGATCCCGATGTCCTTCCTGATGTGCTTCACGTAGAAGCCCGGGGCGAAGTCGCCCGCGAGGGCGCGGGGGCCGAGGTGGGTGAGGGCCCAGCTTCCGGCCGCGCCGCCGCTGATGCTCCCGTGGACGCGGGACGGGTCGAGCCCCGCCCGCTTGGCGTAGGCGAGGGCCTCGACCCAGGCCACCATGCCGACGGCGCACGCGATCTGGTTCGCCATCTTGCAATGCTGGCCGGCCCCCGCGGGGCCCTGGAGCGCGATGTTTTTCCCGATTACCGCGAGGATCGGCTGCGCCCGCTCGAAGGCCGCAGGATCGCCGCCGACCATGATCACGAGGCGCGCCTCGCGGGCGCCGATGTCGCCGCCCGAGACGGGCGCGTCGAGCGCGGCCTGGCCCTTCGCAGAGGCGGCCGCGGAGATCCTGCGGGCGAGGATCGGGCTCGACGTCGTCATGTCGATGAGGAGCGCGCCCTTCGGCGCCCGCTCGACGATGCCGCCCTTCCCGAGGTAGCTCTCCTCAACGTCATGCGGGAACCCGAGCATGGTGATGACGACCCCGGCGTTCGCCGCGGCCTCCCCGGCCGAGTCGTGCCAGCGCGCGCCCACGTCGAGGAGCGGCTTCGCCTTCTCCCTGGTCCTGTTGAAGACGTGCAGCGCGTGGCCGGCGGCCATCAGGTGCCCGGCCATGCTGCGGCCCATCACTCCGGTCCCTATGAAGGCGATGGCCGGCTTCTCGGGCATGGCGGCGCTCAGCGGTCCCAGCTCTCCGACGAGTCCCGGATCAGCTGGTCCAGGACCGGGAAGTGGAGCTCCCCGTAGTTCATCGCGTAGCGCAGCTTGCCGTCCCGGAACACCCAGGTCGTCGGGATCCACGAGATCGGCAGGCCGAGGAGCTCCGTCACCTTCTCGTCCCTCTTTCGCGAGCCGTTCGGGTGCAGGAGGAGCTGGAAGTTCTTCTGGGCGCCCACGCCGTTGGCCTCGAGGAGCTCCCGCCCGTCCGCGGGATTCCATATGGTCACGAAGACGAAGTTTGCGCCGGGGTGCGCGGCGATGAACCCGCTCCACCCGCCGTTCGCGAGCTCCGCCTTGCAGTTCGGGCACCACGGCGCCCAGAAGTGCACCACGGTGACGCGCTCGGACTTCACCGCGTCGGCGAGCTGCCGCTCGATCGCCGCTGCCGGCGCGTCGGCCGCGCGGCCGACCGCGCACAGGAGCGCCGCCAGGACGGGGATCAGGATTCTGCGAGGCATCCCCGGACCATGGCACATTTCCCGCGCAAAGGCCACGCCTAGCCGACGCCGACCCACGAGAGGCCGGCCCGTATCCAGAGCGGGCACGTGAGCAGGCCGGCGGCCGTCGTCGAGAGGACGACCTGCACGGCCGTGAGCGGCTGGCCGCCGTAGTAGCGCGCCATGATGATCGGGAACACGGCCGCGGGCATCGCGGCCTGGACGACCAGGACCCGCTTGAGCTCGACCGAGCACGGGAGCCAGCGGGCGAAGCAGAGCATGAGGACCGGCATGATCCCGAGGCGCACCGCGCACGCCGCCAGGGCGACGTTCCGGTGGAGCAGCCTCGAGGGCTCGTCGAGGTGGTCGGCGAGGTTGGCGCCCGTCATGATGAGGCCGATCGGGACGGCGCACACGCCGAGCGACCGGGCCAGGCTCCCCACGACCTCCGGGACGAGGGGGGCGAGTCCCGAGAGGTTGATCGCGACCGCTGCGAGGAGCGTGACCAGCATGGGCGAGACGAGCCTCTTCCACCCGGCGCGGGGCGACGAGCCCGTGAGGATGAGGAGACCGACGGACCAGAGCGCAAAGTCCACCCCCATGTTGTGCACCAGCACGACTCCCTGCGCCCGCGCGCCCCAGATTGCGCCGACGATCGGGAGCGGCAGGTAGCTGTAGTTTCCGATGCCCGCGGAGACCGCGAAGGTCCGCAGCCCCGTCCCCTTCGCGAGCCCTATCGCGCGCGCGGCGAGGTAGGCCACCCCGAATCCCGCGGCGGTCGTCGCGAACCCCGCGAGCGGGGGCAGCAGCAGGTTGCCCGGGTCGCGCAGCGAGGCGTTGCCGACGATCGTGTCGAACACGAGGCAGGGCATGCACACGTACACGACGAGGCGCAGCAGGCTCGTCTCGGCTGCCCCCTCGACCCAGTGGCAACGGCGAAGGGCCACGCCGACCGCGATCAGCGCGAATACGGGAAGGATGAGTCTAAAGAGCTCCCCAATGGTCATCTCGCGTGAGCGAGGGATGACGCAATCGAGCGCGAACGCACGCAGAAAAACCCGCGGCCCATGCCGCCCCGCCTAGTTTGCGGGAGTCGGCGTCGGGGCTGCGGCCGGCCCGGCCTGCTGCGTGTGGATCGGGCGCGTGTCGAAGATCTTCTGCTGCTCGGGCGTGAGCGCCGCGCGTATCCTGCCGCGCGTCGCCTCGGTGATCGCCTTCACCTTCCCCCGCTTGTCCTCGCGCGCGATCGCGTCGTCCTTGCGGATCGCCATGACCTGGCCGTCGAAGTCGGCGATGATGGCGCCCACCTCCTTCTGCTGGTCGGGCGTGAGGGAGAGCCTCTCGGTCAGCTCGCCGAGGACGAACATGGGGTGCATGCGCCTGTGGTGGGCCGGCGGCTGCGCCGGGGAACCCGTGCCGGGCGCGGCGCCCGGGCCTGCGGGTTCCTGCTGCGGCTCAGGGGGGGCGGAGGTCGTGTCGGCGCGAGCCGGGGCCAGGGTGAGGGCGAGTCCCGCGCAAAGCAGCGGGAGGGAGAGGGCGCGTGATGTTTTCATTTTGGAGTAAGCAGTATGACGGCCGCGGCCGCCCTTGGTTACCTGATTTTGCCCCGATGGACTTGCCCCGGGCGGCGCGAGCGCGCAGCGTTCCCGCCGATGATTGAGGTTGAGGCGCTTACCAAGCAATACGGCAGCTTCACGGCCGTCCGGAACCTGTCGCTCACCGTGAAGCCGGGCGAGGTGCTGGGCCTCGTCGGCCCCAACGGGGCCGGCAAGACGACCACGCTGCGCTGCCTCGCGGGGATCATCCCGCCCTCCGGCGGCACGGTCCGCATCGCGGGCCACGACCTGTCGGCCGACCCCGTGGCCGCGAAGCGCCAGCTCGCGTTCTTCCCGGACGAGCCGCGCCTGTTCGACTACCTGACCGTCCGCCAGCACCTGACTTTCGTCGCGAGGATCTACGGCGTCGCCGACAGCGAGGCCATCGCGAGGCCGCTCCTCGAGGAGCTCGAGCTTGCGGAGAAGGCCGACGTGCTGCCCGGGGAGCTTTCCCGCGGCATGAAGCAGAAGCTCGTGATCGCGTGCGGGCTCCTGCACTCGCCGCGGGTGATGTTCTTCGACGAGCCGCTGACGGGGCTCGACCCCCTCGGCATCCGGCGCATGAAGGACTCCATCGTGCGGCGCGCGCGCGAGGGTGCGGCGGTCGTCCTCAGCTCCCACCTGCTTCACCTCCTCCAGGAGGTGTGCACGAACGTCCTCATCCTCAAGAAGGGGGAGAAGGTGGCCGACGGCACGCTGGCGGAGGTCGCGGCACAGTTCAGCAACGGCGAGGCCAACGTGAGCCTCGAGGAGATCTTCATCCGCGCGACCGGCGGGTCGGAGACCTGAAGGCGCCCCGCCCTCCCGCATGATCGGCGCCCTCCTCTACCTGCGGCTCACGACGCTGCGCAACCTCGTCGTCCAACGCCTGGGCCGCCTGCGCCAGCCGAAGTACCTCATCGGCGCGGCGTCGGCCGCGGCGTACCTGTATTTCTTCGTTGTCAGGCAGATGGGCGGCGCCCGCGCGGGCTTTTCCCCGCAGGGCGGCCAGACCGCCGGGGTCCTCGGCGCCGGCCTGGTCGGCGCGCTGCTCTGCCTCATCGGCCTCGTCCGGGTCGCTTACGCGTGGATGTCGCCGCCCGAGAAGGCCGGGCTCGCGTTCTCGGAGGCGGAGATCGCGTTCCTCTTCCCCGCCCCGGTGCCGAGGAGGTCCCTCATCCACTACCGGCTGCTGAGCACCCAGGCCGCCATCCTCTTCTCGGCCGTGCTCATCACGGCTTTCTTCAGCCGATCGGGCTCCTTCGGCGGCCACCGGGCGCTGCACGCGGCCGGCTGGTGGATCATCCTCGCGACGATCGACCTGCACGTGAACGGCACGAACCTCATGCTCTCCGTCCTGAGGGAGAGGAGCCGGCACTTCCTGCTCTGGAGGCTGGCGGCCGTGGCGGCGATCGTCGCATACGTCGTCGCGGTCTATTTCTCGTCGGTCGGGTTCGTGGGAGCCTTCCTCTCGGACCCCGGCGGCATCGGCGCCGGTGCCGACCGGCTGGTCGGGCAGCTGCAGCAGTCGCCGGCCTTCCACTGGCTCACGCTTCCGTTCCGGATCGTCCTCGGCCCGTACCTCGCGACCGGCTACCGGGAGTTCGCCGCGGCGCTCCCCCCGGCCCTGGCCGTCGTCGGCCTCCACTACTACTGGGTGGCCAGCTCCAACGCCCGGTTTGAGGAGGGCTCGATGGCGATCGCGGCGAGGCGCTCCGCCATGCGCTCGGCCATGCAGCGCGGCGAATCGCCGAGGCTCGGCGGGTCCAGGCTGAAGCCCCTGTCGGGCCCGTTCCCGCTGCCGCCGCGCGGGCTGCCCGAGGTCGCCTTCCTCTGGAAGAACCTCCTCTCGCTGCGGAGCGCGGTCTTCGGGCGCAGGACGGTCGGGATCGTCGTCGGCCTGGCGGTCTGGATGTACGTCATCTCCGGGCCCTTCCTCAGGATGCGCACCTCGCCCGAGGGCGGGGCCACCTTCGGGCTCTTCGTGCTCCTCTGCTGCGCCGTCGCCGCCGGCTACACCCTCATCCTCGGCCCGCAGATCGCCAGGCAGGACCTGCGCAGCGACCTGCCGAACGCGGACCTCCTGAAGACCTTCCCCCTTGAGGGATGGAGGCTCGCGCTGGGCGAGCTCCTGGCGCCCGCGGCCATCCTTACCACGCTCCTTTGGGTCATCATCCTCGCCGCGGCGGCCTGCCTCGACCCGGGAAGGAGCCTCGGGTGGCTGACGCCGGGCGTGCGCGGGACGGCGACCGTCTGCCTGGGGCTCGTCGCGCCCCTCCTCTGCCTGATCCAGCTCATCGTGCCCAACACGGTGATGATCCTGATGCCCGCGTGGTACCAGGCGACGCGGTCCAGGACGGGCGGCATCGAGATGTTCGGGCAGCGCCTGCTCTTCGGCGTGCTCCAGCTCCTGTTCGCGCTCCTGGTCGCCGTGCCGGCGGCGGGCGCCGCGGCCCTCGTCTACTTCTCGTCCTCCTGGGTGCTGGGGACCTCGGCCGGCATCGTCCTGGCGACAGCGGCGGCGCTCCTGATCCTCGCGGGGGAGGCGGCGGTGGGCGTGTGGTTCCTGGGCGAGAGGTTCGAGGCGTTCGACCTCTCGACAGAGGCGCGATGAAGGCCTCGAGGCTAGAGCGGATCGCCTCCGAGGCGGTCGCCGCCACCCAGCGCGAGCTGCCCACGGACATCCGGGGGGCCGCGCGCGCCGTGCCGGTCCACTTCGAGTCCGCGCCGGGGCCGGACGTCCTCGCCGAGGGCTTCGAGCCGGACCTCCTCGGGCTCTTCACGGGCCGCCCCCACGGGGAGGAGCCGGGGGCGGGCGACGCCGCGCCCGCGCAGATCCACATCTACACGGCCAACCTCTGGGACTTCGCCGGCGAGGACGTCGGGGCCTACCGGGAGGAGGTCCGCCTCACCTACCTGCACGAGCTCGGCCACTTCCTGGGCTGGGACGAGGACCAGCTGGCGGCCCGCGGCCTGGACTAGGCCCCGCGGACGGCCGGAACTTACCCCACTCCGCGCTTTCCAAGTCGTCCTCACCCTGTTTTGATCCCTCGGCGGTCCCCTGCGGGCCCGCGACCGCCTCCTCTATGAATCACGCCATCAAGAAACTCCTCCTTTTGCCCCTCGTCGCGATCCTGGGCGCCACGTCCCTGCACGCCAATGACTCGAGCACGCCGCGGTCCGACCTCGTCGTCCGCGTCGAGACCTGCGAGGCGATCGTGCGGGAGTTCATGGCCAACCCCGCGACCGCCATCCCGCAGGGCGTGTGGCAGAAGGCCCGGGCGGTGATGATCCTGAGCCAGTTCAAGGCGGGCTTCATCTTCGGCGTAAAGGGCGGCTACGGGGTCATCATGGTCAAGAAGCCGAACGGGCGCTGGAGCCTGCCGGTCCTGATCGACGCCAGCGAGGCGAGCCTGGGGCTGCAGATCGGGGCTAAGACGGTCGACACCGTCTGCATCCTGACGGACGACGCGACCCCGCGGCTGCTCTTCACGAGCCGCTTCAACATCGGCGTCGACGCGAAGGCCGTCGCGGGCCCGAGCTCGGCCGAGTACGAGAACAACGCCAAGGACACCTTCATCGCCCCCGTCCTCGTCTACTCGCGCTCCGTCGGCCTCTACGCGGGCGCCACGGTCAAGGCGGGGCACGTCCAGCGCAACGACATCGCCAACTTCACCCTCTACAACACGAGCTACACGATGCCGGAGCTGCTCTACAGCGACTGGGTGACGCCCCCCGGCGAGGTGCAGCCGCTCATGGCGTACGTGGCCCAGCTGGCCCCCTGAGGAACCCGACGAGGGCGTCGAAGGCCAGGTCGGCCACGCGCCTCTGCACGGCGACCCGGGAGAGACCCGGGACGGTCACGCAGCCGCTGGCGTAGTCAAAGCTCCCGTGGGGCTTCCTGCGGGCCACGGCCCACCAGGCGAACGGCACCTTCACGCCCTGCGGCCCCGACGCCTGCGCGTAGCCGGTCGTGGCGACGCCGACCTTCGCCCTGAAGAGGTCGCAGGCGCCCCGGGCCATCTCCCGGGCCACGGCCTCCGAGACGCTGTTCACGGCCTGCGCCCTCGCGCGCCCCACGTGGAGGTGACGCACCTTCTGCTCCAGCGCGTAGGCGGTGATGCCGCCCAGGAAGAACTCCGACGCCCCCTCGATCGCGGTTATCCTGGCCTGGAGCCATCCGCCCGTGAGGCTCTCCGCGACGGCGAGCGTGAGCCCCGGCTCCCGGAGCATGAGCGCCTTCAGGTCCCTCGCGGGCATGGCGCTCAACGGGCCGGGGCCTCGCCCAGCCTCTTAAGGTTCGCGAGCCCCTCCTCGAAGTCGGGCCCCACGAGCTTGTTCATGAACACGCCGAACCAGCGGTAGAGGGGGTTGTGCCCGAGGTCGCCGTCCATCGCCATGGTCACCCGCGTCCCGCCGCCCGGCTCCGGCGCAAGCGCCATCGTCCCGCGGGAGACCATGCCGACGTCCGCGAACTCCATCCTGTACTCGAAGTCGTCCGTCGGGTGGACCTTGGAGATCGTCATCTTGCCGTCGCCCTGGCTCTTGCTCTTCCACTGGCTCCAGGCGCCGACCTCCGTCGTCGCCGGGGAGTACTCGATCTGCATCCCGGGGTCCCTCGCGAACCACACGCCCCACCGGCGCCAGGCCTTCAGGTCCCCGACGAGCGGGAATATCCTCGCGGGCCCGGCGTTGATGACGGTCGAGCGCTCCACCCTGTAGTGCCCCGGCAGGATGAACCCGACCAGGACGAGGATGACCCACACCCCGAACAGGGTGCCGAAGACCTTTATGACGAGCCTCACGCCCGCGATAGTGCGGCCGCCGGGCGGCGGTGGCCAACCGATAAATGCCGGGGGTCAGCCGATCTCGAGCCCGACGGGGCAGTGGTCGCTGCCCATCACCCCGGGGCTGATCCACGCCCTCTTGAGCGCCCCCTTGAGCTTCTGCGCGGCCACAAAGTAGTCGACGCGCCACCCGACGTTGCGGGCCCTGCAGTCGCCCATCTGGCTCCACCACGAGTAGTGCCCGGGTCCCTTCTCGAATTCCCGGAACGTGTCGACGAAGCCCGCGTCGAGAAGCCTGCCGAAGCTTCGCCTCTCCTCGTCCGTGAAACCCGCGTTGCGCCGGTTCGTCCTGGGGTTCGCCAGGTCGATGTCCTCGTGGGCGACGTTCAGGTCGCCGCAGAAGACCGCGGGCTTACCCTTCGCCTGGAGCCCCTTCAGGTACCTGCGGAACGCCGGGTCCCACTTCCCGACCCTGTAGTCGAGCCGGGTGAGCCCGCGCTGGGAGTTGGGCTGGTATACGTTCACGAGCCAGAAGTCCGGGAATTCCGCGGCGAGCACGCGGCCCTCCGTGTCGTGGACCGCGGCGCCGATGCCATTCCAGATGTTCTTGGGCTTCACGCGGGTGAGGACCGCGGTGCCGCTGTAGCCCTTCTTTTCCGCGCTGTTCCAAAACATCTCATAGCCCTTCGGCCACGTGACGTGCTGGACGTCGCCGGGGTGGGCCTTCGTCTCCTGGAGGCAGTATACGTCAGCGTCGCACTCCGCGATGAAGTCGAGGAGGCCCTTCTTCAGGGCGGCCCTCACCCCGTTGACGTTCCAGGAGATGATCTTCAACGATCAGCGCCAGACGGCGAGTATGGCCCCGATGACCGTGAACTGGACGACGTCGTGGCCCCCGACGATCAGGAAATGCTTGAGTGAGCGCATCTCGAAGATCGAGTTTGTCGCCTGACGGGAGGCTACGAGGCCCGCGCCGACAAAGAGCCCGAGCTCGGCCCCCTTGAGCGGGCTCGAGCAATGGTGCGCCGCGACCAGCACCGCGAGCGCGAGCGTGGAGACGACGGTGCAGAGGAAGCCGCCGCCCATCATGAGCGGTATCTTCCCCTTGCTGGCGGCCTGCGCCTGCTCGGGGGTCATCCTCATCTCCGTCATCCACGCCTTGGAGAACAGCATCGGGGAATACCAGACGGCGCCTATGGCGAACGCGGCGATGGAGACGACGAGGACCGCGAGGGGGCTCAGGCTTGTGAGTGCGTGTATCATGGTTTTTTGGGGTTGAGGGGGACGGGCCGAACGTAGCCGGGCGCGCCATTGAAAAAAAGCGCAATCGGGGGGCTGTACATGACACGGTTTCCCCACGCTTCCGGTTGCCATGGGGGCCGCGCGGCCAACACTCGGGCTGAATGCAGGCGTTCGCGCACATCCCCCTGGGCACGCCCATACCCGACAGCCCTCACGCCGTCTCGTGCAGCCTGCCGACCATGGCCGACGTCCGGGGATACGAGGAGAAGGACCCGGCGGTCACCGCCAGGCTCCAGAGCGGCTACCCCAGGTTCCTTGTCCACCCCTTCGCCAGGCGCCTCGCCGCCGTGCTCGCGGAGAGGAACGGCCTCGGGAAGAGGACGCTCTGGCTCGCGTCGTCGCGCCGCATGGCCGGCCGGCTCCTCTCCCACCTCCAGGCGTCCTCCCCCGCCGGCACGTCCGCGGCCTCGTTCGCGGGCGAGGGCGTCTTCGGCGTGTCGCACCCGGAGTCGGCCGAGCTCGCGCAGCTCGCGAAGCTCTACCTCCAGAACATCGGGGGCTTCCTATCGTCGCGCGAGGCCGAGGACCGCCTATCCGCGATGGGCGCCGGGCCCGTGCCCGGCTCCGAGGAGACCTTCGGCGGGGACGCGCGCGGGGAGGTCCTGCGCGTGCTTCGGCCCATGTTCGCGCTGGCGGCCGACGCGGACCTGCTCCTCGCGAACAGCGGCATGAACGCGGTCCACGCGGCGTTCCGCGCGGTCAACGAGCTCCAGGCCTCGAAGGGCCGCACCGGCTGGATACAGCTCGGCTGGCTCTACCTGGACACCATAGCGATCCTGCGGAAGTTCACGGCATCTCCGGGGGACTACCTGCACGTGGCGGACGTGATGGACCTGGCCGCGCTCGGGCGGCTCCTTGACGAGAAGGGCCCGCGCATCGCCGGCCTGGTGGCCGAGGTCCCCTCGAATCCGCTCATCCAGACCCCCGACGTGGCGGCCCTCGCGGCGCTCTGCCGGAAGCACTCGGTCAAGCTGATCCTCGACCCGTCGGTCGCCTCTGCGTTCAGCGTCGACGCCCTGCCCCACGCCGACCTGGTGGCCACGAGCCTCACGAAGTACACCGGCAACGAGGGCGACGTCATCGCCGGCCTGGTGGCCGTCAACCCCGCGGGGCCCGACGCCGACTTCCTGCGCCGACGGGTGTCGATCATCGTCGAGCCGCCCTACGCTCGGGACCTAGCCCGCCTGGCCGCGCAGATCGTCAACACGCGGGAGGTGCTCTCGAGGATCGAGGAGAACGCCCCGAGGGTCGCCGCGTTCCTGGCCACGCACCCGGCTGTCCGCACCACGCACTGGGCGCACGAGGCCGCCTCGCGCGCCAACTACCTGGCGATATCGAGGTCCCCCGGCGCGACCGGCGGCATGATCTCCTTCACGCTGCGCGGGAAGCTGGACCGCTTCTACGACAGGCTGCGCCTGCCCAAGGGACCGAGCTTCGGCATGCGCACCACGCTCATCTGCCCCTTCATGTACCTTGCCCACTACGGCCTGGTGACGACGCCCGAGGGCCGCGCCGAGCTCTCCGCGAACGGCCTCGACCCCGACCTCCTGCGCCTCTGCGTGGGGACCGAGCCGGCCGACGAGATCATCGCCGCGCTCGCCGAGGCGCTCGGGTAAAGCTTTGCCTCCGCCGCGTCCGCGTCATTGATCACGAGCCGTCGTGAACGAGCTATCAACAGGGCGGCAGGGGCCGGCGCCCACCGGCCCCGACCCCGCCGCCGCGCGGAAACCGTCCCCCTTCTGGAGGCCCGTGGCGACCGCGGTGATCTTCGTCCTCGCGATGGTGGCCCTCAGGTGGGACGGGCGAACGGGGTTCACGTCGCTGCTTTCGTTCGGAGGCCCGAAATGGGAGCAGCGGCTCCCGGTCCTGCGGCCCCTTCCCCTGGCGAGGGACGGCGGGACGGGCTATGACGGGCAGTTCGGCGCCCAGCTGGCCGTTGCGCCCGACCCCCGCACGCCGGAGATCCGGGACGCGCTCGACAACCCCGTCTACCGGGAACGGCGGATCCTCCTCTCGTGGACCGCGCACATCATCGGCGGCGGCGACCCGTGGACGGTGCTCCAGGTGTATGCGCTGCAAAACGTCGCGGCGTGGCTCGCCCTGTCCTGGCTGGTGTGGCGGGAGCTCCGGGCGGCCCCGCGGCCGCGGGCCGTCGCGTTGTGGATGGGCTGCATGATGACGGTCGGCGCCCTGGACTGCGTCCGGCTCTCCCTGGGGGACCTGTCCGGCGTTCTGCTCCTGGCGCTGGCGGTGCTGGCGCTGGGGAGGGGAAGGCCCTGGACCGCGGCGGGGGCCCTCGCGGTCGCGGGCATGGTCCACGACACCTGCCTCCTCGGGGCGACGGCGCTCTGGCCGGGCGGCTCCCGCGGGAAAAGGCCCTTACTCGGGGCCGCGGCCCGCCTGTGCATCGCGGTCCTCCCTCTGCTCGCATGGACGGCCTGGCTCTCCCGCGCCGCGCCGGGCGCGGGGGCCCTGGGGCAGGGCAACTTCGACTGGCCGGGCGTGGGCGTCGTGCGCCACTGCGGCCGCTGCCTGGGGCAGCTCTGCCAGGGCAACTTCGACTCGCGGTACCTGTTCGGGCTGATCGGCGCCGCGGGGCTGGGGTTCCAGTCCCTCGACATCCTGCTCCGGCGGCGGTATTCCGAGCCCTGGTGGCGGGTCGCCGTGGGCTTCGCGGTTCTGTATTGGTTTCTCGGTTACAACGTGTGGAGCGGCTACTGGGCCGCGGCGCGCACGCTCCTTCCCATGACCCTCGCGTTCAACCTCCTGTCCCCGGGCGACCGTCGCTTCTGGGGCCGGACCTGCGTTGCCAACGCGGGCCTGGTCTTCCACGGCATCTGGCGCATGCTGCCCTGACCCCGGCGGGCGGCGCGGCCCGGCTCAGGCGCCCTGCCGCGTGAGCCTCAGGTACCGAAGGCCCAGAAGGATCGACGCGGCCGCGAGGCCGACCGCGAGGCCGCTCCAGACCCCCACGGGCCCGAGGGTCCCCCTCACCCCGAGCAGGTAGCCCACGGGAAGCGCGATGATCCAGTAGGCGACGAACGTGAGCACCGCGGGCACCCTCACGTCGGTGAGGCCCCGCAGGGCCGCGGAATTTATCACCTGGTTGCCGTCGAAGACCTGGAAGACCGCGGCCACGACGAGGAGCGAGGCGGCCGTGGCGACGACCTTGGGGTCGTCGATGAAGCAGGACGCGATGTCGCGGCCCCAGGCGAGGAAGACGACCACGAACGCGAGCGACGCGGCGGCGCCCATCGACGCGCCGCCCACCCAGATCGGCCGCAGCCGGGCGTGCTCCCCCGCCCCGACGGCGGCGCTCGTCCTCATGCCGACCGCCATCGAGAGGCCGAGCGCCAGCATGAAGGACACCGCGACGCAGGAGATCGCGATCTGGTGGGCCGCGAGCGCGCCAGCGCCGAGCCAGCCCATCATGACGGTCGCCGACGCGAACGCGCCGCCCTCGAAGAGGAGGCAGCCCGAGGTGGGCAGCCCGAGCGCGAGCATGCGCCGCAGCCTCTCCCTCGAGAGCGGGGCGAACCAGCGCCTGGGCCACGCGCTCCGCATCGCGGGGTCCAGGCGAAGCCATGCGAAGATCGCGGCCGTCCCCAGGGTGCGCGAGATGAGGGTCGCGATGCCGGAGCCCGTGAGCCCGAGGCGCGGCGCCCCGAGGTGCCCGTAGATGAAGACCCAGTTGAGGAGGACGTTGAGCGCGACGCCTACGATCACGATCAGCACCGGCACCCAGGGCCGGCCCATCGACTCCGCGAACTGGCGCAGGGCAAGGTAGGCCAGCACGGGGACGAGCGAGAGCCCGAGCAGCATGAAGAAGGGGTTCACGGCCGCCAGCACCTCGGGGGGCTGCCCGAACCAGGCGAGGCGCAGGCCCATGAGGAGGATGATCCCCACCTCGGCCACGCCCGAGACGAGCGCCAGGAAGAGCCCGTGCCGGAGGTATTCGCCGGCCTCGTCATGGCGCCCGGCGCCCCGGGCCCTCGACGCGAAGATCGCCACCGGCGTCAGCAGGCCCACGCCTATGATGAAGAAGATGTTGAAGATGCCTATGCCGAAGGACGAGGCGGCGAGGGGCACCGTGCCGATCCGCCCGACCATGACGCTGTCGGTGACCCCCATCAGCATCTGGCTCAGCTGCCCGATGGCGATCGGGACGGCCAGGTGGAGGGTGGCGCGCGCCTCCCGGTAAACCGCATGCATTGCCGAGTGTTATTGCGAACCGCCGCGCGAAGTCCAACGCTACCTTCATTGAACGCCCGGCGCGCCCTCTCCCTCCTCGCCAGCGCGGTCGTCACCGCGGCGGCGCTGTGGTCGTACGCCGCCCAGCCGCGCAGGGCCGCGGCCCCCGTCGTCGTCGCCATCCAGGACGGCAAGACGATCGACTTCTCGGACGGCACGCCCGCCGTGACGCAGAGCGCCGCCGACAAGGCCGCGACGGACGCGGCGGTGAAGGAGATCGACGCGGCCAGCAAGGACGTGTCGTTCCCCGCGGAGCCGCCCCCGAAGAAGTGATCAGCGCGCCCGGCGGACGCGGATCGAGTACTTCTTGGCGGCCAGCACGGGCGCCGTGAAGCGCATGACCTCGGTCGAGCCCCCGGAGACCGCGAGGGTCTGCCACGGGGCCTCAGGCCCGACCGGCAGCCCCTGGCCGTCCAGGAACACGCACTGGACGAGGACCTTCACGTCCTTGGCGCCGCTGTTCCTCAGGTTGGCGACGACCTCGAGCCGGCCGTCGCCGAGCGCGCGCTCCTGAAGGCCCGTGCAGCTGATCACGGCCTCGGTCTCCGCGTCGAGCGCGACGAAGCGAACGGTGTTCTCCACCGTGAACTTTGTCGTGTCCTGAGGCGCCTGGGGGGCCGGCACGCTCGCGCAGCCGGCCAGCACGGCGAGGGCGCCGCACGCCGCCAGGGCGAGGAGGTGATTCCTAGGGGTCATGTGTCGGAGGTTGATATGCGCTCAGACTGCAAGGGCGCGAGCATGTTCAGCCATTCTTGGGCCGGGGTCGTCAATCGTTTGCGCGGCCCCGCCGTGCTTGCGCCGGCCGGGGAGCCCTGAGACCCTCCGGGGGCCCCGCCCCGCCATGACCCGCTGCGTCCTCGCCCTCGACCAGGGAACGACCTCCTCGCGCGCGATCCTGTTCGACAGGCGCGGGCGCGCCCTGGCGTCGGCCCAGGAGGAGTTCCGCCAGCACTATCCCCGCCCGGGCTGGGTGGAGCACGAGCCCGCGGACCTCTGGGACACGACGCGCAGGGTCGCCCTCACGGTCCTCCAGAGGGCGGGGGTGCGCGGCGGCGACGTGGCGGCCGTGGGGATCGCGAACCAGAGGGAGACGACCCTCCTCTGGGACCGCGCGACAGGCCGGCCGCTCCACCGCGCGATAGTATGGCAGGACCGGCGCACCGCCCCGGCGTGCGCCAGCCTCGAGCGACGGGAGCTCGGGGGGTTGTTCCGCAAGAGGACCGGCCTCCTGCTCGACCCGTACTTCTCCGGCACGAAGCTCGCATGGCTCCTCGACCACGTCCCCGGCGCCAGGCGCCGAGCCGCGCGGGGCGAGCTCGCCTTCGGCACGGTCGACACCTGGCTCCTCTGGAAGCTCACGGGCGGCCGCGTGCACGCCACCGACGTCTCGAACGCCTCCCGCACGCTCCTTGCCGGCCTCAGGACGGGAGACTGGGACGCCGAACTCTGCCGCGCGCTTCGCATACCGCCCGGGGTCCTCCCGGACATCCGCCCCAGCAGCGGTGTGTTCGGGGAGATCGACGCGATCGCGGCCCTGCGCGGCGTGCCCGTCGCCGGGATCGCGGGGGACCAGCAGGCCGCGCTGTTCGGGCAGGGATGCTTCCGGCCGGGGATGGCGAAGAACACCTACGGGACCGGGTGCTTCATGCTCATGAACACGGGGACGCGCCCCGTCGCCTCGCGCCACAGGCTCCTCACCACGATCGCCTGGAGGATCGGCACCCGCACGGAGTACGCCCTCGAGGGGAGCGTCTTCGTGGGAGGGGCCGTCGTCCAGTGGCTTCGCGACGGCCTCGGGCTCATCTCGCGCTCCTCGGACGTCGAGGCCCTCGCGGCGCGCGTCCCCGACAACGGAGGCGTCACGATCGTCCCCGCCTTCGCCGGCCTCGGGGCCCCGCACTGGGACCCTGCGGCGCGCGGCGCAATCGTCGGCGTGACGCGCGGGACTACGGCGGCGCACCTCGCGCGCGCGGCGCTGGAGAGCATCGCGTTCCAGACGGCCGACCTCATCGGGGCGATGGAGGCGGACTCGGGGCGCAGGATACGCGAGCTGCGCGTCGACGGCGGGGCCTCGGTGAACGACGCCCTGATGCAGTTCCAGAGCGACTTGATCGGAGCGTCGGTCGTCCGGCCGCGGGTGACGGAGACGACGGCGCTGGGCGCCGCGGCGCTGGCCGGGCTCGCGGTGGGCTTCTGGAAGAGCACCGGCGAGACCGGGCGGCTCTCGGGCAGGGACCGGACGTTCCGGCCGGGGAAGACGCGGTCCGCGCTCAAGGGCCTGCGCGCCTCGTGGGCGCGCGCCGTCGGGACCGCGCGCCACTGGTCCTCCCCGCAGCCCTGACGCGCCGACCCCTATGAAAAGACACCTGCTGGCCCTCATCCTCGCCGCGTCGCCCGCGGCGCTCCACGCCGAGGATTTCCCCGGGGCCCGCGAGCTCGTCGCGCGCCGCGTGCCCTGGCTCGACGGCCGCGTGCGCTTCGAGAGGATGCCCGGGGCCGGCGACGCCTTCGAGATCGCTCCGGCCCCCGGGGGCGTCGTCGTGCGCGCGACGGGGCCCAACGCGGCGGCCGCGGGCCTCGGCTGGTACCTGAAATACTACTGCCACCGCTCGATGTCCCACATGGGCGACAATCTCTCACCCGTCGGCGCGCTGCCCGCACTGGGCGCACCCGTCCGGGTCGAGTCCTGGGCGCTGCACCGCTACGCCCTCAACTACTGCACGTTCAACTACACCATGAGCTTCTACTCGTGGAAGGACTGGGAGCACGAGCTGGACTGGATGGCGCTCGCCGGAGTCAACCTGATGCTGGTCGCCAACGGCGAGGAGGCCGTCTGGCAGAACACGCTGCGGCGCCTCGGCTACACCTCCGACGAGATCTCGCGGTTCATCCCGGGACCGGCCTACACGGCGTGGTGGCTGATGGGAAATGTCGAGGGCCTGGGCGGCCCCATGTCGCAGGACATGATCCAGCGGCGCAGCGACCTGCAGCGCCGGATGATAGCGCGGATGCACGCCCTCGGCATCGAGCCCCTCATGCCCGGGTTCTACGGCATGGTGCCCGCGAGCCTGAAGGGGAAGCTGAAGGCCCACATCGTCGACCAGGGGCCGTGGGCCAGCTTCACCCGGCCGGCGATCCTCGACCCCATCGACCCCGAGTTTGCGCGCGTCGCCGGCATATACTATGAGGAGATGAGGGCCCTGTACGGCCCGGACCTGCACTACTTCTCGGGGGACCCCTTCCACGAGGGCGGCATCATGGAGGGCGTGGACCTCGGCAGGGCAGGCGCCGGGATCCAGGCCGCCATGCAGGCGCACTTCCCGGGCTCCACGTGGGTCCTGCAGGGGTGGATCGACAACCCGAAGAAGGAGCTGATCGCGGGCACGGACAAGTCCCACGTGCTCGTCCAGGAGCTCTTCGGCGAGCAGACCCACAACTGGGAGACCCGCCGCGCGTACGAGGGCACGCCCTTCGTCTGGTGCTGCATCAACAACTTCGGGGAGAGGCCCGGGCTCTACGGGCCGCTGCAGCACTACGCGGACGAGGCCTTCCGCGCCCACACGGGGGAGTTCGGCAGCTACCTCCAGGGGACCGGCGTCATGCCGGAGGGCATCGCCAACAACCCGGTCGCCTACGACTTCGTCCTCGAGCTCTCCTGGCACGGCGACCACGTGGACGCGGGCCGGTGGCTGGACGGCTACGTCGCCTACCGCTACGGCCGCGCGGACCCGGACCTCGGGCAGGCGTGGGCGCTCCTGCTGAAGAGCGCCTACGCCGGCGGGGAGGGAATGCCCGAGAGCGTCCTGTGCTCGAGGCCCGCGACGCCCGCCACGGCGCCCAGTCACTGGGCCAAGCCCGACCTCGCCTACGATCCCGCCGTCTTCGCGCAGGCGGTCGAGCTCTTCGCGCGCGCCTCGGGCAGGTTCAGGGACAGCGAGACCTACCGCCTGGACCTCGTCTCGTTCCAGGTGCAGGTCCTCGCCAACAGGGCCCTCTCCGTGTCCCGCGAGCTGGCGGACGCCATGAAGGAGAGGAGCCGCCCCGCGTTCGAGGGCGCGGCCGGGCGGTTCCTCGAGCTGGGCCGCGCCTCCGACGCCCTCCTCAGCTCCGAGGCCTACTACCGGCTGGACACCTACAGGGCGAAGGCGGCGGCCTACGGGGCCACCCCCGCGGAGAGGGCCGAGTGCCTCCAGAACGGGATGGCGCTCATCACCACCTGGGCCGGCGATGACCGCAACGAGGACAAGCTCCATGACTACGCCTACAAGGCGTGGGGCGGCATGATGGACTCGTACGACATGGGCCGCTGGAGGGCGTATTTCGACAATGTCGGCAAGACGTGGGACACGCCGGGCGCGCGCGCGCCGGACTTCTTCGCCTGGGAGCGGCGGTGGGCCGAGGACAACGCCACCCCGCGCTGACGCCCGGGCGCGGCGGGCCAGCCGGAGGTTTGCAAAAGCCGGCCCGATCCTGCCTCATTCGCCCATGGAACCCGCCCGCGGAGGAGGACTGGAGAAGCTGCTGCGGGGCGCAGGGCGGCCCGAGAACCTCCCGTACACGATCCTCGCCGTCCTCGCCTTCCTCTCGCTCTCGGCGCGCCTGATCCTCCTGCTGCGATGAGCGGCGCCGAGCCAGCGCCCGGGCCCCTCGGGCGGACCTGCCGGTTCTGCTTCTGGGCCCTCCTCGCCTACTGGGGCGCCTACGCCCTGGTCGCGCCGGTCACGAACGTCGACTCGCAGATGTACGACCTCTCGCGGCTCACCGTCGCCATGCGGGGCGGCCTGTTCAACAACGGCCTCTTCACGAGCATCTACCAGGTCATGTGGCCGTGGACCTTCGACGCCGTCCACCTTCCCTTCCTGGAACTCGGCTGGGGCTGCGCCCTGCCGAGCTTCCTCTGCCTGGCCGGCACCTGCTACGCGGTCTTCGCCATGACCCGGGCACGGTTTGGCGCCGACGCCGCCTGGACGGCGCTCGTCGCCCTGATGGCCCTGCCCTGCCTCGTCTACCAGGCGACGAGCACGAAGAACGACATCCCCGTCCTCTTCACGGGGGCGGTGTGGGCCTACGCCCGGTGGCGCTGGCGCCGCGAGCGCCGGGGCGTCCACGTGTTCTGGATGGCGCTCGCGCTCGGGTTCATGTCCGGCGTCAAGACGACGGGGGCCCTCTATGCGGCGATCCTCGGCGCCTGGATGCTCTGGGGTCTGCGGGACGACCGGCGCCTGGCCCTGCGCGCCGCCTCGGGCCTCGCGCTGGCGGTGCTGCTCTTCGGAAGCATCGAGACGTACGTCGACTCCGCGCGGGTCTTCGGGGACCCAATGGGCCCCCCCCAGGTGGTCCGGGAGCTCAGGAATCCCGACGGGCTCAGGGGCGCCGCCGCGAACCTGTCGCGCTACGTCGCGGGCAGCCTGTATGCGGGCCCCACCGACCAGCTGTGGGCGGCGCGCCTGGAGGAGTCGATCGTGGGCGGCGAGCGCGCGTTCCTCGCGCGGGCGGGCCTGGCCGACGCGGGCTACTACAAGACCTTCAGCGACAGGACTCTCTTTTTCTACCAGTCCGGCCTTGAGGAGAGCAGCGGCTTCGGCCCGGTAGGGACGATTGCCATGGCGGCCATCCTGGCCGCCGGCGTCCTCTGGCGCCCCCGCGCCGTGTCGTGGCGGCTCGCCGCGGCGGCGCTCGCGGGGCTCCTTCTGCTCTGCCTCACGGTCGCCTACCACGAGTGGGTGAACCGCTACCTGATCTGCTGGTACGCCCTCGGCTCCCTCGCCGTCGTCTGCGCGCTCTGGGAGCGCGAGTCGGCCTTCCGCCGCGCGCTGCGCTGGGGCCTTGCCGCGCTCGCCATCGCCAGCGCGGCCGCGGCGCCGCTGCTCTCATACAACCGCGGGCCGGCCTCGATCGTGGCGTCGCTGCGCGACCGGGAGGCGTTCGAGACCTCCGCGTATCCCCTGATCGGGAGGCTGCGCGCGCGCCTGAGGGAGCTTCGCGCGCAGGCGCCCGGCAGCACCGTCTACTATGTCGCGTGCAACGACTCTCCGGTGCTGCCGATACTCGAGGACCCCCGGCTCGACGCGGTCGTGCTGACGCCGCCGGGCTTCACGGACCTGGCGGCGGCCGGCCTCCTGAGGAACGGCGACCTGGTGATCGAGGATTTCGACACCCGCTCGCCTCTCCTGGTCAAGGTCGAGGACGTCTCGGCGCCGGCCGTGTCGGTGGTGGGGGCCCGGACACAGGCCATCTACCGGATCGGGGGCATCCCCGCCCGATAGGGCGCCTTCCCCGCGCCGCAACCCGGCAGGAATTGTGGATTGTGTCCGCCTTGGAACGCGCTTTGATCCCCTGAAGTTCCCGCGACCATGAACAGATCCATCCGATTCGGCACACTGGCGATCGCCCTCGCGCTCTCGGGCCCCCTGAGGGCCGACGACAAGGCGCCGCCCGCCGCTCCGGCCGACCCGCAGGCGTCCCTCCGGGCGGACAACAAGCAGCTGACCGACGAGCTCGCGGCCGCGTGGAAGGAGTCCGCCGACCTCAAGGCGAAGGTCGACCAGCTGACCGCCGACTATGCGTCCCTGGGCCAGCAGCTCGACGCCGCCAAGGCGCAGCTCGCGGCCAGGCCCGAGGCGGCGCCGGCGCCCGCGCCCGCCGCGCCCGCCCCCGAGTCAAGCCAGCTCGCCGACGTCCAGGACAAGCTCGCGACCTCGCTTCGCAGCTTCACCGTGGTCCAGGACGAGAACACCCAGCTCAAGGCCTCGCTCGACAAGCTCACCGCGGACAACGCGGCCGTCGGCCAGCAGCTGGACGCGGCCCGCGCGCAGATCGCGACCCTCCAGGTGCAGGCCGCCGCCACCTCGCAGATCGAGCCCCTGCGCAACGAGCTGCGCCAGGCGCAGGACGAGTCCAACCGCCTCGCGAGCGAGAACGCCCTCATGAGGACCCGCCTCGCCGTGCAGTCGCCCGGCCCCGGCGCCGCCAGGCCGATGCCGCTGCGCCCGGGAACGCCCTCGGCCGTCAGCGCCGCGGTGCCGCCCCCTCCCGCGGAGGCCCCGCCGCCCCCGGCCCCCAAGACCTACGTCGTCGCCGAGGGCGACACGCTCAACAAGATTTCCCGGAAGTTCTACGGCTCCTCCTCGCACTGGGAGGAGATCCTGAGGGCGAACCACCTGAAGGACGAGAAGAGCCTCGTGGTCGGCAGCACGCTCACGATTCCCTGACCGGGGCGGTTGCCTCCGCTCTTCCGGCAAAAAAGTGTGTTGCCGCGCAGGCCGGCACCCTTAGAATCGCGGGAGATTTCCCAACGAATGCCCGACGTCGCCACACAGTTCAACGGAGTCTCCGTCGTGACCAAGGCCAACGTCTATTTTGACGGCAACGTGGTCAGCTACACGCTTCTCCTGCCCGGGGGTGAGAAGAAGACGGTGGGGCTGATTCGGCCGGGATCGTTTCATTTCAGCACGGGCGCCCCGGAGAGGATGGAGATCGTGGACGGGGCGTGCCGGGTCAGGATCGACGGCGCGACCGAGACGAGCGTCCAAGCGGCGGGCTCGCAGTTCGAGGTCCCCGGGAAAAGCGGCTTCCAGATCGAGGTTGAACGCGGCCTTTGCCACTACATCTGCTCATTCCTGACCTGAGGCGGCTGGCGGCCCTGTCGCTGCTGCCCCTAGGCGCGTTTGGCGAGGACGCCGCCCTTCCCAAGGGCCTGTACGCCGAGATCACGACCCCCAGGGGCGTGATCACCTGCGAGCTCGAGTACGTGCGGGCGCCCCTGACCGTCACCAACTTCGTGGGCCTGGCGGAGGGCACGCTCGGGCCCGGGCCCCGGAAGCCCTTCTTCGACGGCCTGAAGTTCCACCGCGTCGTCCCGGGATTCGTCATCCAGGGCGGCGACCCGCTCGGGACCGGCGAGGGCGGCCCCGGCTACGAGTTTCCCGACGAGTTCTCGCCGGCGCTCGGAAACAGCTCGGCCGGCGTCCTGTCGATGGCCAATGACGGGCCCGACACGAACGGCTCTCAGTTCTTCATCACGCTCGCGCCGGTCGAGCGCCTCAACTACCTGCATTCCGTGTTCGGCCGCACCGTGCGCGGCGCGGACGTCCCCGCGAAGGTCGTCCAGGACGACGTTATGCGCGTGAAGGTCCTGCGCATCGGGGCGGCAGCGAAGGCATTCCGGGCCGACCAGGCCTCCTTCGACGCGCTTCTTGCAAAGGCGAACAGGTACCAGGCCGAGAAGGAGCCGGGTCCCAGGGCCCATTTTGACGACCCCGACAAGCTCCTGCCGGCCGACCCGCCGCGCGCGCTCAACTTCAACTACAAGCTGGCCAACTTTGAACGCGCAACTGGGTTGCGAATATACGCAAGGGTGTTCGCAAAGTTCGCGCCGGCCTCGGCCGGCGACACGCCCCAGGCGTTCACCGACAAGCTCGCGCGCTCGCTCAAGCTCGGGGACAGCGGCGTGCTCGCCGTCTACTTTGCGGACACCGGGAAATGGAGCCTGAGCCTCGGAAAGGCGCTCGCCGGAAAGCTCACAAAATCCCCATCAGGATCTAAGGAATCGGCAAAAAACTCCTCAAACGAGGTCAGTTTAGACATGTTTTTTACAAATGCTCGTGGACGGGAGGCCAAATACACCGACCAGACGAAAGCAACTTTACCAAATTTTTTACAAATACCGGGCCAAAAATTGAAGATCAACGTCGATTCCATCCTGGATGAATTACTGATCGAAACGTCTTCATAAAAAAATACTTACGCATCTTTTCTGATTGCGGAGTGAATCCATGACCCCCTAGTACTGTCAGTGAGCGCTGGGAATGCCCTCAAAACACCCCCCTTACCCGGTTTCGTTTTTTACAAATTTTTCCCAATTTGTTCCATCCTCGTGTGCTCTCCGCGTGCCTTTGGAGCCCGGAAATGGCATATCTTATACGGCCGACAAGCGCGGCTATACATCATGAAGTTATCATCCCGTGCCGCTTCACGGGGGTTTACCCTCGTTGAGATAATGATAGTGGTCGTCATCATTGGCCTCCTGGCCACGATGGCGATCCCTGCATTCAAGCGGGTGACGAACGCTTCCCAGGACAAGGCCGTCCTGAACAACGCCCGGCAGCTCTCGGCCGCGGCGGACCAGTACTTCCTCGAGTCCGGCGTCTCGACCGCCGCCGTGGGCGACCTGGTGGGGCCGACCCAGTACATCAAGGTCCTCAACTCCGTCGCCAGCGAGTCCTACCCCACCGCCTTCACCCAGGCGACGACGATCACCGTCAACGGGGTCGGCGGCACGCGGACCATCACCTACCACATGTGACCCGGGGGCCGGCTAGCGCCTCCAGTTGAAGTTCGTCGCGCCCAGGCTAGAGTCATCCTCGCCCCGGTTGAAGACCCTCACGGCGGCCCAGGCGAGGGCGGTTATCGTGAGCGCGAGCGCGGCGAGCGACAGCCATACGGGGAAGAAGTGGATCCCGAGCACCGCCCCGCGCATCAGGTCGACCGCGTAGGCGACGGGGTCGAGGTGCGCCGCGACCTGCATCCAGTGGGGAGCCGCCATGAGCGGGTACAGGCCGCCCGAGAGGAAGAACATCGGCAGAAGGACGGCGTTGCTCACGATCGGGAAGACCGTCGTCGAGTTGAAGCGGCAGGCGAAGCCGACGCCTATCGCGGAGAACGTGAGCGAGGCCAGCGCCATGGCTCCGACCATCTCCATCCCCTGCACCAGGTCCAGCGAGGCGCCCGCAAGGGGGGCGAAGGGCAGCAGGATGACCCCCTGGGCGAACGACTGCAGGGCGCCGGCGATGATCTTGCCGAACGCGATCGCGGAGCGCGGGACCGGCGCCACGAGGACCGCCTTGAAGAACCCGATCTGCCTGTCGAAGACGATCGTGATCGCGGCGAAGGTCGCCGAGAAGAGCAGCGACAGCCCCATCGTCCCGGGGAAGATGAAGCGCCGGTAGTCGCCGCCTCCCATCTTGGCGCTGGCGCCGATGCCGGCGCCGAGGACGAAGAGGTACAGGAGGGGCTGGATCAGGCCGGCGACAAGCCGAGCGCGGTCCAGCCAGAACCGCTTCAGGTCCAGGATGACGATGGCGAAGATGGCCCGCATCATGGCTTGCCCCCTCCCCCCTCGAGCCCGCGGCCCGTCAGCTTGAGGAACACGTCCTCAAGGCTCGGCTCGTGGACCTCCGCCCTCTCTACCCGCACGGGCAGGTTGCGCAGCAGGTCCGGGAGGATCGCGGCCGGGTCGGCGTGGACGAGCGTGATCCGCTGGCCCCCCTCCTCCACGGCGAAGCCCCTCTCCCTGAGCCAGGCGCGGGCCTGGGGGTCGTTGTCCGTTTTCAGGGTCACGACGCCGCCGCCGACGCGGGCCTTGAGCTCGGCAGGCGTGCCGAGGGCCACGATCCGGCCCGAGTCGATGAGCGCGATCCTGTCGGCGACCTCGGCCTCCTCCATGTAGTGGGTCGTGAAGAAGACGGTTCGGCCCTCGTCGGCCAGGCCCCGTATCTGCCCCCAGAACATCCGGCGTGCGTCGACGTCGAGGCCAAGCGTGGCCTCATCGAGGAAAAGGACGCGCGGATCCGTGACGAGCGCGCGGGCGAGCTCGAGCTTCCTGCGCTGGCCGCCCGACAGGGTCTTCGCGAGGCGGTCGGCGACGTCGGCGATGCCGAGCTGGGCGAGGATCTCGGAGGCGCGCTTCTTCGCGGAGGACATCGTGTGCCCGTAGAGCAGTCCCATCAGCATCAGGTTGTCGCGGCCGCTCAGGCGCTGCTCGATCGCGGGCTCCTGGAAGACGATCCCCATCTGGCGGCGGATGGCGTCTCGGTGGGTGACCACGTCCATCCCGAGCACCCGGGCGGCGCCCCCCGTGGGCGCGCGCAGGGTCGCGAGGATCGAGAAGAGCGTGGTCTTGCCCGCGCCGTTGGGCCCCAGGAGCGCGAACATCTCCCCCCTGCCGACGGTGAGGTCGATGCCCTTGAGCGCCTCGACCTTGCCGTAGTTCTTGGAAAGCGACCTTACCTCGACGGCCGCCGACCCGCTGTCTTCGGATGGGGCGGGGGAGCTGGGCATCGCCGCTTGTGAAAGCCACCGCCGGGACGAAGGCAACATGTCTTTTGCCGAAAAAGGCGTGTTGCCATCCCCCGCAGGGTGCCTTTGGTGCAGCCACGCCACCATGCGGAGCCCCCTCTACCTTCTCCTCCTGGGCGTCGCCCTCCTGACCCTGGCGCTCGTCGTGCGCTCCGGGATGCTGGCCAGCCGGCACCCCGAGGAGCCGATCAACAGCGCGATGAGGGCCTCGATGGCGGAGACCTCCCCGCAGCTCTCGACCGAGGACGCGTCCCGGATACGAAAGGATTTCCCGACGGCATACACGACGAAGTCGGGCCTCATGTACATCAACCTGGACCCCGGGACCGGCACGGCGACCCCGCGGGTCGGCGACACGATCGTGGCCAACTACTCCGGCCGGCTCCTCGACGGGACGCCCTTCGACAGCTCCAGGGCGCACGGGGGGCCCTTCAGGTTCCAGGTGGGCGTCAGCCCCGTGATCAAGGGATGGGACGAGGCCTTCCTCGCCATGAGGAAGGGCGCGAAGCGCACCCTCATCATCCCCTACTGGCTGGGCTACGGCGACGCGGGCAGCCCGCCCGTGATCCCCCCGCGCGCAACGCTGGTCTTCGACGTCGAGCTGGTCGACTTCCACTGACCTTACTCGTGGTAGCGGGTGATCGGCGCCTGCAGCCGGTCCACGAGCGTCCGGTCGAAGAGCTTGAACCTCGAGTCGACCTCGGCCACGCCGAGGTGCGTCACCGCGATTCCCGCGGCGAGGAGCGTGCTCTTCGCGAGGGTGCGCACGATGCGGCGCCCCTTGCCGGCCGCAGAGGACAGCCGACGGGCGGCCGCGGGCCCGCGGGCGGGGTTGTGTTCCTTCTTGCGGGTCATGGGCTCGCCTCTGCGACAAAGCCCCCGCGCCTTCGTTCCGTCAAAGTCCCGCGTACCCCCCGTTTCGCTTGATCCACGCCTCGGCCTCGCGCCAGCCGGGGCATACCTCCTCCACGCAGGCCCAGAACCGCGCCGAGTGGTTCATCTCCCGAAGGTGCATGAGCTCGTGGTGGATGATGTAGTCGCGCACGGAGCCCGGCGTCAGGACGAGGCGCCAGTTGAGCGAGACGACCCCCGCGGCCGTGCACGAGCCCCATCGGGAGCGCTGGTCCCGCACCGACACGCGCGTCACGTTCATCCTCGTGTGGGCGGCCAGCTCCCAGGCGCGGGCGGGCAGCTCGACCTTCGCGAGCCGCAGGAAGCGCGCCTCGAGGACCGCCCGCAGGTCGCCTTCGAGCCGCGGGACCCGGAAGACGTCGGCCCCGAGGCGCACGGAGGGCCTCTCGGCCGGTTCGGGGCGAACCTCCGCGAATTCCCCGCGCCAGAGGACCACCGTGCCGACCGTCCACACCCCGGCGGCCCTAGGCCTCGTCCTCTGCCTCTCCCTCGCCCGGGCCAGCCACTCGCGGTTCAGCTCCACGAAGCGCTGGGCCTCCCTCATCGACCCCCGCGCCGGGATGGTCGCCGTGGCGACGCCGTCCCGGCTGAGCGAGAGCCGGTAGTTGCGGGCGTTCGCGCTGCGCCGGAACACGACCGGGTCGCGCGGCCCGCCGCCCGCCGGCGGCGGCGGCAGGTGCACCCCGGGCGAGGGAGCAAACTGACCGAACCAGTCCTGCTGCCGCTCGTCGCTCACGCGAGGGCCTTGTAGTAGATGGCGTTCTTCTCCGGCGTGCCGTCCGGGTCGACCGCGTAGCCGGGGATGCCGCCGACGTAGGCGTACCCGACGGCGTCGTAGAATTTACGGGCGCCCTTCGGCCCGTCGGTCGTGTCGAGGAACAGGAGGGTGAGCCCCCGGGCGCGCGCCGCTGCCTCCACGGCGGACATGAGCGCCGCGGCGATCCCCCGCCTGCGATGGGCGGCGGACACGATCACCTTCTGGACCTCGGCGCGGTGCCGGCCGTTGGCCTTGGACTCGAAGGCCAGCTGCGCGCTCCCGATTACCGGCCCCCCGGCGTCCTCGCGCGCGACGAGGATCTGCCGGGTCCCGGCCGCGGCCTCTCCGGCGACCCTGCGCCAGTAGGCCTCGATCTCGCCGGGCGCCAGGGGATCGACGAAGCCGATCGAGACCCCCGCCCGGACGCAGTCCCGCAGGATGGCGCAGAGCCCCGCCAAGTCGGCGGCGGGAACCGGTTGCGGCAGGTTCTCGATGTTCAACGCAGGATTTCTGACGGATCGCGGGACGGCAGGCAATAGTCCGCCGGGGGCCCCGGGTGATTTGGCGGTTGACTTTATTTAGATGATTGTCTAATCATCTAACCGCTCGATGGACCTTCTCTTCAAGGCGCTCCAGGACCCGACCCGCCGCAGCATCCTCGAGATGCTGAAGAGGCGCGACATGAGCGCGGGCGAGATCGCGGAAGCGTTCAGCATGAGCAAGCCGAGCATCTCCTATCACCTCGACCTGCTCCGGCAGGCGCGACTGGTCTCGGCCGTGAGGCGGGGCCAGTTCATCGTCTATTCCCTGGAGACGACGGTCCTCGACGAGTCGATCGGCTGGATCGTCAGGCTGATCGAGAAGCGAAAATCCCATGCAAACACCGCGCTGGCTGAGAGAAAACTGGCTGCAGGCCGTTATCCTGGCCCTACCCTTCATCGTCCTCGCGGCGTTCTGGGGTAGGTTCCCGGACAGGGTCGTGGTCCAGTGGAACGACTCCGGTCCCAGCAAATGGGCGGGCAAGTTCCCCGGGCTTCTCGTCTGCCCCGTCCTCAGTGTCGCGCTGGCGCTGGTCTTCGGCTGGATCCCCAGGCTGGACCCGAAGCTGCGCCGGCACCCGGAGTGGAGCGAGAGGACGGTGGGGGTCATCCGCCTGGCCACGACGGCCCTTCTCTCAGCCGGATCCCTCCTGATCTGCGCCGAGGCGCTCGGCCACCGTGTCAACATGCCCGCCCTTTCCCTGAACGCGGTGCTCCTGATATTCCTCGTGCTCGGAAACTACATGGGGACGTTTCGCCCGAGCTACTTCATCGGCGTGAGGACCCCCTGGACCCTGGCCAATGACGATGTCTGGCGGGCGACCCACAGGAACGCGGGCCGCATCATGGTCGCCGGGGCGCTGGTGTTCCTCGGGCTCCAGTTTTTCCTGAGGGGCGAAATCCTGATGAGGGGGTTCCTGGCATTCGTCGGGGTTTCCTTCGCCTGGTCCTGCCTCTATTCGTACCGGCTGTCGCGCACTCTCAAGGCGACAGCTCCGCCGCCCGGCCCGTAGCGTCCCAATCGCGGGAACGGGCGGTTTCGCTTTCGGGCATCGCCCGGGCCCGCATGGCCCCCGCGGCCTTCGTAAGCTGCACGGCCCCTGTTTCTTGTGAAATCAGCTCCCGATGGCACGCGCCATGCAAACCTTTGCGGACACTCTCGAACCGCCCACGGCCGCCGCTCTCTACCCCCATGCCCTCGGAAATCAGGATCGCGATCCGCCGCCTCGCCAAGTCGCCCGGCTTCACGGGGACCGCGCTGGCGACGCTCGCGCTCTGCATCGGGGCCAACCTCGCCATATTCGCCGTCGTCGACGCGATCCTCATCCGCTCGCTGCCCTTTCCGCATCCCGACCGGCTGGTGACGCTGTACTACACGTACCCCAAGCTCCCCAGCGCGCAGGACGGGGCCTCGCTCACAAACTACTATGAGCGCCGGGGAAAGATCCAGGCGCTGTCCTCGCTTGCCGAGATCAGCGAGACGACCTCGGTGATCGGGGACAGGGGCTCCACGTCGATCGAGAACGTCGGCCGGGTCACGCCGGAGTTCTTCGCGACCCTGGGGGTCGCGCCGCTCATGGGGCGCGCGTTCACCGACGCGGAGATGACCTACCAGACGGACCAGGTCGCGATGCTCAGCTACGAGTCGTGGAGCGCCCAGCATGCCTGCGACCCCAACATCCTCGGCAAAAGGATCCGGACAGACGGGCTCCTGCGCACGATCGTGGGCGTGCTGCCGAGGGGCTTCCGCTTCCTCTCCTTCCAGGCCCCGGTCTACATGCCGCTCTCGTCCGAGGAGGGCGAGCGCAACGTCGGCGCCCGGCACAGCACCAACAAGATCCAGATCGCGCGCATCGCGGACGGCTCGACCCTCGCGGCGGTGCGTTCGCAGGTGGACGCCCTCGACGCTGCGCTCGCGCCGGAGTTCCCCGACGCCAAGATCGTCGCCGACGCCGGGTGCCACACCGTCGTCGCGCCGCTGCAGGCCGACTACGTGGCCGCGATCAGGCCGACCCTCCTGGTTCTCCAGACAGGGGCGGCCTTCCTGCTGGTCATCGGGTGCGTCAACCTGGTCAACCTGCTCCTCGTCAGGGCGAGCAACCGCTCCCGCGAGCTGGCCATCCGCCTGGCGCTGGGCGCCAGCCAGAGGCACGTCGTCCGGGGCGTGATGACCGAGACGGTCGTCCTCACCGTCGGAGGCGGGCTCCTGGGACTCTGCGTCGGCGCCGCGGCGATGCGCCTCCTGGGGGCGCTGGGCGCGGAACAGCTGCCGCTCGGGGCGCAGATCGAGTTCAGCTGGAGGGTGGCCTCGGTCGCGCTGCTCGCGGCACTCATCACGGGCTTCGCCGTCGGCGCGCCGGTCGCGTGGATCAGCATGCGGGCGGGGTTCGCCGCCGCGCTCCACTCCGAGTCCCGGGGGAGCACGGCCAGCCGCGCCACGCAGGGGCTACGCCACGGCTTCATCGTGGCCCAGGTGGCCCTCGCCTTCGTGCTCCTCAGCGGGGCCGGGCTCCTGGGCCTCAGCCTCAGGCGGGCGATGTCCGTCCTGCCTGGGTTTCGGCCCGACCACGTGATGACGGGCCAGTTCAACCTGACATGGAACGGCTACCATGACTTCAACTCCTTCTACGCCTTCTTTGACGGCATCTATGACAAGGCCCGCGCGCTGCCGGGCGTGGTGGCGGTCGGGGCGGTGTCCGACGTGCCCATGAGGGCGTCGGAGGAGTTCGACGCCATCACGGTGCCGGGCTACACCCCGAGGCCCGGGGAGACGCTGCTGGTCCACGATGAACTCGGGGTTGCCGGGGACTACTTTGCCGCGATGGGCATCCCGCTGCGCGAGGGCCGGCTCATCGGGAACAGGGACGCGCACGACGAGCAGCTCATCTGCGTCGTGGATGACAACTTTGCGCACCGCTACTGGCCCACGGGCGGGGCGGTCGGGAAGCTGATCTACCGCGGGACGCGCACGCAGTCGGACGACAAGCCCTACACCGTCGTCGGGGTCGTCGGGTCGATAAAGCAGAACAACCTCACGGACAACGCGCCGCGGGGCTCGGTCTACTTCCCCTACAGCCATCTTTTCCACAGGGACTACTATCTCGTCGCCCGCACAAGCCTCGCCCCGGAGGCGCTCGCGTCCTCGCTCGCCAGGGCCGTGCGCGAGGTCGATCCCGAGATCCCGCTAACCGACCTGCGGTCGATGGACGCGCGGATCTACGACAGCCTCGCCACGCGGCGCTCGCCCGCGTTCATGGCCGGGATCTTCGCCTTCACCGCGCTGCTCTTGGCCGCCATCGGCCTCTACGGCGTGATGGCCTACGCCGTCGCGCAGCGCACGCGCGAGTTCGGGGTCAGGCTGGCCCTGGGCGCCCAGCGCGCCGACGTTCTTCGGCTCGTGCTCGGCCAGGGTGTCCGCCTCGCGGCGATCGGCCTCGCAGCGGGCCTCGCGGCTTCGCTCGTCCTGACGGGATTCATGTCGTCGCTCCTCTTCGGCCTGAGCGCCAGCAACCCGCTGGCCTACGCCGGGGTGGCCGCCGTCCTCTCCGTGGTCGCCGGCCTCGCGTGCCTCATCCCCGCGCTGCGCGCCACCCGTGTCGACCCGAACGTCGCCCTGCGCTGCGAATGAGCGTCCGGGCGGTCAGCGCGCGTGCCGGACGCTCTTGTGGCTTGCCCCGTCGGGAACATTTGCCGAGGATGGGGAACTGTACGTCCCCAGACCTTACCCCATGACTATTGGTCGCCTACGACAAATGCCGGGCCGAGCAGCCGGCGGTGAATTGGTGCATAGGCCCAAAAACCGCCGCGCCGGCCGGTGAGGTCGGGCCCCTGGAGCGTTCTAATTTATTTGAGAGCAACGCATTAACCAAAAACCAAGGCCAGTGGCATGCCGCGAGCACTACAATCGCGGCACAAACCGTATACCCTCAGGGTCCGTCTTATCCCCCCAATGAAAATATCCCTCCCCTCGGCGTCGGCATTCCTGCGCGGCAACTCGGCACCCAGGCGCCTCGCGGCCTGCGGCGCCCTAGCCGGCGCGCTGCTGGCGACCCAGGTCGCCCGGGCCCAGAGCGTCTACCCGACGCCCTACACGTTCACGACCTTCGCCGGCGTTCCCTACGCCGTGGGAAACGTGGACGGGACGGGTCCAGCCGCCCAGTTCAACCAGCCGTACGGCACGGCCGTCGACACCAACGGCAACGTCTACGTCGCCGACCTCGGCAATGACACGATCCGCAAGATCACCCCGGCGGGCGTCGTCACCACCCTGGCCGGCTCGCCGGGAGTCGCCGGCAGCGCCAACGGGACGGGATCCGCCGCCAGGTTCAACACTCCCGTGGGCATCGCGGTGGACACAAGCGGCAACGTCTATGTCGGCGACGAGGCCAACGAGCTGATCCGCAAGATCACCCCCGCGGGCGTCGTCACCACCCTGGCCGGCCAGGCCGGGGTCCCCGGCAGCGCGGACGGGAACGGCACGGCCGCCACGTTCAGCAGCCCCGCGGGCATCGCGGTCGACACCAACGGAAACGTCTATGTCGCCGACCAGACGGACGACACGATCCGCAAGATCACGCCCGCCGGCGTCGTCACCACGCTGGCGGGAACGCCCAACACCGTCGGGTTCACCGACGGGGCACCCACGGTCGCGCGGTTCAACTCACCCTACGGCGTGGCCGTGGACGGCAGCGGCAACGTGTACGTCGCCGACACGGTCAACCTGCTCATCCGCAAGATCACGCCCGCGGGCACGGTCAGCACGATCGCGGGCTCGCCGAAGGTCTCCGGGCTCACGAACGGCAACGGCTCCAACGCGCTCTTCAGGGCCCCGGTCGACGTGGCCGTGGACGGCAGCGGCAACGTCTTCGTCGCGGACGAGAACGGGGACAGCACCATCCGCAAAATCACGCCCTCGGGGGATGTGACGACCTTCGCGGGCCGGCAGACCATCAACGGCTATGCAAACGGCCCAGGGGCCAACGCGGAATTCACGGGGCCCTTCGGCGTCTGCGCGGATGCGAGTGGGAACGTCTACGTCGGGGACACGGGCAACAACCTGATCCGCAAGATCACGCCCGCCGGCGTCGTGAGCACGCTCGCGGGCTCGCAGCCGTTTGCCGACGGGACGGGGACGGCGGCCCTGTTCACCCAGACGACCGGCGTCGCCACCGACAGCAACGGCAACGTGTACGTCGTGGACACGACCAACGACCTCATCCGGAAGATCACCCCGGCGGGCGTCGTGACGACGCTGGCGGGCTCGCCGGGCGTCGGCGGCTCCGCGGACGGCACGGGCGCCGCCGCACAGTTCTACTTCCCCTTCGCGATCTGCGTCGACTCGAGCGGCAACGCGTTCGTCACCGACGGCGACCAGACGATACGCAAGATCACGCCGGGCGGCGTCGTGACCACGATCGCGGGCACGCCGTTCTCGATCGGCAACGCGAACGGCACCGGCTCCGCGGCCCTCTTCGACTCACCGGTCGGCATCACGGTGGACAACTCCACGGGCAACCTCTACGTCTCCGAGCAGCAGAACCAGACGGTCCGCATGATCACTCCCGCGGGCGTCGTGACGACGCTGGCGGGCACCGCGGGAAGCAACGGGAGCCAGGACGGGACCGGGCCCGCCGCGAAGTTCGACCTACCGGCGGGCATCGTCTTCGACCCGACGTCCCACAACCTTTTCCTCGCGGACGCCACGAACGCCGAGATCCGCAAGATCACGACCGCGGGCGTCGTCACCACGATCGCGGGCTCACCGCAGGCCACGGGCAGCGCGGACGGCACGGGAGCGGCCGCCCGTTTCTTCTTCCCCGTCGGCATCACGATCGACGCGAGCGGCAACCTCTACGTCGCCGACGACGCCAATGACACGATCCGCGAGGTGACCCAGGCCGGGGTCGTGACGACGCTGGCCGGCACGCCGCTGCACTTCGGCAGCGCGGACGGCACGGGGTCCTCCGCCCTCTTCAACTCCCCCGAGGGCATCGCAATGGATCCCCACGGGAACCTCTACGTCGGCGACACCGCCAACAACACGGTGCGCAAGGGCGGCATCTCGGGCGCGCCGCAGATCGTGACCCAGCCGACCGCGCAGTACGCCCATGTGGGCGGGAGCGCGACCTTCACGGTGTCGGCCGTCGGCTCGTCGAGCCTCTCCTACCAGTGGAGCTTCAACGGCTCCCCGATCTCAGGGGCCACCGGCGCCTCCTACACGATCGCCAGCGTCCAGGCGTCGGACGGCGGAAACTACACAGTGACCATCACCGATGCCGACGGCTCCATCACGAGCTCGGTCGTGACCCTCTCCGTGAACACGGGGTCCTCGGCCGCGCGGCTGACCAACATCTCGACCCGCGCGCAGGTGGGCACCGGCGCCAACATCCTGATCCCGGGCCTGTACATCTCCGGAAGCGGCACGGAGACCCTCCTCATCCGCGCAGACGGTCCCGCCCTCACCCAGTACGGCGTCAGCGGCGTCCTGGCCCTTCCCATCCTGGGCGTGTACAACTCCTCTGGGACGCTGATCGCCACCAACACGGGCTGGGGCACCAACACAAACACGGCCCAGATCGCGAGCGTCTCCGCCTCGGTCGGCGCGTTCCCGTTGGCGCCCAACAGCGGTGACTGCGCCCTCCTCGTCAACCTGACGGCTGGCGGCTACACCGTGCAGATCTCCGGCGTGAACGGCGCGAACGGGATCTCCACGACCGGCGTCGCGCTCGCCGAGGTCTACGAGGTGGCCTCGACCGGCACCGCCCGCCTGGCAAACATATCGACCCGGGCCACCGTCGGGACCGGCGGCAACATCCTGATCCCGGGCTTCTACATCGCCGGGAGCGGCACGGAGGATCTCCTCATCCGGGCAGACGGCCCCGCCCTTACCCAGTACGGGGTCGGCGGAGTCCTGGCCCAGCCCGTCATGAGCGTGTTCGACTCCTCGGGCACGATGGTCGCCTCCAACACGCGCTGGGGCACCAGCGCCAACGCCGGCCAGATCCCGGCCGTGTCGGCCTCCGTCGGGGCATTCCCGCTCACGGTGGGCAGCGCGGACTGCGCCGAGATCGTCCACCTGCAGCCCGGCGGCTACACGATCCAGATATCCGGGGACTCCAACACGACCGGCGTCGCCCTGGCGGAGATCTACGAGGTGCCGTAGGCGCCGGCCCGTCGCCCCTCGCCCGAAGGCATTCGCCCGCGGGCGGGGGCGGCTCCCCTCACAGCGTCCGGCGGGCGGATGGGAAGACCGCGGGGCTGGCATGGCCCGCGGAGTCGAAGGCCTCCACCCCGAAGATGACATTGTCCTTGGAGATTCCCGGGATCGTGACCCGGTTCACGTCCTTGCCTACGTCCATGGAATGCTCCCAGAAGGGCGCCGTGGTCTCGCGCCACACGATCCGGTGGCCGGCGAGGTCCGGCTCCGTGCCCGGCGCCCACCGCAGCGTCGTGTCGTTCTCGAGCTTGGCCGCCTCGATCTGAACCTCCCGCGGCGGGGCCGGGGCCCGCGCCAGGACGGCCAGGACCGAGGCGTTCACCCGCGCGACGTCGGCCGTGTAGGCGAAGTCGACGTGGTCGGGGGTGTCCCCGTAGGGGACGCCCTTCTCCTCGCGCACGTCCTGGTGCTGCCTGCGGTAGTCCTCCGCGGGCTCCGTGAACCGCACGGCCGGGTAGCCTCGCTCAAGGAAGGGCAGATGGTCCCCTCCCCTCAGGTAGCGGTCCGCGCGGTAGATCACCCGGACCTTGAGCGAGGGGACGTACTGGGCCCCGATGTCCCGGATCGCGCGCGCCAGCTCGCGCGGCGGCGTGTCGTTCTCGCCCCCGGCCCTGAGCAGGGAAAGCAGGCCGTCGTCGGGCTTTGCCGTCGGCGGGACGCCCTCGGCGAAGAGCCGGACCATCCCGCGCTCGACGTCGCCCTTCTCGGAGCGGCTGTTGCCGATGATGTCGTTGTCCAGCATCGCCTCGATGTCCGTGTTCTTCTCCCTCGCCTCCTGCGCCCAGTGGGTTGAGCCGTCCAGGCCCTGCTCCTCACCCGCGACAGCAAGGAAGACGATCGTGGCCGAGAACTTGTAGTGGGACATGGTGCGCGCGAGCTCGAGGACCGCGGCCGTGCCGGAGGCGTCGTCATCCGCGCCCGGCGCCGCGCCGGTCACGTCCAACGGGTTGCTCGCGCGGGAGTCATAGTGCCCGCTCACGACGAGGATCCTGCCCGCGGGGTCGGTGTCCGTCCCGGGAAGCGTCGCGACGATGTTCGTGATCTGGACCGCCGCGGGGACGCGCGGCGGGGCGGGCGGCTGCTCGAAGGCGTCGAGCCCGACCCTGAGGCGGCCCCCGGCGTCCTTCGAGGCCCGTTCGAACTCGGCCCGTATCCAGGACGCCGCCCCGCCTATCCCGTCGCCGCTCGGCAGCGGGTCGGACAGCGTGTTGCGGGTCTTGAAGCTCGAGAGCACGTAGATCGACCTCTGGATGCGCTCGGAGGATATGCCCTGGACGATCGCCTGGATGTCCGGGTCCGCGAGCTGCGCCGCGCCCGGCCCGGAGGCGTCAGCGGCGAGAACCGGCGACGCCAATGCCGCTGCGATGAATATCGAGACCCCGGAGCGCATGCTGATCCCAGTGAGCGGAGCCCGGCGGGAGAGTCAAGTGACGGGAGCCGCCGGGTGCTATTCGCCGGGACTCGTCAGGGCCGTTGAGACCGAAGCTATGAGTTCCCGGCTCGTCCGGAACTGCTGGGCCTCGGGCGAGAGCCCGCCCAGCATGCTCTGGGCCTCCTCGAGCAGCGCGCGGCGCTGGGCACGCCCAGGCTCGTTGTCATCCTGCGCCCGCGCCATCTGGTAGAGGGCCTCGCCGAAATCCTGCCTGAACCTCGTGTCGCTGGCCCCGTTGCCCTGGCGGGCACGGTAAAAGGCTATCGCCTCCGAGAGCGGCGCACGCGCCTCGATACGCTGCCCCGTCGCGATGAAGGCCTGGCCCAGCCGCGTCTTCGCCCGATAGACGTTCGCATCCACGAGTGATTTCTCGTCCGCCTGGGTAAGGTCCGGACGGTCGGTAAGCCCCTTCGCCACCGAGAGGGCCTCCTCGCCCCTGCCGAGGCGCAGCGCGGATTCTGCGATCCATGTGTGGTCCATCCGGCTCGCCTCGGTGCGGATATTCCGCGTGAGGGCGTTCTTCGGCACGAGCTTCTTGAGGCGCTCGTCCAGCGCCAGCGCCTGGGTGTGGATCGACTCGTAGTCGCCCTTGGTCGCCAGGATCTCCAGCTCGTAGAGGTTCTGCCAGATGTCGGCCGCCTCGGCAAAGGCGGCGTCCACCCCCTCCTGCGCCTTGAATTTCTCGGATGCGCGGTGGAGTTCCGCGAGGGCCTTCTCGGCCGCGTCGACGTGCCCGCGCTCGGCCTCGTACCTCGCGATGTTGCGCCAGGAGTAGTAGATGTTGCCGCTCGAGCCCGTGATGTTTCGCGGATCCTTGTCATTCTCGGTCGTCCGGCGCCACTGCTCGATCGCCTCGGTCACCCGGCCCTGGCTCATGAGGGAGTTGGCGATCTGGTTGCTGCTTATCGACAGTGAAAGCCACCCGTCGGCGTCGGACGGGTTGAACAGCGTGTAGTTCCTCGCCGCCTCCAGGGCCTTTCGCTGGAAGGCCTCGTCCTTCGCATATTGCTCCCTCGCGCGGGCCACGCGTCCCAGGACATCGGGCGACTCGTACCGGTCCTTCATCGCCCTCAGGTCCCCGGGCCGGCGCGCGAGCACCTTGTCGGCGATTTCCCCGACGGTGGTCGAGAGCCTCTCGGAGTCGTCCAGCCTTCCCAGGCTCAGGCACGAGCGCGACTCCGTGTCGCTCACGTCGCCGTAGATCGAGGCCGCCGTAAGGTCGGAGAGGCTCAGGGCCCCCATGTCCTCGAGTATCTTCCGGGACTCGTCGCAGTTGGCTATCGCCTCCTCGGGGGTCATCTCGAGGCTCGCGTATTGCAGCATGTCGGCGAGGGCGAGCTTGCTCGAGCGCGAGGCGTGGCCCGAGGCCACGAAGGGCTTCAGGAGGTTCGCCGCCGCCTGGAGGTCCTCCTTGTTCATGCGGCTGAAACCCGCGGTGGTCCTCGTGAACCAGGACAGCGCGAGCCCGAGGGACGTGGCCTCCCCCATGTCGCCGTCCTTGCGCAGCCGCTGGAATATGTCACCCGCCTCGTTGGCGATGCGCACCGCCTTCACCGTGTCGCCGCTCGCGGAGATGGCGGCGGCCTTGCGGACGAGGGCCATTCCCCGGTACAGTTCGGTCTGTTTCGTGATGAGCTCCGGGGGCAGGTTGTCGTAGTAGGCCACGGCCTTGTCGGCCAGGTTGCCGACGATCTCCACGCGGCCGGTCGGCTGCAGCTCCTCGTAGAAGTCCTCCAGGAGGAACCCGACAAGCTTCTCGGCCTCGCTGCGCGCCTTCTCGGTGATCACGCGCGCCGCCTGGGTCTGCGCCTCGGCCTCGCGGGCGCGCCGCAGGTTTATCCAGCCGAAGACGGCGCTGGCCGCGGCGATCAGCATGAGCGTGGCGGAGACAGCGGCGATCGCTCGGGCGCGCCTGAGCGCGCGCTGCGTGGCCACCTCGCGCTCCTTCTGGAGCGCCAGCTGGCGCTTGGATTCCTCCAGCGCGTCGCGCTCGCGGCGGACGCCGCGGCTGGCCGAGATGACGCTGCACAGCACGTCGTGGGTGATCTCGACGCGGCGCAGGTCCAGCCGGTCCTCGACCCGCAGGAGGCGGCGGTTGACGAGCGTGGCGAGCGCTTCGGGCGCAGCCCCGGCCGCCGCGAACCCCTTCTGCACGCGCTCCTCGGCCACGCTCTCCCGGAATCCCGAGTCCGTCAGCATCTCGTCCTCGATGAAGACCCGCACCCCGTGCGGCTGGTCGGCAAGCGCCCTCTCGTAGAATTCCGCGAGGATGGTGTCGCGCGACCCAGCCAGTAGGTCCGCCGAGATCTCGGCGTGGCCCTGTGCCAGCCTCGTGTTGTTGAGCTCGCGGCAGATGAGGCTGAGGAGCGACGGTTCCACCTCGGCCCTTGCCAGGTCGGCGCCCCCGGCGACAAAGCGGACGACGGCCTCGGCGACCGCCTCGCTGACAAGGTGCGGCGCGGGTACCCGCACGGCGGAGACCGCTTGCGCCCCCGTCATGCGAGCGAGGCGCATGCGGTTCTGCGTCACGGAGGGCATCTGGCCCTTCAGGCCCTCCAGGTGCGCGAGGTAGTCCTCGCGAAGCGAGATGAGGATGCGGTAGTCGGCGCGGGCGAAGTCGAAGCGGGCGGCGTCGGTCTCGTCCCGGTCGATCCTGCCCTCGAGCGCCACCGGCGGCCGGTTCTCGACCAGGTCGGCGAGGTCCGCGAGGAATTCCTGGGCCCTGCGCCTTCCGGCGTCGTCGGACTGGGCCAGCGTGAAGATCTCCTCAAACTGGTCGAAGATGAGGATCGGTATCAGGGTGCGTCCGCCCGGATCCTTGAGCACGTCGTCCCGGTGGTGGAGGAATTCCCAGAGCGTCTCCCCCTCCACCGCGGCGCCGGACTGCGTCCACGTGCCCGCAGCCTCCGTCGCCAGGAACAGGGCGCGCTTGATCTGCTCGGCGGGCGGCGGCGAACTGGGGTCGTAGTCGAGGCGGACGTAGACCGGGCAGAACCCCTCCGGCCGCAGGCGGGGCACGAGGCCCGCCTGGAGGATGGACGTCTTGCCGAGGCCGGACTGGCCGAAGAGGACCGTGAGCAGCTTGCGCTGCACGCGGCGGCCCAGCTCCGCGGCCTCCTCCTCGCGCCCGTGGAAGTACCCCCGGGTCTCCTCCGTGAACGAGACGAGGCCGAGCCAGGGGTTCTGGGCGTCGACCGTTGCGAGGGGCGGGGCGTCCTTCATGCGCGCTGGGCGTTGAGGAGCTCCTGAAGGCGCTGGACGAACTCCGGCGTCGGCTCGCCGCCCTGCAGCCGCGCGAAGTGCACCGCCTTGAACTTCTCGGGGGCGATGGCCTCGGCCTCCGTCGTCGCGTCAATGCACACCGGGAGGATGAAGACGGACCCGTCGGCCATCGCGCGGGTGCGGTCGACCGCGTAGCTCCACTCGCGCCGGAAATAGGCCTCGGTGCGCCGCTGGGTCGTCCCGGAGACGACCGGGACGAAATAGGAGCAGCGGGCGATGTTGCCGCGGATCTTTCGGTCGTAGTCGTCGCCGCTCTCGAGGCGGTCGAGGTCGAACCAGGTCGTCACGCCGGCGGCGTCGAGGGCCGCCTTGAGCTTCTGCACGGCGGGCAGGTCCTCGCGCGCGTAGCTGATGAAGACGGCGTTCTCGGGCATCTCGCGCGCCGGCGGCAGGAAGCGGGCCGGGGCGGACATGCCCTCCGGCGGGCCGCCGGCCCTGCGGGCCATCCATCGCCTGTGCAGCTCGCCCACGAAGGCCTCGGCCCCGGAGAACAGCCGTGTGCGCACGCTCACCTGCTGCAGGAAGGACACGAGGCGCACGTCGCGCATGCTGTGGCTGTCGGCGAGTATCTCGCCCACGTCCCTCGGGTCCGAGAGCCGGCGGCGCTTCGTCATCCTCAGGAAGAGCCGGGCGAGCCAGTTCGAGAAATCGCTCCCGATCACCAGGAGATGGTTGTGCTCAAGCGCGTGGAAGAGCTTCTCCGGGGTCAGGTGCTCGCTCTGCAGCGCGCAGACGAACTCGAGCATGTCCTCGTCGGAGATGACATACGTGGGCGACGCGGAGAGGCGCCCCAGGAGGTGGTAGACCACGGGGCGCTGGAGGTCCTCCCGCTCGACGGGCAGGTCCACCACGCGGTTGGGCGCGTAGGCGAGGACCTCCGTGTTCGCGGCCCCGCCGAAGCGCACCATGTTGACGGCCTGCTCGAGGAGGGGATCAAACGTCGTGGAGACGTAGAGGTTGAAGTCGGTGATCTCGGCCAGCTGGCGAAGCGGGAGCGACGGCGTGAACGCGGCCTCGCGCATGATCGAGCGCAGGCGGGTGTACGCCTCCTCGCGGCGCCCGTGCCCCGCGAGGTAGCTGCAGACGACGTCATTCAGCGCCAGGGGCTTCGTCAGGGGCGCAGTGTCCACCCCCAGGCGGGCGGCAAGCCTCTCCGCCAGGAGCTCCATCAGGAGCCTGGGCCCCGCCTCGGTGTCGACCTTGAGGAGCTCCGGCCCGACGATCGGGATCACGCGCTTCTCCTCAACGTAGTTGAGGAGGTCGTCCCAGACGTCCTCTGCGAGCAGAGTCGTCTCCGGACCTGCGCCACTTGGGTCTGAAGCCATGCGTTGTTGTGTCGTTGTGTTTTGGCCCTGCGCGCGCCTGCCAACTTGTCGGCGGGCCGCCAAGCCCAGGCGGATCTTCAGGTGTCCATGCCCTTGCAGGTCAGATGCAAGAGGATTTTGCCGGAATAAACCCCTAAGCTCGTTGAACCCATATAGTAAAAGGTCCGTTCGTCAGCAGTTATTTGACGCGTTCCGCGCACGGGAGCACCCAACGGCTCCCGGGTGTCCCCTTCCCTGCCGCATCGTCACCCACTTGAGCGTGAAAACTACCCTTCCAGATCGGGCTTCAATAATGCACCATCAATTGCCCGGTCGGATTTCGGCTTACCGGAGCTCGTAGATCTCGAACAAAGCGACTCCGGTGGTGCCACCGGCACCCGAAAGGCCGGCCGTATAGGCTCCCGGAGGCAGCGTGACCACCATCCCGGAGTCTCCAGACCTCGGCGGGAGCGCAAAGGCATGTACTCTCGCCGACAACGCCGCCGTAAGCGGCTGAACGACCATGAGGCCGGTTGCCGCGCTGCCGAGAGCGGGGGCATTGGCCCATCCGGAGTTGGTGGCGATTGTGCCGCCCGCGCTGGTAAGCGTAAGCGTCGGGTTGGTGAGAACCCCCGAGAGCCCGAAAGAGGTCAGCACCGGTCCATCGCCACGGACGACCACTGTCAGCGGGGTGGTCCCGGCAATCACAAAGCCCCCGATGAGGACGTGAGACCCGGTCCCCGAGTAAGCCCGGGCAGACAAATTGACGAGCCGGTTGGCGGGCGCGCCACCGTCGGCATCGAAGACCTCCGCCAATGCCACCCCACTTTGTTTCGTCCGGGAAACGATCTGCGCGGTGTAGGGCCCGGGGGTGAAGGATTCGAGAAGTGCCGTGTCGCCGGATCCCGGTGAGAGGGAAAACGCGCCCACATTTTGGAAAACGGGGGAGAGAGACAGGTCCCAGCCCGTCGTTGAAGCGAGCATAGTGGTATTCGAGACCAGTGTGAGCGAGGGGTCCCCAAGGAAGTCGGCGACCCCAAGATTCGCCAGGGCCGGTCCGTCGCCGCGCACGAGCAGCAGCTTTTCATTGGATCCGGCCGTTACAAAGCCGGCAATAAGCTGGCTGGCCCCCGGTTCCGAGTAGGCCCGGGCCGAGAGATTCTCAAGCCAGGCGTTTGTCGCAACGGTCAGCGTGCCCGCGTCCGCGACCGCGGTGCCGGAGGGGTTCGTGGCGGTCACCGAGTAGTCGCCCTCGTTGGCAGCCGTGGGCGCCACCTCCAGGCTTTGTCCCGTAGCTCCCGGTATGGGCACGCCGTTCAGCGACCATTGCAGGCTCGAGCCGAAGGACGAGGCTGTCAGCGTGATCGCGGCGGAGCCGTTCGCAACGGCCGGGCCCAGGCCCTGCGTTATGCTGACGGCGGGCGGGCTGTTGCCGGTGAAGTAGATTGTGGGATTCCAGCTCACGGCGGCGTTTGAATTGCTGCCCGAGCCGCCGTTGTTGACTGCGAATGCGATCAGCTCGCCCGCCGTGACGGCGATCCCGTCAAGGTCCGTGGAAAAGCCGTTGCCATTGATCGGCTGGCCGGCGGTTCCGCCCCAAAGCACCGTCTCGGGTCCCGTCGCGGAGCTCCACCCCGAGATCTTGGCGTTCGCGCCGGCCGGCATTCCCTGATTGGGAAAAAACGCATTCTGGACAAAGCCGCGTATGCTGATCGTCCCGGATGCAGGGGCCGTCCACACCCTTCCGATCCACCCATTGCTGTCGGCCGGGGGGCACATGTCCAGGTTTGTGATCCATCCCGAGTTCGCATCGCCGAATTGCAGCTGCGGCCACGCATAATTCGAATCGTTTTCAGACGCCCCGCCGCCGAGGTTGCTCCAGCCCCCCCCGGGGAACCACGCCTCATACGACCATAGATTCGCCTCCTGGGTGCTGGCAAAGCCCAGGGCGGCGTTGAAAAGGCCGCCAGGGTTCGAGATGGATATATTGTTGGTCTGGCTGAAGTTGCCCAACCCTTGGACGAAGAGCAATCCGCTGTCGGGTTCGTAATAGAAATTGTTGTTCAGCGCACCCGTCAACGTGTCACCCGATATCTCATAAGTCCCAACCGCGTCGGGCACTCCGGTTGCGCTCCATCCGTTTTCAAAGAAGAGGTTGCCGTCAAAAAAACTGCCCACCGAGCCATAGCCGGCCCCGTGGATATCCCCGATCTCAACGCCTGCGCCGGCCGTGTCATAGAATACATTGCCGAAATATGCCTGGTTCGTGGTCGCGATCTCCTCGTCGACTGCGGTCTGGTCGTTTGCCCCCAGGTCAGGGACGACATCGAAGACATTATTGACGAACGTCATGCTCGTGGTGAGCCCGGTGGTCACCACGGTGTCCCCTCCGGTCGTCATTTCTGTCGTGGCGCAATCTTGAAACCAGTTGTCCTGAATCAGGGTTCCGGTGCTGCGCGTGGCGTAGCTCTGCGAAGGCTGCTTCTCGACGAAGTTGTTCTGCATGTTCATCTGGAACACAGAATCGTAGCCGTCGTTGCTGGCATTGAGCCACCATGCGGCCGAGCAGTTGTTGAAGAAATTGCAGCTGATCTGGATCCCCTGCAGATAGGAGGCCGGCGAAGTCAGGGTGCCCGGGGCGCCGATGTAGATTCCTGAGGACGGCGTCTGGACCGAGGAGCTCACGGCGCAATCGCGGAAATAGCACTTGTAAACGAGCAGACCGCTGTTGTTGGCGGCATTGTTGTCCGCCGCCACGTATAGGGCGTCGTCGGCATTGGCCATTTCGAGGCCCACAAACTGCCAGTGGTTCGGATTATGGAGGTAAATGCAACGGTTGCCCAAGCTGTTGTTCCGCGAAATGATCGCCATCGCGCCTGAGCTCTCGTTGCCCGACGAGTTGACCCCGTAGGGCCGGACGGTGATGGGGTTTTCCGTGGTGCCGGCGCCGTAAAGGTCCATTTCCTGGTTCCATGTGCAGCCGGTCGCAAGATTGATGGTATCCCCAGGCGAGAAACTGTGGCTCGCCACATTGGTAAATGTCGACCACGGGGCGTTTGACGAGGTCCCCGCGTTGGAGTCGCTGCCGACGGCGTTGTTGATGTAGTAGTCCGTCGCAAGTGCCGGCCCGCCGACGAGGAGCCCGGCGGAGCACGCCATCGCTCGAATGAGAAGTCCTCCCCTGGGGAGCGACCCCGCCAGGGGACGCCGCATGTCGTCGCGGGCTGAACTGACCGCGCACACGGAAGTTTGGCTCCCTATCGGTCTCATTGGGAGGAAAAGTGCGCGGCCCGTTCTCACTTAGCGCCCTGATCGAGTTGTTCCAGCAGGCGGTCCAACTCGGCTTCAGCTTCGAGCGGCTGGCCCGAATCGAGCAGCGGCTTGACCCTTTCTTGCATGGCCCGCGCGATGGCCGATGTGTCGCGGCCGCTGGCCTCCCAGGTTCGCGCACCCGCCTTCACCCGCTCGACCTTTTCAGTGAGCCTTCGGCGCATGTCCTCTTCGACCTGGGACCCGCCATCACTTGCGACCTGGCGCAGCTTGGCCTGCTGTTCCGGCGTGAGGAGATTCTTGATCCCCGCGAGCAGCCCGATTTGCAGGTGCTTCAAGTCATGCTCGACAGCGAGCACCCGGTCGAGCTGGGCCGCGACCGCAGCCTCGTCCACCTTATCCTTCCTTGCGAGGGACGAGAGCGCCGCAGTTTCGCTCTCCAGCCGCTGGCGAAGCTCGTCCGAGCGCGACTGGGTCTTCTGAACCCGCGTGCGGATGTCCTCCTGCTGTTCCTGGGAGAGCCCAATCCGGGCATGGGACATCATGATGAGTTCCGGTGGAAAGAACGCACCGGCGAGAGGATCGGTCGGGGCGGCGGGTGGTTCTGCCGCGGACAGGGCAGGAACCACGGTGAGGAGGGCGATGATGCGGATGAGTTTCAAGGGGATGAGTTGTTTAGGTTGGTGGGACTGGGGGAAGGCGACTGGCTTTGCTCAGGCGTCAATAGGGGTGGCCCGGCTCCTTGAGGAGTACGGCCGTAGGAGACATCCATGCCGGAATGGGGGGCGGCATGTCAGGGCGAAGCCGGGAGATAGCCGTGCGCACGGATGAAGTGAGTTCGCCTATATCTGGACGGGACGGGGAAGCGGCCCGATGCTCGGCAATCACGCAAAATAATATCACCAAGGCCGCACTCGCCGCCGACGGCGCGAGCCAAAGCCAGCGATGCCACCCCAGGAGCGGTTGCGCCGGTTTGGTGGTCTCCGGTGCGCCGGCTCCGAATACGGCGGTGGCTTCCGCCTCCGCCATCTCGCCGAGCGCCGCGTCGAGATTCATGTAGTCGAGATACAGGGCGCGCAGGTCCGCGTCCCGTTTCAGGGCCTCGCACAGCGCGGCCGATTCCTCCGCGGTCGATTGCCCATTCATGTGGCGCTGAATCTGTTCGTGCCAATGGTTGTTCATACGAGGCTCTCCCTGGTCATCGTTCGCTCCACGCATTCCAGGAGCGACTGCCTGATGCGATGGAGCGCCTTGTAGAGGGACATCGCCGACTGTCCGCGTCGCTCGGCGAGTTCATCCATGCGAATGCCCTTGGCGTAGGCTGCCAGGACCAGCGCACGCCGTGCTTCCGGAAGCTTTTTCAGGCAGTCTTCCAGCGCGTCGCGCTGCGCCTCGTGCCGAGGCCCGGCCTCGTCAGCCTCGTCCGCGAGCTTGTTCACCAAGTCCGCATCGAAGACGTGCCGGTCCCTGCCCTTGTCCCGCAGGAAGGCGAGAACTTCGTAGCGCGCCACCCCGAAGGCCCACTTCCGAAAGTCGCGCGAGGCGTCGAAATCCCCGAACTTCTGCCACAGCACCACTGCAACCTCCTGGGTGACCTCCGAGGCATCATTGGCCGTAGGCAAGAGGGCCCGCACGAACGCACGCAGCGCCGGCTCATGCTCCGCGAAAAGGAAGCGGAATTTGTCCTCGAGCTGATTTTCCAGGTGGGGCATG
>CAZDZL010000007.1:76334-97725 GCA_964509885.1 uncultured Opitutaceae bacterium | reverse complement strand
ACGGCGGCATCATCGTGGACATGCTCTGCCACTGGCAGTACGTGATCCAGAACCTCTTCGGCGAGATCGAGGGCGTCTCCTGCCTTGGCGCGACCCATGTGTCCCAGCGCTGGGATGAGGCCGGCAAGCCCTACGCGTGCACCGCGGACGACTCCGCGTACGCCACATTCAAGCTCAAGAACGGGGTCATCTGCCATTTCAACTCCTCCTGGTGCGTCCGGGTCGACCGCGACGACCTGCTGACCCTCCAGGTCGACGGAACCCACGGCAGCGCGGTCGCCGGCCTGCGCAATTGCAAGGCCCAGGCGCTTGCAGCCACCCCGCGCTGCGTATGGAATCCCGACATCGACAGTCCCATCAACTACAAGGACGGCTGGGCGGCGGTTCCGACGAACGCCAGCTACGGCAACGCCTTCAAGATGCAGTGGGAACTCTTCCTGAAGCACGTGGTCACGGGCTCGCCCTTCCCGTGGAACCTCAACGAGGGCGCCAAGGGCGTGCAGCTCGCCGAGCTCGGCATCAAGTCCTGGGCCGAGCGCCGGTGGGTGGACGTTCCGGAGCTCAAGTGACCCGGCCATGGCCAAGGTAGCCCTTATCACGGGAGGCTCCCGCGGGATTGGATTCGGCATCGCCGAGAGGCTCGCGAACGAGAAGTGGGACCTCGTCGTCAACGGGGTCCGCCCCGAGGCCGCCGTTTCCGAGCCGCTCGGGAAACTGCGCTCGCAGGGCGTCAGGGTGCAGTACGCGCCCGGCGACATCGGCACGCCGGAGGGAAGGGCGTCCATCCTAGGGGCCGCCCGGTTGTTTGCGGGCGGCGCGGTCAACCTCCTTGTGAACAACGCGGGTGTCGCGCCCAAGGCCAGGCTCGACCTCCTTGAGACGACGGAGGCCAGCTACGACCACGTCGTCGGCACAAACCTGAGGGGCACCTTCTTTCTCACCCAGGCCGTCGCCAGGGACATGGTGGCCGCAAGGCAGGCCGACGCCGGCTTCTCGGCGACCATCGTCACAATCTCGTCGATCTCCGCCACGGTGGTGAGCATCAACCGCGGCGAGTACTGCATCGCGAAGGCGGGGCTGAGCATGGTCTCGCAGCTTTTCTCCGTCCGCCTCGGCGCCGAGGGAATCCCCGTCTATGAGGTCCGGCCCGGTGTCATCAAGAGCGACATGACGGCGGGGGTGACCGAGAAATACGACGGTCTCATCGCCCAGGGGCTTTGCGTCCAGTCGCGCTGGGGGCAGCCCGAGGACGTCGGCAGGGCCGTCGCGTCCCTGGCACGCGGCGACTTCCCCTACTCCACGGGCCAGGTCATCATGGTCGACGGCGGCCTGACGACGCCGCGCCTCTGACACCATGGCCCCCAGGAGAAACCTGCGGCCCCCTCCCCGGGCGTGGCGCCCGCACAAGGGCGACGGTTTCTTCGACCTCCAGGTCAACGGATTCGCGGGCGTCGACTTCCAGCAGGACGGCCTGAGGGCGCGCGACCTCTCCCGGGCGGTGGAGGCCCTGCTCCGCCACCGGACCGACCGCATCCTGCTCACGCTGATCACGGACAGGATCGACCGGCTCTGCGCGAGGCTGGAGCGCGTCGAGGCCGCCCGCCGGCGCAACCCGAGGATAGCGGCCACGGTCGTCGGCTATCATATAGAGGGCCCGCACCTGCTGCCGCATCGGGGGTACAGCGGGGCGCACGACGCCCGCCTCATGCGACCGCCCAGCATCCGCGAGTTCGACCGGCTGTGGGAGGCTTCGGCCGGGAACATCCGCCTGGTGACCGTCGCGCCTGAGCTGCCCGGCTCGGCGGAGTTCATCCGGCACGTCGTGTCCCGGGGCGTCCGCGCCTCGGTGGGGCACTCCAACGCGGACGAGCGGGCGATCGACGAGGCGATCCGGGCCGGCCTTTCGCTCTGCACCCACCTGGGCAACGGCGTTCCCCAGAGGATGCACCGCCACGACAATGTCATCCAGCGCCTGCTCGCACGCGACGAGCTCTACGCCGCATTCATCCCCGACGGCATACATCTCCCGCCCTTTGCGCTCAAAAACTTTGTCCGGGCCAAGCCGGCGAGCCGCGTGCTTTTCACGACGGACTGCATGGCGGCCGCGGGCGCGCCGCCAGGAAGATATCGGATAGGCAAGCTCCTCACGCATGTGGGGCCGGACGGGATCGTGCGCCAGCCCGGTGAGAGGCGCTCCTTTGCCGGATCGTCGCTCACGATGGACGCCGCGGTGAGGAACGTGCAGCTCATGGTCGGCTGGACCCGGGCCCAGGCGACGTCCGCCTGCTCCCAGCGGGTGGCGAGGTACCTCGGCTTCGCAGGCTGACAAGGTCGGTTCACCGCCCGGCTCGAAGCGTCCCTCGAACATGACCAAAGACCAGAGCCCCCGCATCGAGATCCATGAGAGCCGCGCCGCCATGGGCAGGTCCGCGGCCCGGCGCTTCCAGCAGCTGGTCACGCAGTGCCTCGCCGCCAGGCCGCTCTGCAGGGTCGTCTTTGCCTGCGCGCCCTCGCAGGACGAGTTCCTCGCGGCGCTTGTCCTGGAGGCTCGGGCAAACCCCGGGACGTGGAGGCAGGTCGAGGTGTTCCACATGGACGAATACGTCGGGCTCCCGGCGGACAGCCCGCAGAATTTCAGGACCTACCTGCGCCGAAACTTCCTCGACGCCGTGCCCACGGCCCGCGTCCACCTGATACGCGGAGAGGCCCCCTCCCCGCAGGCGGAGGCCGCACGCTACGGGGCGCTGATTGGCGGGGGCCCCATCGACGTGATCGCGATGGGAATAGGCGAGAATGGGCATGTCGCCTTCAACGATCCTCCCGTCGCCGACTTCTCCGACCCCCTTATCGCAAAGGTCGTGGAGCTGGACGAGGCCTGCCGCAGGCAGCAGGTCAATGACGGATGCTTCCCGGATCTCGGGAAGGTGCCGCGCCTGGCGATCACCCTCACGCTTCCCGTCTTTGCGAATGCAGGCAGCCTCTGCGCGATCGTCCCCGGGCCGCGGAAGGCCCATGCGGTCCGAGGCGCGCTCCTGGGTCCGATCGGGCCGGCCTGCCCGGCCACCGTCCTTCGCACCAATCCGCGCTCGGCTGTCTTTCTGGACAGGGACGCGGCGGCCCTGTTTGCCCGAGACTCCGGCGCCTGACAGGGCCGACAACTCGTTCGCACGTCCACGGCGGTGGCGACGGGTTGGCGCTGCCCCCATTCGACTCCTGGCCGGCATCCCGGCCCCGATTCGTCTCGCCTGACCGCGGCAGAATTGATGCACCTAGATGAAAACACACCCACCATGAAAACCATCCTGTCCCTGCTGCTCGTCCTGGCCGCTATTCCTTGCGCCCGTGCGGGCGACCACGAGAAGTACTGCGCCGAGCTCGCCCAGACTGAGAAGAACTTCTGCGCGCAAGTCGCCACCATAGGGCTTGACGACGCGTTCCTTGCCAACATGGCGGACGATTGCTTCGACCCCGATCGCCTGAGCGTGACACGCGCGGAATACGAGGCGCAGGTCATGGCAGCCCGGGCCAAGGCCGCCGCGCCGCACAAGCCGGGTCCGGACGCGGATTTCCAGCTGGTCTGGACGCCGACAAAGATCGATGTCTCCCAGGATGGCACCCTGGGCTACACCTGGGGCCGGTATGACTTCACATCGCACGGAAAGGACGGCAAGGTCAGCGTCGATACCGCCGTCTATGTCACGATCTGGAAGCGGGACCCGGCTGGGACATGGAAAATCGCCTATGACGGGGGACCCGAGCTGCCCACAAATTCGCCGGCCGTGAAGGCGTTCCTTGCGAAGCTTGTGGTTCCGCCGCCCGCGAAGACCTAGCAGTCGGCGGGACCCGGCTCCCCGATTTCGAGGCTGAAGGGCTTGCCCGGAGGAGCGCCCTCTCTAGACACTTGGGGATGAAGAACACCGTCGCGAAAACCGCCCTGCTGGCCGCACTGTCCCTGGCAAGCCTTCGTCTCCCGGCCTCGGCCGCGCCCTCCGTCCAGGAGCTCGTCGACAAGGACTATCCCTCGCTCGAGTCCCTCTATAAAGACCTGCACCTCCACCCGGAGCTCTCGCTGCAGGAGGAGAAGACCTCGGCCCGTGTGGCGGCCGAGCTGCGCGCCGCGGGCTTCGAGGTGACGGAGAAGTTCGGGGGAACCGGCGTGGTCGCGGTCCTAAGGAACGGCCCGGGCCCGACGGTGCTCATCAGGACGGACATGGACGCGCTTCCCGTGAAGGAGGAAACCGGCCTGCCCTACGCGAGCGAGACGCACATGCTCAACCTCTCCGGCAAGGACGTGCCGGTGATGCACGCCTGCGGGCACGACATCCACATGACCGTGTTCGTCGGCACGGCGCGCACGCTCGTGGCCCTTCGGGACCAGTGGAGCGGCACGCTGGTGCTCATCGGACAGCCCGCCGAGGAAATAGGCGTGGGCGCCCGCAACCTGCTCACGGCGGGCCTCTACCGGCAATTCCCCAAGCCCGACTTCGCAGTCGGGCTCCATGACGACACGACGATACCCACGGGCTCAGTCGGCTTCGGCGAGGGGTACTTCACCTCGAACGCGGACTCGGTCGACATCGTCGTCCGGGGCGTCGGCGGCCACGGGTCCCGGCCCGATGTCACAAAGGACCCCATCGTCCTGTCGGCCCAGATCATCCTCGCCCTCCAGACCATCGTGAGCCGCGAGATCCGTCCCGGCGACCGGGCGGTCGTCACGGTCGGCAGCATCAACGGGGGCACGAAGAACAACATCATTCCCGCGGAGGTGAAGCTCCAGCTGACGCTTCGCTCCTATTCGCCGGACACGCGCGTGCACCTCGTGGCGGCGATCCGGCGCATCTGCAGGGGCGAAGCCATCGCCGCCGGCTTACCCGAGGATCTCATGCCGGTCGTCACGGTCATCGATGCCGGCGCGGACTCCATCTTCAATGACCCGGCCCTCACCCGGAGGGTTCGCGCCGCCGTAACCCGGTCACTGGGCGCCGACCACGTCGAGGACATCGAGCCCCAGATGTACAGCGAGGACTTCAGCCAGTACGGGCGCACGGTCGAGAAGGTGCCGATCTGCTTCTTCTCGATCGGGGCCTCCGATCCCGAGAAACTCGCCGAGAGCCGCAGGTCGGGGATCCCGATGCCGTCCCTGCATTCCAGCAAGTTCGCGCCGGTGCCCGAGCCGACGATAAAGACGGGCATCAAGGCCATGAGCGCCGCGGTGCTCGACCTGCTGGCCAAGAAGTGATCCGGCGGGGCACGGCTGCGCCGGACCCCGTGGAGGGGCCCGGCGCGCGCCGCGGCGTCCTGTCGAAGGCTTGAGCCCGCTCAGCGGAAGCTCGCGGAGTCCTTCGACCTGGAGGCTGCGTGAGCGTTGAGCGTGACGAGGCGGTCGGAGTCCTTGCGGGGCTCGGTGATCGCGAAGCTGACGGTCTGGACCGCCTTCTGGCTGACGGCGACGCCGTCCTTCATGGCGGGCGTGAACTTCCACTGGCGGACCGCCGCGAGCGCGGGATACTCGAGGAGCCGCTGCGAGGAGCTGACCACCATGGCGTTGTGCACCTCGCCGTTAGCGGCGATGGTGAAGGAGACCGTGACGTCGCCCTCGACGCCGGCGGCGCGAAGGTCCGGAGCATAGGCGGGGGCGACCTGGACGACCGGCTTTGCATCCTGGATGGCGGCTGACATTGGATTTGACGCGGTCAGGCTGAGCGCCGCGGCGAGCGAGCATAGGGACACGATGTGGGTTTTCATATTATGCGGGTATTTGAGCGTTTGGGTTGGGAGTGATCAGTGGAGCGGCCTGCCCTCGTCGTTTTTGATCTGGGCGGTGGTCGCTGTCCTTGGTGCGTAAAACACGGGACGCGGACGAAAGTTACATTTTCCGCATCATTCGCACCTGAATCTGGATGGGCGGTCACGGGTGTATCCCGAAAGGCGCGACGAGAGGACCCTCGCGGCGGAAGGATTTGAGGATTGCCCCGCCCGCATGAAAGGCCGGCGGCCTGGCCCCCGACGGGGAGGTTTCATCCTTGGACTCTCGTCGGCCATCGCCCAACTTCTGATTCTTCCGTGGATCCCTCCCCGTCAGGACCCCAAACCCCATGAGTCCCAAGAATTCGTTGCTCGTCCTCGGCGTCGCGCTGCTCGGCGTCTTGTCATCCGTCCCGCGCGTCATGGCCGCCGACGCGGCGCCTGCCGCCAACCTTCCTCCCCTGCCGCAGCCGATGAGCGTGCCCGCGCCGGGTCCGATGACGGACGCGCCCTATGCCCCGCAGGCCATCCTGCCGGGCGGCGTGGTCATCCCGCTCTATCCCCCGGATTCCCCCTACCTGGACCGGGACAGGATCCGCGAGCCCGAGCAGTACTCCATGTCCGCCCCGGGGGAGATCGGCTCCATCATCCACATCCACAATCCCTCCATCGAGTTTCACCCCGGCAACGCGTCGCTCAACACGGGAGCGGTCATCATACTGGCAGCGGGCGGCGGCCACCGCACGCTGAACGTCGGCGGCGAGGCCTCGGACGAGGTGCATTATTTTGCCAACTATGGCATCAACACGGTCATCCTCAGGAACAGGCTGCGCAGCGATGGCTACGAGCCCCGGGTCGACGGTGTCAACGATGCCCTCCAGGCGATAAAGCTCGTCCGCGCCCACGCGGGAGACTGGAAGCTGGACCCCCACAAGATCGGCATCATGGGGTTCTCCGCCGGCGCCGAGCTGGCGGCGGCTGCCACGCTGCAATGGGGCGAATTCGACGGGAGGAACGACGTTCCCGCCAACCCCCTCGCCAAGGTGTCCTCGAGGCCTGATTTCGCCGGCATCATCTATCCGGGGCCGTCCCTGTTCGCGCACGGCGGAACGCCGGCAATCCCCCGCGACATGCCGCCCTCCTTCATCACCTGCTCCGGGTGGGGAGACTGGATCCACGCGGTCTGGGCCACGCAGTATTTCTCCGCGGTGCTTTACGACGGCGTGCCGAACGTCGAGATGCACATCTACGCCCGCGGGCACCATCCTGGCGACAAGGTCGGGCCCGACGAGCCGCCGTCGAGCGGCGGCCTCACGGACCGCGGGTTCATCGCGTACGGGACCTGGCCGGAGCGCTTCATCGACTGGTTCCGCGACCTCGGGTTCCTCGGGAAGCCGGGCGTCGAGACGCAGGCGGCAAAGGATGTCGCGGCTAACCTCGGCCGCGCGAGGCGCAGCGCGGAGGCCAACCCCCCCCTGGGCGTCCAACTCGTCAGCCTCCACAAGAACCTCGACGCGAGCGTGCCGGACGGCCTGGAACTCGTGAAGTCCTACGGGCTCACGCTCGTCGAGACCGCAGGCACGAACGGCCTCACCCCCGAGCAGTTCCGTGCCCAGCTCGACGCCCACGGCCTGAAGGCCTTCAGCTCGCATTTCCAATACGACGCGCTCGCGGCCGACCTGCCCAAGGTGATCGCCGAGGCGAAGGTTCTCGGGAGCCGCAACATCATCGTCCCCTGGATCCCCCACAAGGGCGTGTTCACCGCCGCGGTGGCGAGCAAGGCCGCCGCGGATTTCAATGCGTGGGGAAGGTCCATTCGGGCCGCGGGCATGAGGCTCGGCTACCATCCCCACGGCGGGGAATTCGAGGACATTCCCGGCGGCGGGGACGGGTTCGATGTGCTCGCAAGGGAGACGGATCCCAGGCTGGTCTTCTTCGAGATGGACATCTTCTGGGTGGCCCACGCGGGCAAGGATCCCGTGGCCCTCCTGAGGCAGTACCCCACCCGCTGGAAAATATTTCACCTCAAGGACATGAGGAAGGGCGCTGTCACGGGCCTCTACACGGGACAGGCCCCCATCACGGATTTTGTCCCTCTTGGAAGTGGGCGCCTCGACATCGCCGGCATCCTGGCCGAGGGCCGCAAGATTGGCGTCGAGGACAGCATCATCGAGGACGAGGGTGTGGATCCCGCGAACAACATACCGGTCAGCCTGCGCTACCTCGATTCCATCAAGCCCTAGATCCCCAGCGAGGACATCCCCTTCCAAGACGACATGCTCACATCCCATCTCGCGCGCCTCGCCCTCGCGCTCGCCGGCGCATCGGCGGGCCTCGCCGCCGATTTCCCAAGCTGGGCCTACCCGGTCGCGGGCCCGGTCGTCCCGGGAACGGCCGCGCCCCACGACGACGGGAGCCCGAGGCACGTGCCGGACAGCACGGTCGCGCTCACCCTGGCCGAGTTCGCCGCCCACGTCACCGCCGTGCCCGACTGGCACCCCGAGGATCACCCTTCCATGCCCATGATCGTCTCCGTCGGGAGGGAGCCGCAGGTCTGGGCGTGCGCGTACTGCCACCTTCCCAACGGCGCCGGGCGTCCTGAAAACTCCAGCCTCTCGGGACTGAGCGCGGCGTACATCACGCAGCAGCTGGCCGATTTCAAGCACGGCAACCGGGCCGGGTCCGAGCCCAGGCGGGCGCCGCAGAACTTCATGATAGCGCTGGCCGGCGCGGTGACCGACCAGGAGATCGCGCAGGCGGCGGCCTACTTCTCGTCCCTGAAGCCCGAGTCCTTTGTCAGGGTGGTGGAGGCCGACATGGTCCCGAAATCCTACGTCGCGGGCGCCATGCTGGCCGCCGTCCCGGGCGGGGGCACCGAGCCCCTCGGCGACCGGATCATCGAGATGCCCGAGGAGCTCTCGCGCGCGGAGAATCGCGACTCGAGGACACCCTACGTCGCCTATGTCCCCGTGGGCAGCGTCGCCAAGGGGGCGGCCCTTGTCACGACGGGAAGCTCCGGCAGGACGCTCCAGTGCACGACCTGCCACGGCCCTGAGCTCAAGGGGATGGCGGACATACCCCGGCTCGCGGGCCGCTCCCCGAGCTACCTCATGCGCCAGCTCTACGACTACAAGTCGGGCACGCGGACCGGCGCCTCGGGGCTCATGAAGCTCGTCGTCGCCAACCTCTCCCAGGAGGACATGGTCGCAATCGCCGCCTATATCGCCGGCAGCAAGCCCTAGTCGCCTGTCGCGGGACGCGGCGAGATCTGATCGAGTGCCATTGTCGTGAACGCACCCCCCCCCGAGGCTTCAGGCGCCAGGCCGGCGGGCCCGAGGAATTTCGGGCTCGGGGCGCTCGTCGTCTTCGCGACCCTCGTGGCCTACCTGCCGTCGCTCTCGGGCGACTTCATCTGGAACGACAGCGACTATGTGACGGCGCCGGCGCTGCGCTCCCTCAGGGGGCTTGCCCGGATATGGACCGAGCTGGGGGCGACCCAGCAATACTATCCCCTCCTGCACAGCGCGTTCTGGGCGCAGCACCGGCTGTTCGGGGACAACCCCCTCGGCTACCACGTGGTGACCCTCCTGTTGCACGCCGGCTCGGCCGTTCTCTTTGCCCTGGTGCTGCGCCGCCTCTTCGAGGGCGCCCGGGCACGTCCCCCGGCCGGCTCGGAGTGGCTGGCGGCGCTGCTGTTCGCCCTTCACCCGGTGCACGTGGAGTCGGTGGCCTGGATCACCGAGCAGAAGAACACCCTCTCCCTCGCCTTCTACCTCGGCGCAGCGCTCCTTTACCTGGATTTTGACGAGTCGCGAAAGCCAAGGGCGTATTATTGGGCGCTGGCCTTGTTCGTCCTCTCGCTCCTCTGCAAGACCGTGACCGCGACGCTGCCCGCGGCCCTTCTGGTGGCGCTCTGGTGGAAGCGCGGACGGATCGACTGGCGTCGCGACGTGCTTCCCCTGCTCCCTTGGTTCGCCATGGGCGCCGCCGCGGGGATGTTCACGAGCTGGGTCGAGAAGACCTACGTCGGCGCCCACGGCGCCGAATTCAACCTGCCTATGGCCGGCCGGGTGTTGGTCGCGGGGCGCGCGGTCTGGTTCTACGCCGGCACGCTGGCCTGGCCGTTCAACCTCAACTTCATCTACCCGAGGTGGACGGTGGACACCTCCGCCGGGTGGCAGTGGCTGTTCCCGCTCGGCGTCCTCGCCGTCGCGGGCGTGCTCTGGGCGATCCGGCGGCGCACATGGGGCCCGCTTGCCGCATTCCTCTTCTTCGTGGGCTCGCTCCTTCCCGCGCTCGGAATCGTCGACCTCTACGGGGCCCGCTATTCGTGGGTGTGGGATCACTGGCAGTACCTGCCCGACCTCGGGCCGCTCGCGCTCGCCGGAGCGGGCCTCGCCCTCGCATGGCAAAGGGTGCCGGCGGGTCTCCGGTGGACGGGCCCCGGGGCCGCAGCGATACTTGCGATCGTCCTCGGGGCGCTGTCCTGGTCCCACTGCGTGATGTTCCACGACAACCAGACCCTCTATCTCACCACCCTCGAGCGAAACCCGGCCTCATGGATGGCGCACAACAACCTCGGCCTCGCATGGTCGAAGATTCCCGGGAAGCTCGATGACGCGGTCGCCCAGTACCAGGAGGCGCTGCGGCTGAAGCCGGACATCGCGGAGACACACACCAACCTGGGGAGCGCGCTCTCGACGATGCCGGGGCGGCTGGACGACGCGGTCGCCCAGTACCAGGAGGCGCTGCGCCTCGACCCCAAATACCCGGATGCCCACTTCTACCTCGCCAACGCCCTGGTGCAGTCAGGCCGGATCCCCGAGGCGATCGGGCACTATGAGGATGCCCTGCGCGCGGACCCCGGCCTGGCCGAGGCGAGCAACAACCTCGGGATGATCCTCTGCAGGACGGGACGGACCGATGAGGGGCTCGCGCGCATCGAGGCGGCCATCCGGATCCAGCCCGATTATGCCCAGGCGCACTTTGCGCGGGGTGCCGCCCTGCTCCAGCTGGGGAGGCGGGACGAAGCGTCAGCCGAATTTGAACAGGTGCTCAGGCTGCGGCCGGACTTTTCCCCGGCGGCCAGGATGCTCGAGATGATCCGCACGCGGCAGTAGCCGCGGCCGGCCGGGTCAGGCCAGCATTTTCGAGAGCCAGATTGTCGCCCGCGTCCACGCGGCCTCCGCCGAGTCACGGTCGTAGGCGGCGCGGTCCTCGCAAAAGAACCCGTGGCCTCCGTTGGGATAGACATCGACCTCATAGTCCTTGCCGAGCGACGACAGCCTCGCCTCGACGTCGGCGATGTCCCTTGGGGTGATGCCCGTGTCCTTCGCGCCGTAGACGAGGAGCACGGGACAGCGGATCGTCTCCATGCTCCCGATCAGCGGCGTCAGGCTGAATCCCGGCCGCGCGTGGACAAGGCCGCCGCCGTAGAAGGAGATTGCGGCCGCAATCTCCAGCTCGCACGCCGCAATGACCGAGGCAAAGCCTCCGAAGCAGAATCCCCAGCTCGCGATCCGCGTGTGATCGACGTCAGGCCTCTTCGAGATGTGGCCGTGCGCCACGCGAAGGTCCTCAAGGACCTGGGCGTTGGTCAGCGCCCCAAAGATCGGCTTTATCCTGGGAAACTCGTCGTACCCGAATTCCAGGCCCGCCCCCGAGCGGTGGAAGAGCTCGGGCGAGAACGCCGCGTAGCCCGCGTCCGCCACGCGCCGGCAGACGCGCTTGATGTGGGGATTCACGCCGAAGGCCTCCTGCAGTACTATGACCGCAGGATACCGGCGAGCGGGGGGGCCTTCTGGGACGAATCCATGCAGGTCCATGGGGCCGTCGGACGTGGGAAGGGTCACCTTGAATTCGCTCATGTCCGTCGACTGAATCCACGGTCGCTCACTTTGCAAAATACTTGTCGGCAAACTTAAGGAAGGTCGGCCAGTCGGGCAGGTCGGTGTGCCCCCCGGCATGGAGCCTGAACGCGATGTCGCCCGCGATCAGCTCGGCGTCGGGGGCGGGCAGGTCGGACGTCCCCAGGTCCTTCCTGCCAAGCAGGCGGTACACGGGGCCGGCGGCGACGCATGCCTTGAACTCCCCGACCGGGTCCGACCAGAGGTCCTGCGTGCCGCCCGTGATGAAGACGGGCCGCGGGGCGACGAGCGCGATCAGCTCGTGCTGGTCGACGGGCAGCTGGTCCCAATGGCCGGCGTACTTGAGGAAGTTCCCGGCCATCCAGTGGTACTCGCCCGAGCCGCAGACGTTGTCCACCGACTCGCCAGCGTCGTGGCGGTGGAGCTTGGCGCCGCACTCGCCCGAGCAGCTCGAATAGACGATCGCCCAGCGGGGATCCAGCGCGGCGGCGAGGAGGGCCTCCTTGCCCCACCGCGAGTGCCCCTCGATCCCGAGGCGCTTCGCGTCCACGTCCTTGTCGCCCTCGAAATAGTCTATCGCCCGGCTGAGTCCCCACGACCAGGCCGCGAGGGAGCCCCAGTCGTCCGGCTTTCTCGGGTTGCCCCGGTTCACGAGGCCGATGACGCCGACTCCCAGGCCGCTTCCGCTGTCCGCCTGGATGCCGTAGGTGTCGACGAACGCGAATCCCCAGCCGTGGGCGATCACCATGTCCGCCGCCGAGGGCCCCGGCGGGGGCGGCATGAACCACTTGCCGGTCGCGTTCCAGCATGCGACGACCATCACCGGGACCGGGCCCGTGGCGCCCACGGGAATAAAGAGGGAGATGTTGATGCCCGGGGTGGCCGCGGGGTAGGAGGAATTGTCGATGTGCCCCACAATGTGCTTGAGCGTGGCGGTGCCGTTCAAGGCGCCCTTCTCCGTGCCCGTGACTTCCCAGGCGACCCTTGGCGTGTGCTCCGGTATCCTGCCGTAGATCTCCGACTTGAAATCCTCAAGAATCTCGGGGCGCCGCGTACTCCACCATGTGGCGGCGTCCGTCACCGGCGCGCCGCTCTTCAGCGTCAGGGCGTCGGGAATCGGGTACCGGTCGGCCTTCGCCATGTCGAAATTCGTCCAATTGCCCCAGCCCGAGCGCACGAAGGTGTGGCCGGGCAGATCGTCGGTCCAGTTCCACGGGCTCCCGGCGACGGGGTGCGTGTTGGCCGGCCGCCTGGGGTCGTCCGCGAGCGCGGGAAGGTTGGCCGGAACCGCAAGGTGGAGCTGGTCCAGCATCCTCTGCCAGTCCGCAGCCGCCATCTCCCCCATCCTTTTTCGCTCGTCCGCCGAGGGCATGCCGCTGAGCGCCGGGACCGTGTCGGCTCGCGCAAAGGGGGCAGCGGGCCCGGCGAGCATCACGGCGGTGAGAATGAGCGCGAGCAGGGGGCAGCGCGGGGGAGCGAACGCCAAAGAGGTCATGTGTGGCCTGGGGATTTTCGGGAAGCCGGGAAACATTCGGCCCTCGGGGAGATCGCCCCGAGGCACGCGAAGTCCGCCTGAAACCGGCGCCGTTTGCCATCCTCAAACAGGGCGCGGACCCCGTGCGCGGACAAAAAAAGGCGGCCTTCCCAAATGGGAAGGCCGCCTGTGTCCCAGGAACTGGTCCCGGTTAGAACTTATACTGAATGCTGGCGGAAACCACGTTGTGGTCGAAGTCGCGGTACGCCGCGAAAAGGTTCGCCGGAAGATTCCCGAGGCCGTTGCTTCCCTTGTCGTAGGTGTAGGTCACGCCCACCGACAGCTTCTTCGTGAACGCGTAGGTGACGCCGGCCGAAGCGCCCTTGTCGAGGTCGTCGCGGCGGCTCGGTGCCGAGCCCGCCACGTCGTTGCCCATCGTGTAGTTGGCCTCGAGGTACTTGATGCCGAGGTCGATCCCAATCTCCTTTGTCGCATTCACGTGGTAGACCAGGGTCGCCGTGGTGTCGACGTAGGGGACCAGGCCCGTGCTGGCGACAAACATGTACTGCTTGTAGCCGAGCGTCAGCGACTGGTTGTCAGGAAGGGCCGCCGAAGCCGTTCCCTCGATGAAGGCGCGCGTCGTGCGCGAGTTGGCGACGGCCGCGTTCGCGTTGAAGTCCTTGTAGTCCGGTCCCGCGACCAGCTTGAGCGTGAGCCAGGTCACCGGCTTTCCCTCGATGCCGAGGAGCGCCCGCTGGTATTGGTTGGACGAGAAATGGCGGTCGCTGTTGATCGCCAGCGCGAACTGGTCCTGGTGCTGGTAGCCGTCACGGTAGCCGACAAAGAAGGAGAAGTCTGGTGTGATCTTGACGCCGACGTCCGCGCCTGCGTTCACGTCATAACGGCTGACGTAGTCCTGGTAGCCCTTGTAGGGGGCCGCCCCCGTGTTGAAGAGGAAGGTGTTCAGGTTGAACTGGGTCAAGGAGGACACCGGCCTGAAGAAGACGTTGCCGTCGTTGAACTGGACCCAGAAATTGTAGCGGTCCTGGGACTGGTTGCGGCGTTCGCGGGCCAGCGAATGGGCGTAGTTGTTGCGGAACTTGTCATTCTGGTTCGCCGCCGCGCCGGCGAGCTGGTTCAGCGCGTAGGTCGGGGCGTACCTGTCGCCGTCATTGTAGAGGTAGGCGTTCTCGAGGCTGTACGACCCGCCGTCGAACTTGCCCTTGGCCACAGCGTTGATCCTGTGGGCGATGTAGTCCTCCGTAGTGGCGTCCTCGTACCTGACCGACTCCGGATTGTATGTGAGCGACAGGGCCGTGACGTCCTTCTGGTCGTCCAGCAGGGGGATCAGGTTGAAGGTGATCTTGGCCGAGACCGAGTCCACCCAGGATGACTGCACGGGCATTCCGAGGCCGGAGACGCCGAAGACGTTGTCATCGTGGGACTCCTTGACGGCGAAGGACAGCTCGCTGAGCCAAGCCGGCTTGGACCAGATTATGGCGTCGGGGGCATCGGCGGCTCGGCTCTTCGGAGCGAGCGCCAACGCAGCCGAGGCGGCCACGAGAGTGAATAACAGAACGCGGGTTTGTTTGGTTTGCATGGTGAAATCTGCGGGGGGGTCTCGCCTAACAGGTGGATCAGCCGAGGGGTAACCCGCTTGGGGTAGTGGTGTTAACGTCGGCACTAATGAAGTGGCTTGGAGTGCAGCCAAGCGCGAAGCCGTCAAATGCCCATAAAAGGGGGTCAGTTGACGCAAAAGCGTGGGAAAAAAGGATGGAAATATAGGGACCATTAGGGAGACAAGGGCACCGGCGTGCCTGGTTTCGCCTCGGGTCCGGATTTCCGGTCTCTGTTAGCGAGCTGACCCCTGGCACCGCCTTTGCGGAGCCCAGCGGCGGCTCTCCCTTTGGGAAGTGGCCGTCCAGCTGACACGGGGATCGAAGCGGAAGGCGGGGCTCTCCCTCAAGATTAATCTACACTAATTTGATATGCTTTACTTTAAGCGCCAGCCGGACAATAGCTTACAGCGCGTCATAAACCCCTTCGATTGGGCCCTAGGTGTGAAGTTTCAATAGGTTGTCCCCGCGGCTGGGGACTGGAGGATGGAGGTGTGATAACAACAACCTTCAACCCACCAGCCGCATGGGACAACAACATGGGAATGCACGGCTAACGCCCCGTGGTCGAGTCGAGATGGTGCAACGAGCAAGGAACGGACAGAGCCCGAATCAATTCGAGCGGCTAAGCAGCTTTTTCTTTTCCGCCTGGAACTCGTCGTCGTTGAGGATGCCCTTCTTGCGCAGGTCATCCAGTTTCACGAGTTCAGTGTAGAGTTCGTCCGTCGTCAGGTGCGGAGGCGCGGCGGGAGCGACAGGCGCATAGGCTGTGGGCGCGTAGGCCACGGGCGCCGCGACCGTCCCCGCGGGCGTCACCGGCATCGTGAGCTGGGGATCCCCGGGATTGAGGGCCATGAAGACGAGCTTGGCCTTGGCATATCCCGTCCCGAACATCGGCACCTTCCCCGTCAGCGAGACCTCCTTGAACTGCTTGCCCTGCTGGGCGCAGAACGCGTTGGCCTCGTCCGTGGCCTCCGCCTTCAGCTTGTCGAGGTCCCTGTGAAAGGCGTTCGAAGCCTCGACCGTGATGGAATACGTGTTGTTTCCCAGCGAGACCGGGGCCGGCGGCTCGGACGAGGCGAAGCCAACAGAGGCGAGGCAAAGGAGGGACAGCGGAAACAGTTTGCCAAGGGGTATAGATTTCACGTGAAAAACGTCGCTGCTCGCGCGGCGCAGGTCAAGGCTTCGCTGATTCCGAGACGCCGGGGCACCCGTCGCCTTGCAAACGGAGCGGACGGGGCCATTATCGGGGCCCTACCCCACCCGTGAAGCCTATGCAGCGAATTAAGGCCGCCCTCCTCCCCCTCGCGCTCCTCGCGCTGGCGCCGGCGGCGCTCCCGGACCCGGCCCCGTCGGCGGGTCCCGCCGAGGCGCTCCTCACGGCGCAGCAGCGCGACTTCATGAAATGGCGGTTTGGGATGTTCGTGCATTTCAACCTGGCGACGGCGGCCGACACCGACTGGGCCGGCGGCTACGAGGACCCGGACCTCTTCAACCCCACGAAGCTTGACTGCGGGCAGTGGGCGGACTGCGCGAAGGACGCGGGAATGACCTACATGGTGCTGACCGTGAAGCACACCGAGGGCATCGTGTTGTACCCGAGTTCGGTCACCTCGCGGGACATGACCCTGTTCAGGAAATTCCGGGGGGGAAAGGGCGACATCGTGAGGGAGTTCGTGAAGGCCTGCCGCTCGCGCGGGCTCAAGGTCGGGCTCTACTACTGCTTTCCCGGGGACTATTCGGACGACGCCCACAGGAACGCGCCGCCGCCGAACATGCCGAACCTGCACGGGCTCCCCGCAGAGGCGTCGGGCGACTACGTGGGCTTCATGAAGCGACAGCTGGCCGAGATGCTGACGAACTATGGGCCCATCGACCTTCTCTGGATCGACCAGTTTTCCAACAAGTACACCGGAGACAAGTGGCCCGAGTTCCAGGCCTACCTTAAGTCGGTCCAGCCCCGCTGCATCGTGCTCGCCAACAACGCGCGCACCCTCCGCGACTCGGACGTGCTCAGCTACGAGTATCCCTGGAAGTCCGAGCTTCCCGCGAGGGACAACGCGGTGCCGGCCGAGGTCTGCGACACGATCCAGACCGGCGCGCGCTGGTTCTGGCGCAAGGCGTCCGAGCCGTCCGACCTGCAGGCCGCATCGGTGATCGCCGACAGGATCCGAGCGTGCAACGAGCGCAACGCGAACTACCTGCTCGATGTCCCCCCCGATCGCGACGGGCTCATATCCGGGCCCCAGCTGCAGCGGCTTAGGGAAGTCGGCGCCCTTGTGCGCGCCGGCGAGAAGGCGGCGGGTCCGGAGGTGAGGCAGGACAACCAGCAGTTGGGCTCGAATCGCAGCCTCCGCGCTAACTACTTGCAGTGAAGGGTTAGCGGATCCCCTGGCTGAAATTCCCAAAAACCCGGACCGGGTTTCATCCGCGGAGGCACGCAGCACGTATAATGGAGAGGACTCCATTGGAGCCAACCCGTCGAAATCCCTGTCTGATATCCACCACCCCATGAAAATATCATCCTGGCCCTCGCTCAGCCTCGCCGCCGCGCTGGCAGCTGGAATCTGCCCGGCCGCGCATGCCAACCTCTTTTCCGACGATTTCGAGATGCTCGTCGTCGCGGAGACGGCAAAGGACGCCCCGTCCGACCTGACGAAGCCCGTGTCGTACTGCGCGATGGACGGCGGCTACATAGAGGCCGGCGACCCGATCGTCGGGGACACCCCGCCCACGGCCGACCGGGTACGCCAGACGCTGTATGGAGCGCTCAAGGACCAGGGTTTCTCGGCAAACCGGGCGTCGCCCTCCGTCCTCTTGACCTACTATTGGGGTGTCCTGCGGCAGGACCGCCAGGAGGCTCGGATTCCCTACGGCATCAGGTCCAACCTCAACGCGCGGCTCAGGCTCGTGAGCACCGAGGAGCTGGGCTCCGAGGTGGAGAACCACATACTTGGCCGACAGAAGGCCGACGGAACGAACATGAACGTCGCCTCGCCCGCGCTTCTTGTCGGGCCGACGAGGAGCGTCGTCGAGAATGCGCGCCGCCCGCGCATCTTCATCATCATCTCGGCCTTCGACTACCAGGGCCTGACCCAGGGCCACGAGGCGAAGCCGGTGTGGAGGGTCAAACTGAGCGCCCAGGAGACGAGCGGCGACATGGACGAGGTCATCCCATCGATGATCGCCAAGGGCGCCCCGTTCTTCGGGAAGGACCTGCACGAGCCCAGGATCGTCGAGGCCACGCTCTCGCGGGGGTCCGGCGCGGCGGCCGCGCCCGCGTCGAGCCTGCAGCCCGCGCCGGAGTCCGCGATCGACAGCAACCTGCTCCAGAACCTCCTGAACCGCGAGCGGATCGAGTTTTCAGGCGCAAATCCGGGCAGCCCTAACTGAGGGGGCGCGTTTCCCGCGCCCGATCCGGCTAGATCGCCAGCTTTCCGAGCGTCAGGGACGCGACGCCGTCGACGGGCTTGCCCACGTTGAGGGCGGGCTTGAAGCGCACCCTCCTAATGACCTGCTCGAGATAGGGATCGTCGATCCTCCGGGTGCAGGCCGCATCGGAGTAGGCCCCGTCCGCAAGCCCCTCCTTCGAAACCCTGACATAGAAAGCGTCGGCGTACCTGCCCGAGGCGAGCACGGAGTGAAGGTCCGCCGGCATCTTTCCCATCGCCGGGACGGCCGGCAGGGTGTCCTTCGCGTGTGCGCCGATGTATTCCGCCTTCACGTATTCGAAGGCCTCGTCGCGCGTCATCTCCAGGCGGTTGGCCGCGATGTTGGTCGCGATCTCCTCGCCCTGGTTGTAGATGTGGAGCTGGAAATCGACGAGCTCGTAGTTGAACGGGAATCCCGTTTCCGTGAAGTGGACGTGGGAAATGTGCTCGTCGATCGGATGCAGCGACTCGGCATAGACGAGGCTTTGGACCATGCCCGGCTTGCCGTTGTTTGCCCGAAAACGGGTCATCGTGACCACATACGGGTTGTGCAGCGGCTTCGCCGAGCGGATGTCGAACTCGATGTCCATCGCGTCGAGTCCCCGCGTCAGGATGCGACCCACCGGTTCATCGCCGTTTCCGCTTTGGTGGATGGCGCCAATGGCGCTTGCTTCCGCAGCCCGGACCGTGGGATCCCCCGAAGCCGAGCCCAAGTCCAGCGAATCGCCGCCCCCGCCCACGGATCCGCTCGGCAGCGGATTCCCTCGCGCGTCGATCCCCGTCGTGTGGAGATTTGAAAAGGCGTGCTGCGCCGTGGCCATCAAGGCGGCGTCCGAGAATTGGTCGTCAGCCCCGGCAAAGACGTTGGCCCCCGGCAGGGCCTTGTTCGTGAGGGTGTCGACCCTGTGCTGGGCGTTCTGCGCGACGGTAATGAGGTCGGCGTTCATCGCCGCCGAATTGTTCATGCCCTTTGTCAGGAGGACGTTCGGGTCGTTCTCGTAGGAGTAGGCCGGCACCCTCTTGAATCCGACGATCGTGGCGGAGGTCTCCGTCAGCTTCAGGTTCGGCGTGATCTTAAGGTTCACCGGCGCCTCCTTGGAGGAGATCTCCCTCTCCTGGCCGTTGATCGAGATGACCCAGTTGGAACCGAAGACGTCCCGCACGCGGTAGAGGTCCTTGTCGAGGTTGATCGCAATGTCCGCGCCCATGAAGAGCGTGTGGGTCTTGTCCGACTGCTGCTCATCGACCGTGTAGGGGTCCATCTTGGTGACTGAGGTCCGGGAGAGCTCGTTCTTGAACGTGCCCGGATCCTTGCCGTCTGGCGCGGCGAAGCACGGTGACGCCGCCGCCAACGAAAGGGCCGGGACAAGGAGTCGGGCGAGAGCAGGTATGCCCGAAAGGGTGGTTCGCTTGGGGTAATTCATGGTTGAATAATCGTCGCCTGGTCAATCGGACTAGATCGCAAGCTTGGAGAGCGTGAGTGTCGTGACCCCGTCAACGGGCTTGCCCGCGTTGAGCGCAGGCTTGAAGCGCACCCGCCGGACAACCGTGTCCAGATACGGATCGTCGATCCTCCTCGTGCACGCGGCGTCGGCGTAGGCCTCATTTGCCAGGCCTTCCCTCGACACCTTCACAAATATGGCCTCGGCGTATTTTCCCTGCGCGAGCCGGGCGGGAAGGTCGGCGGGAAGCCTCGCCATCACGGGGGTCGGGGGAAGCGTGTCTTTCAGATGGGCGCCGATATACTCCATCTTCACGTATTCGAAGGCCTCCTCGCGGGTGAGCTCCACGCGGTCGGAGGCGATGTTGGTGGCGACCTCCTCCCCCTTGTTGTAGATGTGGAGCTGGAAATCGACCAGCTCGTAGCCAAACGGGAACCCGTTCTCCGTGAGGTGCACATGAGTCAGGTGCTCATCCACCGGGTGCATGGACTCGGCGTAGACAAGGCTCTGCACCATGCCGGGTTTGGCACCTTGGGTCCTGAATCTCGTCATCGTGACGACATAGGGGTTGTGCAGCGGCTTGGCCGACCTGATGTCGAATTCAACGTCCAGGGCATCGAAGCCCTGGGTAGCAACGCTCCCAACCGGCTCATTGCCGTTCGTCGTCTGTCTGAAGGCCGCGTTCGCAGCATCTTGGGCTATTCCGACATTCAGGGACACGGTGGGATCTCCGCCAACGCCCTGCCCCGTCGTGTTGGTGGTCGCGGTTGGGGCGGTCGGGCTCGGCGGAGGACCGGACCTGTTGGTGGACGCTGGCGGTGCGTGGGAGTTCTGGTAGGCATACTTCGCCGTGGTCATCATCGCGTTGGCCGAGAACTGGTCGTCCGCCCCGGCGAACTCACCCGCGCTGTTCTTGCTGGCAGCCGTGTCCGCGATGTGCTGGGCATTCGAGGCGATGGCGCTTAGGTCGGCGCTCGTCGAGGCCGCCTGGCTCAGCCCCCTCGACAATTTGACGCTGGGGTCGTTGTTGAAGGTGTACGACCTCTCCTTCTTGAAGCCCACAATCGTCGCCGAGACCTCCGTCAGCTTCAGGGTCGGCGTGATCTTCAGGTTCACCGGGGCCTGCTTTGACGATATCTCCCTCTCCTGGCCGTGTATCTCGATCACCCAGTTCGAGCCGAACACGTCCTTCACCTTGTACATGTCCTTGTCCAGGTTGACGGCGATATCGGCGCCCATGAAGAGCGTGTGGGTCTTGTCGGTCAGCAGCTCGTCCACCTTGTAGGCCGGCATAGTCGTGACGGCGGACCGGGAGATCTCGCTCTTGAGCGCGCCGGAATCCTTGGGATCGGCTGCCGCCGCCGCAGCACAGGCCAGGCATGCCGCAATCATGGCGCCAGCCACCTGAAATCTCCGTACGGGAGAAGGCGGGTCGGATTTTCTATGGCGGGGAGATCTCATGTATCCTTGGTGTCCGGAACCTGCGGCCGGTCTAGATCGGCAGCTTTCCGAGATCCAGCGATGCGACGCCGTCCACGGACTTGCCGTTGTTGAGGGCAGGCTTGAAGCGGATCCTCTTCACCACCGAGTCGAGATAGGGGTCGTCGATCCGCCGGGTGCATGCCGGGTCGGAGTAGGCCTCATCGGCAAGGCCGTCCTTCGACACCTTCACATAGAACGCCTCCCGGTACTTGCCCTGCGCGAGCCTGGACGGCAGGTCCGCGGGCAGCTTGGCCATGGCCGGAATAGCCGGAAGCGTGTCCTTAAGGTGAGCGCTGACATATTCCATCTTCACGTATTCGAATGCCTCTTCGCG
>CAZDZL010000007.1:0-76234 GCA_964509885.1 uncultured Opitutaceae bacterium | reverse complement strand
GCTTGGCCGAGCGGATGTCGAACTCGATGTCCAGCGCGTCGAGGCCCGGTGTAGAGATGCGCCCGGTGGCCTCATCGCTGGTCGCCGTGTTGCTTTTGGCCACCGCACTCGCCTGATTGGCCTGGTTTATGAAAATTTGAGATCCGTCAGGGCCCAGCGTCGAATCCACGTTGGGATTAACGGGGGGAGTTCTCGAGTCCGGGACGACCGCGCCCGGGTGTTCCATCGCGGACAAGGTCTCGGCCGTGTGCTGGATCGCGATGGACCCGAACTGCTGGTCCCCTGACGCCAGGATGGCCGCGCCACCCAGGGCCTTGTTGTCCGCGGTCTCGGCCAGATTGCGCGCATCATTCGCGACGCCCACGAGCATGGAGTTCGTGACGGCCGCCTGGGTCAGTCCCCGCGTGAGCCTCACGCTCGGGTCGTTGGCGAACGAGTAGGCCTGAACCCTCTTGAATCCCTCGATGGTGGCCGAGACCTCGGTTAGCTTCAGGGTGGGCGTGATCTTCAGGTTAACCGGAGCCTGCTTCGCCGATATCTCCTTCTCTTGGCCGTGGATGTCGATGACCCAGTTGGAGCCCGTCACGTCCTTCACGGGATAGACGTCCCTGTCGAGGTTGATCGAGATCTCGGCCCCCATGAAGAGCGTATGGGTCTTTGCCGACAGCGGTTCGTCGACCGTGTAGGCCGGCAGGGTCGTGACGGCGGTCCGGGAGAGCTCGCTCTTCAGCGCCTCCGTGTCCTTGGGGTCGGCCGAAGATGCCGCGGCGCAAAGCAGGCACCCGGCAATCGAGGCGGCCAGAAGCCGAAATCTCGCCGCGTCAGGGGGGCGGTTTGATTTCTTTCGAAGCAGAGTTTTCATTTCTTCTGTGTGCCTTGTTCGGGAGGCGCTAAATTGGCAGCTTCCCGAGCGAGAGCGATGCGACCCCTTCCACGGGCCTGCCATTGCTGAGGGCGGGCTTGAATCGAATTCCTTTCACAACCTCATCAAGGAAGGGGTCACCTATCCGCTGGGTGCAGGCTGCGTCGCGAAAGGACTCACCGGCCATTCCATCCCTTGAAACTATCACAAAGAAGGTATCGCGATATTCGCCTTCCGACATACGGGTGTGTAGTTCGGCCGGAAGCTTCGCCATTGCCGGCACCGGAGGCAGTGTGTCTTTCGGGTGCGCGCCAATGTACTCTGTCTTGATGTACTCGAAGGCCTCATCGCGTGTGAGCTCCACGCGGTCAGGCGCAACGGTCGTCGCGACTTCCTCGCCCCGGTCATACAGGTGCAGCTGGAAATCCTGCAATTCAAAGTCGGGCGGAAACCCCTCCTCGGTAAAGCGCACCTCCCTCATGTGGTCGTCAATCGGGTTCAACGACTTGGCATAGACCCAGTTTCGCGACGTACCCGGGTCGTCACCCCTCGCGTGAAACCGAGTGATTGTCACAACGTATGGGTTGAGCACCGGTTTTCTCGAGGAAACCGCGAAGGAGACCTCCATTGCGTCTAGCCCATCAGGCTGGATCTTCTTTCCCCCAATCGAAAGATCCGAGCCAGCGCCGCCAAGCTGCCTCACCTGATTTTCCAGCGCATTGGGGATCATGTTCTTGAGGCGGGTCATGTCTGTACCCACCCCGCCAAGATGGGCATCGGGATGACTCATGTTATACAGCGTGGCGTACGTCACAAGTCGGGTGGTTCCGTCCACCACGGCTGCCGCCTGGTTCGCGTTATACAGGTAATCCGCATTCGTCGCCGCAGTCTGCACCATGGTTCTCGTCTGCATGGTGATCGGGTCGGTGTTGAACGAATATGCGCGCTCATCCCTCAGATTATTGATGGTGACTGTGGCTTCCGTGAGCTTGAGTACCGGCTTGACCTTCATGCTTATGGGCCCGCTTCGCGTGGATATAACGGTCGTCCGCCCCTCAATATCGATGATCCAGGAGCTTCCGGACACGTCCTTCACGGGATGAAGGGTCTTATCTTGGCTCACGGAGATATCGGCGCCCATGAACAGCGTGTGCGTCTTTGAGGACAGTGGCTCCTCGACCGTGTATACCGGCATCTTCGTCACGGCGGCCCTCGAAATTTCGCTTCTGAATGCCTCAGGATCCTGCCTGTCCGGAGATGCCGCGAGTGAGCCCGGCAGCGCCGACGCAAGCGCAAGGGCAGGAAGCAGGACTCTCGCCGCAATCGATTTCTCGAGGAGGCGGATATCTCGGGGCACACTCATGGCGAAGTTCAGCCCTCCTTCGGCACCATCGACCTCACACGGACGAGGAAGTCCTGCACCTCGTCGGACTTCTCGATGCTGAGCGCCTTCTGGAGGTACTCCACGCTCTTGGCATAGTGCTTGTTCTTGAGCTCGATGTTGGCCAGCTCGAGGCTTGCGACGTAGGTGCTGCCCTGGACGCCGAACGCCGTTTCGAAGGCCAGGGTCGCCCGGGGCACGTCATCGTCGGCCTCGTACGCGCGGCCGAGGCTTATGAGCGCCTTCCCGTTCATGGGGGCGATCTTGAGCAGGCCGTCGAGCTCCTTGAGCTCCTCGGGCCATTTCCTCTGGGCTGCGAACAGGTCTGCCCTTGTCTGGCGCAGCTCGATCCCGTCGGGGTCGTTCTCGTCCACCTTCATCATGCCGAGGACGTTCTGTGCATCCTGCAGCTTTTCGCTCGAGATCAGGACCTTGGCGTAATGGATGAGCTTCTTCTCGCCCAGCTCGGGAGAGGGAACGAGGACCTTCTGGTAGATGGCCGCGGCCTCGCGGGTCATCTCCTGCTCCGCATAGAGGTCCCCGAGCAGCGAGAGCTCCTGCGTGTTGGCCAGGCCGGCCCCCGAGGCCGTCTCGAGGAGCACGGTGGCCTCCACCTTCCTGCCCTCCGCGAGGAAGATGTTGGCGTACTCCAGCCAATACTGGGAGTCCTCCGGGTGCTCCTTGATGAGGTTCTTCACAAGCGACTCCGCGCGCGTGAACTGCCTCCCCTCAATGCAGATGCCGAGGAGCCCCTCCTTCCAGTCCACGTTCGCCGGGTCGCCGCTAAGGGCCTGCATGTAGGCCATCTCCGCCGACACGAGGTCACCCTCCCTCTGGAGGCTGTAGCCGAGGAGGCCGAACGTGGAGGAGTCGCGGTCGCCGAGCTCCACAGCCTTCGAGAAGCAGGGAACGGCGTCGGCGTACCGGCCCGACGAATAGTAGAGGACGCCCAGGTTGACCCACGCGCGAAGGAAGGTTGGGTAGCGCTTCACCGCGCCGCGGTAGTCGGCCTCCGCCTTGTCGCTCTGGTTCGCGGCGTAGTAGGCGTTGCCGAGGATGAACTGGAACGCGGGGCTCGGCGGCTCCTTGTCCTGCGTGTACATGGCCTCGAGCAGCTTCACCGCGAACTCCGGGTTTGAGGCGAGCATGGTCACGACCTTCTGGTAGAGGGCGTACTCCTCCTCCGTCATCTCGGGCTCGCGCTCCTTGAGGAAGGAGCTCGACTCGTTGATGATCCGCTTGGGGTCGACCTTGGGCTCGGAGGCGAACGCGGCTCCTTGGACCGCGACCGCCAGCGAGAGCAACAAGATGAGCTTGGAGGTTTTCATGAGTCTAAAGGGTGAATGGGGAGCTGCCCTCGGTCCATTTGTACCAAACGGACTGCTGCACCATGCATCTGACCTTCTTGCCCTTGTTGATCGCGGGGCTGAACTCCCACTCGTCGCGGACGCACTCCAGCACGATGTTGTCGAACTTCAGGTTTCCCGAGGGCCGAATCACCCGGATGCTCTGCACCTCGCCCTCCGTGCCGATGACGAGCAGCAGATTCACCTTGAGCTGCTCCGCATTGTCGCGGGCGCGCTTCGATACCTTCGCAATTTTCTGCACGACGGCCTTCGGGGCCTGGTCCACCTCGTTCTGCTGGTAGATATGCTCGAAGTCCCCCGTCATGCCCGCCTTCGGCCTCAGGTCGGGCATCAGCTGGTTGAACTCGATCGTGGCCCGCGGCGGTATCTCGTCGGACGGGATGATCTTGTCGAGGTCCGGCGGAACCACCGCGAGCTTCACCGAGCTGTCGGAGGCGGCGATCTCGATGCCCGTGAGCGGCGAGATCGTGTCCGGCTCGGTGCGTTCCTGGGGCCGGGGGGGCGGAGGGGGCTCCGTGAACGCCGACAACACGCGCAGATCCTCGATGTCGGAGGCGGGCGCCACCGGCCTGGAGCTCTCGAAGCGCGCGATCGCGAAAAAGAGCCCAAACGTGAGCGCCCCGCCAAACAGCAGGCACAAAGCTTCCTCCGCGAGGTAGTCTGCGACCCGCCTGGGCGCCGGAAGCGTGAGCGTGTCGGACATCATCATGGTCCTAGGGCGCGCCGGCGCGGGCGGTCGCGAACTCGACGTGCTGGATCCCCGAGCGCTTGGCCTCGGAGTAGACGGAGGCGAAGACCCCGAGGTTCGAGGAGCGGTCCCCGCGGATGATCAGCGAGGGGGAGCGCCCGACCGCGGCCTGCTTGACGACGGCCGCGACCTGGTCGGCCCGTATCTCCTGCCCGTCGAAATAGATGCGGTTGTCCGCGGTGATCGCGATCAGGAGCGAGTTCTGGTCGCCGCTCAGCGAGCCCGTGACGTCGGGCTTCTGGACCTCGACGCCCGGGTCGTTCACGAACGCGCTGCTGATCATCAGGAAGATGACCAGCACCATGATGCAGTCCACCATCGGCACCATGTCGATGTGAGTGACCTCGGTGCGGTGGCGCCCGCTGTGCCTGCCGATCATGTCGGGGAGTCGAGCCAGGCGTTCTGCTCGATCTGGTTGAGCTTCTGCATGTACTTGCGCACGCTGCGGCTGGCGATGTGGACCATGAGGAGGGCCGGGATCGCGACGACGAGACCCGACTCCGTGGCCACGAGGACCTCAGAGATTCCCCGGGCGAGGCCCTCCATGGTCTTCTCCGCGGAGCGACCCGAGATGCTCTCGAAGGTGGTCACCATCCCGCTCACGGTGCCGAGGAGCCCGAGGAGGGGCGCGGCCGCGATCATCGCCCCCAGCGCAAGGCGCTGCTGCCGGAACGACTCATGCACCTGGTCCCTCTCCAGCCGCAGGGCCGGGAGCTGCCTCTCCCGCGCGGACCCGCGCGCGTCGTACTGGCGGCTCGACCGCCGGATCGAGAGCAGCAGCTTGAAGCAGCGCGAATACAGCACCACGGACAGAGTGAGGATCGCGAACATCACCGGCCCTCCCCGGTGGATGAGCTCAAGGAGCAGCTTCATGCGTGGATGGGCTTGGCGCCCGCCTTCTCGGTGTTGGCCGCCGTGACGAATTCCAGGGCGTATCGTTCGAGCAGGGAGAGGTTCTTCTGGATCCGATGGGCCAGGAACCCGTGGGCGATCAGCGTCGGGATGGCCACGATGAGTCCCAGCTCTGTGGCGACCAGCACCTCGGAGATGCCGCTGGCGAGCTTCCCGGCGTTGCCGGTGCCGAAGACCGTGATGAGCGCAAAGGTCTTCACCATGCCGACGACCGTTCCAAGGAGGCCCATGAGCGGGGCAGCCGTCGCGATCACGGCGAGGAGCGGCAGCCTGCGCTCGAAGTGCAGGCGCTGGCGCAGCAGCACCGACTGGAGGTGCTCCTCAAGGAGGTCCTTGGAGCCCCCGCAGTAGCGGAGGCCGACCTGGAACAGCTCCCGCGTCGGAGCCTTGAGCGCCTTCACGGCCAGCTCGGCCTTGGCGTTCGCGCCCTGGGCGACGTTCGCAAGGAAGGCGTGCACCGTCTGCGGCGTGTCGACGGAGAGGCGGGCGAGGTCGCCGATCTTCTGCGCGATCATGAGGAGCGCGACGAGCCCCACCCCGATGATGAAGTAGGCCACAACCCCTCCCTTGTTGATGTGGTCGAGGAGGGAGCCGGTCGTCTCCTTCAGCCGAAGCGCCTTTCCGCCCGATGCGTCCGCGAAGATCGTGCCCGGCTTCCCCCCGAAATACGCCGATGCCTCCTCGGGCTTCCACGCCGGGAGCACATAGGTCACCGGATAGGCCGAGCCGGCCCGGGGCCGGACCGTTCCGGCACTCCCGCCGTCCGGCTGAAAAAAGGTCTCCGGGCCGGCAAAGGCGAAGGTGCCCTTGAAGACCTTGTTGTTTCCCTCGATGAGCGAGCTGCCGCTCGCCGAGTAGCCGCCGAGCTCCCGGCGCGTGCGCTCGAGCAGGAATTCCGCGATGTCGATGGCCGCCTGGCCGCTGGGCCCCGCGGAGACGTCGTCGAGCTTCTGGCCCAGCGCATCGATTCTCTCGGAGTAGAGCTGCCCCTCCCCCGGCGCGAGGCTCTCCTGGTAGGCGGTGAGCCCGTCGTGGGCCAGAGTGCCGATGTAGGTCGTGTTCTTGCGGATGGCATCCAGCTCTGCGAGGCGCTTGCGGTGCCGCTCGGTCGAGTCCGCCTCGGCCGTCTCCATCTGCTCGATCTCGCTCTGGAGCGCCACGATCCGGTCCTCGACGGCGCGCATGTCCTGGAGCATGGGCGCCTTCTCGTCCGCGATGCGCTTGCGGGTGGTGTTGAGCTCGTCGGCGGCCGTCTTCAGCCTCTCAACGTAGTCCCCCGTTGCGCGCTTCATCGCCTCGTCGAAGGTCTCCGCGGCCCGTGAAGCTGCCGTGAAGGCGAGGAGCGAGGCCAATGCCGTGAGTATTCGGGTCTTCATGGCGGCCTACTTGTTGGCGCCCTCGGCGAGGGGCTGGCGCAGGGTGGCGGGCACCGCGACGAAGTCGGGGTCGGCCTTGTCGTTGTAGATCGCGATCAGGTGGGCGACCGGCTTTGCGCCCTCGGGGCTCGCCTCCCATTCCCACCCGTGGGGTCCTGGAGAGCCGTACCAGGCCTTCCCCGCTGCGCGGTCGAGCGCATACCCGTGGCTCAGCCCCCAGTAGATGACCTCGAGCGACCTCGCTCCCGAATCCCGGTCGATCGAGAGGACCTCCTCGCCGCTCGTGATCGTCCTGTCAAAGAGCACGCACCGGTTCAGCACCGTCATCGCGAGCTGCATCCGTTCGCCCGTGGGAAGAGCGGGATTCCCGAGGCTCTTGAAGGACATCTCGAGGGCCTCCGAGAGGCGGGGCGGAAGGGACGGCCGCAGGTCCAGGAGCTGGCCCACCAGCGCCTGCAGCCTCGTCTCCGCGGCCCGCAGGTCGTCGGAGGCGGCCTTGTTCTTCCCCGCCATCGACTCGATTTCCTCGCGGTCCTTCGCGTTCTTGGCCTTCAGGAGGTCGCGCTTCTCCTCGAGGCCCTGGGCGCGGTCCTTGAGCCCGCGGATGGTCGACTCGAGAAGCGGGCGGTCCGTTGTCCAGTCGTTCTCAATGCGCGTCGTCTCGAGTCGCGTCTTGATCCACTCGCCCGCCGCCTTCTCGCTCGGGGCGAGCGGATCGGCCTCGGGAGCGGCGCCCATCGTGGACCCAAGAAGGAGGGATGGGAGGAGAAACAGCCGGATCCGGCGCGAGGGGGACAGATTCATATGGGGCTGGGAAGCGGACGCTGGGTTTAGCGACTTACGGGTTCGGTGAAAGCAAAGGAAGGGTGTTGTGCCGGATCTCTGTGCCGCCAACGCCCCGCGGGGACCTATTCCAAAAATCCAGCGCTCGCGGGTCCATCACAGCAAGACCGAAGTGGTTCGTCTCCGCCTCTCGCGATGGCCCTGGGATATACAGGAATGGGTGGGTAAGTATCAAAGGAAGGGAAACTTTGACAGGCGTGGGTACGCGCCGACGGAACGCCCTTGCACGCCCCGTGCCACGCGTCGGGAACCCACCCTAACATGCTTGGGCGAAGACGGTAGCAATTTTCGCCGCGTGCCCGCAGACCACCGGCCGCCCCAGGGATGGTTGCGCGCACCCGCTGCTCGGGAGCGCGGCGACCCCGGATTGGATGTAGCCAACCAACCCGCGCAACGGAGCCCCCGGCGCGGAAACGGCGATTAGTGTTGATGCTCCCACGCGCGGTGCTCGCATTGCCGGTCCATGGCCGTTGATACCGACCCGCCTTCCGGCTGCGAAGTTCTGCTCCTGGAGGACGATGCCGTTCTGCGCCGCCGGCTCGTCGCGCACCTGCGCGGCCTGGAAGCCGAGGTGACGGAGGTCTCGACGGTCGCCGAGGCCCGCAAGGCCCTGTCGGGGCTCCGCTTCGACTTTGCCCTGGTCGACCTGCACCTGCCGGACGGGGATGCGCTCGAGCTTCTGCGGGAGGGGGCGTTCTCGGAAAACACGGGCGTCGTCGTGATGACGGCCTTCGGCGGGATAAAAGAGGCCGTCGAGGCCATGCGCCAGGGCGCGGGCGATTACCTCTCAAAGCCCTTCGAGCCGGAGGAGCTTCCGCTCGCCTTCATGCGCTGCCGCGAAAAGCGGGGTATGGCACGCCGGGACGAGTTCCGCGCCGGGAGCCTGGCCGGAAGCGCGGATGAGCTCTTCTTCGGCGAGAGCCTCGCGGGTGTCCGGGCCAAGCTGGACATGATACTCGCCACGGAGCGGCGGCTGGAGAAGAGCCTTCCCCCCATCCTGATCGAGGGCGAGACGGGGACGGGGAAGAGCCTCATCGCTGGCTGGCTTCACCGGCAGGGTCCGCGCGGCCAGCGGCCGTTCATCAAGGTCAACTGCGCGGCCCTTCCCGAGACGCTGGCCGAGTCCGAGCTCTTTGGGCACGAGCGCGGCGCATTCACGGATGCCCGGACCGCGAGGATCGGCCTGTTCGAGGCGGCCGACGGGGGCACGCTCTTCCTCGACGACATCGGGACCCTCTCCGGCTCCATCCAGGCCAAGGTGCTGACCGCCGTCGAGGACCGCTCGATCCGCCGCCTGGGCGCGAACAAGGAGATCCGCGTGGACGTGCGCCTCATCGCCGCGTCCAACGAGCCTCTGGCCGAGTTGGCGGAGGCCGGCGAATTCCGGCCGGACCTGTACCACCGCCTCCATCTCCTGCACATCTCGCTGCCGCCGCTCAGGGAGCGCGGGGCGGACATTTTCCTCCTGGGAAAGCACATGCTGGAGCGGATCGCCCGGAGGCACCGGCTGAAGGACCTGTCCATCTCCCCCGCGGGCAGGGCGCGCCTGGCCGCCCAGCGCTGGCCGGGCAACGCGAGGGAGCTCGCCCATGCGATCGAGCGCGAGGTCATCTTTGCCCGCGGGCCGCAGCTCGACTTCGAGAGCCTCGGCGACCTGCCGCCTCCCGCGGCCGCGGGGTGGCGCAACCCGGTCTGGAGGGTCCCGGACGACGGGTTCTCGATCGACACCGTGATCACCGACCTCGTCGAGGAGGTCCTTCGGGAGACGAGCCATAACATCTCCGCGACGGCGCGGCGCCTGGGCGTCACGCGTGAATTCCTGCGGTATCGCCTGAGTGGCCAAAAAAACCGGGAGTAGAGGCCCCCGCGCGCCCGTGCAGACCGATCCCGAAAAGAGAGTCCCGGCTGCGGCCGTCCCGCGCGGCGAGGCCCGTTCGGGTGGCTGCCTGCAGGTGTCCCGGGCCGCGATGAGGCGGTGCCTCGCGCTGCTGGTCGCCTGCCTGCTGGGCCCCGCCGCGATGGCGCAGCGGAGCTCCAGCTCTCTGGGCGTGGTGCCCAGCTCGACCGGCCCCGACCTTCCCTACTGGGCCAGCGACCGGTTTGACCGGCTCCGGTTCATGAGCGACTTCACGCAGCACTATGTGCTCTCGCACGATCCCAGGGACGTGCACGCGTTCGTGTTCTTCCCGCCTGCGCCCCCGCCGCTCGAGTCGGAGATTCCGGTGCTGGCCCCCCTGGATTCCGGTCCGGCCGCGGACCCGGAGCTGTCGGGCTTCGTGGGCGACATTTTCTACCCGTTCCTCGGCGTGCGCCTCGCCTACGGCGAGCTGTCGAAGGGGCAGCGGGTGCAGATCCTGGCCTACCGCGACGCGAAGGTCGCGCGACAGGCCGAGCTGCGCCTGCGGATCCTGGCGCTGAAGGACGCCGACCCCCCGTCGCGGGCCGCCCAGCTGGCCGCCCTCGCCGCGCAGCAGGCGCCCCGAATCGCGGAGCTGGACGTGATGGCCGAGAATATCCGCTCGGAGCTGAGGCAGATCCGGCTCATGGGCGTGCCGGTTGAGTTCACCGACCTGACGGAGAAGCCGGACTGGAGGGCGCGCGCCGCCGATGACGCGCCGACGGATCCCACCGCGAGGCGGCTCGAGGCCGACGCACTCCGGGGCGTGGCCTACTACCAGGAGGGACTCTCCCCCGACCAGCGGCACCTGCTCTTCGCCGAATCCATCGACATCGGAAACGCCGCCCGGGAACCGGCGGAAGTGCCGACTCCCGGATTCAGGCTCCTGCACTTCTCGCCCGAGCCCGCCCGAATACGCGTCCCGCTCGACCTGCCGGAGGCCCTGAGCCGGAAGATCGACGACTACACCTCCGAGCGAAAGCGCCTCGTTGCCGGCATCCGCGAGGCGCTTCGGAGCAGCCAGGAACTCACAAGCGGCTCCCGGACGGACGTCATGGCGAACCTGGCTTCCGCCCAGGCGCCCCGCTTTGCGCGGCTTGAGGCGATGGCCGAGGACATCCGCCGCGGCCTCGCGGACCTTCCGAACCCGCCCGGTCCGCCCTCCGCCGGCTCGCTTCCGCCCGACCTGACCGCGCGAATCGCCACCTACCGGGCCCACAAAGTGGAGCTCCTGAGGAAACTCCGCTCCATGCTCGCCGCGCCCACGCCGGTGGCGAAGGCCGACGGCGGTTCCCAGGGGCCGGCCCAGGGCGATCCGGTCGCCGGAGCGCTGGCGTGGATGCACGACGGATCGAGCAAGACCGAGGTGCAGTCCACCGAGCTGCGGGTCACGGTCAGCGAGTTTGACCGGATGCAGAGCGAGCTGATCGACGCGCTGGGCAAGGAGGAGAACGGCATCCGGGAGGCGCTCGCGGAGTACGAGAGGTCGACAAACGGGCGCACGGACAGGAAGTCGATCAATGACCTCATGAGGGACTTCGAGGATGCGCGCCAGAAGCAGGAGATCTGGAACAAGTACAGGGACTACCAGGCCGCCGTCCTCACGCCCGGGCTGTCCGCAGGCCAGCGCCGGATCCTCTTCGACGCGGGGGTTGAGCAACTGGACCTGCCGCTTCCCGCTGGGGAGAAAATCAATTGACGCCGCGGCCCCGCGAGAAGCACCCGATGCCAAGGCCAACCCCCAGATACTCGATCGGCGCCGTCTCCACGGGAGTCCTGCTCGTCATCATCTTCGCCGCGCTCGTCATCTGGTTCCGCTCCGACCTTCGCAACGAGATCCACCTGAAGATCATCGAGAGGGACGCCGCGGTCCTCTACCCCATGGCCCTGCAGCAGGTCTCCGACAGCGACACCGGCGGGCCGTCGAATTCCCAGGCGCCCCTCACCGCCCTCCTGAAGAGCGCCCGGCAGAAGGGCATGCTGGCGGTCGCGGTCTTCGACCGCGATGGGAACACGATCGAATCCGTGCCCTCGAACCAGCTTTTCGTGGAGCTGCCGACCGACGACTACCTGAAGCTCGAGGCCGGCGCCCCGATCAGCCGGTACCATCCCTCCTTCCCCCTGGACAAGTATTTCTCGGGTGTGGCCCCGGAGCAGAGGCAGGCCCCGGTGCTCGAGGTGCTGCTGCCGCTGCCCTTGCCGGGCCCCGGCGCGCAGGTGCGCGGGTTTGTGCGCTACTTCATCGACGCACGGCCCCTCTCGAACGAGCTGGCCATCATCGACGAGCGGATCAACCGCCAGACCACCGTCACCCTTCTCGTGGGCGCCGTGCTGATCGCCGCCGTCATGGCCGCGGCCACGCTGAGCGTCCAGCGCGCCCAGCGGATCATAGCGGAGCGCAACGAGAGGCTCACCCGCGCCAACTTCGACCTGACCCTCGCCACCAAGGCGTCGGCGGTCGGCCAGATCACTTCCCACCTCATCCACGGCCTCCAGGGATCCGTGGAGGGCCTGCGGGCCGTGGTCGCGAGCCGCGAGGTGGATCCCTCGAATCCGGCGTGGGACTCGGCGGCCGGCTACACCGATCGGCTCCAGACCATGATCCGCGAGACCATCGCGCTCCTGAGCGACGCGAGCGCCAACACGAGCTACGAGCTCACGGGCCATGAGCTCGCCAAGACCATCCGCGAGTCGAACAAGGCCCCCGCGGCCGAAAAGGGGGTCGTGCTCAACGTGGGCGAGGGCTTTGACGCCATGCTCGACAGCCACAGGGGCAGCCTCCTCTGCCTGATCGCGAGCAACCTCCTCCAGAACGCGATCGCAGCGACCGGAAAGGGCCGCAGCGTGCTCGTGTCTCTGGTCGACACGGGCTGGGCCACCGTGCTTACGGTGCGCGACGAGGGCTCGGGCATCCCCGAATCCGTCCAAAAGCAACTCTTCAAGCCCGGCCGCAGCGGCCGGGCCGGGGGCTCCGGCCTCGGGCTGGCGATCAGCCAGCTGATGGCCCGCCAGATCGGCGCGGAGCTCGTGCTTCTCTCCACGGGGCACGAGGGCACCACGTTCCGGCTGACGCTTCCCCACCAGGACTGACCGTGAGGCCACCCCGCACGGCCGGCTTTGGATTGCACCTAACATGGCCCGGAGCCAGGGTGGGCCGCGCCCCATTGAAACTACTCCTCACCATCCCGCTTCTGCTCGTCGGCGCCGGTCTCCACGCGGGAGAGTCGGTGGTTTTCGGCGAGAAGGAGGCCTACGCCATCGATTCGGGCTCCGCCCAGGCGATACCAAAGGATGCCGGCCGTCTCGCCTTCCTTGAGTCCTTCAGGGCGGATGTGGCCCGGAAAGCGCCGCTTGAGCGCGCGCTGGACCTCGTCAACCCCCCCGAATGGGGAAAGACAGTGAGCGCACAGACCCGGGGCACGATCCAATTTCATCCCGCCTTTCCCGGAGGCCTTGCCTGCCGCATCTCTCTCGAGAACCTCCAGCCCGAACACGATTACATCCTCACCCTGAACGGGAACCCCGCAAGGGCGGGCAACAGCCTTCTCGCCTCGCCGGTGCCGGGCAACGAGAAGGAGAGATACTACGATTTCCTCATAGTAAGGACTGACGCCCGCGGCCACTATGACTCGGGCCTCGGCGTCTACCTCACGCCGGGAAGCTACGATGTCAGGTGCTACGTGAAGGACACGGCCGACTTCAAGATCGTCCTCTACCACGACTATTTCCCCTTCGAGGTGAAATAGGCGGGCCCGCTCAGGAAACCCTGACCTCGATCTTCGCGGCCTCGGGGAGGCCGAGCGTGGCCTCCCCCTCCTTTAGCTCGCAGCGGACGACGCCGCTCGCGGGGTCGCGCTCCCTGACCCTGACGCGGGCCCCCGGCTTGAGTCCCGTCCGCTGAATGAACTCCAGGAAGGGAGGGCTCTGGTCCAGGATGCGTTCCACCTTGAGCGGCCTCTGCGCCTCGCAGTTGGCCAGCGTGACGCCCTTGCCGCGGTCGAGGAGCGGCGACTTGCGGCTCGGAATCGGGTCGCCGTGCGGGTCCGTGGCGGGATGGCCGAGGATGGCGTCGATGCGAAGAAGGACCCGGTCCGAGATGGCGTGCTCGAGGGCCTCGGCGTCCTCATGGACCTCCTTCCAGTCCATCTTCAGCACCTGCACGAGGAAGGTCTCCACCAGCCGGTGCTTGCGCACGACCGCGAGGGCGTGGGCCCGCCCCTCGGGAGTTAGGCGGACCCCCTCGCGGGGCTGGTGCTCCAGCAGGCCGCGCGACGCCATCGACTTCACCATCGTGGTGATCGTCCCCGGCGTGACGCCGAGCGCCTCGGCCAGCGCGCCCGTGGACACGATCGAGCCCGCGTCGGAGGAGCGCACGAGTATCGCCTTGAGGTAGTTTTCGACGGTGCTCGTCGGCATGGCTTAGGGAAACGAGGATCTATTTTGAAAACAAACGTATTTTGTCTTTGACGACTCAAAAAGGATATTTCTATATGCCGCAACCATTAATTCTGCCCATCAACCACCGAGCGTGACCCCGGAGCCCGAGAAGGCCCCGTCCCGGGGCATTTCCCTGGAGGGTTTCCACGGCAGCGTGGTGGTGCCGGCCTTCTCGGCCCGCCCGTGGCGCCAGTACCTGGCCTTCGCCGGCCCCGCCCTCCTCGTCAGCGTGGGCTACATGGACCCGGGCAACTGGGCGACCGACCTGCAGGCGGGTGCCCAGTTCAAGTACACGCTGCTCTGGGTCGTTGGGCTCTCCAGCCTGATGGCCATCTTCCTGCAGGTCATCGCCGCGCGCCTGGGCATCGTGACGGGAAAGGATCTGGCCCAGTGCTGCCGCGATTTCATGCCGGCGTGGACCCGCTGGCCCAACTACCTGAGCTGTGAGGTCGCGATCGCCGCGTGCGACATGGCCGAGGTCCTCGGAAGCGCCGTGGCGCTCCACCTGCTCTTCCCCAAACTCTCGCTGCTCGCCGCGGTCATCATCACGTCGCTCGACGTGCTCCTGCTCCTCTCCCTCCAGCGCCTCGGCATGCGCCTGATCGAGGCCCTGGTCTTCGTCCTCATAGCGACGATCGGGCTCTGCTACTATATCGAGATCTTCGTCCTGCCCCAGACGCAGCCCAGCTTCCCGGAAATCGCCCGGTGGCTCCTGACCCCCGACCTGCCCTCCTTCTTCCACAGCAGGGACCTTGTCTACCTCGCGATCGGCATCATCGGGGCCACCGTGATGCCGCACAACCTCTACCTGCACTCGGCGCTCGTGCAGACCCGCAAGCTCAAGGCCGACCCCGAGTCGATCCGGCGGGCCGTGCGCTACAACACGATCGACACCACGGTCGCCCTGTCGGTCGCGTTCCTCATCAACTCGGCGATCCTCGTCCTCGCCGCCGTGGTGTTCTACGGCCACGACAAGGTCGCGCTTGCCTCCGGTCAGGTGATCGCCTTCGCGCCCGACTCCGACTGGATCCAGATCGCCTACGTGACCCTGGCCCCTCTCGTGGGCAAGGTCGCGGCCAGCCTCCTCTTCGCGGTCGCCCTCCTTGCCAGCGGCCAGAGCAGCACGATCACCGGCACGCTTGCCGGGCAGGTCGTGATGGAGGGTTTCATGGACTGGAGGATCGCCCCGTGGGTGCGGCGCCTGATCACGAGGCTCTGCGCGATCGTCCCGGCGATTCTCCTCATCTCGCTCAGGGGCGGGGGAAGCGTGACGGACCTGCTCACCCTCAGCCAAGTCGTCCTGGCGATACAGCTGCCGCTCGCGATGATCCCGCTCCTCTGCTTCGCGGGGTCGAGGCGGCACATGGGGGACGGGCGGATCGGGGGCTTCCTCCTGGCCGCCGGATGGTCGTCCTGCGTCGTGATCACGCTTCTCGACATCTACGGCCTGCCCGGCGCCCTCCATGACGCCGTCCACGTGTTCACGGGCGCCTGAGCCGGGCGCTTGTCAGATGGGCCGCAAGTTCGGTGTTTACCGCGCGCCCGTTCGGCGCCGAAATGGAAGCATAACAGGGCGCCTCCATTTCTTACTCCTGATGCTCGCGGCGCTCGCTGCGGCCCCGGGCCTGCGCGCCCAGGGTGGCCCGCCGATGATCACCGACGACCCGGGGACGCCGGGCGACGGGCACGTGGAGATCAACGTCGCCTGGACCGACGAGCGGTCTCCGGGTTCTACCCTCGTCGGGCTGCCTCTGCTCGACGCCAACTACGGAGTGGGCGACCGGATCCAGCTCAATTACCAGGCCTCCTGGAACGAGCTGCGCAGCTCCGGGGAGCCAGCGCAGGGCGGCATGAGCGACTCGCAGCTCGCCGTGAAGTGGCGCTTTTACGATGCCGGCGAGACGGGGCTTCAGGTGTCCACGTTCCCGAGGGTAACATTTCCGAACCCGGGGTCCGACTCGGACCGCAGGGGCACCGCCGATGACGGCACGTCGTTCCTCCTGCCCTTCGAGGTGCGCAGGGTCTTCGGGGTCGTCGCGGTGAACGTGGACTTCGGCCACGAGTTCAGCACGGAGGCGTCCAAGCGCGGCTGGATAGGAGGCGTGTGTCTCGGCCATAATGTCACCAAGGAATGGGAACTCGATGTGGAGGTCCACGCCGCAACGTCTCAGGGCCTCCAGCATGGCGAGGTCATCCTGAATGCGGGGACCCGCTATGATCTCTCGGAGCATGCCACGCTGCTCCTCGCCGTGGGCCGCGACGCCCTCGACACGCTGGGGCCGCGCACGTCGCTCCTGACGTTTGTCGGCGTGCAGGTGAGGCTCTGACCACGCGAGAGCCGTCAGGGCTGCGCCGTGCCGACAAGACGCGTCCGGGTAGGCGGCACCAGGTCCACGTTGTCGAGGGCCTCGAGGATCACCTTGTCCCCTGCGAACCGAAGGTCGTAATCCGTCGAGAAGGGCGACTGGTAGGCCACCATCCGGATGGTGTAGGTGTCCCCGCTGCTCCAGGCCCCGCTCGAGGCTACCGGGACCACCTCCCCCGAGGGATCGTTCGTTGATCCCCTGGCCCATGAGCCATACCCGCATTCGATCTCGTGGTCCGCTCCGGCCACCCGGAGCATGAATACAGCGCCGGGCCCGGCCGACTTGAGGGTGACGGACTCAATCTTCAGCGCGTTCGGGGCAAACACATAGCGCCTTCCCTTGACCCTTTCAGCCTCGGGAGACGTTGCCTGCCCTGCCTGGGTGACGAGGCTCAGGCCGGCGAGCTTCTCGGAGAGCTTGCGGTCGGACTCGGGATCCGCGGGAAGCGCGGAGGCGCCGAGGGCCGGGACAATCCTGTCCCAGACCAGGTTCATGACCGACTGCATGTCTCCCGTACCGCTCGTGATCGCGACGACGGCGTCGTACTGCGGCATCACGATGCAGAACTGGCCGAAGGCGCCGTCGCCCCTGTAGAAGCCGTGCCTGCAGCGCCAGAACTGGTAGCCATATCCCTGGTTCCAGTCGCTGGTGGGATCGCTGCCGTTTGCGGTCTGGCGGGACGTGGCCTCCTCCACCCAGTCCGCGGGGACGACCTGCTTTCCATTCCATTGGCCCCTCTGCAGGTAGAGCTGCCCGAAACGCGCGATTTCCTCCGTGCGGAGCCTCAGCCCGAACCCCCCGAGCGAGACCCCCCGGGCGCTTTCGTCCCACCTCGGCGGGGCGATCCCGAGCGGGTCAAACAGGCGCGATTGGAGGTAATCGCGAACCTTCTGCCCTGTCACCTTCTGCACGGCTGCCGAGAGGATGTACGTGGCCGGCGTGTTGTAGACGAAGTGGGTCCCCGGGATGTCCGGTACCGGGTACTCGAGGAACGTCCTGACAAGGTCCACGTTACCCGTGAATGGGAAATCCCTTATGTCCTCCGCGCGCTGGCCGCTCGACATCCGCAGTAGGTCGCGAATCCGCATCTGGGAGAGATTCTTGCTGGGGTTTGCCGGCGCCTCCTCGGGAAACAGCTTTACCAGGGTGTCGTCCAGGCTCAGCTTGCCCTCGGAGATGGCCAGGCCCACCGCCGTCGACGTGAAGCTCTTGCTGAGCGAGAACAGGACATGCGGCTCATCGGGGGCGTACGGCGACCACCAGCCCTCGGCCACGACGTGGCCGTGCCGCACGATCATGACGCTGTGGACGGCGTCTACCTTCTGCTCGGCCCCCTCGACAAAGCTCAGGATGGCCGACGAGGAGATTCCCTGCTCCTCCGGTGTGCTACGGGGAAGCCTGGAGGGATCATCAGCGGACCTGGAGAGCGCCGCGGCTGAAGCAAACGCGTAAGCTGCGAGGAAAACACGGGATGGGGTCATGGGGATGGGGCGGCCGGGCACCGCTTGGGAACCAGCGGCGCCATGAGGCATGCCCCCGCAGCGCTCATTTTTCAAGCGCGGGCGTCATGGGCCCGAGCGGTGGAATGCAGAATGTCCCAAATTGTCGGAAATATGTCATAGCGGACATCGGCTCCGCGCGGTAGACTGGGCCCTCACTCCACGCACACCATGAACCAGAGGAATATCGGCATCCTGGGCTTCGATGACATCACCGCGCTCGACATCGCCGGCCCCGCGGACGTCTTTGCCACGGCCTGCGAACTGGCCAAGGGGGAAAAACCCTACCGGGTCATCGTCATCGGCGTCACGGGAGGCACGTTCACCTCCGACGCGGGGCTTGTCCTCTCCCCGGAGCGCACGCTGCGCACCGCCCCCGCGCTCGACACGCTGATCATCCCGGGCGGCTCGGGCCTCAGGGAGCCCCGCACCAACGCCCTGTTCTGCTCTTGGCTCAAGAGGAGGGCGCCGCGCATCCGGCGCGTCGTCTCCGTGTGCACCGGCATCTACGGCCTGGCGCCGACGGGCCTGCTGGACGGCAGGCGCGTGACGACGCACTGGAACTTCGCCGCCGACGTCGCCCGGAGGTTCCCGAGGCTCCGGGTCGAGCCAGACTCCATCTACATCAAGGACGGGCCGTTCTACACCGCAGCCGGCGTCACCGCGGGCATAGACCTCTCGCTGGCCCTCGTGCAGGAGGACCTCGGGCCGCAGGCCGCGCTCGCGGTGGCGCGCATGCTGGTCGTCTACATGAAGCGCCCCGGGGGCCAGGAGCAGTTCTCGGAGCCGCTCCGGTTCCAGACCCGCTCGAGCGACCGCTTCTCCGAGCTCGCCGCGTGGATGGCGGGGCACCTGGCAGACGACCTGTCCGTGGACGCCCTCGCCCGCAGGGCGGGCGTCTGCACCCGGCACTTCAGCCGCCGGTTCGGACGCGCTTTCGGAAGCACGCCGGCCGCGTTCGTCGAGGGGCTTCGCCTCAACGAGGCGCGCCGTCTGCTCTCGTCGGAGGACGCGTCGATAGAGGGCGTGGCCGAGGCCGCCGGGTTCGCCAGCGCCGACTCCTTCCGGCGCGCCTTCGAGAGGCGCTTCGGCATCACCCCGACGGGATACAGGGGGCGCTTCAGCCTCCGGGAGGCGGCCTCGTGAGGCCGCGCCCGCCTGTCACGACCAGGCGCGAGCTGCCGGAGCTCGCTCTGGCGGTCGCGCTCCTGGCCGCCCTGCTCGCCCTGGGCGCCGCGATGCGCAGCCCCGGAGCGGATCCCTGCCGGGAGGCCGGGGCGCGCCGCTGCTATTCCTGGCCCGCCGAGCCGATCGCCTTCGTAAGCCTCTTGGATAGGGCGTAGGCGTCGGGGATGGGCGCGGAGCACGCGCCGTTGGCGCACAGGTACGCCGAGGCCTTCTCAAAGTCCGGGAATATCGACTCGCCGCGGGGCGGGGGCCCCTCGCGCCTGTCCCACCACTCGATGAGCCGGTACGCCGTGGGAGCCCGGTTGGCCGCGGCGAACATCGCGCCGGCGGCCGGGTCGTCCTTGTGGCCCACGACCGTGACGTGGAGGGGCTCCGTGCGGAGCTCCTCGTCCGCAAGGAGCAGGCCACCGGTGTACGGCCCGCGGTGCCCTACGTTTTCCTCGGACGCCGCCCAGCGCAGCGAGGACTCCGCCAGGGCGTGGTCGCCCGGCCTGCCCGACGCATGGCCCAGGAGGTTGGCGAACCGCGCGAGCGCAATCGACTCGTCAAATTCCGGGACCGGGGCCGGGAAGGACGCCGTTGTCGTGTCCGAGGACGCGAAGCCCGGCTCGGCTCCCCGGCCAAAGCGCGCATGGATGAAATCGGCGGCGCCCTCGGCCCGCACGAGCCAGGTCGCGTCGCCCGTCGCCTGGTAGAGCGCCAGGAAGGCCGAGCCCATCGCGAGGGTATCACCAAGGAAGGGGCCTGCCGCGTCGGCCCCGTCATGCCGGAACCCGCCGCCCGCCAGGGACCGCTGCGCGACGACCCACCCCGCCGCGCGCAGGGCCTCCTTCAGGGGGCCCGCGTCCCCTATCGCCGCCGAATACGCGCAGAGCGCCGAGATCGCCCATCCGTTTTCCCGCGCGTAGCGGTGGGTGTCCACGCGCGGGATGCCGCGGGCACGCCGGCCGGCGTCGTCCAGCGAGAAGAATTCGGCCGCGTGCTCCCCCGGGACAAGGTCGGCGTCCTGGCTCGTGTAGAAGGAGCCGTCGGGGCTCTGGAGGAATCCCCCCAGGTAGCGCGCGATGCCCCCTGCGGCCCCCTGGTAGCCCCAGTTTGGCCAGAGCGCCGCGGCGAGGGAATAGACCCGCAGGTCGTCGGCCTGCATGGACATGATCTTCTCAAAGTGCGGATGAACCCAGTCCCCCGCGGCCGAGTACTGGTAGACGCCGCCCCACGCGGGATCGAGGAGCTGCCTCTGGAGGCGCAGCATGTCCCGGGCGATCGCCTCCGCCTCCGCGTCGCCGCGCGACGCGGCCCTCAGGCAGTATTCCACGTTCGGGGCGTCGAGGAACCGGTGCTCGTCGCTCCAGCCTCCAACCGCGCGGTCGTAGCCGGAGACCAGCCGCCGGCGCAGCTCGGTGGCCGTCGCGTCGGAGGGGCGGGCGTCCGCCTGCCCCTTGGCCCCCGCCAGCGAGGTGACCGACGGCCCCGGAGAGGGATCGTCGACGATCGCCTGGAGCATGGACGCCATCTCGTCCGGGTTGCGGTACCCCCGGCGCCGCACGATCTCGCTGCCGTCGGCGGCGAAGACGATGGTCGCCGGCCATCCGTAGTCCTCGTACTTGTTCGAGAGGTCCGGGCGGGAGTCCTGGTCCACGCGGACGGCCACGTAATGGGCCCCCATGAGCGCGATCACCCTCGGGTCCCTGTAGGTGGTCTCGTCCATGACGTGGCACCAGTGGCACCACACGGCCTCGAGGTCCATGATCACGAACTTGTGCTCCCGCTTGGCCTGCGCGAAGGCCGCCTCGGACCACGGCTGCCAGGCGATGGCATCGGCCGCGCGGGCGTGGCCAACGCAGAGGCCCAGCAGGGCGGCGATCATCAGTCGGCGTCTCATCCATCAGATACGAGCCGCGGCGCCCCGGGGATGCAACGCCCGGGCCCCTAGTGGTAGTCGTGCGACGACTGGGCCGGCAGCCCGAGGTCGGGCATCCCCGCTATCTCCTCGGCCATGACGTGGATCACCCCCTTCTCGTTCTGCAGCCGGCCCGTGATGACGAGCGCGGGCTCCAGGTTGATGAGGAGGCGCGCCTCCTCGAAGAGCCGGGGCCGGACGATCGCGTTCGCGAGCCCCGTCTCGTCCTCGAGCGTGATGAAGCAGAACCCCTTGGCGGTCCCGGGCCGCTGGCGCGTGATGACCGAGCCGCAGACCTTCACGCGCTCCCCCGCCCGGACGTCCTTCAGCTCCCCGGCCGGCCGGACATCGGGGAGCATCGGGCGCGCAAGCCTCATCGGGTGCGCCCCCGTCGTCAGCGACAGGTGCACGTAGTCGGCCTGCAGCCGCTCGAGGAGCGTCATCCGCTCCAGGGGGGAGAGCGCCTCCTCGTCGGCCTCCGGCCCCTGGCGGAAGAGGTCGTCCTCGCCGTGGAAGGCCTCGACGCGCCAGAGCGCGGCCCGCCGGTGGTCGGCGAGGGCGTTCAGCGCGCCGGCGCCGGCCAGCACCCGGCGCTCGGCCGCGGCGAACCCCGTGCGCCGCAGGAAGTCGGCGAGGGAGGCGAACGGCCGCTCGGCGCGCGCCGCGAGCATCGACTGGAGCGCCGCCTCGCGCACGCCGCGCACGCTCCCGATCCCGAGCCGCACGACGGTGTCCGTGTCCACGCGGCTCCTCGCGTCCGAGGACTGGACGCAGACGGGCAGGAACGTGATGCCGTGGCGCCGGCCGTCCTGGACCAGGCTCGCCGGCGAGTAGAACCCCATCGGCTGGCAGTTCAGGAGGGACGCGTAGAACGCGGCCGGCCTGTGCACCTTCAGCCACGCGCTCGCGTACGCGATCAGCGCGAAGCTGATCGCGTGCGACTCCGGGAACCCGTAGAGCGCGAACGACGCGAGCGACTTGATCAGGTACTCGACGGCCGGCTCGCTGACGCCGTTGGCCCTGAACGCGACCTCGAGCCTCGCCTTCATCCGGTCGAGCCGCTCCTGGGAGCGCGTGAACCCTATGGCCCGGCGCAGCTCGTCGGCCTCGGAGGCCGTGAAGTTGCCGAGTTCCATCGCGAGCCGCAGGATCTGCTCCTGGAAGAGCACGACCCCGAGCGTGCGCTCCAGGATCGGCCTCGCCCGCTCGTCGGGGTACGTCACGGGCTCCTCGCCGGCGCGGCGCTTGAGGTAGGGGTTCACGGCGTCGCCCTGGATGGGCCCCGGCCGGATGATGGCGACCTCGACCGCCAGGTCGTAGAAGTTGACCGGCTTCATCCGCGGCAGCGTCGACATCTGCGCCCGGCTCTCGATCTGGAATATCCCGATCGTGTCGGCCTCCTGCATCATCCTGAAGACGGCGGGGTCGTCCTTGGGGAGTCGCGCCAGGTCGACCGGCTGACCGCGGCCGGCGCAGATCTCCACCGCGTCCTGCAGGGCGGCCATCATCCCGAGCCCGAGCAGGTCCACCTTGAGGAGCCCCATGTCCTCGATGTCGTTCTTGTCCCACTGCAGGACCGAGCGCCCCGGCATCCGCGCGTTCTCAAGCGGCACGAACTGGTCCAGGCCCTCCGTGCTGAACACCATCCCCCCGGAGTGCTGGCCGAGGTGGCGCGGCAGGCCGCGGACCCTGCCGCAGGTGTCGATGAGGGCGCCGAGCCTCGGGTGCGCGTCGGACACGCCCGCCATGCGCAGCTGCTGGCCCAGCTCGAGCGTCTGGGGCAGGTCGCCGCCGTGGTACAGGCTCGAGAACCGGTCGAGGGCGTCGTCGGGGAACCCGAGCACCTTGCCCACCTCGCGGATCGTGCTGCGGCCCCTGTAGGTGATCACGTTCGCGGTCATCGCCGCGCCCCTGCGGCCGTACCGCCGGTACACCTCCTGGATGAGCTCCTCCCGGCGGTCGCCGCTCGGCAGGTCGAGGTCGATGTCGGGCCAGTCCGTGCGCCCCTCCGACAGGAACCGCTCGAAGAGCAGCTTGCTCTCGATCGGGTCGACGGCCGTGATCCCGAGGGAGTAGCAGACCGCGCTGTTGGCCGCGCTCCCCCTGCCCTGGACCAGCGACCCGCGGTCGCGCGCGAAGGAGCACAGGTCCCACACGAACAGGAAGTACCCGCTGAAGCCGAGCTTCGCGATGAGAGCCAGCTCGCGCTCGAGCTGGCGCCGCACGTCCCCCGCGACGCCGCCGTAGCGCTGCTGGGCCCCGAAGTACGTCATCTTCTTCAGGAAGGAGTCCTGCGACTCGCCGGCGGGCACGGGGTGGTCGGGGAACCGGTAGCCCAGGTTCGCGAGCGTGAACTCGATCCGCCCGGCGAGCCTCGCCGTGTTCTCGATGGCCTGCGGCAGGTCCCGGAACAGCTCCGCCATCTGGGCGTGGCCCTTCATGTGGCGCTCGCGGTTGAAGGCCAGCCTGCGCCCTGCCGCGTCCAGCGTCGTGTGGTGGCGCAGGCAGGTGAAGACGTCGACGACGCCGGCGTCCTCGGGCGCCGCGTGCAGGACGCCGTTCGTGGCCACGATCGGCAGCCCCATGGCGCGCGCCCAGTCCACGAGGAAGGCGTTGCAGCGCTCCTCCCCCGGGATCCGGTGGCGCTGCACCTCGGCGTAGAGCCTGTCGTGCCCGAAGGCCGCGGAGAGCCTCGACCCCGCGGCGGCCGCCGCCGCCGCGCCGCCCTCGGCCCATGCGCGCCGCATCGGGCCCTCCTCGTCGCCCGTGAGCGCGATCAACCCCTCGGCCGCGCCGGGGAGTTCCGCCCACGCGACCCGGCCCTCCCCCTTCTCGGCCCTCAGGTGCGCCGTCGTCAGCAGCCGGCACAGCCCCTGGTACCCGGCCCGCGTAGCGACGAGGACCGGCACGACGCTGCCGTCCTCCATCGTGAGCTCGGCGCCGACGATCGCCCTCACGCCCGCCTCCTTCCCGGACATGTGGAGGCGCACGGCCCCGTACACCCCGTCGCGGTCGCAGAGCGCGACGGCGGGGACCTGCAGGCGGGCGGCCGCGGCCACGAGGGACTCGGGCAGCGAGCCCGCGCGCAAAAACGAGAATGCGCTGCGCGCGTGGAGTTCGACGTAGGGCATGGGGGCGGCGCCCTAGTCCAGCATCCCCTCGACGCACCAGCCGTCCGCGGTGCGCGCCAGCTGGTAGAGTCCCCCCGAGGCAAGCTCGACATGCCAGGTCTCCGCGGCCCACGCGTCGGGCCGCCACCAGCCGCCCGAGGAGACCCAGGGCCCGAGGGCGGCGCGCACGTCGCCCTCGAGGCGGCCGCCCTCGAGCCGCGCGGGAGCTTCCCCCTCGCAGGCGACGCGCACGGGCCACGGCGGCCGGAACCGCCGCAGCGTGGGGCCGTAGTCGGGATGCACGCCCGCGCGCAGCGCAGGCGCCACCGCCTCGGCCGGCCTCTCCAGGGTGAACGCGTCCGGGCGGTGCGTGTCGGCGCAGACGGGCGTCCCGACCCGGTCGTCGCCGACGATCGCGGCGATGCGGGCGAGGTTCTCCCAGAAGGAAGAGGGGTCCCTGAGCCCCGTGTCGAAGAGCCCCTCCTGCCTCTCGGGGGGCCGCGCCGGCGCGGCGACCAGGCGCACGCCCGCGACGCGGGCGTCCGTGCGGACGCCCTCCAGGTGCGAGTTAAGCACGCGCAGCCACCCGTCGACGTCGGCGCCGGGCTCCGGCAGCCGGAATTCCCGGCGGTGGTCCGTCTCGTCCTCGAGGAGCAGCGTGAGGGAGAGCCTCTCGGCGACGAAGCCCGCGCCCCGCAGCTCGAGCGCGATCCGCTCGGCATAGCGCCGCAGCTTGAAGAACAGGGGCTCGGTCGACTCGACCGGGGGCTCGTAGGTCCACTCGGCCGCGAAGCTCCTCGCGGGCTCGACGTGGCGCAGGACGCGGGTCGCCTCGCCCGCGGCCCGCTCCCAGAGGAGCGCGCCGTCGGCGCCCATCCGCCTGCCGACCTCGGCCTTCGGGAGCGCCGTCAGCCTGCCCAGCGTCGCTATCCCCCAGCCCCGCAGGATCTCCTCCTGGGCGGGCGTCGGCTCCGCGAAGGCGAGCGGCAGGGGCGCCAGGAAGCCCGCGGTGTCGCTGACGACGAGGACGGAAGCGGCGCAGCGCGCCGCATACGAGGCGAGGAGCGGCGTCGCCCCGGCGCCGATCCGAAGCGGCAGGCCGATGCCGGCGAATTCCGCGGCGCGCAGCCTCATGAGCGCCTCCGTGCGCGCCGCGTCGGCCCCCCGCAGGTCGACGGTGCAGCAGCCGGAGGCCGTCGACTCAACGCGCGGGCAGAGCGTGAAGGCGGCGGCGACCAGGAGGCGGTGGGCCTCGACCTCCGCAGCCGGGTCGCGCGGGCGCAGGATAATCCCCGGGCAGCGCGACATCGCGAGCGTCGCCGCGAGCCCCGGCGCGATGCCGGTGGCCTCCGGCGAGGCCTGCGTGACCTTCGCCCTGCGCCCCTCGCCCGCCACGAGGGCTACGGCGCGGCCGCAGAGGGAGGGCTCGCTCCTTCGCAGCGCGTGCAGGGCGAAGTCGGGGACGACCAGGACCGCGAAGTTCATCCCGCGAGTTCCTCGGCCGGCTGGGCGTGGGCGCGTTCCATCCGCACGGAAAGCCTGTCGGCCATGTCCTCCCGCGTGGCGCCGGCGTCCGCCAGCGACAGCGCGGTGCCGAGGACGAGCCGCGCGGGGACGGCGGGCACGAGCGGGGACTGCGTCTGGACCAGGACCGCGACGGACCCGGTCTCCGCCGCGCGCTGCAGTCGGTACCAGAGGGAGGCCGGCGTGCGGCGCAGGATGCGCTCCGCGCAGCCGCGCAGGTCGAGGACGACGACGGCGTAGTTGCCGTCGCGGACAAGGATGTCCGCGACCGCGAAGGCCTGCTCCGGAGTGCGGCAGCGCACCCACACGAGGTGGCGCAGCATGTCGGCCGGCACGGCCTCCGGCGCGAAGGCGTCCGAGCCGTCGACAAGCGCGATCCGCTGCCTCGCCGCCTGCGTGGCCGCGATCAGGCTCGCGACCACCGTCTGGCCGCCGCCGCTGGGGACGGCGGAGACGATCTCCGTCAGGCGCCCCGAGGGCAGGCCGCCGCCGAGGGCCTCATCGACCGGGCGGATCGCCGCGGGCACGCTGCCGTGCGGCCTGCGGGTTCTTTCCGGAAAGCGCGCGGCAAGGAGCGACCGCAGCGCGGAGACGGTTTGGGAGGGCGCGGGCACCGGCGCTCATTACCTTCAACCCGAGGTGGCGACGCCCCTGCGGATCAGCCCGACGACGACGCCCTGCGATTCCAGCTGCCTCTCGGGCACGATGTCGCGGTAGCGCTTGTTCGCCGGGCGGAGCACCGGCTTGCCGCGCAGGTGCACGAGCCGCTTCAGCGTCGTCGAGGTCTCGTCCACGAGCGCGGCGATGATGTCGCCCTCGCGCGGCTCGCGCCGCTCGAGCACGACCAGGTCGCCGTCCAGGATGTGGGCGTCGACCATCGAGTCCCCGTGGACCCGCAGCGCCCACACCTGGTGCGGGCCCGCGCGCCGGACGCCGAAGATGGAGGGATTGATGGCGATCGTCTCGTCGGGCACCTGCTCCTGCATCGCGGGAAGCCCCGCGGGGATCGAGCCGAAGACGGACATCTCGAAGAGCTGCGCCTGCACCGATGAGGCCTTGAGACCCCACGTGCGGCCCGCCAGCTGCTCGATCTGCCCCTTGTTCGCCAGGGCGCGCAGGTGGCCGATCACGGTCGACTGGCTGGCGAGGCGGAACTTGCGCTGGATCTCCCGCGAGGAGGGCGGCACGCCCTTCTCCCGCTGGAAGAGCCGGATGAAGTCGAGAATCTCCTCTTGGCGCTCAGTCATCATGGCTCAGCCCTCCGCGCACACCGACAGCTCGTTGCCGCTCGGCTCCGTGAAATGGAAGCGGCGGCCGCCGGGGTATGAGAAAATCTCCTGCGTGACCTTGCCGCCGTGCTCGACGACCCGGCGCAGCGTCTCCTCCAGCTGCGGGTTCAGGATGACGACGAGCGCGCCGCCCGCGGCCTGCGACGAGCGCTTGTTGGAGCGGGCGAACCCGCCGGCGATCTGCCCGTCGACAAACGACGTGTAGTCGGGGCCGTAGTCCGTGAACGTCCAGCCGAACACCTTCTCAAAAAACGCCTTTGTTTTCTCGAGGTCGGAGGCGTGAAACTCGATGTAGTATATCTTGTTGGTATGGTCCATGGGGGCGGATTGGACATCTCCACCAATGGAGACGTTCGATCGAATGGCGTTCACTTGAACGGTCTTGGTGCCGTTGGCAAGCCCCCAGAAATCGAATGCTCGCTTCTATCTGTCCCTGAACGACATCCCGTGATGTCAGTCGGCGCGCAGCGCCATGGAGATCCGGTTTTCCCCGCCTAGGGAAGCTGCGCGGAAGCGCACACCCTACTCGAGGCCGGCCACTTGGACGTCAGCCGGGTACGAGATGGAGAACTTGAGCGGGACCTCGCGCTTCTCGCCCGGCTTCAGGTCGAGACGCCACACCAGCCTTCCGTCCTCCTCGCGATTGACCTCCTTGGGATCCGTCTTCGTCCCCACCGACTCCTCCTCGGGCGCGATCAGCTTGACCACGATCTTCTCCTGGCGCGACACGGGCAGCGGCTCCTTGAAGACCACGCGCTCCGGCTGCCTCTTGTTGTTCGTGACCGTGATGAGGTACTCGTACGTGACCCGGGCGCCGTTGTTGGTGAGCCCGGTGTTCTCCGCGAATCGCGTGACGAGCTTGCGCTTTATCGCGATGCCCTCGTCCGCGCCCAGGTGAAGCTCGAATTTCTCGCCCGGCATCACCGTCTTCAGCCGGCTGGTCGCGACGAACGTATCGTCCAGAAAGGTGTTCATGGACCCGGCGAGAAGGGGGTAATCCGTGGTGTTGGCGGCCTCGGCGCTGAGATAGGCGATCTCTGCCAGCTTGGGGGTCGCGTCGTACTGGAGAACGGCGGTGAGCTTCGATGATGCGATCGAGACCCGTTGCACGGAGTTGTTGGCCAAGATCGAGACCGATCCTGCGATCCGGAACGTGGCGCTGGTGGCGTTCGACTGGACTTCTGCGGTTGCATTGTAGGTCAGCTGGTCCACAGGCGCGTTGGCTGGATCCTGGAGGAACTGACTGGTCACCACACTTACCTCACCTGCGACATCCTTCAGGTCCGTCCTTGCCCGAGCCGCTGCCGGGGCGCTTTCGGCCCTCTTCGAGTAGGTGCCATAGTCCCGCCCCTCGGGCTGCCTCACATCCACCACCCACGGCCGAAGCTCGGGCGCGCTCCCGCCAAGCCCGGGGCGCGCGGTCGAGAGCGTGAGCTCGATGTTGCTCCAGTCCTCGCCCGTCGCATTGCGCACCATCCCGAAATAGCCCAGGTCCACACTGCGCTCGTCGGAATGGAGGCGGGCATCGTAGGAGGGCGCCCACGAGGCGCCGGGCACGGCATATCTCAGGGTGACCTCAAGGTGTCCCGCAGTGCTGGCCGCCACGCGCACCGTCACGTTCTTGACGCTCTTCCCCTGCACGTTGCGAAGCGGATCCAGCTGCTGGCTGAGGACGGCCTTCCTGCCGGCCAGGTCGGCGCGCTTGTCATCGAGCGCACCCATCTCGGCCGCGATCTTTCCAAGCGTCTCGTCGGAATAGCCGTAGAGCTTCTGCAACTCCTCGAGTGACGGCCGAGTGCTCGCCTCGGCCCCATGTGTGGTTTCGGAAGCACCCGGATGGGCCCCCGTGGCGGAAAGCATCATGCGCCTCACGAATTCCCGCTCCTCCTTCAGGACGCCCGTCCGGTCGTCCAGAGCCCGGCCCTGCCGGTTCAGCTCCAGGATCTGGTCCTCAAGTTCCTTGACCCGCGGGTTGGGCGTCGCATCGACAAAGGTGGTCTCCGCATTGACGTCGAGGATGGTCGCCGTCGCCGTGCCGTGGGCGGAGACTTGCAGCGACTGGTCGACGAGGTTCGTGGGCATCCGCTCAAATACCAATGCAGTCTCGCCCGGGCTCAGGTCGAGTTCCGCGGTGCGCGTGACGACAGCCCTGTCCGAGTAGACCGTGGCCGCGGAGATGTGGGAATCGACGGGGGCAGCCAGTGCGAGCACCGGGAGCCCGAGGAGGGAGAGCGCAAACAAGCGAGGGGTCTTCATTTCAGTGGGTGTAAGGGTTGTTTTGGGAAAGACGGACGGCCGCCAAGTTCCAGTGGGATATAGAGGTAGAAGACGCCCTTTGTAGCGCCCTAATTTCAGGAAATGGCTGCTTTCACGCTTTTTTGCGGTTCACGGGCCCATCCATTATACGCCAAATCCAGGTTTTGGATGCCAAAACCCCCTTAAACTGGGGTTTCCCCATGGGATCCTGGGACGGCACGGACGCGTTTCAATGTTCGGTTTGGGAGTCGGCGCTGTTTAGCATGTGAACCCAATGAAGGATGACGCCACTCTTCTTCGCCGATATTCCGAGGACGGGTCCGAGGCCGCATTCAGCGAGTTGGTCCACCGGCACGTCGACCTCGTCTACAGCGCCGCCCTGCGGCGAACCAGCGGCGACTCCCACCTCGCGGCCGATGTCTCTCAGCGGGTTTTTGCCACCCTCGCCCGGAATGCGCGGAAGCTGTCGCGCCACACGGTGCTCGAGGCGTGGCTCCATACCGCGACGCGCAACGCGTCGCTCAACCTGATGATCTCCGAACAGAGGAGGAAATTCCGGGAGGCAGAGGCAACGGAGCAGGAGGCCCGCGTGTCGGGCAGCGCGGAATCCGCCGACTGGGAGCGCATCAAGCCGATCCTCGACGGGGCCATAGACGAGCTTCCGGGGCCGGACCGCGAGGCCGTCGTGCTGCGCTTCCTCGAGCGCCGCGAATTCTCAGAGATCGGGCTCGCGCTCATGACGTCAACCGACGCGGCGCGGATGCGCACGGGCCGCGCCCTGGAAAAGCTCAGGGTGCTCCTGGAGCGCCGCGGCATCACGTCGACCGCGGCCGCGCTGGGCGCCGTCGTGGCAAACCAGTCCCTCATGTCGGCTCCCACCGGACTTGCCTCGACCTTGGCCTCGGCCTCCCTTGCCGGCGCCGGGATCGCGACCTCCCTCACCTTCATCATGACCACAAAACTCATAGGCACTGCAGTCATCAGCGGCCTCCTGGCCTTCGGAATCGGGAACTACGTCGGCCACGCGGGACGCGCGGAAATCGAAGCCCAGCGGGCCAGCGAGGACGCCGCAACGGCTCGGGAGATCTCCACCCTCCGCAAGTCAAGAGCCGACCTCCAGGAGGAGCTCGACAAGGTCGACGCGGCCAACATGCAGCTGACCGCGGCCAAGGCACAGCTCGAGGCCAGCAACGCCAAGCTCGCCGAGGCCAAGGCGGCCGCCCTGGCGGCCCTGCCTTCAAGAAACCTGTCGATCGGCCTGACGCCGCGGGAGCTGAAGCAGGAGGTCCTCAACAACCTGCGGCAGATCAGCGCCGCGCGGGACCAGTACAGGCTCGAGAACGGCTCCTATCCCGGCTCCGTGGCCACCCTGGTGGGCGACCAATCCTACATCAGGCGGATCCGGACCGTGGGTGGGGAGGATTACTCCAGCCTGTCCATGGGCGACAACCAGGTCCTCACGGTGACGACGCCCGACGGGACGTCGGTGACCTACGACCCCTCGGGCGCCGCGACGACCCAGATCACCGAGCCCATGACCCCCGAGGAGCACGCCCAGGAGCTGATGCAGGCCGTCGGGCCCGCCGTCGGCCAGGCGGTCACCGCCTACAGGGCGGCCAACCAGGGCCAGAATCCCCCGAACCCGGACGCCCTGGCGCCGTTCTTCACCAATCCCCAGGATGCCGCCGCCTTCGCCCAGGCCCGGGAGGCCGAGGCCGCGGCGCATGCGCCTCACGCGCACTGAGGGCGCGCCCGTCTAACGCTGGCGGCAGATCTCGATCGTGACGTGGCGCAGTTCCTCGTGCTCGCTGAGGATCCTGCGGTAATGCTCCGGCGTCCTGGGCTCCCTGGCCAGGATCGAGACCGTGGCCGAGAACTGGCCCACGCCAATCTGCCAGACATGGAGGTCGGTGACCTTCGTCCCCTCGTCCGCCTCGACCGCCTTGCGGATCTCCTGCTTCAAGTCCGTCTCGGGGGTCCGGTCGAGCAGGATCGCGCTCGTGTCGCGCAGGAGTCCCCAGGACCACTGGGCCACGACCGCGGAGCCCACGATCCCCATGACCGGGTCCATCCAGGACCATCCGAGGAACTTTCCGGCGAAGAGTGCGGTGATCGCCAGTATCGAGGTGACCGCGTCGGCGATCACGTGCACGTAGGCCGCCTTCATGTTCAGGTCCTCGCCGTGGGCGTGCCCGTGGTCATGCGCGTGGTGATGACCGTGCCCGTGCGCATGGCCGTGCCCGTGCTTCAGCATCAGCGCGCTGGCGACGTTCACGCACAGGCCGACGAGCCCAATGCCAATCGCCTCCCTGTAGTGGATCGGGACCGGCTCGAAGAGGCGCACGACGGACTCCGCCGCCATCAGGAGGGCGACGATGCCCAGGATCACGGCGCTCGTGTAACCACCCAGGACATCGATCTTGCCCGTGCCAAAGGCGAAGTTTCGGTTGCCCCTGTGGCGCCGGGCCATCGCGTAGGCGAAGGCGGCGATCAGGAAGGCGGCGACGTGGGTGCCCATGTGCCAGCCGTCGGCAAGGAGCGCCATGGAGTGGAACCTCCAGCCCGCGAGGATCTCGACCGCCATCATGACGGCGCTCAGCGCGATCACGCGCCGCGTGTTTCTCTCCGCCGTGTCCCTGTTGGGGCCAAAGTCGTGGATCTGGCAGTCGTGGGTGAGGTGGTCTTTGGTCATGGGCGGGCCATGAGGAGCATGCCCCCATACCCCTTATCCTGCAATCGGTAAAATTAGGGGGTTGTCGCGGGGCCGGCCGCCCCCAACAGTCGCCGCATGTCCCATACGCCTCGAAACATCGACGCCGACCGCCGCGCCCTGCAGGTGCGCATGAACAAGATCACGGGCCAGCTGAGGGGCGTCCAGAGGATGATCGACGGCGACTACGACTGCGCGGAGGTGCTGAACCAGCTCGTGTCGGCCAGGAAGGCGCTCAAGTCGCTCGCCGAGAAGCTCATCACGGACCATCTGGAGCACTGCCTCGCGGGCTCGATCCGGGAAGACGAGCGCAGGCGCCGCCTCAGGGAGGCGACGACCATGCTCAAGCGCTACGTGGACTGAGGGGGGCCTAGCCGAAGTTGAGCTCCGGCTCCGGCGGCGGCTCGTTCGGCGGGGCGAGGCATTCGGGGCCCTGGTTGCGGCTGTTGCTGACGTACCGGCTCACGGGCCGGGACTCCATGAGCTCGGGTGCGATCGGCGCCACGAGGGCCCTGTACTCGGCCTCCGCGAGCGGCGCGTCGCCGATCCAGCGCGCCATGGTCGCCGCGGTCATGATCACGGGCATGCGGTCGTGGACCCTGGCCACGAGCTCGTTCGGCTGCGTCGTCAGGAGGCAGTAGGTGTCGGGGAGGTTGTCCGCCGCAGGGTCCCAGATGCCGGCGAACGCGAACGGCTCCTCGCGCGCCAGGGTGAAGAGGTACGGGAGCTTCACCCCGTTCCTCGTCTCCCACTCGTAGAATCCGTTGGCGGGGACGAGGCAGCGCCTCGCCGCGACCCCCTTGCGGAAGGCCGACAGGGTGACCGCCGTCTCGGACCTCGCGTTCGCGAGGAGGCGGGGGCGCGGCTTCGCCCTCTCACCCGCCGGCACGAGGCCCCACCTCATCGCCCGGACCGCGGGCCCGGCCCCCCCGGCGGCGACGACGGGCATCGTGTCCGTCAGGGTGACGTTGTAGCGCGGCTGCGCCCATTCCGGGGCCTCGAGGAGGACGCCGAGCGCCTTCGAGATCGCGCCGAGCGCGGCGTCCGTCTTGTGGAGCGTGTAACGGACGCACATGGCTGGTTCCCGCCCCCGCCCTCAGCAGCGCGCCTCGAACGCGGGCCTCAGGCCTGAGCCGAGATCGTCGTGGAACTGCTGCCTCTGCCTGTAGAGGGCAGACCTCTTGCGGTCGGGAACGCACCGCGTCGACTCGTCGAGGGAGACGCTCCGGGAGCAGAGCGCGGCGAGCGCGGCCCCCGATCCCCGGCCCGGGGAGTCGCACCACGCGGCCTGGAGGGCGCCGCCGAGGGCCGCGCTCTCGTCCTGGGCCATCGCGACGACTGGGACGCCGAAGACGTCCGCGGCGATCTGGCGCCAGAGGCCGGAGCGGGCGCCGCCGCCCGTGAGGCGGATCTCGCGGGCCTTGACGCCGAGCGCGGAGAGCCGGCGCAGTCCATAGTTCATCCCGAGCGTCGCGCCCTCGATCGCGGCGCGGGCAAGGTGGCCCTGCACCATCGTCCTGCGGTTGAGCCCGAAATAGACGCCCGTCCCCTTCGGAAGGTTGGGGGTGCGCTCCCCGTCCAGGTAAGGCAGCAGCGTGAGCCCGTCCGAGCCGGCCGGGGCGCTCGAGGCGAAGGCCTCGAGCTCCGCGAGGTTCCAGCCGAAGAGCGCGCGGACCTGCTCCGTCACGCCGGTCACGTTCATGGTGCAGAGGAGCGGCAGCCAGCCGCCCGTCGACGAGCAGAAGGCGGCGATCTCGCCCGAGGGGTCCACGACCGGCTTCCTGGAGAAGGCGTAGATCGTCCCGCTCGTCCCGAAGCTCGCGGTGACCGCGCCGGCGACCACGTTGCCGGTCCCGATGGCGCCCATCATGTTGTCGCCGCCGCCGGCGCTCACGATCGTGCCGGCGGGGAACCCGTAGCGCCCCGCGATCTCCGGCCGCAGCGTGCCGCACGACTCGTGGGACGCGGACAGCGCGGGGAGGCAGTCCGCGACCCGGCCGTCCACCGCGTCCATCGCGGCCTGGGACCACACCCGCCTCCTGACGTCGAGGAACGCGCTGCCGGAGGCGTCGCCGAACTCCATGAAGTAGTTCCCTGTGAGGTGAAAGTTGAGGTAGTCGTGCGGCAGCAGGATGTGCCGCAGCCTCTTGAAGTTCCCCGGCTCGTTCCTCTTGAGCCAGAGCACCTTCGGGGCCGTGTAGCCGGGCAGGAACGGGAGGCCCGTCTTCCTGATGACGGCCTTCGCGCCGCCGAGCCTCCGCGTGAGGATCTCGCACTCGGCGGCGGTGCTCGTGTCGCACCAGAGCTTCGCCGGGCGGATGACCTCGCCCCTCCCGTCCAGCGGGACGAAGCCGTGCTGCTGGCCGGAGACGCCGATCCCGCGCACGCGCGAGCGGTCGATCCTCGAGGCCACCTCCCCTATCGCCGCGTCCATGGCCGACACCCACTCCTGCGGGTGCTGCTCCATGTGGCCCGGGGGCAGGCCCTCGATCAGGTTGTGCGGCGCGCGCGCCTCCGCGACCACGCGGCCCGTCTCGGCGTCGAGCGCGATCGCCTTGACGCTCTGCGTCCCGCTGTCGACCCCGACGTAGAGGCTCATGTCCTCAGCCTCCCGTGAGGTACCTGTTGAGCAGGTTCTCGAGGTATTCCTGGCGGCCGCTCCTGGGCTTGGGCTCGCCGAGCTTGGTGAGGACGAGCCTCTCCAGGTCGCGGAAGCCGACCTTGCCCTTCTCGATGGCCTTCCCGTAGCCGGAGTCGTAGCTCGCGTAGCGGTCGGCCACGAACCCGTCGAGCTGGCCGTCGGCGATGATCCGGCGCGCGACCTTGAACGCGAGCGCGTAGGTGTCCATGCCGCCGATGTGCGCGAAGAAGAGGTCCTCGGGGTCGATGGACGGGCGCCGCAGCTTCGCGTCGAAGTTGAGCCCGCCCTTGCCGAGGCCGCCCGAGCGCAGGATGGTGACCATGGCGAGCGTGATCTCCTTCACGTCCGTGTTGAACTGGTCGGTGTCCCAGCCGAGGAGCGGGTCGCCTGAGTTCGCGTCGATGGACCCGAGCATCCCCTGGGCCGCCGCGACCTCGATCTCGTGCTGGAACGAGTGGCCGGCGAGCGTGGCGTGGTTGGTCTCGATGTTGAACTTCAGGTGCTTCTCGAGGCCGTAGGTCCTCAGGAAGGCGATGCCGCTCGCGACGTCGAAGTCGTACTGGTGCTTGGTCGGCTCCTTCGGCTTGGGCTCTATGTAGAACTGCCCCTTGAAACCGATCGACTTGGCGTGGTCGACCGCCATGTGGAGGAAGCGCGCCAGGTGATCCTGCTCCCGCTTGAGGTTCGTGTTGAGGAGCGTCTCGTAGCCCTCGCGGCCCCCCCAGAACGTGTAGCCGTCGCCGCCGAGCTCGTGGGTGACCTCCAGGGCCTTCTTCACCTGCGCCGCCGCGTAGGCGAAGACGTGGGCGTCGGGGTTCGTGGCCGCGCCGCACATGTAGCGCGGGTTGGAGAACAGGTTGGCGGTCCCCCAGAGGAGCCTCACGCCCGTCTGCCTCTGCAGCGCCTTGGCGTGCGCGACAACCTTGTCCAGGTTGCGGTTCGACTCGGCGAGCGTCGCGCCCTCGGGCGCGATGTCCCTGTCGTGGAAGCACCAGAACGGCGCCTCGATCTTCACGAAGAACTCGAAAGCCGCGTCCATCCGGCGCTTCGCGACGGAGATGGCGTCCTTCCCGGCCTCCCAGGGCCGCTTGATCGTGCCCGGGCCGAAGGGGTCGCCGCCGACACCGCGGAACGAGTGCCAGTAGGCGATCGAGAACCTGAGGTGCTCCTTCAGGGATTTCCCGCCGATCCTCTCGTAGGGGTCATAGTGCCTGAACGCCAGGGGGTTCTCGGACTTTGGGCCCTCGTAGGGGATGCGGGGAACGCTGAAGAACTGGGGTTGCTTGGATTTCGGCATCGCCACCGACGATTAGCACGAACCCCCCTCCACCGTCGAGTTTTCGTTGTTCGGGCCGCGCCCCCTTGCCAAGCGCATGCCATCGGAGCTCATATGGGCGCGTGAACCCCCGATTCCGCGCCGGCTTTCCCCTCCTTCTGGCCCTGGCCCTCCCGTCGCGTGCGGCCGATCTCGTCGGTGGCCCGAAGGGCGCCTTGCCGACCGTCGCGGTCTCCGGCATCGCCGGCGTGACCTACCTGACGGCCGACGTGGACGCGGTGCGCCGGTTCTATGGACGGGGAGCCGGGTTTGCGGAGGCGGAAGCGGAGCCGTCCAGGATACGGTTCGCCGTCGGCGCGGACCAGTGGATCGAGTTCCTGCACGTCAGGGAAGCCGCGTGGCCGCGCCGGCTGCAGTACGTGACACTGGAGGCGCCGAGCCCAGCGGACGTCGAGCGCTCGCTGAGCGCCCGGGGAGTGCCGACCGAGTGGATTGGCGCCGATCCCGGCACCCGGGTCCTTCAATTCGTGGATCCGGCCGGCAACCGGATCCGGGTGGCGAGGCCGTGGACGGCGCCCCCGGGCGGCCGCGGGGGACCGGCGCCGTTCAGCGGGCACCTCCAGCACTTCGGCCTCGCGGTCCCGCGGGCGCTCGCGGAGGCCACGCTGGCGTTCTACGGCGACACGCTGGGCTGGCCCGAGGCGGCCCGGATGCCGGATCCGGCCGGGCGCCCCGCGATGGTGAAGTTCCGGCTGCCCGGGGGGCGGGGCGAGGTCGTCGAGCTCGTGCTCGTCGACCCGGACCTGAACAAGTGGGCCGCGGGCGCGATCGACCACATGAAGTTCGACGCCGCCGACATCAACGCCGCCTACCGGTCGCTGCACACCGGGGGCATCGCGACCCAGGCCAGGCACCTGCCGACGGTCGACGCCGACCACCTGTGGGCGATCAACATCTTCGATCCCGAGCTGACCCGGATCGAGATCCAGGAGCTTGCTCCGACCGCGGCGGCCGTCGGCACGGTCTCGGCCGTCGCCGCGACGGGGCGCTAGGCCGACGGCTTGAACGCCGTCGCGAAGTATACGGCCAGCATCATGAAGAGGAAGCTGACCGCGTAGTTCCAGGTCAGGCGCTCCTTCAGGACCACCCAGGCGAAGACGATGAAGACCAGGAGCGTGATGACCTCCTGGATGACCTTGAGCTGGTAGCCACTCAGGTGGGCGCCCATGTAGCCCATGCGGTTGGCCGGGACCTGGAGGCAGTACTCGAAGAAGGCGACGCCCCAGGCGACGAGGATCGCGACGAAGAGCGGGCGCCCCTCCAGCCATTTCATCTTCAGGTGCCCGTACCAGGCGATGGTCATGAAGATGTTCGACCCGAGGAGCAGAAGGATGACTTTCGGCATGATCGCGAAGCCTCCGCCGGCGCGGTGCCGTTCGCAAGAGCGGCGCGCCTCCCGGCGCGAGCGGGGACCATGTTAAAAATTACGAAGACGATGCTTGATCGCCGCGAATCGCGCCCTATACCTTGCGGCTTACTCTGTCCGAGGCCACATTACCCGAATGACAATCAAAGCCTATCTCAAGCCGTCCTGCGGATGGTCGAACGGCGTCCGCGCCGTCCTGCGCAAGCACGCGCTCGACTACGTCGACATCGACATCATCGGCAACCGCGAGAGCTACGCGGAGATGGTCCGCAAGTCGGGCCAGCCCCTGTCCCCCTGCGTCGAGATCGACGGCGTGATGCTGGCGGACGTCTCCGGCGAGGAGGTCGAGAACTACCTCCTGAGCAATGACCTGGTCAAGCCGACCGAGGTCGCGGCCGGCGTTCCGACCAACGCGGGGTGCTCCGACGAGGAGCACGCCAAGATGGCGACCAAAACGATCCGCTTCTTTTGATGAACGGTCCTGCATAAACAGCACAAGTTTCCGCAGGGCCGGCTCCCAAAAAGAAGGACCGGCCCTTTTTTTGCCTCCACATATATAACCCGACGCGCTCCCAGAACGACTTGGCTCCAAAAATGCTCCCTGGCCTGAGAATCCCGACCCGCTGCGATGCCCACTAGCCCCGAACAGGCGCGCCGCCCCGCGCGCAATGCCCACGGCCTGCCGAAGAAGCAGGGCCTCTACGACCCGTGGTACGAGCACGACGCCTGCGGCGTCGGCTTCGTGGTGGACATCAAGGGCCGCAAGTCGAACAGCATATTGAAGAACGCGATCCAGGTCCTGAAGAACCTGGACCACCGCGGCGCCGCCGGCTCCGAGGCCAACACGGGCGACGGCGCGGGAGTCCTGATCCAGATGCCCCACGCCTTCCTGAAGGAGGCCTGCAAGGCGGCCCGCATCTCCCTGCCCGGGCCTGGAGAGTACGGCTCGGGGATGATCTTCATGCCGAGGGACCGCATCAAGCGCCGGCGCCTGGAGGAGCGCTTCGAGCAGATCGTGCAGTCCGAGGGGCTGGTCATGCTCGGCTGGCGCACGGTGCCGGTCGACAACTCGACCCTGGGCGAGACGGCCAAGTCGAGCGAGCCGGTGATCCGCCAGGTCTTCGTCGGCAGGAACCCCGCGGTCGCCGACCCGATGGCGCTCGAGCGCAAGCTCTACGTCATCCGCAAGAGGGCCTACGCCGACATCCGGACCTCGACGCTCGACGGCGCGGAGACCTGGTACGTGGCGAGCCTCTCCTACAAGACGATCGTCTACAAGGGCATGCTCCTGACCGGGCAGCTCGAGGAATACTTCAAGGACCTGCGCAACCCGGCCGTCGAGACGGCGCTCGCCCTCGTCCACTCGCGCTTCAGCACGAACACGTTCCCGAGCTGGGCCCGCGCGCACCCCTACCGCTACATCGCCCACAACGGGGAGATCAACACGCTGCGGGGCAACATCAACTGGATGCACGCGCGCGAGGCGCTCTTCGAGTCCGAGCTCTTCGGCGAGGACACGAAGAAGATCCTGCCCATCGTCAACCCGAACGGCAGCGACTCCTCGATGTTCGACAACACGCTCGAGCTGCTGATCCTGGCCGGGCGCTCGCCCGCCCACGCGATGATGATGATGATCCCCGAGCCGTGGTCCAACAACGAGGGCATGGACGACGGGCGGCGCGCCTTCTACCAGTACCACTCGTGCCTGATGGAGCCCTGGGACGGCCCGGCCTCCATCGCGTTCACGGACGGCGTGCAGATGTGCGCCGTCCTCGACCGCAACGGCCTGCGGCCCTCCCGGTACTACGTGACCAAGGACGGCCTTGTCATCATGGCCTCCGAGGCGGGCGTCCTCGACATAGACCCGGCGAACGTCGTCCAGAAGGGGCGCCTGCAGCCCGGCCGCATGTTCGTCGTCGACACGGCGCAGGGCCGGATCATCGAGGACGAGGAGATCAAGAGGGCGATCTCGTCGGCCCACCCCTACCGCAAGTGGCTCGACGAGCACATGGTGCACCTGAGCGACATCCCGGACGCCCCGGAGATCCCGCTTCCGGACCACCAGACGCTTCTCCAGAGGCAGATCGCGTTCGGGTACACGAACGAGGACGAGCGCATCATCCTGACGCCGATGGCGAGGGACGGCGTCGAGGCCACGGGATCCATGGGCAACGACGCCGCGCTCGCGGTGCTCTCCAGCCGGCCGAGGCTCCTCTACGACTATTTCAAGCAGCTCTTTGCGCAGGTCACCAACCCGCCGATCGACTGCATCCGCGAGGAGATCATCATAGGCGCGGAGACGCGCCTCGGCTCCGAGGGCAACCTCCTGAACCCGGCCCCGTCGGCGTGCCGCCGGGTCGAGCTGAAGGCGCCCATCCTCACGAACGAGGACTTTGCGAAGCTGCGGCGGATGAACCTGCCGGGGCTCAAGGTGGGCGTGCTGCCCATCCTCTTCCGCGTCACGCGCGGCGAGAGGGGCCTCGCGAAGTCGCTCGAGGAGCTCTCGGCCATGGCGCGCCGCATGATCGAGGAGGACGAGATCAACGTCATCATCCTCTCCGACCGCGGCGTGAACAAGGACTTCGCGCCCGTGCCCGCACTCCTGGCGATCGCGGGCCTGCACCACTACCTGATCCGCGAGGGCCTGCGCACGCGCGTCAGCCTGGTCCTCGAGACCGGCGAGGCCCGCGAGGTGCATCATTTCTCGCTCCTGATCGGCTACGGGTGCAGCGCCATCAACCCCTACCTCGCGTTCGAGGCGATCGACGACATGATCCGCGAGGGCCTCCTGCCCAAGGTCGACCACAAGACGGCCTGCAAGAACCTGGTCAAGGCCTGCACGAAGGGCGTCATCAAGGTGATGTCGAAGATGGGCATCTCGGCCATCCAGAGCTACCGGGGCGCGCAGGTGTTCGAGGCGCTCGGCATCAGGCAGGACGTCATCGACCACTACTTCACGGGGACCTCGTCCCGCGTCGGGGGCATCGGCCTGGACGTGATAGCACAGGAGGTCCTCCTGCGCCACCATGCGGCCTTCCCCGAACGCCCGGTGAACGGGCACGTGCTGCCCTCGGGCGGCCAGTACCAGTGGAGGAAGGACGGCGAGCAGCACCTCTTCACGCCGGAGTCCATCCACAAGCTCCAGAAGGCGGTCCGCACGGGCAGCTTCAAGGTCTTCCAGGAGTATGCGGCGCTCGTCGACGACCAGGCGGTCAACGCCTGCACGCTGCGGGGCCTTCTCGACTTCAAGTCCGCGACGGCGATCCCGATCGCCGAGGTGGAGCCGATCGAGGCGATCATGAAGCGCTTCAAGACCGGCGCGATGTCCTACGGCTCCATCAGCAAGGAGGCCCACGAGAACCTCGCGATCGCGATGAACCGCATCGGGGGCAAGAGCAACACCGGCGAGGGCGGCGAGGACCCCGCGCGCTACATCCTAGAGGCGAACGGCGACTCCAAGAATTCCGCGATCAAGCAGGTCGCCTCGGGGCGCTTCGGCGTCACGAGCGAGTACCTGGTGAACGCGCGCGAGCTGCAGATCAAGATGGCTCAGGGCGCGAAGCCCGGCGAGGGCGGCCAGCTGCCCGGCACCAAGGTCTACCCCGCGATCGCCAAGACGCGGCTCACGACCGCGGGCGTGGGGCTCATCTCCCCGCCCCCGCACCACGACATCTACTCGATCGAGGACCTGGCCGAGCTCATCCACGACCTGAAGAACGGCAACCGGTTCGCGCGGGTGAGCGTGAAGCTGGTGGCCGAGGTCGGCGTCGGCACGATCGCGGCCGGCGTCGCCAAGGCGCACGCCGACGTCGTCCTCATCAGCGGCTACGACGGCGGCACGGGCGCCTCGCCCCAGACCTCGATCATGCACGCCGGGCTCCCCTGGGAGCTCGGCCTGGCGGAGACCCACCAGACCCTCGTCCTCAACAACCTGAGGAGCCGCATCGCCGTCGAGACCGACGGCCAGTTGAAGACCGGCAGGGACGTCGTCATCGCCGCCCTCCTCGGCGCCGAGGAGTTCGGCTTCGCGACCGGCCCGCTCGTGGCGTCCGGCTGCATCATGATGCGCGTCTGCCACCTGAACACCTGCCCGACGGGCGTCGCGACCCAGGACCCCCAGCTGCGCGCCAAGTTCACGGGCAAGCCCGAGCACGTCGTCAACTTCATGCGCTTCATCGCCGAGGAGGTGCGCATGCTCATGGCGCACCTGGGCTTCCGCTCCGTCGAGGAGATGGTCGGCCGCGTGGACAGGCTCGAGGCGAGGAAGGCCGTCAGCCACTGGAAGGCCAAGGGCCTCGACTTCAGCAACATCCTCTACCAGCCCGACGTCGACGAGAGCGTGGGGCGCTTCTGCAAGATCCCGCAGGACCACGGCCTCGACAAGTCGCTCGACCTCACGGTGCTGCTCGACCTCTGCAAGCCGGCGATCGAGCGCGGCGAGAAGGTCGCGGCCGAGATGCCGATCCAGAACGTCCACCGCGTCGTCGGGACGATCACCGGCGGCGAGGTCACGAAGAAGTGGGGGGCCAAGGGCCTGCCCGAGGACACGATCCGCATCCTCTTCAAGGGCTCGGCGGGCCAGAGCTTCGGCGCGTTCATGCCCAGGGGGATGACCTTCATGCTCCAGGGCGACGCCAACGACTACGTGGGCAAGGGACTTTCGGGCGGCAAGATCATCGTCTACCCCTCCGACAAGGCGACCTTCGTGCCCGAGGACAACATCATCGTCGGCAACGTCGCGCTCTACGGCGCGACGAGCGGCGAGGTCTACATCCGCGGCATCGCGGGCGAGCGCTTCTGCGTCCGCAACAGCGGCGTCACCGCCGTCGTCGAGTCCGTCGGGGACCACGGCTGCGAGTACATGACCGGCGGCCGGGTCGTGGTGCTCGGGCCCGCGGGAAGGAACTTCGCGGCGGGCATGTCGGGCGGCATCGCCTACGTGCTCGACGAGGTCGGCGACTTCAAGACCCGCGTCAACGCCCAGATGGTCGGCACCGAGAGGCTCGAGTCCAAGGCGGAGATCGCCGAGGTCCGCGCCCTGGTCGAGAAGCACCTCGCGTACACGAGGAGCTCGCGGGCGAAGCATGTCCTGGACAGCTGGGACGCGATGGTGCCGAAGTTCGTGAAGGTGATGCCGAACGACTACAAGCGGATGCTGGCCTGCATGGACCGCGCCCATGGACAGGGGCTGACCGGCGACGAGGCCATCATGGCCGCCTTCGAGGAGAACGCCCGCGACCTCTCTCGCGTCGGCGGCAACTGAGCCTTCGCCTACCCAACCCCGCGATCCTGACCTAGCACATGGGCAAACCAACCGGATTCCTCGAATACCTGCGGGAGCTGCCCGCGGACCGCACCCCCACGGAGCGCGTCGGCGACTGGGGGGAGTTCCACCACCACATGGAGGAGGGAAAGCTGCGCCAGCAGGGCTCGCGCTGCATGGACTGCGGCGTCCCCTTCTGCCACACCGGCAAGCTCGTGAGCGGGATGGCCTCGGGCTGCCCCATCAACAACCTGATCCCGGACTGGAACGACCTGGTCTTCCGCGGCCTGTGGCGCGAGGCGCTCGACCGCCTGCACAGGACGAACAACTTCCCGGAGTTCACGGGCCGCGTGTGCCCGGCGCCCTGCGAGGGCTCCTGCGTCCTCGGCATCAACAGCTCGCCGGTGACGATCAAGAACATCGAGGCCACGATCATCGACCACGGCTGGGCCGAGGGCTGGGTGACGCCGGAGGTCCCGAAGGCGCGCACGGGCAAGAGGGTCGCCGTCATCGGCTCCGGCCCGGCGGGGCTCTCCGCCGCGGCGCAGCTCAACTGCGCGGGCCACACCGTGACGGTCTTTGAGCGCGCCCCGCTCCCCGGAGGGCTCCTCATGTACGGCATCCCGAACATGAAGCTCGACAAGAAGGAGGTCGTGCTGCGGCGCATCCGCCTCATGGAGGAGTCGGGGATCAAGTTCATCTGCAACGCCAACGTGGGCGACAACGTCGAGCCCCAGATCTTCCAGAGGGAGTTTGACGCGACCGTGATCTGCACGGGGGCGACCCAGCCGCGCAACCTGCCGATCGAGGGCCGGGACCTGAAGGGCGTCCACTTCGCGATGGAGTACCTCTCGGCGAACACGGCGGCCGTCCTCGAGGGCGACGCCGGCAAGGCGCGGATCCACGGGCGTGACAAGGACGTGGTCGTGATCGGCGGCGGCGACACCGGGACCGACTGCGTCGGCACCGCGATGCGCCACGGATGCAAGAGCCTCGTCCAGATCGAGATCCTCCCCCAGCCGCCGCTCGAGCGCGCCGGCGACAACCCGTGGCCCGAGTGGCCCAAGGTCTACAAGATGGACTACGGCCAGGAGGAGGCGGCCGCCCGCTTCGGCGCCGACCCGAGGGTCTACCTGACCACGGTGAAGAAGTTCGTCGGCGACGCCCAGGGGCACCTGAAGGAGCTCGTGACCGTCGAGATCAAGTGGGAGAGGAACGAGAAGGGCCAGTTCACCCCGAAGGAGCAGCCTGGCACCGAGAAGGTGCGCCCCGCGCAGCTCGTCCTCCTCGCCATGGGGTTCCTCGGGCCCGAGCAGGCGCTCCTGAAGGAGATGGGCGTCGCCTGCGACACCCGCACCAACATCGTCGCCGAGCACGAGAAGTACACGACGAGCCTGCCGGGCGTCTTCGCCGCGGGCGACTGCCGCCGGGGCCAGAGCCTGGTGGTCTGGGCCATCAACGAGGGCCGCGGCGCCGCGCGCGAGTGCGACCGCTTCCTGATGGGCTACACGGACCTGCCGTAGGGCGGGCCCGCCCTACTCCACCGACGCGACCTGGTGGATGACCGGGCCAAGCCGGTCCGCGATCTGGACCGCGTCCCCGACGCGCCGGCCGAGGAGCTGGCGGCCGAGCGGCGACGCCCCGGTGACCACGGTGGCCGCGAATTGCCCGTCCCGGGCCTCGAGGCCGCCGGAATGCGGCCCCACGAGGTAGGCGGCCGTCCTGCCCTTCGCCTCCAGGACCACGAGCGCCCCCGAGGCGATCTCGTCGCCCGGCCGGAATTCCCTGAGGACGAGGGCGTTCCACGCGGCGAGCGCGGCCGCGATGTCGGTGGCCAGCTTGGCCTGCCCGGCCGCGAGGTAGGCGGCGCTCTGGCTCCTCATGTCGTACTTGTCCTCCGCGCGGCTCTCCTCGTTCGTCGCCTCCTCGCGGGAGCCGAGGGCGGCCTCGGTCTGCAGGGCGAGCTCGGCCTCAAGCTGCGCGATGATCGAGCGGGTAAGGGCATACTTGTCCATGCGGGGTTCGTGGTTATAGTCCCCCGTTCCCGATGCCGTCAAAGCCCATCCCCGGTTCGACCGGAGAGATCCTCACCTGCCTGCCCTCGCCCTACCTCCCCCACAGGGCGACGGGGCTCCTGTACCTCCCGCGCTTCATCGCCAAGTGCAAGTACGTGAAGGAGCACGGGGCGCTGCCCGCGAGCTACGCGAAGAACTTCAAGCGCGGCATGGACCGCTTCATCAGCCTGCACCTCGGCATCGACCCCCAGGCGGTCGAGGACATCGTGCGGCATGCCGAGAACGACGCGCAGATCGAGGAGGGCCTGGCGCGGCTCCTGCCCGCGGACGTGCGCGCGGCGAAGTGGAACCGGGAGTTCGTGCAGAAGGGCATGACTCCCGCGGGCCGCGAGTTCCTCGGCGAGGCCCTGGCCGCGATGGGCTGCGCCGACAGGGCCGAGGACATCAAGAGCGTCCCGGACCTCCTGGACTTCGACGAGGGGAGGATCGAGTGATCAAGGGCCAGAGGGTCGTCTGCATCGACGACACCTTCAACGGCTTCGTGAAGGCCGTCTACAAGCAGCTCCCCGTGAAGGGAAAGACGTACACGATCCGCGAGGTGTTCCTCGGCCGCGAGAAGATCGTCAAGGGCGGCGACTCGGCGACCGTGGGGCTCCTCCTCGAGGAGCTTGTCAACCCGCCCGACCCGTTCCATGTCGGCAAGCAGGAGCTCGGCTTCTCGTCCGAGCGGTTTGCGCCGCTCGAGGAGGTGCCGCCCGAGGAGGCGGAGGTCGGCGAGGAGGCCGGGATCGGCGCCGGCGACTCGGGCCACTGGCAGAACTGACGCCCGGTCAGTCCGACACGCGGACTGTCACCTCGCACGTCGCGGCGGGGATCGCCTCGGCCTCGCCGGGGCGCACCAGGACGAACCGGAGGACGCTCCTGCCGGGCTTGAGCGCGTAGAAGGACACGGTGGTGAACCCGGGCATGGCGCCGTCCGGCTTGAGGGGCCCCATCTGCTCCAGGACCCTGGCGTTGTTGGCGGCGATCACCCAGTCGTCGCCGGCGCTCCCCGGAGGCCCCGGGGGAAGGACGACCTTGATCGCGGAGACGATCTCCATGTCCACGTCGGCGGCCGCGTGGTCGGCCGAGAGGACGACGTTCTGCGTGGTCTTGGGGCTGCGCTGCGGGGTGCTGTCGCACCCGCAGGAGAGGGCGAGGGCCGCGAGGGCCAGGACCGGGAAAAGGGGGCGTTTCACGTGATGTTGGGGATGAGCTCGGAGAGGGCGGGACGCCCGACGTGGCGCCGGATTGACTCGAGGTTCTCCCGCACCAGCGCACCCATGGATTCACAGCGCAGGTACTCGTTCCGCCCATAGTGCTCGGCCAGCGAGTCCCTGAGCTGGTGCACCTTCTCCGGCGGCGAGATCGGGTCCCTTTCCATCTCACCAAGGAGAAGGCCAAGGCGGCCGGCCGCAAGCTCGGCGCGCTGGAGCATCAGCGTCTGCTCCTCGCGCAGGTACTGGTTGGCCGTCTCCAGGCGCAGGTGCCTGGCGCAGAACATGGCGAGCGGGGCGTTCTCCTTGAAGAACTGGGGCCTGTAGAAGTTGCGGCGGCCGTTGTAGCTCTGCTGGTCGAAGTCCATCGCCCTGACCCGCAGCTGGAAGTCCTCGAAGTCCGGGGTCACGACGAAGACGAAGTTGTAGGAGCGCATGTCGCCCAGCAGCCTGACGAAGCAGCGCTCGTTGAACTTCACGAGCTCCTTGGCGACGCGCACGGGGCTCAGGTCCGGGCGCTGCAGCCAGCGCTCGATGAAGATGTCCCCCGGGACCCCGGGGATGTGCTCCTCGACGAGCGTGCTGCCGTGCGTGATGAAGTTGAGCCTGTTGGGCGAGAGCAGGTGCTCCAGCTCTAGGCCGTAGACGCGCGACGCGTCGGCCTTCTTGATGTAGAAGTAGTCCTGGTTGTCGTTGTAGGCGTTGACGATCCGGATCCGGAACGGCGTCGAGTTGCCGAACGTGCAGAAGTCCACGCGGTCCGCGTAGAGGTGCTGGACGACCGACATGTCGCCGTCGACCTTGATGAGGGCGTAGACCTCCTTGAGCGCCTCGTTGAGCGCGCGCATCTCGTTCCCGTCGTAGATCACGGTGTCCCACAGGGTCGGCTTGCCGTCGGCGTCCGTGAGGGGGATCACCTCCGTGAAGCCCCGCAGCCTCTCGTAGCTGACGGGCAGGTCCCGCTCCCGCTTGAAGCTCCTCAGGTACCCGCGCAGCCCGTCGCGCACGGGGAACGTGGGCTTCTTGCGGGTCGCCTGCGGGGCCTCCTCCTGGATCGCCGTGTGGGGCATTAGGGAGGGGCTCAGGGCGCGGGAGGGGGCGCGTCGCGGTACCTGTCCCAGTGCGCCGCGAGCTCATGGGTCACCCGGCTGCCCACGCGGTAGGCGGCCTCGAGCGAGGGAAGGTAGCCCGCGTACTCGGCGTGGAGGCTCTTGTTCACGTCCTGGTCCGGGGCCTGCATGCAGTAGTTGCTGCCCGTCCGCAGGAAGAGGACGCGCTGGAAGTCGACGCGGCCCATCTTCGAGAGGCGCGACAGCGCCGCGGCTATCCCCTGGTCCTCCATGTCGGACATCGCGAAGTCGCCCTTGCCGTCGCTCCAGAGGCGCGTCCAGTCGGTCGCCCAGCGGGTCATCGCCTTGCCGTGCCAGTAGCGGCAGGAGCCGAAGGTCTCCCCGAAGAGGACGAAGGGCGGCCTCTGCGCGTTCGGGAAGCCCTTGTAGGTGGCGCGGTAGGCCTTCATGGCGTCCGTGTCGGGGATCTCCGTGTCCTTCGTGAGCGCGAAGGCCCAGCCGACCAGCGGCGCGTTCAGGGTGTAGGCCATGACGTCCGGCTCCCAGCCCTCGCGCACGGGCTTCTGGTTCGGCACCGTCGAGCCGATCGGGATGACCGCGTAGGGCCAGGACGCGTCCGCCTCCCGCGCGTCGATCTCGTAGGCGACGTCGCCGTCGATCACGTAGTGGGCCCACGCCGCGCTGCCGATCGAGGCGGCCGCCGGGTTGACCCCGGCGATCCCGTTCACCACCCAGTAGGTCCTCGAGAAGTCGAACTGGCCGCTCATGACGAGGGCCATGATCTGGTTGGAGGCGCGCACCGTCGCCCCCGAGACGACCCCGATCGTGCCGCTGCCGTCCGTGAGGACCGGGTGGTCCACGCCGGGCACGTCGATCTTCCGGGTCCAGTTCTCGCGCTCGACCCAGTTCTGGAATTCGCCGGGGCGGTCGCCGCGGTCCGCCCCGACCTCGAAGGTGACGACGACGGCCACCTTGACCGGGATCGGGTCCGCGCGAAGGCCCGCCGCGGCGAGGCCGAGGACGGGGAGCAGGATTCGCGGGAGGCGCGGCATGGGTCAGCCGTCGGGCGGCGGCGGCGGCCTCGTGTCGACGCCGTCCGCTGCGGCCGCGGGCGCCTTGAATCCCGGGCCGAGCCTGGGCGTGAGCTGGGAGCCCGCGTCATCGAGGCGCTTGGACGCCGCGTTGAGGGCGTCCGCCACGATCGGGATGTAGGCGGTGGCGTCGGCCCAGTGGCGCAGCTCGACCGCCTCGCGCAGCGCGGGAAGCGTCTTGGCCCCGTATCCCGTGTAGAGGCCCGGCGCGTAGAGCATGTGCTGGTACCAGGGGCGCCCCGGAAGGCCGTTCTTGCTGAGGAACGTCTGCTCGACGCCCTGCAGGAGGGCGTTCAGCTGCATGATCTCCCCCGAGGGAAGCAGGAAGTCGCCGCCGGCCAGCCGCTCGAATGCGGTGTCGTAGGCCTTTGCGCTCTTCCTGAGCCCGGCGACGGCCTCCGTGATCGCCGTGAAATCGAGCCTGGGCACGGGATCCGGGACGGTGGGGGGAAGGTAGGTCTCCTGCGGGTCGGCCGCCAGCTTGTAGGCCCCGTGGTCGACGAGGCCCTTCACCTTGGTGGCCTCGTCGCGCTCGGAGTCGACGAGCCTGCCGACCTCCCCCGCGTAGCGCGCCGTGGCCTCGGCTAGGTCCGCGAACCGCATCGGCAGGACGTCGGCGTCCGCCGTGCGCAGCACGATGCGCCCCGCGGTCTGCGCCAGGGCCACGCCGTAGGCGAACTTGGGGTCACCGAACCTTATGAAATGGTCGAATGAGTCGTACGTCGAATGGTAGATCCCGGCCTCCGTGTCCTCCCCGGAATACCCGAGGTCGATCGACGAGATCCCGAGGTGCTGCAGGAACGGTGTGTAGTCGGAGCCCGATCCCAGGGCGTTCAGGGGCAGGTCGGCCCCGGCCTCGGCCGCGGCCAGGATCGCCGCGTCCTCGGGATTGGAGCCCTTGCCGTTGACGCGCAGGTTCGCGCGCAGCCGGTCGAGCACGCTGGCCCCCGTCTCGGGGTCGGTGACGTCTCCCGCCACCTCGTTCACGAGGTGCTGGAACGCATGGCTGCCCCCGAAGAAGAGGAAGCCGCGGCCGTTGGTGTCGGAATTGACGTAAAGGACCGCCTTGCGCTTGAGCTCGTCCGCGTGCGTCTCCGCCCACTCCGTCGAGCCGAGGAGGCCGGGCTCCTCGCCGTCCCAGCTGCAGTAGACAAGGGTCCTCCTTGGCTTCCATCCCGACTTCGCCAGGGCGCCGATCGCCTTGGCCTCGGCCATGACGGACGTGTTGCCCGAGAGGGGATCCCATGCGCCGAACACCCACCCGTCGTGGTGGTTGCCGCGGATCACCCACTGGTTCGGGTAGGTGGACCCCTGCATCACGGCGATGACGTCGTAGATGGGCTTCTGGCTCCAGTCCGACATGACGGCGAGGCGCACCTTGGCGGGCCCGGGCCCGATGTGGTAGGTGATCGGGAGCGCCCCGCGCCAGCCCGCCGGGGCGACCGGGCCCTCAAGCGCGGCGAGGAGCGGCCTCGCGTCGCCATATGAGATCGGCAGGACCGGAATCCTCGGGAGCGACTTCGCGTCGGCGATGTCGAGGCGCTTCGCGTCCTTCGTGGAGCCGACCCCCGGGGTCAGCGGATCCCCCGAATAAAGGGTCATGTCGGCCACGGAGCCGCGCTGTACGCCGTCGTCGGGCCGCGTGCCGCCCTTGGGGTAGACGTCCCCCGCCCAGTACCCGTCCTCATGCGGGTCCGAGTAAATGATGCACCCGACGGCGCCGTGCTCCTGCGCGAGCTTCGCCTTGAGCCCGCGCCATCCCCCGCCGTAGCGCGCGATCACGATCCGGCCCTTGACGTCGAGGCCGCGGCGCTCGAGCTCGGTGTAGTCGCCCGGCATCCCGAAGTTCACGTAGACGAGGTCGGCCGTGACGTCCCCGTCCGCGCCGTAGACGTTGTAGGGGGGGAGGCCGCCCGTGTGGCCCGACGTCTTGTCGCCCTCCTTCGGCGCCTCGAACAGCTTCGCCTTGAAGGGGGTCGGCCCGACCAGCTCCAGGGACTCGCTCTTCGGCGTCGGGTACAGGACGTAGAAGGTCTCGATGTGCGCGTCCCATCCCCACTCCCTGAACTTGGCGACCTGGAAGTCGGCGTTGGCCTTGTCGTGCGGCGAGCCCACCTGGTTCGGCTCGGCAGAGAGCTGCTCCAGCCAGGAGCGCATCTCGGCGGGGTCGATCGCCGCGTCAAACGCCTTCTCGCTCTCGCGCTCGGCCTCCGCCGACGCCGACTTGAACCCGATCAGGGCCCCCTGTGCCGCGCGGGCGGCGGGCGCCAGCAACGCCGAGAGGGCAAGGATCGGAAGGACCGCCCGCATCGTCTTCATGGGGGAAGAGAAGCCGCTGGGCCGCCCGAGGGCAAGCGCCCATGCCCCCGAATAGGGTTTGCGAAGGGTCGGGCCCGGGGGCACCCTGCTTGCGTCCCTCCCCAGGCCATGAACCCGCGCGCCACCGTCGTCCTCGCCAGCGCCCTCGCGCTCCTCGGCGGATGCTCCGAGTCGGGCCCGGGCCAGGCCAGGGACGAGATCCTCGCGGCCGACAAGGCGTTCAGCGAGATGTCGGCGAAGCAGGGCGCCCAGGCGGCCTTCCTCGCCTACCTCACATCGGACGCCAAGCAGCTGAGCGTCGTCCCGCAGGGGGCCGACGGCGTGAGGGCGGTCTTCATGCAGCTCCCCGCGAGCGCAGCGCTCACCTGGACGACCTCCCATGTCGAGGCGAGCGAGTCGGGGGACCTCGGCTACACGTGGGGCCGGTTCACGCTCACGGTGCCGATGGGAAAGAACGGCGCGCACCCCCTGGTCCAGATGGGGACCTACGCCGCCGTCTGGAGGCGCCAGCCGGGCGGATCCTGGAAGGTGGTCCTCTACGACGGACACCGAGACCTGCAAAGGTGACGGCCGGGGCCACGCATCCCCAGCGCCGCTAGCCCATGGACGAGTCCGCCATCAGCAGCACCCTCGATGCGAACGAACACCTGATCTGGTCGGGGCGCCCCCGCGAGGGGTTCCTCCTCCGCAAGCAGGACTTCTATCTCATTCCGTTCAGTCTCATGTGGGGAGGTTTTGCGATCTTCTGGGAGTTTTCCGTCCTGAAGATCGCCCCAAAGGCCCAGAGCCCGACAGCCGAGGTCTTTCCGCTTTTTGGCATACCTTTCGTCGCGATTGGCCTGTACATCATGTTCGGGCGTTTCTTCGTTGATGCCTATGCGAGGTCAAAGACGACGTACGGGGTCACCAGCGACCGCATCGTGATCGTCAGCGGCATCTTCTCCAAGCAGACGAAGAGCTTGCAGCTGCGAACATTGAGCGACGTCTCGCTGACCGAGGGGAGCAATGGATTCGGCACCATCACGTTTGGCCCCACCGGAACGGGCGGCGGGTTCTTTCCAGGGAATTCCTGGCCCAACAATGGGCGCGTGGTCGCGCCGGCGTTTGAGATGATCGATCGCGCGAAGGACGTTTACGATATTATCCGCGGCGCGCAGAAGAAGGCGTCCTGAATCACGGCCGGAAACCGGCCGGGGTCATTTCGTGATAAGGTCCGAGTCGAAGGGCTTCCCGTCGGTGTCGAAGATCGCGATCCTCATCCGGGACGCGTCGGCCTCCAGCGTCAGGAACCCGAACGTGGACTCCGCGAAGACGGCCCCCGGGGCGTGCTCGGAGACCTTGTTCAGGGGCGCCCCCCCTCCGCCGCTCATGAAGAAGTGCACGCCGTCCCTGGGATCCATGTGGGCCATCGCGTGCTGGTGCCCGCAGAGGTAGGCGTCCACGCGGCCCTGCAGGAGCGGCCAGAGGCGCGCCTGCATGTACCTCAAGTAGATGCCGCTCTTCGCGTTCTTCTCCGGGGCGAAGATCGGGTGGTGCCCGTAGACGACCTTCCACTTGGCCGTGCTCGAGGCGATGGCCCGGTCGAGCCAGAGCGCCTCGGCCTCGGAGATCTCGCTCGTGTCGACCGCGAAGAACTGGGCCGGGCCGGCCGTGAAGGAGTAGTAGGGCGAGGGAAACTTCCAGCTCGCGCTGCTGTAGGCGATCTCGGCCGCCGCGCCGTCGTCCGAGTACCACTCGTGGTTCCCCAGCGAGGGGTAGAACGCGACGCCAAGGGGGCCGTAGAGCGCCTCCCACCAGTCCCTCCAGCGGGGGTCGTCGGTGCCCTTCATCCCCGACGGGTAGAAGTTGTCGCCAAAGGTGAGCCCGAAGTCGAACGGCTGCGCCGCCCCCATGCGGACGATCGCCGCCGCGACGTCCCTCTGGGCCTGCGTGCCCGAGCCGAAGTCGCCCATCCCGACGACCCGTATGGCCTGTCCCGCCGGCTTCACGGAGAAGACCGCCGGCGCCTTGCGCAGGTACCCCGGGATGGAGGCGCCGCGCTCGATCATGAGCCAGCGCTCGTCCGCCGCAGCCAGCGCCTCAACCGTCTTCGTGTCGCCGGCCTTGCGGGCCGCGGCAAGCCGGGCCTCCAGGATCCCGCGCTGGCTGCGGATCTCCACGCGCCGCTCCGCGTCAAGGTAGTTGAGCATGACGTCGGGGTCCTTCGCCGACTGCGCCAGGGACTTGAGCCGGGCCGCGAGGTCCCCCTCGTCGCCCCCAAGGGCGTCGACGACGATCACCTTGAGGATGAGCCGGTCGGTCTGCGCCGTTTCCTGCTGCATGCGGTCGACTACGAAGTCCCGCGCCTCGGGCTCGCTCGCGAGGGCCACCATGACCTCCTGCTCGATCTCGGCCGGGGAGAAGGCGAGGAGCGCCCTCAGGTCCTTGTCCTTCTCATGGAGCCACCTCTTCGCGGCGGCGCCCACCTCGGGGGGAAGCTTGGCGGCGACCTCGTCCATGGCGGACGCCGCGGGTGGCGCTGAGTCATCCGCGTGGCCGGCGCCCGAAAGAACCAGGAATCCGCAGGCGGCCAGAACAGGGAGGCATCGTGGGAACCGCATGGCCCATGATCGCACACCGCAAGGCCGATTCCAGCCGGATTTGCGGTGCGCCGCCGGCTTCCAGGTTACTTTTCAGCGGCGATCATGCGCGTTCGCGTCGCCTATTTCGCATGAGTTTTTTAAAGCCATGCATTCGTTTTCTCAAATCCGCCATCCGGCAAGGAGGCGAGAATCGGCCATCCTCAATGGCGGCCGGAAGAAAAGCACACTCCGACCATAGTCCGGCTGTCAGGAGGCCTTCCCCACATGGACAGCCAAGGGGCCGAACGTCCTCGCGAGCTGCCTGTCAAGTGTAGCGAGCTTACCGCCGTGGAAAACGGCAACGGTTGCCAAATAGCCGTCGGTGACAAAGCCGTGGGTAAATGTGCTTGGAATAGTCTTTGAAAAGACGTCGTTCTCACAGCCATTCGGCGGTTCGGACCAGAAGGAGTGGCTTGGCAGCGCAACGATCTCCAAGAGTTTCCGCCAAGCCTCCTGCGTCGATACGTGATGTTCGATCGCTGGGTGCGAGCTGACCCGCACAAAGCCGATCTGGGTCACCATACAGGTGCCCCATCCTTTGGAATGCTCCTTTTCGAACCATCCATGCGCGTTCGAATGCTGGGGATGGTTCGGCCACGCCAGCGCGATGAGCACATTAACGTCGAGCAGGTATTCCTTCATCCGAAAGAATGGACCTGACAATAGTCGAGGTGAGCGGCCTTGCGTCGGATGGGACAGAGAAGACAGGGAATCCCGATTTCCGCCGGCTGGTCTTGCCGGAGGTAAAGTTGAGGCCCTTCCGCGCCAGGTCGGAGATCACCGCACCAGCCGTGGAACCGCTGGCGCCTGCGATTTCCTTCGCGGCGGCGAGAATCGAGTCGTCGATATCCAGTGTTGTTCTCACGAATGCATCATCGCATCTGATGCCATGATGTCAATCATGGGGCGATGATTCCCTCCAGGTCGGGGTACACGTCGGATAGCCGCCCCCAGGGGAAGTTAGGTCGGGCTCACCCGGACGTCCCGGAGGCGCCCGACTTAAGCCAATTCACATAATCGGCATAGAGCCGCGTCGAATCGGGGGACCCGCAAAAGGCCGCGGAGCCGGGTTTGTTCATCATCCCCTGGTACTGGTAGACCAGGATCCTGTCGACCCACGGCGAGACGGCCTCCAGCTGCTTGAGTATCCGCGGAAACGGGCCGGGAAGCAGCGCGCTGTCGTACACGGCCCCCTCGAACTCAAAGACCTCGACGTCCGCCCAGATCGCCGCCCGCTGCGCGCGGTCGTGGGCCCTTCTCAATCCCTCGTAGAAGGCCGATGTCTCGTTCTCCGTCGACTTGCGGACGCCGACCTCATCCTGGTACGCGATGATGTCGACATCCATCGACGCGAGCTGCCTCACGTAGGCGTCGTCGGGCACCGCGACCCGCGTCCCGTACGGGGCGATCATGATCTTCGCCTGGGGCGTCAGCTGCCGGGCCTGCCGCGAGGAGGTGTTAACATACTGGATGAACTCCTCGGAATAGTGCCGGTCGATGAAGGCCTCGTTGGGCCAGTACCATCCGTGGAAGCTGCGATGGTGGCCGTAGCGGCTCGCGATCTCCTCGATCGCCAGAAGGCTCTTCCTCGTGGCTATCGGGTCGGAGATGGTCTTGGGGTCGGCCACGTCCCCGTAGAAGCCACCGCCGACGAAGAATTTGACGCCGTACTTGTCCGCCGCCGAGAGGACGGCCTCCAGCGGGTCCGGGCAGGCCAGCTCCCACTTCGGAAAGATCTTCGTCGGGTAGAAGCACCGGTAGTTGAGGGCGGTCGACATGAGCACCAGGTACTCGAGCCCCGCTTCGGAGATCTCCTTGATCTTGGCATCCCACTGCTCGCACGTGAAGCGGGCGCACATGGGATTCCAATCGACCCCCTCGACAGCGGGGTGGTGCTGGAACTCAAACCAGCTCCCTGAGATCGGCTTGGTCCCCTTGCCGTCGGGCGACGCCGCCATCGCCAGCGGAAGGGTCTTGAGCAGCGCCCCGGTTGCGCCCATGGCGTAGATGAACTCCCGCCGGTTCATTGCCGTCCCCGCTTTGCCATGGGTCTCACTGCGTCTATGCTGGCTCCGGCAGCCCTGTTGTCCAAGTGGAATCGAGGGGGCAATGGGACGGGGTCAAACCGTTCATGGGCCTGCAAAGCCCTGCTGCGCGATCGCCGCTGCGCCCAGCACGCCGCCATGGTAGCCGAGGTCCGAGGACACGACGCGCATCGGCCGGTGCGTCCACGCCAGGTCCGTGGACTGCAGCTGCTCCCCGACGAGCCTCAGGAGCAGCGGGTTCTTCTGCGCGAGGCCCCCGGAGAGCACGATGAGCTCGGGGTCGAGGATGTTGTGGATGGAGACGCAGCCCGCCCCGACCCAGGAAGCGTGGGTCTCGACCGCCTTCCGGGCCGCGCTGTCGCCCTGTTGGGACGCCGCGATGAGGTCCTCGGCGGAACTCCAAGCCCCGTTGCCGTACTCGAGCAGCGCCCTCGCGTTCACATAGTTCTCAAAGCACCCGCGCTGGCCGCAGTTGCAGGCGCGCCCCCCGCGCTCGATGATCATGTGCCCCAGGCCGTTCGCAAAATAGTGCGCGCCGCGGATCAGGTTTCCGCCGGCGTAGCAGCCGCCGCCCACCCCGGTGCCCAGGGTCAGGCAGACGAAATCGTCGACGCTGCGGCCCGCGCCGTAGGCGCGCTCGGCGATCGCCTGCGCATTGCCGTCATTCTCCACGGAGACCGGCAGCCCGAGGGCGCGCTCGAGCTCGCGCGCGATCTCGGTCCCGGTCCAGTCGCGGATGTAGTCCGTCGCATACAGCACCCGGCCTGAGCGCGGGTCGACCCATCCCGCCGTGGCGACGCCAAGCGCCACCGGCCTGAGGCCGTGGACGGCGCCGTCGGCGAGGCGCGCGCGGGCGATCTCGACCAGGGTTCGCAGCAGGTTCCCCCGCCCGGCTTGGGCGGGCGTGGGCGTCATGGCCGAGCACCTGAGGACGCCGTCGCCGCCCGAGATTCCCGACTTGATGCTCGTGCCCCCGAGATCGATGCCGATGACATGGCGGTCCGTCGCTAACGGGCGCGCGCCCATGGCCGCGGCGAACCGTCGCGTGATTTCCTCGGGCCGCGTGATCGCCGTCCCGACGACAACCGAGAAGGCGCCCGCGGCAAGGGCCGCGGAGGCATCCTGGAGGGAGACGATGCGCCCCTCCGCGATCACGGGAACATCAACGGCCTTCACCAGGGCGGCAATGAACGACGCCTCGAATCCCGCGACGCCCGCCGTCTCATCGGTGTATCCGCGCAGGGTCGAGAGCACGGCATCGGCCCCGGCGCGGGCGGCGGCCACCGCCTCGTCCACGGTCGCTATGTCGGCCCAGACCGGCACGCGCAGCTGCGAGTGGATCCAATTGAGGCGCTCGAGCGCCCCGTGGCGCTGGCCCCGCGCCGTGCAGTCGATCGCTATGAAGTCCGCGCCCGCGGCGACGAGGTCCCGGGCGTCGTCGTTGGTGGGCGTTATCATGATGCGCCCGTCGGCCATGACGCGCTTGCGCAGCCCGACCAGGGGAACGGACGTCAAAGCCTTGATCGCCCTGACGGAATCCGCTCCCTCGGCCCGGATGCCGGCCGCGCCACCCGCCACCGCCGCCCGCGCGAACAACGCGAGCAGCTCCGGCCGGGCAAACGGGTCGCCATCGGGGGCCTGGCAGGAGACAATGAGGCGGCCTCGCAGGAGGCTCATCATGTCGCTGCTGGAATCCACGGCGGGCGGGGGCATCGGGGGGGGTTGCTGGCTTCGATCACCGGCTTGCGCTTTGAGGTGATTCGACGCACTCCATAGTGATCCAAATCGCCATGCAACCCCACACACGGGATGATTGGAGCGGATCGCCCGTCGCGGCATTCCCCGCCGCGGAGGCTCGCCCGCAGGGCCCCCGATGAGCGGGCCACCCCCCGCCGCCCCGGCGGCGCCGTCCGGAGGCCTTCTGGCCATGCTGTGCGCGGTGGCCTCGCTCGGCGGCCTGCTCTTCGGCTTTGATACAGCCGTCATCTCCGGCGCGATCCCGCTGGTGAGCCGCCAGTTTGCGCTCACCCCGCTGCAGGTGGGGGTCTTCACGAGCTCGGCCCTGGTCGGCTGCATCGCGGGGGCCGCGGTGTGCGGGATGCTCGCGGATCGGTTCGGGCGAAAACCCGTGCTGATCGCCTCCGGAGTCCTGTTCGTCCTGTCCGCCTACGGATGCGCGGTTCCCGACAGCTACGCCGCGCTGCTGGCCGCGCGCCTCGTGGGCGGCATCGCGGTCGGCATCGCCTCGGTCGCCGCGCCGCTCTACATATCGGAGCTTGCGCCCGCCCGGAGCCGCGGGCGGTTCGTGGCGTTCTACCAGCTCTCGATCGTCTGCGGGATCCTGCTGGCGTATCTCTCGAACTGGCTCATCGCCCGCAACGCCGCGTCGGCGGCGGGCATCTGGCCGGGCGGGGAATGGGGCGCGAAGGTGTTCCATGCGGAGTTCTGGCGGGCCATGTTCGGGGCGGCGATCGTCCCGTCGTTCGCGTTCACCGTGCTGCTTCTGCTCCTTCCGGAGAGCCCCAGGTGGCTGTCGCGCCAGCGGCGCGGCGACGCGGCAATGCAAGCCGCCGGGGATCCGAAGGGATCCGAGGAAGCCTCGGCCTCGTGGAGGGAGCTGTTCCGGCCCGGCCTGCGGCGGGCGCTCGTTGTCGGGGTGATGCTCTCGGTGTTCGGCCAGCTCTCGGGCGTGAACATCATCATCTACTACGGCCCGAAGATCCTGATGGCCGCGGGCTACGCCAACGGTGCCGCGCTGCTCGGCCAGGTGGCCATCGGGTTCATCAACCTGATATTCACGATCATCGCGATGACGATCATCGACAGCCTCGGCAGGCGGCCCCTCCTGATCAACGGCATGGCGGTTGTGACGGCCATATTGGTCGCGATAGGCGTTCTCTTCGCCCTGAACGATCCGGAACGCACGGGGCCCGTCACCCCGATGGTCGGCCTGTGGATCTGCATACTGATCTGCGCCTACATGGCGGCCATCGCGATCTCCATCTGCGCGGTGATCTGGGTCATAACGGCCGAGATCTTCCCGACCCGCGTGCGCGGGCGCGGCTGCTCCATCGCGACCCTGGCCAACTGGACGACGAACGCCGTGAGCGCGCTCCTGTTTCCCGCCTTCGTCAACGCGTGGGGCATGGGGTTCAGCTGCTTCATCGCGGCGGCGATCTGCGGCGTGGCGACTTGGTTCTTCTGGCGCTATGTGCCGGAGACCAAGGGCCGCACGCTCGAGGAGATCGAGCAACTTTGGAAGCCCGAGACAGGGTGACGGGCGACGACCGGGATCCCGGCGAGCTACGGCTTCTGGGGACCTAGGTTGGTCAGCTCAAGTACCGGCGCGACCGCGTTCGCGAAAATCAGCTTGCCGCGCATGGATTCGGGGCAAGGCGTGTCGGCGGGGATCTTCGTGAAGGCGACATAGATCCTCCGGAGGGCATGAAGGCGCTCGAGGCCGGACATGGCGGCCGGAGTGACCGAGGTGCCGTGGATGTTCAGCGACTCCAGGTGCTGCAGCGAGGCCAGGGCGGGAACGAGCGAATCGGTGACCGCTGTGTTTGCGAGCTTGAGGACGCGAAGGTTCCTCATGGCGCCGATTGCCTGCGCCGCGCGGTCGGTCACCGCGGTGCCGGAGAGATCGGCCCATACGATCCGGTCGCGGACGGGGGCCAAGACGGCCATGTCCGCATCCCGAAACCCCCCGCCCAGCGGCGCCGCGTTCAGGCACAGGTCGGCGGACTGGCGCGACTCGTAGGTGATGATATTGGGGTATTTCGCCTGGAGGCTTGCGACAGCGGCCGCGAGGCCGGCGCGAAGCTTGGCCACGGCCGCGGGGTCGATCTCCCTGGAATCCCCGCCCTCCGGGGCCGCGGCGCCCGAGCTCAAAAGCGCGGGCAGCTGGCCGACCACGCTCAGCAGCCGGCTGTCGAGATGGACGGCGGCAAGCGTGCCCTTCTCGGGGGCGCCCATCGCGATCCACCGGCGGATGAGCGCCATCTCCTCGGGCGACGGCTGCGCCCTGCGGCGCGGCGGCATGTGCTCCTGGTGCTCGAGCGGCAGGTCGATCCGCTGGTAGAGAAGGCTCTTCTCGGGGGCGCCGGCGGTCAGGACGGGGCCGTCCTTGCCGCCGCGCTGGATGGCGGCCCAGCTCCCGAGCTCGAGCCCGCCCTTCACATTTCGCGCGCTGTGGCATTCGTAACAGCGCTCCTGAAGGATCGGCGCGACGACATGCGCATAGATGTCCCATTGGGCGAGCGGCTTGCTGACGGGAAACTGGAACGCCTCGTGCGGCTTCGCCTTGTGCCAGGGGGCGTACTCGTCGAGGAAGTCCTCCCCGTGGGTGATCGAGCCGCCGTCGTGGGCCGTGCGCACGAGCATGACGCAGGTCGCCGCAAGCAATCCCCGGTAGATCCACAGGACGGTTCTCCTTCCGGATTCCGCCTCGGCCAGCACGCATGTGAACAGGGTCACGACGGAGAGGATGGCCAATGCGATGCCGCCCTGCATGTGCCGATGCACCAGGGGCCCCTTCACGGCGTCTGCGTGCATGAGGAGCCAGCCGAGCGCCATCGCCGTTACGGCGCCCATGCTGCCGAAGAACATCACGACCGACAGCGGGAAGCGCCGGGCGCCCGGGCTGGCGGCCTGAAAGACCTCAAGGAGCGCGGCGAGAAGGAGGAGCGCGACCGGGAAATGCAGGATGACCGTGTGGAAGCGGCCCAGGAACGGGCCCAGCCAGGCCCAGGGCATCCTCTCCGTGAGCATCAGGAGGGCGGGCGCGGCTGCGGCCGCCGACAGGAGGGCGGCGGTCCTGAGGGCGGGGCGTGCCGGCGGCGCGGGATCCTGCATGGGAGCCTCAGGCCAGGATATCCCGGATCACCTTCGCGGGAAGGACGCCGGTCAGCTTCTGCTCAAGGCCCTGGAACAGGTAGCTCAGCTTGTGGTACTCGAAGCCGAGCTGGTTCAGGATCGTCGCGTGCAGGTCGCGCACCTCCACGGGGTTTTCCACGATCTCGTAGCCCATGGCGTCGGTCTCCCCGTAGCTGAAGCCCGGCTTTATGCCGCCGCCGGCCAGCCAGATCGTGAACGCCCCCGGATGGTGGTCGCGCCCCTTGAACTCGGTCTGGGCCGCGCCGCCGCGGTTCTCCTGCATGGGCGTGCGGCCGAACTCGCCGCCCCAGACGACCAGCGTGTCCTCCAAGAGGCCCCGCGCCTTCAGGTCGTCGAGAAGCGCGCCGACGGGCACATCGGTTTCGCGGCAGCGATCAGAAAACCCGACGTTCAGCGCCTCCTTTGCGGACGCTCCGTGCGAGTCCCATCCCCAGTGGTAGAGCTGGATGAAGCGCACGTCGCGCTCGGCCAGGCGCCGGGCCAGCAGGCAGTTGTTGGCGAAGCACTCCTCGCCCGGCTTTGTCCCGTAGGCCTTGTGGACGTAGTCCGGCTCCCTCGAGAGGTCGAGGGCCTCGCTCGCCTCGATCTGCATGCGGAAGGCCATCTCGTACTGCGCGACGCGAGTGAGGGTCTCGGGATCCCCCACGGACTGGTAGTTCTGCTGGTTGATCTCATCGATCGCGTCGAGGACCCTGCGGCGCATGTTGCGGCTCACTCCGGGCGGGTTCGACAGGTACAGCACGGGATCGCCCTTGGGGCGGCACTGCACGCCCTGGTAGACGCTCGGCAGGAAGCCGGAGCCCCAGAGAGCCTTGCCCCCGTCCGGGTTGTTTCCGCCGGAGACGAGCACCATGAACCCAGGCAGGTTCTGGTTCTCGGTGCCGAGCCCATAGGTGGCCCAGGAGCCGAGCGACGCCCCCGCCCCCAGCCTCGGCGAGCCCGTCTGCACGAGGAGCTGCGCCGGGGCGTGGTTGAACTGGTCGGTGCGCATCGACCTGATGAAGCAGACGTCGTCGATGTGGCGCTCGAGGTTCGGCATCCTGTCCGAGATCCAGGCGCCCGACTTGCCCGACTGGTGGAAGGGGTAGAGCGAGCCGAGCATCTTGGGCACCCCGTTGATGAAGGCGAAGCGCTTGCCCTCGAGGAACGACTGCGGGCAGTCCTGCCCGCTCACCTTCTGCAGCTCGGGCTTGTAGTCGAACAGCTCGAGCTGGCTCGGGGCCCCGGCCATGTGCAGGTAGATGACCCGGCGCGCCTTGGCGGCGAACTGCGGCGGCAGGACCGCCAGCGGCGAGGTCGGGTCGCGGGTGAAGTCGAGCCTCTCGGAGGCGCCAAACAGGCCGCGGCCCGCGGTTCCCAGGAACATCGCGCCCAGCCCCGTCGCGCACGTGCGCAGGAAATGCCGGCGGGTCTCGCCGTGCAGTTGCTCCATCCTCAGTCGCCGCAGCAGGTTTTCGTCGGTGTTCATGGGTTCTTGGCTTTGCTCACTTGGTCAGGACGACATCGAGGTTGAGGATCGCCGAGGCGACGGCGGCCAGGGCGGCCTGGCTCTCGCTCCCCAGCCCGGTCGCCTTCAGGTCCCCCGCGCTGGCCCCGTAGAGGCTCAGGCTCTCGTCGTAGAGGGCGAGGAGCGGCTTCAGCTCCGCGTCGGTGGGCCCGCGCGTGGCCGCGAGGCGGAAGCCGTAGGCGAACTGCTCGCGCAGGGTGGCGCCGCCCTCGGCCTGCATGCGCCGCGCGATGGCCTCGGCGGCCTCGACGTAGACGGGGTCGTTCAGCGTGACCAGCGCCTGCAGCGGCGTGTTCGTGGGGATCCGGCGGACCGTGCAGAGGTCGCGCATCGGCGTGTCATAGGTGAGGAAGCTGGGATAGGGGCTCGTCCGCCTCCAGTAGGTGTAGAGCGCGCGGCGGTACCGGTCCTCGCCCCTCGCGTCGACCCAGACGCTGCCGCCGTCGTAGACGATCGACCACACGCCGGCCGGCTGCGGCGGCATGACCGGGGGCCCGTGCATCTTCGCGCTCAGGAGCCCGCCCGCGACCAGGGCGTTGTCGCGCACCATCTCCGAGGTCAGGCGGTTGTGCGGCCCGCGGGAGAGGAGCCTGTTCCTCGGGTCCTTGGCCAGCAGCTGGGGCGTGGCCCGGGCCGTCTGCATGTAGGTGGCGCTCGTGACGAGCTCGCGCAGCAGCGCCTTCACGTCCCAGTGCAGGTCGCCCTGGAAGTGGAGCGCCATCCAGTCGAGGAGCTCCGGGTGGCTCGGGGGCTGCCCGACGCTCCCAAAGTCCTCGAGCGTCTCCACGAGCCCGGTCCCGAAGAGCTGCTCCCAGTAGCGGTTCACGGCGACCCGCGCCGTGAGCGGCTGGCCGGGCGCGACCATCCACCGCGCGAGCGAGAGCCGGTTGCGCGGGGCGTCCTTGGGAAACGGGGGGAAGATCGCGGGCACGTCGGGCTGCAGCGGCGCGCCCTCCTTGTCCATGAAGTTGCCGCGGTGAAAGACCAGGGTGTCGCGCCGATGGTCGGCGGGGAGCTCCCTCATGATCGGCAGCTGCATCCCGGGGATGGCAAGCAGCTGATCCTCATCGCCCTTGATCGTCGCCCACTTCTTCCGCGCCCCTGAAGCCGAGGTCAGCTTCGTCCAATCCGGATCTGAGGCCACCCAGACACCCACGCGCCTCACAACGGCGGGCCTTGTATTTATCGCCTCACCGTGGAAAAGGCGGACCTTGAGCCGGTCGCCCGGCCCCAGTCGCAGCGGCTGGGCCGGAACCGCCACCACCCAGCGGTCCCTGAAGAGCGTAGGGTTCGCCGCGAAGCCGCCCGGGGGCAGATCGGCATAGGCGGGCGCAGCCGGCCTCTCCGCCGAGAGGAGCCTACTCGCGCCCCTCTTCTCGTCGTCCGTCAGCGCCTCGAACTCCTCCTTCGTGAGGGCGCGGTATTTTTCCCTCGCGGCCTCGTCGAACATCGCCCGCTTGTCGTTGGGCCGGGTCTTGGGAAGGTTGGACGAGTCTCCCCAGAAGCTGTCCCATGCGACCGGGTCCTCCTCCCCGTTGGGATGCACGATGGACGCCTCGATCCTGGTGACGATGAAGCCCGCCTCGGGGGTGTGGCGCGCCTTCGCGGCATTCAGGGGCTGCACGTTCAACATGATTGCCGTCACGTCGCCCGGCTGCGTGTCAGTGACCAGGTCATAACGTGCCTTTTCACTCACCGTTCCGACGGCAAACGCCTCCCCGCCCTTCAGCTCAAAATCCGCCTTGGGCTCCGCAGCCGCCGCGATGAGGGGAAGGGGCCGCCACCGCGGCTTGGCTTCGAGGGCCCTACCCGCGGCGACCAGTTCGCCGCGAAGGGACTCAATCTCGGTCTGCAGGCGCAGGGCCTCGCCGTTGCGCGCCGGATCATCGGGGATTCGCAGCGTCGGATAATCGTTTGTGTCGAGGTTCGCGTCGCTGCTGGAGTTAAAAAAGGCGAGGTAACGGTAATACTCATCGTGCCGGATCGGATCATAGGGGTGCGAGTGGCACTGCGTGCAGTTGTAGGTCACCCCGTTGAACACCTGCCAGGTCGTCGCCGCCCGGTCCTGCACGGCCAGCATCCGGTATTCCTCGGGATCGATTCCGCCCTCGTCGTTGGAGGGCGTGTTGCGGTGAAAGGCCGTCGCCTCGAGCTGCTCCAGGGTCGCATTCGGCAGGAGGTCGCCGGCCAGCTGCTCCACGACGAACTCGTCGTAGGGCATGTTGCCGTTCAGGGCGTCGATCAGCCAGTCGCGGTACCTCCACATGGGGCGGGGGGTGTCCTTCTCGAATCCCGTCGTGTCGGCATAGCGCGCCAGGTCCATCCAGAGAGCCGCCCAGCGCTCGCCGTAGCCCGGCGAGGCCAGGAGCCGGTCGACCTGCCTCTCGTAGGCGCCGGGGTACGTGTCCGCCAGGAAGGCATCCGTCTCGGCGGGCGTGGGGGGCAGGCCCGTGAGGTCGAGGGAGACGCGCCTCAGGAGCACGGCCCTGTCGGCCTCGGGCGACAGGGAAAGCCCCTCCCGGGACAGCCGGTCGACGATGAAGTGGTCCACGGGGCTGCGCGCCCGCGCGGCGTCCGCGCCGCGGAGATCCGGCACGCGCTGCGGCCCCGGCGCCACGAAGGCCCAGTGCTCCGACCAGCGCGCGCCCTCGTTTATCCACTGGCGAAACAGCTCGACCTGCCCCGGCTCGAGCGCGTGGCCGTGGTCGACGGGCGGCATGCGCTTCTCGGGGTCCCTCGTCGTGATGCGCGCCATGAGCTCCGAGTGCTCCGCGTCCCCGGGCTTGATCGTGATGTGGCCGGACTCCCCAGCCCGCGTCGCCTCCTCCCTGAAGACAAACGAGATGTTGCCCAGCATCCTCACCCCGCCGTGGCAGGTCACGCAGTTCTGGTTCAGGATGGGCCGGATATCCCGGTTGAAGTCGACCGGGGGATGCGTCGCCGCAGCGACTGCCGCCTGGAGCGGCGTTGGCCTTCCCCTGCGAGCCACGAGCGCGGCTCCTCCTAGCACCGCCGCCCCGATGCAGAGCGCCAGTACTGCCCCTCGCAGACCCCGTGGTTGGCTTGCAGGAGTCATCCCAGGGTTTGAGTTTCAACAAACGGGTGTCGCTTGGCAAACAGGGACGCATTTCATTTCCTCTCCTCCACCGAGCGGTGGAGATCGCCAAGGCGGCAGCGGGCCGCGACGGAGGTGGACGAGCGGCAGGCCTTGCGGCACAGTCTCCTCCCCCGCCCCGGAGCCCGCACCCTCCCATGACCCTTCTCATCCGCAACGCCCGCATCCTGACCCTGGCCGCCGGCGCGCGACCGCGCCGCGGCAGGGAGCTGGGCCAGCTTTCCGTCATCCCCCGCGGGGACCTGCTGGTCGAGGGCGGCCTCATCGCCGCCGTGGGGCCCAAGGTGGAGGCCCCGGAGGGTGCCGAGGTGGTCGACGCCAACGGGCGCGTGCTCATGCCGGGCTTCGTCGACTGCCACACGCACGCCTGCTGGGCCGGCAGCCGGATGGACGAATGGGAGGAGAGGCTGCGCGGCGTGCCCGAGGCCGACATCGTGAAAAAGGGCGGCGGCCTCCACGCCACCGTGCTCGCCGTCCGGGAGGCGACCAAGAAGCAGCTCGCGGCGGGCCTCAGGGAACGCCTCAACCGGATGCTGCTCGAGGGGACCACCACCGTGGAGATAAAGAGCGGCTACGGCCTCACGGCCGAGGCCGAGCTCAAGATGCTGCGCGCGATCGTCCGCGCGGGCCAGGAGTGGGAGGGGACGGTCGTGCCGACCGCGCTCCTGGGCCAGTCCTTCGAGGGCAGCCTGGACGACTTCGCGCGGATGGTCGTGAAGGAGATGCTCCCGGAGGTCTCGAGGGAGTTCCCGGACATCACGGTCGACGCCTGCGTCGACGAGGGCGCCTGGACGCTCGAGGCCTGCGTGAGGCTCTTCGAAAAGGCCGCCAAGCACCATCCCCTGCGGGTCCACGCGGACCAGCACGCCTCCCTGGGAATGATACCGGAGGCGATCCGGCTCCATGCGCGGAGCGCCGACCACCTCGAGGCCTCGACGAAGGCCGACCTCGTGGCCCTCGCCGGATCCCAGACCCTCGGCGTCATCCTGCCCTGCACGGGCTTCCACACGGACGGGCGCTTCGCCCGGGCCGGGTTCTTCGTCGACCAGGGCGGGGCCGTGGCGCTGGCCACCAACTGCAACCCGGGCTCGGCCCCGGGGCATTCCATGCCGTTCGCCATCGCCCTCGCCGTGCGGCGCTGCGGGCTCACGCCCCAGGAGGCCATCGCGGCCTGCACGGTCAACGCCGCAGCGCTCCTCGGGCTGGCGGACCGGGGCACCCTCGAGGTCGGCAAGCGCGCGGACCTGATCCTCCTGCACCACGCCGACGAGCGGATGCTCGCCTATGAGGTCGGCGGCAACCCGGTAGATATGGTCGTCTGCGGCGGCAAGCGGGTCGGCGCGTCCCCGTAGCGCCTTTACCTGCAGCGCCCTTCAACCCGCACGGGGCGGGCCTCAGTAGTCGTCGTTCACGACGAACATGATCCAGGCGAACATGGACGTCACGAGCGTGATCGCGGCGATCCCGAAGATCGAGCTGACCGTGTTGTCCATGTATTTCATGGCCACGACGATCGCGAGGTCGAGGCTGCCCACCAGCAGGATGAAGTCCCTGTCCCTTCTCGATTTCCTCCTCTTCCAGCGCTTGATGCGGCCCCATCCCGACTCCTCCTCGGCTATCCGGTTCTCAAGGAGGATCTCGGGGACGCTGATGGCCTCCTCGTCATCGGCCTTCGCGGGCGCGTTGGCCGGCACAAACTCCGTGTGCTTGAACACCGGCGGGAGCGGCGCCGGCGCCTCGGCCGGGAGCGAGAGGGGCGCCTCGCGCCCGTCCCGGCCCCTCGCCGCCGACTTCCGCTCGGCCAGCTGGTTCTGGCGGTGGATCAGCTGCACGCTTATCGCCTTTCCGTCACCGGGCATCGCCCGCTCCTCCGTGAGGACGATCTGCTTCGGCTTGAGGACGAGGTGGCGCGTGTCGGGCTTTTCGTCGTCCATGAGCTCAGTACCTGTCCATGATGCCGTACATGACCCATGTGAGAATCACCGTGAGGAACACAATTCCAAATAGCGCGAGGGCCACCATCTGCCTGTCATCGCGGAAAACGACCCCGAGCGTGCCGACCGAGAGGAGCGCGCCAACGATGAGCACCAGGAAGTCGCGGTTCCTCCTGGACCTCCTTCGGGCGGGCATGGCGATGAGCTCGGGTCCGGAGTCGATCGCCGCCGCGTGGTTGCGGTGAAGCATCCCCGCGACGCTTATCGCCTCCTCGTCGTCGGGGCCGGAGGGCGGATCCATCGGGGTGATCTCCTTCTGCCTGAAGACCGAGGGGTCGCCCTCAAGCCCGCCGCCGGGAGGAGGCGGCGCGGGGTCCCCCATCAGGGAGCCGGGAGGCCTCTGCTCGGCGAGCTGGTTCACCTTGTGCATCAGCTTGACGCTGATCGCCGTGCCGTCGCCCGTGCGCGCCACTGTGTCAACGGGCTCCACATCCCGTGCCTTGAGCACCAGGCGGGGTTTCGGGGGCGGCGGGTCTTCCATGGGCCGGGGGGGTTGCCCGATGAAAGCCGAACACCCCGCCGAGCGCAACTGGAGCGTCAGCGGCACACGGCCGCGAGGAACCACCCCACCGAGTAGGTCGTCAGCTGCCCGGACGGGCCGCTCAGGTTGTACTCGAGCGCGTGCGTCGCCCAGGGCATCTCCACGAGGGCGTGGGCGACGCCCGCCTCGCCCAGCCGGGCGGCGAGCCGCACGCTCTGGCGGTTCCAGACGAGCGTGTCGATCGTCCCGTGCACGAGGAGCGTCGGCGGCGTCCTCGCGTCCACGAGGAGTATCGCGCTGGCGCTGTCGTAGGCCGGGCGCGCGGTCTCGGGCGTCCCGCCCAGGAACTGCCGGAGCAGCTTCGGGGAGTTGAGGGGGTCGTCGGGCGTGCCCCACGTCCACGCGAAGTTCATGTCGGCGGGGGCATAGAGCGCCACCACGCCGCGGATGTCCGGATCGCGCAGGGCGTAGGCGCTGGCCTCGGCGATCTGGCCCCCGGCCGAGCGCCCCATGAGGACGAGGCGGGACCCGTCGACGTTCCATGCCGCCGCGTGCGCCTTCACGAAGGCCACGGCCGCCGCGACGTCATCCCTCTGCGCCGGCCACGTCGATCCGGGAGCGAGCCTGTACGACATGTCGGCGACCGCGTATCCGTTCCGGGCCAGCCAGTCGTTGAACTGCGGGATCTGCCCGCGCTCGCCGCTGTCCCACCCGCCGCCGTGGACCATGATCACACACGGCGCCGGCGAGCGTCCCACCGCGGGATGGAAGTCGAGCTTGAGAGCCCCGGAATAGGCCCAGGTGCTCATGGGCGCCGGGGACGGCCACGGGCGGAACAGGCCCAGGAACGAGAACGGCTTCCCCTCCATTTTCACCTCGCCGAAGCTGCGCCCGAGGATCCCGGGCAGAGCGCGCCCAATCGCCCAGGCCTGGGCGGCCGGCTGGAGCAGGAGCGCGACAGCGACGGCGCAGGCGATGACCGCGGGACCGCCGCGCCCAGCCGGGAGGAAGCAGGCCGTGATCCCGGCGGCCAGGGGCACCACCGCCGCAATGTAGCCGAACTGCCCGGCGAGTACGGCCAGCCTCCAGCTGACCCAGGCCGGGGCCTTGAACACGGTGAGGAGCCCGATCGCGGCAAACGCAACCCCGACCGAGAGGAGCGCCGCGCGCATCACCGGGGACCGGGGTCCGCGCACACCCTCCGGTAGAGCTGCACGTATTTTGAGACGATCGCCTCCGCGGAGAAGAGACGGCCGGCGCGCAGGCGCGCCGCCTCCCCGAGCCTTGCGCGCAGCGCCGGGTCCGCGATGAGCGACTCGACCCCCCGGGCGAGCGCGTCAGGGTCGCCGGCCGGGACCAGCAGTCCCGAGGTCCCCGACTCCACGACCTCCGGTATGCCGCCCACGGCCGTCGCGACGCTCGGGCAGGCGAAGCACATCGCCTCGAGGATGCTCAGGCAGAAGCTCTCAAGGTCGGAGGTGAAGAGCCCGATGTCGGCCGCCTGCAGGTAGTCCTCTATGTCGCTGACCTGCTCGCGCACGATCACGCGGTCCGAGAGCCCAAGGCGCCGGACATCGGCGGCGAACGGCGAGAAGTCCGCCCCGGCGAGGACCAGAAGCTTGAAGGAGTCGCGGGGCCGGATGCGGGCAGCGCTCTCGAGGAGGACGTCGATGCGCTTGAGGGGCCGGAGATTGGACGCATGCAGCAGGAGCGCCTCCTTCCCGACGCCCAGCTCCCGCCTCACCTCGTCCCGGGGCCGCCGGGCGGGGCGCGCCTCGAAGAAGTTGTGGATGACGTCGATCGGCCGGTCGACCGACAGGAGCCTCCTTGTCTCCCGCTCGAGGAACCCGGAGACGGTCGTGACCGCGTCGGAGCGGTCCAGGGCGTAGCGAATCGCGGGGCCGTAGCCCGCGTCGCGGCCGAGGAGGGTCGTGTCGGTCCCGTGGAGCGTCGTGACGACCCTCGGCCCCCGGGCCTCCGGGAGCATCGCCCGCGCGAGGATCGCGGCCGTCGCGTGCGGCACGGCGTAGTGGACATGAAGGACGTCGAGGCCGTGGTCGCGGCTCACCTCGGCCATCTTGACCGACAGCGGCAGCGTGTAGTCGGGGTACCTGAACAGGCCGTAGTCGTTGATCACCACCGGGTGGAAGAAGAGCCGCGGAGCGCCCGCCGGCAGCCGGAACGGCCGCTCGTAGCTGATGAAGTGCGCCTCATGGCCCCTGCGGGCCAGCTCCTCGCCCAGCGCCGAGGCGAGGATGCCGCTGCCGCCGACCGAGGGATAGCACGTGATGCCGATCTTCAGGGCGCGTCCGGGTTCCATCTCAGAAGCGGTTCGCCGTCAGGGTGAGCGGGGCGAGCGAGCCGAAGACCAGGGGGTCGTTCGGATAGAGCGACTGCGCGTACTCGACGCCGGCGCGCAGGCCCTGGACGCGAGCGCGGGCCAGCTGGAGCTCCGCGTAGTCCCGAGTGGCGAGCTGAGAGGCGTGCGCCCTCATGGACGCCGTCCAGGCGGCGATCACCTTTGGGGGGGAGATGTCCATCAGCACGGGCAGCACGCCGGCCGGCTCGGCCTCCTGGGAGACCACGTAGTACAGCAGGGGCCCGATGGCGTGGGCCGGGCGGGAGCGCAGCTTGGCCAGGCCGCCGTAGCGCGCGAGCCGCGCGGCGTCGCGCACGAGCCGGCCGAGCCGCGGGTGGTCGGGGTGCTGGTTCTCGACCAGGCTGGGCGCGAGGACGACCCCCGGGCGCACGCGCCTGATGATCGCGGCGAGCTTGATCGCGTGGGCCGCCTTCGGCTCGAGGCTCGCGTCGCCGTCAAGCTCGGTGAATTCAAGGGTCGCCCCGAGGAGCGCGGCCGCCTTGCGGGCCTCCGCGGCGCGCACGACGGGCGTCCCGTGGGTCGAGGACTCCCCGCGCGAGCAGACGATGAAGTGGGCCTTGCGGCCGGCCTGCGTCTCCCGGGCGATGATGCCGCCGCAACCGAACTCGATGTCGTCGGGATGCGCGCCGAAGGCCAGGAGCGGCGCCGAGTCAAACGACGGCTTCGCAGTAGGCCTCATCGGAGCGGTCGATTGCGTCGCGGCAGACAAACGTGACCTCGGGCGCGTCCTCGCGGCGCAGGTAGGCCTGCTCCCCGGCGCCCGAGACGTAGTGCGTGCAGTGCAGGACGGACTGCATCCACCGGAGGCGGGAGTCGCGGGCGGGGCTGACTTGGGACTTTTCGAAGGGCACGGGGGGAAGCGTCAGGAATGAATCCCCTCCCTCGTGCAGTTGCAACGCGCCATCGACGAATCGGGCGCGCACCGTCTCCCCCTCGTGGGGCACGTCCACGAAGAACTCGTCCACGTCGCAGGCCGCGCGCCGGAACGCCGGGTCGCTTGAGCGCGCGACCCGGACGCCCCCGAGGAGGCCCATGCTGCGGTACATCTCCAGGCAGAAGTCGGCCATGTTCTCCGCTGCGACGCCGCGGAATGCCTCGACCCAGCGGGGCTCGACGTAGGCGGGGAGCTGCCGGGCCGTGTTCTCGCGCCAGCCCGCGGGTATCCGCTTGGCGTAGAGCGGGGAGTACTTGCGCTGGATTTTGTTGATAAAGGCGAAGTTCAGGGTGCGCGCCTCTCCGGTCCTTCGGTCGCGCAGGGTCGTCTGGGTCTCCCTGGGGTCGTGGTCGCTGTCGTGCAGGAAGAAGACGATCTCGCCGCCGAGCTCGGCCTGGAGGCGCCTCGCCGTGAGGACCTTCGCGGCGAGGAACCGGCGCGGGAAGAACCCGCAGGGCTGCTGCCCGAAGCAGATGAGGGGCTGCGTCATGGCGCCGGGGCCCCCCCGCCCCTCCCGCCGAAGCCGATCAGGGCCTGGAGCACGACGCTGAACGCCATGCAGGCCGCGCAGCCGATGACGTTGTACCAGAGGTACGAGATCTGGAGCGAGGCGTAGAGGGCGAATACGAGGGCCTGGGCCGCGAGCGCGGCCCAGAAGACCGCGGTCCCGCCGATCCGCCTGAGGAAGAAGGCCACGAGGAAGAGCCCGAGGACAACCCCGTAGAAAACCGAGCCCAGGATGTTGACGGCCTGGATCAGGTTCTCCGCCAGGTTGGCGAAGAGCGCAAAGCCGATCGCGACCAAGCCCCAGAGCGCCGTGAACCACTTTGAGGCGGCCACGTAGTGGGCGTCGGTCGCCTCCCTTTTCACGAGATGCCGGTAAATGTCGACCGTGGTGGTCGACCCGAGGGCGTTGAGCTCCCCGGACTTGGACGAGAGGGCCGCGGCGAAGAAGGCCGTCACCAGGAGCCCGATCAGCCCGTGCGGCAGGTGGTCCAGGATGAAGGTGATGAAGACATAGTCGGCGTCATTGGCGGTCTTCGGGTTCACCGCGCGCAGGGCCTTGCCGGCCTCCGCGCGCACCGCCTCCACGCGCCCCTGCGCCGCGGCGGCTGCGGCCTGAGCCCTCGCCTCCGCCGCCCTGTCGCCCGAATGCCGCGCGTTGATCCAAGCGTCCAGCTCATGGCGCTCCTCGTCGTGCGCGGAGGCGAAGTCCGCCTCGAGCGCGCGGAGCCTCGGGCCGGAGCCGTGGGCCGCCTGGTAGTCCCAGGCGGTCCGGTTGAACACCACGGGCGGCCGCTCGAACTGGTAGAAGACGAAGATCAGGACGCCCAGCAGGAGGATGAAGAACTGCATGGGGATCTTGAAGATCGCGTTGAACATGAGGCCGAGGCGGCTCTCGCGCATGGAGGTGCCGCTCAGGTAGCGCTGCACCTGCGACTGGTCCGTCCCGAAGTAGGACAGCGCGAGGAACATCCCCCCGAGCGTCCCCGTCCAAAACGTGTACCTCCTGTCCGCGCTCAGGGAGAAGTCGACGGCATTGATCCTGTGGAATCCCCCGGCCAGGGCCAGGGAGTCCGTGAACGTGAGGTTGGGGGGCAGCCGGGACAGGAGGACGACGAAGGCCGCGAGCATGCCGGCGAAGATCACGCCGATCTGGTACTTCTGGGTGAGGCTGACGGCGTCGCACCCGCCCGCGACCGTGTAGAGGACGACGAGGAGCCCGCTGCAGACGATCGTCGCGTCCAGCCTCCAGCCCATGACGGTGGACAGGACGATCGCCGGGGCGTAGATCGTGAGGCCCGCGCCGAGCCCGCGCTGCAGGAGGAAGAACCCCGCGCCGAGGAGCCGCGTCTTCGCGTCGAACCTGTGGCCGAGGTATTCGTAGGCGGTGTAGACCTTGAGGCGCCGGTAGATGGGCACGAAGACCGCCGCGATGATGATGAGCGCGATCGGCGCGCCGAAGTAGTTCTGGACGAAGCCGAGGCCGCTCTCGTACCCCTGGCCCGGCGTCGAGAGGAAGGTGATCGCGCTGGCTTGAGTCGCCATGACGGAGAGGCCTATCGTGAGCCAGCCCGTGCCCTCGGACCCCTTGAGATAGCTCCTCAGGTCGTGCTTCCCGCGCGTGCTCCAGATCGCGTAGGCCGCGATCGCCACCAGCGTGCCGACCAGGATGGCGTAATCGAGCGCGTTCACGGGAAGGCCCGGGTGAGGGCGGTCAGGAGCCCCACCCACGCGGCGAAGATCGCGATCACGACCCAGTAGACCCGGCCCCAGCTCCGCAGCCCGGGCAGTCCGGTCGTCTCGTCATCCGGCGGCGGCTTCATTTGCCGAGCGACACCAGGTTCGCGAACAGGCGGTAGGCCCCGGGAACGCCCGCGGGGAGCTGCCGGAAGAAGGAGAGCCCGGTGTAGACGAAATACCCCTTCCCGTGGCGGGCGACGAGGAGGCCGCCCTTGAGCGGGGCCTCGCCGGCGTCGCTGCACTCGAGCAGCGGGACAAAGTTCGCCGCGTCCCACTCGCTCGCGAAGTCCAGCCCGCGCTCCTGCACCCATCCGTTGAAGTCGGCCGGGATGATCCTGTTGGGCGTGTTGAACGCGGGGTGGTCGGGGGCGAGGAGCGTGACCGCCGAGTTCTCGTCCGTCACCCGGTAGTGCGGGAGGTCCCGCGCCAGCTTGAGCTCGTAGGGCGCCAGCGGCTCCGCCTGGAGGCCGCCCGGCGTGTTGTACTGCTCGACGACGGTGCCTCCCGCCTCGACATAGGAGAAGAGCCCCGGCAGGTGGGCGCCCAGGCCGGCCCTCGTGTTGAAGGCGCGCACGCCGATGACCACGGCGTCGAATTCCCTCAGCCTCTCGGGCGTCAGGTCGGCGTCCGAGAGCTCCGTCACGCGGTAGCCCATCTGCTCCAGGCTCGCCCGGGTGCTGTCGCCGGCGCCCGGGAGGTAGCCGACGCTGCGGCCCCGGATTGCCAGGTCGAGGCAGACCGCCTTCAGGCGGGCGGGGGGCTGGAGCAGCTGCGGCGGGATGTGCCCGTAGGTGATGGCGATCCGCTGGGTCCCGTAGTGCGCGCCGCCCATGTCCGCGCGCGCCTGGATCGCCCCGCTTGTCGGCGCCTCGGGCGCGGTGACCGAAAAAGTGAAGCGCGCCTTGTCGCCAGGGGCGCCGAGCGCGAAGGCTTGGCCCGCGGGGGATATCGTCCAGCCGGCCGGGGCCTCGAGGCGCAGCGTCCCGGATGCGTTTGACCGGGACGAGGCCACCTCGACCGCCACGTCCCGCGTGGAGCCCGGCGTGAACAGAGCGACGGCCGAGCCGAAGCTGAGCGAGACCGGGGGGATCACGTTCGGGCGAAGGCGGGCCCAGGCCTCCGTCGGGCCCGACGCGATGCAGACCGCCCCGTCCGGGACCACGAGGGTCTGGCCGGCGACCTCGAAGACAAACTCGACCGGCAGCACGGAGGGATTCTCGGGCAGGCCGATGAGGGAGGGGTCGTCCACGCGGAACATCCCCGGCGTGCCCTCCTCCCGAAGCCAGTACGGCTGGCTGACCGGCGTCTCCGCCGGGAGGGCCTGCGTCGCCTCGCGCTGCGCCGCGAGGTCGCGGACGAGGTCGGTCTTCTGCGCGATTTCGGGCCCGTAGCCCGGGTAGCGCACGGCCACCCACCGCACCGGTATCGCCGAGTGAACGAGCGCCGTGTGCCTCATCCGGATCGGCTCGCCGGCCACGACGTCGGGCCGATCGATCGTCGTCTCCACGGAGAGGCCGAGGCAGGCCGCCACGATGCGGTCGAGCTGCAGGGCCTTCTCCGCGACGACCGGGTCGGAGGGGAGGCCCGCCACGAGGCGCCGGAGCTCCATGAGCGCCGGCACGCTGGCCGAGGGGTCGGCCGCGTTGAAGCAGGCCTCGGCCTGGCCGGCGAGGATCGCCACCTCGGCCCCGCCGGGGATCTTCCCCCAGGTCGTGTCCACGCCGTCCATGATGTCCTCGGCCGCGGGCTTGCCGTCCAGCACCTTGAAGGCCTCGGTCCGGGGCCCGCTGCCCGCGGAGGCCACCGAGAAGTTCGCAAAGCCCTGGGTGCGGTGCATCGACCGGCTCTTTGCCGCAAGGACGCCGAAGGTGGCGCCGGTGACGGAATCGGTGCCGTCGATGCCGATGTGCAGCACGTCCTTCGCGGTCCCGTCGCGGTCCAGGTCCCAGCCGTTCCAGAGGAGCCTCCTCGGCTGCCACACCTGCAGCCTGCCCAGCTGCTCCGGGAACGCCTTCGCGTCCCCCGCAAGCCTGAAGGCCTCGAGCGCCAGCGCCGAGGACGCAGTGTGGTGCCCGTGGGTGCCGCTCGGCTCCGGGGGAAAGCGCGTGATGACGATGTCGGGCCTGAAGGTGCGGATGACCCTGACGATGTCCGAGAGTACCTGCTGGTGGTCCCACTTCGCGAGCGTCTGGCGGAAGTCCTTCGAGTACCCGAAATCCCTGGCACGGCTGAAGAACTGCCGGCCGCCGTCGACGCGGCGCGCCGCCAGGAGCTCCTGCGTCCGGATGACGCCCAGCAGGTCGCCGAACTCGCCCCCGATGACGTTCTGGCCGCCGTCGCCCCGGGTCAGCGAGAGGTAGGCGGTGCGGTAGACGCGCCCCCTCGCGAGGTAGGTGATGAGCTGCGTGTTCTCGTCGTCGGGATGGGCCGCTACATAGAGCACGCTCCCGAACTCACGGAAGCTCCGAAGCTCGCTGGCTATGGCCGCGGGGGCCTGCGCCCTCTCCGCGGCCGCGGCCGGCGACCCGAGCGCGCCGGCGAGGGCCGCCAGGGCGAACGCCCCGGCAGTCCCCAGCCATCCTGCGCCGCCGGCGGATCGGAGGGCGCGCCCGGTCACTTCAGGCTGGCTATGAGGGCCTCGTTCAGGCGCAGGTACTCGTCCTTTGCCGGGCCCGCATTGGCGGCGAGCTCGATCGACCTCCGGGCCGAGGCCTCCGCCCCGGCCTTGTCGCCCTTCGCGGCGAGGATCCTGGCCTTGTGGTACTCGAAGTAGAACATGTCGGGCTGCTCGGCCCTCGCGGCGTCGATCCAGGCCAGGGCCTTGTCGAGGTCGAGGTGGTGGTCGAGGTAGAACAGCGCGGCTTGGTCATACGGCTTCTTGCCCGGCGCCGCCATGGCGGCCTCGATCTTCGGGACAAGGACGCCCACGACGTCCACCCCGATGGCCACGGGCACCCGGGTCCTCTCCCAGGAGAGATTGAGCGTCGCCGAGTCCGGCCGGATGTCGCCCACGTCCATCGTGAAGGTCTCGACGGGCTCGCTTAGGGCCACCGGCTTCGCCGTGACGCGCAGGACGTCGTTCTTCGGGTCGTAGGCGTAGGCGCCCCACTGGTCGCCCGCCTTCTGGAGGATGATGGTCCACTCGTCCGCGCCCGGGATCGTGAACAGCTCGTAGGTTCCCGCCGCGACCGGGGAGCCCTGGAGCGTGACCGGCGCGCCGAAGGTGATGCGCGTCGCGCTGTTGGCGCCCGTCCGCCAGACGACCCCGTAGGGGTTGTTCCCGCCGAGCATCACGCGCCCCTTGGCGCTGGGCCTCGAGTACACGATGCCGATGTCGGCCACGCCCACCCGAACCTTGAGGGTCTCGGTCGGGCTGGCCTGCGGGATGTCGAGCTGCGGCGCCGGCGCCTTCAGGTCCACCGTGAACTGGGTGGCCTCCCAGCTTATCCTCAGGAGGCCGCCCGAGTCGCCCTTCTCGAGGGCGAGGGTCAGCTGGTCCACCGGCTTGTCGAGGGCGCTCTTCTTCACGTCGACCCGAGCCAGGTCGTGCGCCACGTCAACCGGCTCCCCCCACCTGCCGACATCGGTGCTGATCGCGAGCTTCGAGGACCCGCTGGCCGAGGGGACAAGGTAGAGCGTGTACGCACCGGCCGGGACCAGGGCCGAGCCCACCATGATCGGCTTCTCCGTCGTGAGGAGCGTGGCCTCGTCGGCGCCGAGGCGGTAGGCCTCGTCCCAGGGCACGAGCCCGCCCCAGATCACGCGCGGCGCTCCCGTCTTCGGGTCCTTGGTGTAGGGTCGCCCGTAGGTGATCGTGACCCGGCTGTCGCCGAGAACCTTGCTGATTGTTTCGTGGGGGCTCTTGCGGGACTGCTGCGCGCCCATCGGCAGGGCCGTCAGTGCTGCAGCGAGGAGGACGAGGATGGTTCTGAGTTGTCTCATGGGGGTCTCTTGTCTGCGGGTTACCGGGTTGTCCCGTTTTCGGGTTTCGAAGC
>CAZDZL010000006.1:0-104842 GCA_964509885.1 uncultured Opitutaceae bacterium | reverse complement strand
TCACCTTCGGCGACGTCGCGGGCTGCGACGAGGCCAAGGAGGAGGTCTCCGAGGTCGTCGAGTTCCTCAAGGACCCGAAGAAGTTCACGAAGATGGGCGGGCGCATCCCCAAGGGGATCCTCATGGTGGGCCCACCGGGGACGGGAAAGACCCTCCTCGCGAAGGCCGTCGCCGGCGAGGCCGACGTTCCCTTCTTCAGCATCTCGGGATCCGACTTCGTCGAGATGTTCGTCGGCGTGGGCGCCTCCCGCGTGCGCGACATGTTCGAGCAGGGCCGCAAGAGCGCCCCGTGCCTCATCTTCATCGACGAGATCGACGCGGTGGGCCGCCAGCGCGGCGCGGGCCTGGGAGGCGGCAACGACGAGCGCGAGCAGACGCTAAACTCCCTCCTCGTGGAGATGGACGGCTTCGACACGACAGAGGGCGTCATCATCATCGCGGCGACGAACCGCCCCGACGTCCTCGACAGCGCGCTCCTGCGCCCGGGCCGCTTCGACCGGCAGATCTACGTGGACCTGCCCGACATGATCGGCCGCGAGCAGATCCTTCGCGTCCACGCGCGCAAGCTGACCCTCGGCGACAACGTCGACCTGGGTGTCATCGCGCGGGGCACCCCGGGTCTCTCGGGCGCCGAGCTCGCGAATCTCCTCAACGAGGCGGCGCTCCTCGCCGCGCGCAGGAACCGCAAGAAGGTCGATGCGTCCGACGTCGAGGACGCCCGAGAGAAGGTCCAGTTTGGGCGCGAGCGCAGGCGGTTGATGGACGACGAGGAGAAGAAGCTGATCGCCTACCACGAGGCCGGCCACGCCCTGGTGCAGGGGGTCCTCGACGACGGCCACATGCCCGTCCACAAGGTGACGATCATCCCGCGCGGGCGCAGCCTCGGCAGCACGATGTTCATCCCGAAGAAGGACGTCCTCACCCGCGCCATGAAGCGGATGCTCAGCTCGATCGCGACCGGCCTCGGCGGCCGGATCGCGGAGGAGCTCGTCCTCGGCGACATCTCCAACGGCGCGACCGGCGACATCAAGCAGATCACGGCGATCGCGCGGGCCATGGTCTGCGACTGGGGCATGAGCCCCCTGGGGCCGATCGCCTACGGCGACCACCACGACACCGTCTTCCTCGGCCGCGACATCACGCGCCAGGAGAGCGTCTCGGAGGACACGGCGCGCAGGATCGACGCCGAGATCCAGCGGATCATCACCGAGCAGTACGAAGTCGCGAAGAAGATCATCACCGAGCACCGCTCGGCCCTGGACAAGATAGCGGCGGCCCTCCTCGAGCACGAGACTATCGAGGGCAGGCACGTCCTCGAGATCATCGAGTTTGGCGAGATGCGCTCGCCGATCGCGATCGCTTTTGTCAGCAAGCCGTCCGAGAAGCTCGAGGACAAGAAGGCCGCCGACAAGCAGGCGCCCTCCGAGGGCCTCGGCGGCACCGCGCCGGCCCCGACGCCCGCCTGATCGGGCGGCGGCGGGCCCTTTACGGCTTGGATTCGGGGTGTTATGCCCCAACATCGGCCTCTCAAACCCATGAAGATCTGCTGCATTGGCGCCGGCTACGTCGGCGGCCCCACGATGGCGATGATCGCGCTCAAGGCGCCCGACATCGAGGTCAGGGTGGTGGACATGAACGCCGCTCGGATTGCCGCGTGGAGCTCCGACACGCTCCCGATCTACGAGCCGGGCCTGGACGAGGTGGTCCGGAGGACCCGCGGCAAGAACCTGCACTTCTCGACGGACGTGAAGGGCGCCATCGAGGGGGCGGACATCGTCTTCGTCGCCGTCAACACGCCGACGAAGACCTACGGCGTCGGGGCCGGGCGGGCCGCGGACCTGCGCTTCATCGAGTCGGTGGCCCGGACCATCGCCGAATGCGCCACGGGGCCTAAGATCATCGTCGAGAAGTCCACGATCCCCGTGAAGACCGCCGAGACGATCAAGGACATCCTGGCCGCCAACGGAAAGGGGATCAAGTTCCAGGTGCTCTCCAACCCCGAGTTCCTGGCGGAGGGCACCGCTGTCGCCGACCTCCTGAGCCCCGACCGCGTCCTGATTGGCGGCGAGCGCACGCCCGAGGGGGCCGCGGCCGTCGCGACGCTCGTCGACGTCTACGCCCGGTGGGTGCCGCGCGACAGGATCATCACGACCAACCTCTGGTCCTCGGAGCTCTCGAAGCTGGTGGCGAACGCCTTCCTCGCGCAGAGGATCTCGTCGATCAACTCGATATCCGCGCTCTGCGAGGCGACGGGCGCGGACGTGGACGAGGTCGCCAACGCGATCGGCAGGGACTCGCGCATCGGCCCCAAGTTCCTGAAGGCCTCGGTGGGCTTCGGCGGCTCGTGCTTCCAGAAGGACATCCTCAACCTGGTCTACCTGTGCGAGCATTTCGGGCTGCCCGAGGTGGCCTCGTACTGGGAGGGCGTCGTCAAGATGAACGACTGGCAGAAGCACCGCTTCACGACACGCATCGTCCGGGCCCTCTACAACTCCGTGGCCGACAAGAAGATCGCTGTGCTCGGGTTCGCCTTCAAGAAGGACACGAACGACACGCGCGAGTCCGCGGCCATCTTCGTGTGCCGGGACCTCATCGCCGAGCAGGCGAGGGTCACGGTGTACGACCCGAAGGTGCCCGCGGACGAGATCCGGCGCGACGTGCTCGGCAAGGACACGTCGAACCCGCTCCTCACGGTGGTCTCCAGCGCCTACGAGGCCGCGGCCGGGGCGCACGCCCTGGCGATCGCGACGGAATGGGACGAGTTCAAGGCGCTCGATTTCACGAGGATCTACGCGGCGATGTCCAAGCCCGCGTTCCTCTTCGACGGCCGCAACATCCTCGACCTCCAGAAGCTAAGGGAGATCGGGTTCAGGGCGTCCGGGATCGGAAAGTAGTCAGGTCCCGAGCGCCGTGCGGTAGACGCGCGGCACGCGCTTGGTGACCGAGCAGAGGGTCTCCCAGGGAATCGTGTCCGCCCAGCGGCTGAACTCCCCGATCGAAATCTCGTCGCGCCCCTGGCGCCCCACGAGGACCGCCTCGTCACCGCTCGCGACACCGTCCACGTCCGTGATGTCGACGACCGTCTGGTCCATCGTCACGCGGCCCAGGACCGGGCACCTGACACCGTGCACGAGGACGCTGGCCCGGTTGCTGACGGCGCGCGGGATCCCGTCGCCGTAGCCCGCGCACAGGATCGCGATCCTCGAGTCCCTCGCGAGGCGCCGCGTCCGGCCGTAGCTCACCGTCGTGCCCGCGGGGAGCCGCTTGACGATGCCCACCCGCGTCCGGAAGCTGAATACGGGCTCCGTGTGAACCCCGGACAGGAAGGAGCCCGGGTGAGGGAGGATCCCGAACTGCAGCAGCCCGATCCGCACCGCGTTGAACGGGCTCGAGCCTGGCATCGTCTCAAGGCCCGCGCTGTTGTCGGCGTGGACGAGCAGGCCCTCCGGGGCCCTGGCGGCCAGGCCGCTTGAGGCGAGGGCGTCCAGGAAGCGGCGCCTCTGCTCCCCCGTGAAGGCCGCATCGTCGTCCGGGCTGGCAAAGTGCGTGAACACGCCGGCGAGCCTCAGGTGCTTCGACGCCGCGATCCTCAGGGCGAGGGCCGGGGCCTCCTCGTGCCAGACGCCGAGCCTGCCCATGCCCGTGTCGATCTTCAGGTGCACGGGGATGGCGCGCCCGGCCGCCTTGCCGGCGCGGTCCATCCGGTCGACCTCGTCCTCGGTGGAGACGGTCACGGCCAGGTCGTACTCGGCCGCGAAGCGGTCCTCGTCGGGGAGGAGGGGGCTCAGCAGGAGGATGGGCCAGCCGGGCCCGAGCTCCCGCAGCTGGGCAGCCTCGGTGATGTTGGCGACGGCGAAGAGGTCGGCCCCCGCGTGCATCAGCCTGCCGGCGACCTGCTGGAGGCCGTGGCCGTACGCGTCGGCCTTGACGACCGCGACGTAGCGTATGTGGGGCGGGAGCGACGCGCGTATGAGGCGCAGGTTGCGCTCGAGGGCCGCGAGGTCGATCTCGGCCCAGCAGCGAAGGGGCAGGGAGGAGTGGGAGGGGTTCACGGGGCGCGGTGGATCTGCGGGGTCCAGGTGGCGTAGGCGGGCTCCTGGTGCAGGAAAGCGTCGGGCGCGGGCGCCCCCCGGAAGAGGTCCGCGTCCGCGACCCGGGGCAGGGCGAGGAGGCTGGCCAGCAGGTAGGGTGTCGTGGCGGTGCCCGGGGGCGGGGGGCCCCAGTGCCTGAACCCCTCGGGGGTGAGGAGCTCGCCGGTGAGCTCGGCAGCGGGAACGCGCCCGGGGGCCCCGCCCCTGACGAGGTGGTGCCACAGGCCGCGGCGGGCGTCCGCGATGACCGACACCCCGGGGCGCCCGACTGCCTCGGCGACGATCGCCAGCCCGAAGTAGCCGAACGCGGGCCTGGCCCTCAGGACGTTCCACATCCGGATAGCCATCGCCGATGTCCGGATGCCGAGGATGGATCCGGGACCCTCGCAGAAGGCGAAGGCGCGCACCGAGTCGATCTCCACGTCCAGTTCGTCCAGGCACTGGAAGATGCCGACGCCCGCCTCCTCCTGGCGGCACGCCCACCGGGGCTCGTGCGCGGCGTCGAGCAGGCCGGCCTGGATCGTCCCCGAGGCGGCGTCGATCAGGAGAAGCGGCGAGTGGTCCCGGAGAATCTGGCTGAGGCTCGGCATCGTGCAAAACTGACCAAACGCCTCCGGAGGCGCCCCGGCAAGCCCGGTTCGCGGCCGGCCAATCCGGCATTGACCGGACCCGGGCCGAACCTACTCTGGACCTTTACTCCATCCGCATAGCGCCAACAGAATTTACGCCGTGAACGTCCAACTGAGCCCCGTTTCCGACTCCCGAAAGAATCTCGTCGTCACCCTGGACATCGCAGAGGTCGACACAGAGCACCAGGCCGTGGTCGGGGAGTACGTGCGACAGGCCAGGCTTCCCGGGTTCCGCCCCGGGAAGGCCCCCGCGGCATTGGTAATCAAGAGGTTCTCAAAGGAGATCGCCGAGGAATTCAAGCAGAAGGTCGTGACGATGGCCTACCGCGGCGCGCTCGAGAAGGAGAAGCTGGACGTCCTGAGCGTCGTCAGCGTCGACGAGGGGAAGATCGAGCACGGGACTCCCGCGGCGATCACCGTGACGGTGGACGTCAGGCCGGAATTCACGCTGCCCGACTACGTCGGGCTCCCGACGCAGATCGCGCCCGCCGACCCGACCGACGCCGAGATCGACGGCATCATCCAGGCGCTCCGCTCGGAGGGCGCCGAGTTCAAGGCGGCCGAGCGGCCGGCGATGAAGGGCGACTACGTGAAGCTGGCCTACGAGGGCTCCACGGACGGCAAGAAACTCGCCGAGATCGTCGGCGACAAGCAGCTCTACGCCAAGGTGCCCCAGACCTGGGAGGAGGTGGAGGGGGCCAACGAGGGGATCATCCCCGGCCTCGGAAGGCAGATCTCCGGCGTCTCGAAGGGCGACAAGAGGAACGTGTCCGTCACGTTCCCCGCCAACTTCCAGGCCGTGCCGGCCCTCTCGGGGATCACCGCCGAGTACGCGCTCGACATCCAGGAGGTCCGCGAGCGGATCCTTCCCGAGCTGGACGCCGCCTTCTTCAAGGCCCACAGGGTGGACGACCTCGAGGGACTCAGGAGCCAGGTCCGCACGAACCTGAAGATCCAGAAGGAGCAGAGGAACCGCGCGGCCCAGAGGACCCAGGTCACCCAGGCGCTCGCCGACCGCGTGCAGTTCGAGCCGCCGGCCAGCCTGGTCGAGGCCGAGACCCAGGGCGTCCTGCGCCAGTTCATCCAGGAGAACATGCGCCGCGGGATTCCCGCGGAGCAGTTCGAGAAGGACAAGAAGGAGCTCTTCGACGGCGCCCGCAAGGCGGCGACCAACCGCGTCAAGGTGCAGCTGATCCTCGCGAAGGTGGCCGAGGCGGAGAAGATCACCGTGACGGACCGCGACATCGACCTCTTCATCCGCAACGAGGCCGCCCGCACGAACCAGAGGCCGGACAAGGTCGCGAAGGACCTGACCAAGGACCGGGAGGCCCTTCGCTCGGTGCAACAGTCGATAATATTCGACAAGTCGGTTGATTTTCTCGTGTCCAAGGCTACCTTCTCGGTAACACAGACATGAGCTACTACGTTCCCATTGTACTCGAGAACACGGGCCGCGGAGAGCGGTCGATGGACATCTACTCGAGGCTCCTGAAGGACAGGATCATCTTCATTGGGACGCCGATCGACGACATGGTGGCGAACCTTGTCATCGCCCAGCTCCTCTATCTTCAGATGGAGGACGCCAAGAAGGACATCCACCTCTACATCAATTCACCGGGAGGGGTCGTGACGGGCGGGATGGCGATCTACGACACCATGAATTTCCTGCAGTGCGACGTGCAGACCTTCTGCATCGGAATGGCGGCGAGCATGAGCACCGTGCTCCTCGCGGCGGGCACGAAGGGCAAGCGCTTCGCGCTGCCGAACAGCCGCGTCATGATCCACCAGCCCTCGGGCGGCGCGGGCGGCCAGGCGGCCGACATCACGATTGCGGCCAAGGAGATCCTGCGCTGGCGCAAGACCCTGAGCGAGGTCCTCTCCCGCCACACCGGCAAGCCCCAGGAGCAGGTCGACCGGGACTCGGACCGCGACTACTACATGAGCGCGCCGGAGGCGAAGGAGTACGGGATCGTGGACCACGTGGTGGCCTCGACCCGGGAGGCGCAGACCCTCGTGGTCAAGACCGCCGCCTGAGGCGACGGCCCGGGACCGGCCAGATTCCACCCTCGACACGCCGGCGCCCAAAAGCAGACTCGCTGGCCATGGCCAAATCGTCCCGAATGACGCTGTGCTCCTTCTGCGGCAAGTCGCAGGCGGAGGTGAAGAAGATCATAGCCGGCCCGGGCGTGTACATCTGCGACTCGTGCGTCAACGTCTGCAAGACGATCATCGACCGGGAGGTGAAGCAGCCGGCGATCGAGGTGAAGCCCGCGTTCCGGATGATAAAGCCCTCCGGGATCAAGAAGGTCCTGGACGACTACGTGATAGGCCAGGAGCACGCGAAGAAGGTCCTGTCGGTGGCGGTCTACAACCACTACAAGCGCCTCAATTTCGAGTCGGGGCAGTCGCCGAGGGACCCCGCGGCCGTGTCGCCGGAGTTCAGCGACGTCGAGGTGGAGAAGAGCAACATCCTGCTGGTGGGCCCGACGGGCTCGGGAAAGACGCTCCTCGCCAGGTCGCTCGCCCGCATCCTCGACGTCCCCTTCGCGATCTCGGACGCCACGACCCTCACGGAGGCCGGGTACGTCGGCGAGGACGTCGAGAACGTCGTCCTCAGGCTCCTGCAGAACGCCAACTACGACGTGAAGCGCGCCGAGTGCGGCATCATCTACATCGACGAGATCGACAAGATCCGGCGCACGACCGAGAACGTGTCGATAACGCGCGACGTGTCGGGCGAGGGCGTGCAGCAGGCCCTGCTGAAGATCCTCGAGGGGACCGTCTGCAACGTGCCGCCGCAGGGCGGCCGCAAGCACCCGAACCAGGAATACATCCAGGTCAACACGGCCAACATCCTCTTCATCTGCGGGGGAGCCTTCGTCGGCCTGGACCAGATCGTCAAGAAGCGACTCGGGCACCGCTCGATCGGGTTCCACCAGAACTCGGAGGACAAGGAGATCGCGCCGGATGACATGATGCGCAAGATCGCGCCCGAGGACATGGTGCGCTTCGGGATGATCCCCGAGTTCGTCGGGCGCCTGCCGGTGGTCACGGTCCTCGACCAGCTTAAGGTGGCCGACCTGGAGAAGATCCTCCTGCGGACCAAGAACGCGATGGTGAAGCAGTACTCGAAGCTCTTTGCGATGGAGGGGGTCCGCCTGCGGTTCACCTCCGACGCGGTCAAGGCCGTCGCCCTGAAGGCGATCGAGCTGAAGACAGGCGCCCGGGCCCTCAGGGCCATACTCGAGGGCGTCATGCTCGAGATCATGTACGACCTGCCCCAGCAGGAGGACGTGACCGAGGTGATCGTCGATGCGGCGGCCGTCGCCGGGAAAAGGCGCCCGACCCTCAGGCGCGCCCCCAAGTCGGCTCCGGCGGAGAACGCCGCCTAGGCCCCGCCAGGGGTCACCAGCGGCGGTAGTCGCCCTTCGTGATCCCCTTGGCGAATTCGACGAAGAGCCTGACGCAGCGCTCGACGTCCTCGAGGTCGACCAGCTCGCTCGGCGTGTGCATGTACCGCAGGGGGACGCTGACGACCCCCGTCGCGACGCCTCCGCGGGCGACCTGGATCGCCCGGGCGTCCGTGCCCGTCGGCCTCGGGTCGCTCTCGACCTGGTAGGGGATCTTCAGCTTCTTCGCCGCCTTGACCAGGGCGTCGAACACCTTGGGATTGATGTTCGGTCCCCGGCAGAGGATCGGGCCGCCGCCGAGCTTCGTCTCACCGTACTTGCGGTTGTCGCAGTCGGGATGGTCGGTGGCGTGGCCGACGTCGACCACGAGCGCCAGCTGCGGGTCCACGGAGTAGCCGGAGCCGATCGCCCCGCGGGTCCCGATCTCCTCCTGGGAGGTCGCGACCGCGACGACCTTCGCCGCGGTCCGCTTGGCCTCCTTTGAGAGGCGGATCAGGGTCTCGCCGACGATGTAGGCCCCGACCTTGTTGTCGAACGCGCGCGCGGTCCCGATGCTCCCGTGGATAAGCCCGAATTCGTGGTCGTATGTGGCGGCGTCGCCGATCGAGACCCGCTCCAGCGCCTCCTTCTTGGAGGAGGCCCCGATGTCGATCCAGATCTCATGGATCTCGGGGACCTTCTTCCGGTCGGCCTCGTCCATCAGGTGGATGGCGCGCTTGCCGGTCACCCCCTTGACGGGCCCGTTGGCGGTCTGGATCACGACCCGGCGCCCGGAAATCACGGTGCGGTCGTGGCCGCCGATCGTGTCGAAGTAGATGAACCCGTCCTTGTTGACGTAGGTGACCAGCAGGCCCAGCTCGTCGTAGTGCCCCGCCAGCATGAGCGTGGGGTCGCCCGACGGATTGAGGGTGGCGATCCTGTTGCCGAGCGCGTCGCCCGTGTAGGCGTCGGCGGCCGGCTTCACGTGGCGGTCGAACACGGCCTGGGCCTCCGCCTCGTAGCCCGAGGGCGACCGGGCATGAAGAAGTTCCGTGAGAAAGGCCGGGGGGGAGTAGGTCGCCATCTTGGGTTGGGAATGAAGGTGCAATCTCGCCCCAAAATGCCGCATTCGCAACGGGGAAAAAGGCCTTGGCGTCCCGGCCGGGACCTGTGAGCTTGCCCCCTCCATGACGATCTATCCCGCAATCGACATCAAGGGAGGGCGCTGCGTGAGGCTCTCGCAGGGGCGCGCCGACGCGGAGACCGTCTATGCCGAGGATCCGGCGGCGGTCGCGGCGGGATTCAAGGCCGCGGGCGCCGCGTGGGTCCACGTCGTCGATCTCGATGGGGCGTTTTCCGGCGAGCCGCGCAACCTGGGCGCCGTGGAGAGGATCGCGGGCCTTGGCCTCAGGGTGCAGCTCGGGGGGGGCCTTCGCACTCGGGCGTCGGTCGAGCGCGCCCTCTCGATGGGGATTGAGCGCGTCGTCATTGGCACGCGCGCGGCTCAGAGCGAGGCCTTCGTCTCGGAGCTCGTCGCGGCGTTTGGCGACCGCATCGCCGTGGGCGTCGATGCCAAGGCGGGAAAAGTGGCCGTGAACGGCTGGGTCGACACCACGGGGACCGCGGCCCTCGGACTTGCCCGAAGGATGGATGTGCTGGGCGTCGCCACCCTGATCCACACGGACGTGGGCACCGACGGCATGCTGACGGGCCCCAACTTTGAGGCCCAGGACGCCATGCTGGGCTCCGTTGGGGCGAGGGTGATCGCCAGCGGCGGGGTCGCCAGCCGCGCCGACGTCGAGCGGCTCAACGCGTTGGCCCGGTCGCGGCCAAACCTGGACGGCGTGATCGTGGGCAAGGCCCTCTACGAGGGTAGGGTGGACCTGGCCGACCTGCTGGCGCTTGCCAAAGGCTAGGGCGAGAACAGGTAGTCTCCGCCAATCAGCGAATCGGGATCGGTGGGCGGCGTGACGATCGGCGCCCGGCGGTAGCCGAGCGGCTGAAGGATGCCGAGCACGCCATCGACCTCCTCCTTGCTGTGAAACGCGACGATCAGGACCGGGCGGTGCGCCGCCAGGGTCGCCCCCATCCCCGCCACAGCATGATGCCCGTGGCCCTCGACATCAATCTTGATGAACCTCGGCGGCCTCAGTTCGCCGGACGCGACAAGGTCGTCCAGACGGAGCGTCGTAATGCCAATGGGGGCTGATTTCTGGCTTACAGCCTCGTCGTCATAGCGCAGGTGGGTGCTCGTGGAGCCGAGGTCCCCGTAGGTGAGGAGCTGCGCGGCGCCCGACTGATCGGACACAGCGGCCGGATAGGTCTTGAGCCAGCTGAGCCGGTTCATCTTCCGGTGGCGTTCGAGCCTCGCGAAGCTCTCGGGATTGGGCTCGAACGCCGCCACCTGGCCTCCCGGCCCGACGCGAAGGGCCAGTGCCACGCTGTAGTACCCGAAATGGGCCCCAAGGTCCCAGCAGGTCCAGTCCTTGACGTCGCCGTTGCCCAGGCGCCCGATCGCCTCCTGGACCGCGGGTTCGTGGGTGCCCCTCCAATACGAGGTCCAGGGATAGAGGGTCCACGTCGCCCCCTTGAGGATGCCGCTTCTCACGGGGACGGGAACGAGCCCGACCGTCAGGCCGAGCCATTTTCTGAGGCGGGGGTTCACGGGCTATTTCTTGGGCCTGGCGATTTTTTCAGCCAGCTCCTCGAGCGGGTAGGTGACGACCTCGGCAAGCGTGGGGTGATACCAGGGCGCCCGGAGCATGTCGAATACGGTGGCGCGCATGGCTAGTGGGGCGGTGAAGATGTGGATCAGCTCGCCGGCGTCCCTGCCGACAATCTCGACGCCCAGCATCCTCCCGGTCTTCGGGTTGGCGAACACCTTCACGAAGCCGAGGTGGGCGTTCATGAGGATACATCTCCCGTGGTCGCCGAAGGGATGGCTCGCCGAGGCGTACGCAATGTCCTTCTCCCTGAGGTCCTTCTCGCTCCAGCCCATCGACGTGACCTGCGGGTCCGTGAATACGACGCTTAGCAGGAGCGAGGCGTCGACCGGGCTCAGCCCTTTCACCCCCGCCGAATGGCGGGCGGCCAGCTCCCCCTGCTGGACCGCGATGTGAACGATCTCATGGGGGCCGCTGCAGTCGCCTCCCGCGTAGATGTGCGGGGCGCTCGTCTGCTGCCACTTGTTCGTGAGAATTCTTCCGTTGGGGGCGGTCTTCACGCCCGCCGCCCCGAGATTCAGGCCCGGTGTGTTGGGATCGCGGCCCAAGGCGTTCAAGAGATGGTCGGCCCTGCGGTGGACGGTCTTGCCCCTGTGCCGGAACGACACCGAGACGCCGCCCTGGACGGCGCGCATGCCCAGGATAGAGGTGTCCGTGTGGACCTCGATTCCCTCGGCGGCGAACGCGTCCCTTACGACCTCCGCAGCCTCCGTGGAATGGCCCCGGAGCAGGTGGGCGCTCCTCTGGACGATGCACACCCTCGTCCCGATGCGCCTAAGGAATTGGGCCATCTCGCAGGCGACGATGCCGCCGCCGAGGATGATCACGCTTCGCGGCTTGAAATCGAGGTCGAGCACGTCGTCGCTGGTCCAAAACGGGGTCGTGCTCAGGCCGGGCAGGGCGGGCACGCTCACTCTCGAGCCCGTGGCCACGAGGAAATGCCTGGACCGGATTCTCCTTCCGTTGTCGAGCTCGACGGTGTGCGGGTCCACAAAGCGCGCATTGCTGCGCACCAGGTCGAAATTCCCATCCTCGAGCTGCTTTGCGCGATGCCTCGCGAAATGGTTGATGATCCTCCTCTTCCTCGCATTCATCTCGGGCATGTCGGCCGACGCCCCATCCACGCGCAGGCCGACGTTCCTCCCGGTCTGGGCAAGGTGGAGCACCTCAGCGGCGTAGATGAGGGTCTTCGAGGGCATGCAGCCCTTTAGGATGCAGAGGCCGCCCAGTCTCCTGGCGCCGTCGACGAGAGCGACGCGCTTGCCGAGGGATGCCGCGACGCGCGCCGCGTTGTAGCCCGCCGATCCCCCCCCGATCACCGTGAAATCGTACCGGTTCCTCATGCTCAATGTCCCTTCTGGAGCAGCATCACGTGGAGGGTCTTCAGGACGATCGAGGCGTCGAGCATGAACGAGAAGTTGCGGATGTAGTAGAGGTCGTACTCGAGCTTTCTCAGGGTGTCCTCGACACCGGAGCCGTACCGGTAGTTCACCTGGGCCCACCCGGTGATCCCGGGCTTCACGAGGTGGCGAAAATGGTAGCACGGGATCTCGCGCTCGTATCCCTCCACGAGGCGGTCCCATTCGGCCCTTGGGCCGATCAGGCTCATCTGGCCCCTCAGCACGTTCCAGAGCTGCGGAAGCTCATCCAGCCTTGCGGCGCGCAACAACCTTCCAACCCTTGTGATGCGGGCATCCCCCTTCTTCGTGTAGAGGTCCCCGGGGACGGCCGACTGGCGCATCGTGCGGAGCTTGATCAGCCTGAACGGCACCTTGTGGCGCCCTATCCGGGACTGGGCGAAGAAGACCGGTCCCCGGTCGTCCAGCTTTATGGCGATCGCCGCGACCGCGATAAAGGGTGCGGAAAGCGCCAGTCCCAGGAGTGAGAGCGCGATGTCGGAAATCCTCTTCATGCGCTCAAACACGGGCTCGCGCGCCACCCTGAACCCCTCCTGGAAAAGCCAGATGGGGTTGATGCGGTAGAGCGGTATCTTTCGCCAGTAGGCCTGGTGGAAGATCTCGAGCGTGTACGTGGGAATCCCGTCAAAATACAGCTGCACCAGCTTCAGGGGGACATCGCGGGGCAGGTCGCCTCCCGATTCCTTCACGACAATCGCCTCAACCAGGAGCCTCGACTCAGCGATGGACGACAGCACAAGCTCGAATGCCCTGAAACCGTCGGCCGAGTCCGCGTGAACCAGGGGCCTCGCCATGCCCATGCGCGAGCACTCGGCCGCAAAGATGTCGAAGTCGTCCTTGCGCCCCACGAACACGATGTGCCTCTCCCCTCGGGAGACGACGGATCTCTCGTAGACGAGGCGCCGGTAGGAGAGGGTCAGGGCGCCGAGGAGGAAGAAGCTCAGGAAGATTGACGCGCGGCTGGTCTGCAGCTCGAAGCCCGCCGGAATGAACACGAACGTCAGGAACAGGGTCGCGAGCGACGCGAAGAACAGGGCGATGAAGTGCAGGCTGGCGTAGTCCAGGCTCAACATGTCCGCGCGCGCGCCGTACCCGTCAATCAGGTGGAGGGAGACGACGACTATGAGGACGGGCGCGGCCAGCGGCCAGAAGAAGGGATAGGTGGTCGCGCCCCTGAGGTAGGTCACCACGTTGAACACGACCGCGACCGACAGGATGTCGGCCCCCAGGAAGAAAAGCGCCGTCTTGCGGTGTGGGTTGATGGGCAAGGTCAGCGGCTCTCCTTCATCCGTTTAATCTCATCCGATATGAAGCCCTCGTAGCGTGCCAGAAGGATGCAATAGCGCAACCCCGGCGCTCCGTCGAGGAAGCCGAGGCGCAGGACATACTGGTAGACGAAGCGAAGCACGGGGCGAAAGGGCAGCCTGAAGCTCAGCCGCTTGAGGGCGCGTCGCCTTTTCAGGGCATCCGGGGAGAAAAGCCGCGTCCAGGAACCGCCCTCGGACCCGCTGACCTGCGCCTTCGCCTCGGCCTTCGCGTATCCCCGGTGCTTCGCAAGCCATGCGTCCTTCCCGTAGACGGACATGTCGTGCAAGTAGCCCTGGCGGAGGTTCTCAAGGACCATCGCGGGGGATTCGCGCTGGCCGTGGCCCACCTGGATGAACTCGAAGCGGGGGGCACGCACGAACCGCGCCTGGTACGCAGGATAGTCGGTGCAGTGCGGCACCCAGCGGCCCTCGAAAATCATCTTGGGGGCGACGCGGAATCCGTCCAGGTCGGAGCGCGCCGCGGCGCGCAAACATTCCGCGTCGAGCTCCGGCGTCATCCTCTCGTCGGCGTCGAGGTGGAATACCCAGGGATGACGGAACGCGATGCTGCGCTGGGCGTAATTTCTCTGGCCAGCGAATGTGTCGAAGGGCCGCGTGAAGACGCGCGCGCCCGCGGCCCTCGACAGTTCCGCCGTGCGGTCCGACGAGCCGGAGTCGAGCACGACGATGTCGTCACAGCTCCGGAGCGAGGCCAGGCAGCCCGGGAGGGCGGTTTCCTCATTAAGTGTCAGGATGACAACAGAATACATCACTCAGCGGGAGTCGAGATCGCCGGACTGCACATCCGACAGCCGGATGTATTGGATCGCGCAAAAAAAGCAAAGCCACCAGGAGAGGACGACCGCGACATTGCCGAAGGGGAACTCGACCCAGGCATAGGCCGAAATCAGAAGCATGCCCGTGATCAGGAAATACGGGATGGTGGTTATCCGGGATCGGCGGATGGCCAGCGCGGGCAGCAGGACGGCGGCCCCGATGAGCGCGGTGCCCACAAAGCCGATCTCGGCGACCGACTGGATCCAATCCGAGTGAGCGTCATGGTAGACCACCGGGATGTGGTCGATCTTGGACTCCTGGGTGTTGTAGAGGACAAACACGATCGGGAAGCTCCCCATTCCCCATCCGAAAAGGGGCCTCGTGCGGGCCATCCTCCAAGTGTCGTGGTAGAGGGTGGCCCGGGAGCCGATGCCGCCCTGGGCCCACATGGTGGCGACCTGCTCCTTTGTCTTGGAGGCTCGAGCCTGTATCACGTCACCGGCGACGAACCAGACCGAGGCCACGGCCAGCGTCGCGGCGAGCGCCATCGCGGCAAACGTCCAACCCGCGGTAACGCCGGAGTGACGCAGGGCCCTGGAGATCCGGGGAGTGCCCTGGACGACCGAGACGGCGGCAAATGCCCCCAGGAGCAGCGTGCAGGCCCGCGACCCGCTAAGGGGCACCGAGACGGCGATCAGAGAGGCAGCCACCAGGCCTGAGAAGGCGGGCCCGTGAAAAAACCCCTCGCCGCGGGTTCCGTGCGCATACCTCAAGACGAGACCCGTGCAGGCCGCGATCATGAGTATGGCGAAGGCGCCCCAGTGATTGTCGTAGACGAACGAGGCGAAGAAATTGTTCTGGGGCGACTTCACGGCGCCGAAATAGATCCCGGTCGACCCGACGAGCTTTTGCACGGTGCCGAAGACGGAGAGCGCGAGCGCGTTCCCAACGGCTACGGCCAGCACCAGGCGGATGAGTCGCCTGTGCGCCACGGCTAAGGCTATGTTGAGGCACGAGAAATAGATTCCCGCGAAGAGCCAAAGGGACCCGATTGTCGTGCCCGAACGCGCCGAGCTCGGGACCCACCAGTCCACGCGGACGGGCATCATGTAGGCGTCCTTTCCGTGCCCGAGGAGCTTGAATCCGGGCGTCAGGCAGGAGGCGGCCACCGTGCCGCAGAGGACAATGATGGGAAGGCCCCACCAGAGCGTGCCCGCGATCATTCGTCCGCGGGCGCCGCGGGACGCCACGATAGCCAGGGTCAGAGTGATCCCCAGCGAGCCCCAGATCGAGATGGGCGTCCGCACCCAGTCCGCATTGCCGCCGAATGCCCATGAAACCCCGATGACAAAGATCGCGACGTGCGCGGCCACCGCGAACTCCAGGCGCCCCGGGCGGGACGGGTTTGGGATTTCCGTCACAGGCGGTGAGTCTCCGCGGCCTCGCGCAGAACGCCGTAGAACTCCAGGAGCAGGCGCGCGGACCTCTCCCACGAGAACTCCCTCAGCACCCACTCGCGGCCGACCGCGCCCCGCCGGCGCAGGGCTATGGGGTCCTCCGACGTCACGTTGCGCAGGGTCGCGCCGAAGTCCTTCCATGACACGCACCACCCTGCGCCTGTCCGGTTGAGGCCGGACCACGGGGTTGTGTCCGTCACGAGCGCCGGGACCCCGCTGGCGAGCGCCTCGGCGATCGACTGCCCGAAGTTTTCCCCGTGCGAGGCCAGGAGGAACAGGGACGCGATGGCGTAGGGTGGCGGGTGGCCGGCACCGTCGTAGGACCGCACGCGCCCGGACTCCCCGGATCTGAGCGCATAGTTCTCGATCATGCGCGGTGTGTAGTCCTCGGGAATGCCCACGACCAGGAGAAGCCAGTCCTTCGGGCCGAACTCGAACCACAGGTCGATCAGCTCCAGGAGGCGCTTCTTCTGGTGAAATCTCGAATAGAACAGGGCCACGGGCCTTTGCGCCGACGAGGGCACGATCTCGCTCCAGTGCGCCCGGGCCGCGGCGAGGTCCGCCTCGGAGGGCTCGGAGACCCCGTTGGGTGCAACGCAGACCGGCTGCTTGAACCCGAGGGAGCGCACGGCCTCCGCCTCGTCCTGGCTCGTGGCATGCCACCCCTTCACGGCCTCGAAGGCGCCCGGGTGTATGAAGGCCCTTGCGAAGGCCTTCTTCCTCGCGTTGTGCCTCCAGGCCCAGGAATCCATCATTCCCCTGGGGGAGACCACAAGCGGGGCGCCGCTGCGCCTGGCGGCCTGGTGGGCATAGTGGAGCGTCCTCAGCCAAATGGAGTGGTGATGGATCACGTCCGCGTTGACGGCCCGCAGGCACGAGCGCATCCCGGCCGAGGGGCAGAGCGACTGGGGCCAATCCCTGCGGAACACGCGGATGTCGAGGCGGCCGTCCGACTTCTGCCACCCTGCCATGGGGTCGGTCGCAAGGAGCTCCACGTCCGTGTCGCAACGGGCGAGCGCCGTTGCCAGGCCGAGGACCGACTTGCTCGGCCCCCCGTGGCGAGCCTCAAGGCTCGGGACAATGTGACAGGATTTCACTCGGAAGGGAACGCCCGGTCCTTGAGCGGCCTGCACGGGTTGCCAGCGCAGACCATCCGGGCAGGCTGATCCCTCACCACGACCGACCGGGCTCCTACGACACAGAGGTCGCCGATGGATACTCCGGGCCCGACAAACACGTCAGCCCCCAACCAGGCGTTTTCACCGATCGTGATGGGCTTTGCGACCAGGGGCATGCTCCAGCGCGTGTAGTCGTGGGTTCCCGCGCAAAGGTGGCCATTCTGGCTGACGTTGGCCCCCCTGCGCAGCGTGATCGTCGCCAGGTTGTAGAGCGAGACGCCCGGCCCGACCATGGACCGCGGCGAGAGCGAAAGCTTGGCCGGGAACACAATCCTGGCGGTCGGGAAGATGACCACCTTTGAGGGCTCCGGGATGTCCGCGCCGAACAGCTTCAGCAGTGCGGCCCTGAAGCCGTGCCACGGGCGTGGGCTGCATCGGAACAGGGTCGCTTGGACAACGGACCATGCCAGCCGCGAGGCGATCTCGCCGGGCGTGTACGGCGTTGAGCAGCCCTGGCCCAGATAGGGGTCTTCAATAGGCATGGCCCGACTCTTGCCCGATTTTCGCCGGGGCGCCCGTCAAAAACGCCAGATCGCTCAAAATGTTCCGTGACACCTGCATGTAGTCGAATTCCCGGGCCTTCTGCTGGCCCCGCAGCGCCAGGCCGTCGCGGAGCGCCTGGTCGGCCACCAAGCGGCCCAGGCAGTCGGCCAGCCGCAGGTCCGCCTCGGCGTGCGCATGGTCGAAGACGAGCCCGGTTTCGCCGTCCGTGACCAGGTCGCCAAAGCAGCCGAGCGCCGACACGACGACGGCGCAGCGCGCCGCCATGGCCTCGGCAACGGCGACGCCAAACGTCTCGCCCTTCTCGGCGAGGCTCGGGTAGCAGAAGATGTCCATGCCCCCGTACAGCTTTGCGAGCCGCGCGGCGTCGAACTCCGGCCCCAGCCATTCCACGCGTCCCCCGAGGACGCCTGCGGCCTCGTCGCGAAGCGCGCCCACCCACGCCTCGCCTCCTCCGCCCTCGTTGATCCCCGCGGGGCCCACAATCCTCAGCCGCCACTCGGGAAGATCCTTGCGCTCGGAAAGGATCCGGGCGGCCCGCACGAGCAGGGCGATCCCCTTCTCGGGATTGAGCCGCCCGGCGTAGCCGATGGTGACCGGCTCTCCGGTCTGGGCAGCCGACCGTGCCAGGAGCGGCCAGTCTATAGGGTAGCCGATGACCTTGGTGCGCGCGGAAGCCGAAAGGGAGCTCAGCTTACGGGCGACGAAGGAGCTGGGGGCGTAGATTCTCGCCACGCCTCCATAGAGCCTGGCCTGCCCTTTGGGCGACCTGCCGATCATGACCGCAACCCGGCCCGCCGAGGGCTTCATCCGGCGGAGCCACACCGGCAGGGCGACGGTGTTGCAGATGACAATGTCGCCAGGCGGGAGCGCAAGCGTGACGCGCACGCCCCAGATGAAGTCGAGGATCAGGTTGATCGGAAGGCTGCGTGTGTGGTCGAAGCCCGGAAGCCTCAGGTGCTTGAGCCCCGGCACGTCCTCGGCGGGCTCGGGGCCGCTCCAGCTCCGGGAGACGAACGTCACGGAATGGCCCGACGCCGCGAAGATCCTCGCCAGGCCGTACCAAGACCTCTCTGTGGCGCCGCCGCTGACGGCGGGCACCGGAAGGAAGAACCCGGTTACTATGGTGATTCGCAAGGAAGGGGGCCGCGCCCTGTTCAGGCTGACATGGCTTCAAGCGCGGCAACAAGCCCGTTGGTTGTCTGGGGGTAATTGTACCCTGAAATCCGGGTGCCGACGGCGCGCCTTATCTCCGTCCGGCGGGCCACCGAGGAAAGCTCGCCCAGGGCCTCGGAAAGGCCGGCCCCAAGGTCGTCCGGGCGCGCGGGATCAAAAACCCACCCGGTTTCACCGTGGGTCACCAGGTCGCGCTGGCACCCAACCAGGGAGCTGACAAGGCACGGGACGCCCATGTGCATGGCCTCGTTCACCGCCAGACCCCACGTCTCGTAGATCCCGCGCGAGGGGAGGACGAAAAGGTCCGCAAGCAGATACCGCGAGGGCATTTCGCTCTGGTTGGCGAAGGGCAGAAAATGCACGGGGGCGCCCCCGTGGGCACTGGCCTGCGACCGGAGCCCCTCTAGCTCGGGTCCGTCTCCCACGAACACCAAGGCGGCGTTCTTCGGACTCAGCTTCAAGAAGGCGTTCAGGAGCTCCGCGGGCTGCTTGGCCGCGACAAGCTTCCCGGCAAAGAGCACGACCTGGGTCTCCGACCCGATCCCGAGCTGCGAACGCAGCTTCTGTGCGGACTCGAGCGCCCCGGGGCGCCCGGTGTCGAAGAGCTCTGCGTTCACCGAATGCGGGGCGAGGAAGAGCTTCCGGCTCGGCACGCCGAACGCCTCGAAATACTCGCGGTTCGCCGCCCCCACATAGAGGAAGGCCGCAAATCGCGAATAGAGGGCCCGCAGGGCGAGCCTCACGTGAAGCGGCGGCTGCCCGCGGCCCATCAGGTGTGAATCGCCGCGGAAGATGAGGGGAACGCCGTGGCTGGCCGCCCAGGCGATCGCGCGCATGTGGCTGGCCCACTTGTAGCCGAACAGGAGCAGGGCGTCGGGCTTCCAGTCGGTGAGGCGCCTTGCGAGGCCAGGGTTCCTGAACCCGAAGAAGTGCTCCGCCCCCGGAGTGCCGGCGGTGTTGGGCACAATCTCGCTGTCGTAGCCCGAGAGGAGGTCGACATCCCACTCGAAGCTCTTTCCAAAATTCGGATCGTGCTGCTTCGTGACCCCGAAATCCCAGAGGTAGAACACATGGAACTGGAGCGCCGTGTGGGCGCGCATCCAACGGAACCAGGGACTGTAATACTGGGTCGGGTGCGATAGAACGATCGCAAGCCTCATGCCTTTGACATCGGGGAGGGTCACGGGGCGGAAAGGTGCTTCGTCACCGCGCGGTCAAAGCATGCCGCGAGGACCTGGGTCATGCCGTCCGCGGTGTAGGGACGGAAGGCGGTGAGATCTGGCTTGGTGAATTCCCGCATCCGGCCCTTGATGAACCATTCGTCCGCCACCGCCTGCACGAGCGCGTCGAGGTCACTTTTGTCGTTGAAGGCGAAGCGCACGCCGCAATTTATCTCCGAGGCGATCTTTAGGACTGGACTTAAATCATTGAAGATAAGCAACATAGGTCGCATGGCGAGCACGTAGGGATAGATCTTCGACGCGCTGTAAGTCGGGTCGTTCGAACCCACGCCCAGAAGCGCGTCGGCGTTGATGAGATAATAGAGCGCGTCAAAATAGGGAACGCGGTAGCATTCCTCCTCCACGTATTCCTCCACGCCCTCGTCCCGGGCCACGGGGAGGGCCCATTCGCGCCCAAGTGGCCGCGGGGCGTAGTCGGTCCCAATGAAATGGAACCTCATGCGCCGCGCCTCCTCGGGGCGGAGCGCGAGAAATTTCTTGAAGGCCCTAAAGATCACGGCGAGCGAGACCGACATGTCGGGGCCGCAGCGGCCCGTGTACACATGATGAAAGTTGCCGTCGCCGAATGACACGAGCGGCGCCGATGGCCTGTGCAGGCGGGCGGTGGCGAGGTCCGCCTCGGCCGCGCCAAACGGCAGGACGGTCGCGCTTGCCGCGTCAAACCAGCTGTAGGTCTTCGCAAGCGTCGCGCCGTAGGCGCCCGACACGGCGATCACCCCCGAGGCATTGCGGAGGACCTCGGGCTCGCGCCGGCGCGCGCACCATTGTGAGAAGCCGTATTTCAAGCGTCCCCCGGGCGGGCGGGTGCCTGTCCGGCTGTAATAGTCGTTTACCCAGGGGTCCTGGTAATCGATGACATAGGGGACCCCAAAGAGGGCCTTCCATGCCGGCCCCAGCGTAAACGCGTCAAACTGTGTCGTGCTGAAGAACACGAGGTCGAACTTCTCCTTCCCGAGGATTTCCTCGCCGGCCGTTCGGAGCGCGGAGCCGCACCTCAGCCAAAGGCTGCCAATGCCCAGCCACCGCGTCGCGCGCGGAGGGATGCCGCGCACCCTGATGACGCGAATGTCCTCGGGGTACGTTGCCTCGAGGAGAGGCTCGACGACCCCGCCCTCGACGAACTCGGGAGCGACCGCAAGAACGACGGGCTCCCAGCCGTTTGCCCGCAGGTACGGCAGGGCAAGGCGGGTGCGCTGCATGTCCGGCGCATTAATCGGCGGGAAATGCGGCGAAACAATCAGGACTTTTCGCGTGGGCGTCGGCATGGGTTCCTTCAGCGCTCAAAGAAGAACTCGTGCTCGCCCAGGAACATTGACGCAAAGCTCTCGGGTAGGGCCGGACGCGTGTCCGGGGGAAGCGGGCGCAACTGCGAGGCATAGCACGCCATCGACAGGGCCTTGACCTGACGGACGCTTTCGATGTCGACTCGCCAGATTCGCCCGGACGCGAAGATCAACCGAGCCAGCAGGTCGGGATTCCACCAGGACCAAACCGGAAATTCAAATAGGCGGGGGGTGAGGCCGGAATGATCGATCGCGCCCCGGACGAGGTCGAACACAGCGTCGTGCTCGGAGCTCCCGTCGCGCCGGCACGGAAGAAAAATCGCATCCGGCCTTTGCCCTTGGAGCTCGGCCAGGATGCGGCCGCTGAGCTCCCGAACAGGGCCCGACCCGAGTTGGGCGAGACCGCCGTCGGCGGCTCCCAGGAACAAGACTTGGTCCGAGGCCATCCCCAGGGCGGCTGTGGCCGACCGCGCCTCCTTCAGGCGAATCGCGGCCATGGCCTTCGAGTCCAGAAAGGGGTGCCCCGGGTGCGAAGCGCCGCCATCCGTCACAAAGAGTATGCGAAGGCGCGCGGGGCCGCGAGCGAGCAGCGCCACCGCGCCGCCGCAGCCGAGCGTCTCGTCGTCCGGGTGCGGGGCGATCACGAGGACGCTGGCAAGCTCATCAAGGCGCAGGTGCCTGCTTCGCAGGCGAAACGCCGCGCCCGCAAGGCCGGAGGCTGCCCGCCTCAGGACCAATTTTCCCTGACTTGTTCCCGACCATCCGAGCGAGAGCACGGCAGCGATCCTTTTGAGTGTTCCGGGCTGTGGTTTCAAGGGCCGCTTCGGGATTGGCTATTCGGCATCGGATGCGGGTCTCTTCGTCACGGTTCGGCGCACAAACGGATAGCTTGCCGCCACGACGACGACCATCGACTGGAAAGTGGAGGTCACCAAGACGCTAGCGACCATCTCGAACGAGTTCATAAGGCTAAGGAGGAGGCAAAGGGAGAGGAAGCCCTCCATGGAAACGACCAGCTTGCGCACGGTGAAATTCTCGACCCAGGCGAAGAATACGCCGAGGAAGACCCCCAACGTGAGCGACCCGGCGAGGGCGCCGAAATTGCCATAAGCCTCGGGCAACAGCCCCCAGGCGATGTAGGTGATCTGCGTCGAGTCGAGGTCCTGCCTGCCGAAATGCACGTTCAGGAGAATCTGGCCCTCGTGGCTCCTCGGCTTATCGGGCCAGAAAACCCGCGGGACGAGCAGGGGAGGGATGAGGGAGTAGGTGGCTCCGTGGAGCAATTTGACGTGCTCCGTGTCGATCGCGTCGATGACGAAAAGCAGGTTCTGCAGGTTGTCTATGCGGTCGAGAAGGGTCTGATTGCGGGCCTTGGGGTCGCCGTTGTTGGCAAGACCGCGCACGGGCTCGGCGTTGTTCTCCAAGATCGCCTCATAGCTCGCCTCGGACCACTCCCCGAAGATGCTGGGCAGCCTGTCGATGGTGATGTTGACGGCCAGCTTGTCCTCGTTGCCCCAGTACCGGTTGCGCATCGTGGTCTTGCCGAGATTCAGGAACGACAGCGTTAGCAGAGCCAGGGTAAGGTAGCGCCAGGGTATCCGGCCACCCCCCCAGAACAGACCTATCGCGACCGTGATCAGGTTCGCCGCCGGGCCCGCGAGGAGGAATCCGTCCGCGGCGATCATGGTGTTGACGATCAGAAGGCCGACAAAGGCGTATCTCTGCGTGGGCGAGGCGTCCTTGCCCCCGATCACCATCGAGATAAGGAACAGGCCGCAGGCGCTCGCCACCGCCACCAGCGTCTCGATGATCGAGTCGGCCCCGCTGGGCATCACCTGATAGAGCGCCGAGACCAGGTTCAGGCCCTGCAGAACCTCGAAGAGGGTCGCGGCGCCGAGCATGCCGAAGCCCAGCCTGCACAATCCCGCCGTGCCGCTCCTGTTGAATTCCCTCAGGGCGAAGCTCACGGGGCGCGACGGCGTCATAAAGTTCATGCCGACCCACCAGGACAGGGCCATCGCCAGGTTGAAGGCAAGGACCTCGGCGCCGGCCCTGAGGACGAATTCAGCGGGATAGCCCTTGATGTTCTCGTGTGCGGCCACGATCGGCATCCCGTAGATGATCAGGCTCTGTATGGCCATCATCGGCATCAGGGGGAGCCCCATCGCGCGGGAATTCCAAATGGCGAGCGCCGCAAAGGCTCCGCCGGCGATCAATAACAGCGCCTTTATCCCCGGCTGGTCGGTCAAGGCCAGGTACATCGCCGCCAGGATGATGACGACTCCTGCGGGAAGCATGAGGCGCATCACCGACTTTTGCGCCATCACGGTGAGCGTGCCGATCTCGGCGTGCCGGTCGAGGAGGGAGGCGGGTCGGTCTTGGCTCATGCGGTGAGCCTTGCGTAGAGTGCGAGGTATTGCGCGGCGCAGGCCTCGCAGCTGAAGTGCGCCTCGGCCGAGTGGCGGCATTCAGCCCTGCTGATCTGGTTCAATTTTCCGACGGCGGACACGCCCCCAGCGACGTCATCGACGAAGAACCCTGTGCGCCCCTGCTTCACGATCTCGGGTGTTGCGCCGCGAGCGCACGTGATCACGGGAGTTCCCGCGGCGAGCGCCTCGGCAAAGACGATTCCAAACGGTTCATCCCATTGGATGGGAACGACGAGTGCGGCGGCGTTTCCGAGGAGGTCGTTCTTCTGCGCGTCATTGACCTCCCCGATCCATTCGATTCCGTCACGGCCGATCTGTCCCGCAATGCGGCTGTCCCAGAATTCCCTTTCAGGGCCCTTCTCCGGCCGGTTTCCCGCGAGGACCAGTCGCCGCCCGCTGGCCTTGGCGATCTCGATGGCAATGTCGGGACCCTTGATTGATTCGATGCGGCTGAGAAAGACGAGCGGAGCATCTGGCGCCACCTTCGAAACATAGGTGATCTTATCCAACTCGACAAAATTGTGGATGGACTGCCAGCTGCCGCCCGATGCCCTGCCCATGGAGGCGATGAATTCGCTGCAGCCGGTAAAGCTCAGGGACCGGCCGGCAACACGCGCAGCCCAGGAAATCTGCCTTCCGCCCGTGTGGCGTTGGTATGACATCACCTTTGGCAGTGGCCTCCCGAGGAGGGGAAGCATGTAGCCCAAGCGAGAGAAGCTGTGGAGGACGTCAGGCTTGAAAATGTCAACCGAGCGCCTGAGTTCCAGGGCGTTTCGAAGGTCGCTCCAAGCTCCCGTTGCGGTCTGCCAAGAAAAGCGCCCGTCCACCTCGCATGTGGAAAGCCGATTTGAGACCAGGCCGACGGTGTGGCCGCCTTTCCTGTAGTTTCGGACGAGCGCATCGACAATGCGCTCGATGCCGCCGTAGCCCGTGGGCGGGACCGGAATGGGAGGATCTGCGGTGAGTAGTATCCTCATAGGCTTGGCGGTAGGACGCCGTGGACGAGGCGAACGAGAGCCTCCTTCTCGAAATCCCAGTTGAACCGCGTCCTGCTGAGGTTCCAGGCCGAGCTTCGGGCACTGGCGACACGTCCCGGGTCCGAGAAGAAGGAGTCGAGCTGCGCCGCGGTTTCCCGCGGGCGGTTCATATCGGCAAGAATGACGGCGTCGGAGAGTTCCGCCGCCAATGCTCTTTGCGCCGTGGTGCTGGATAGAAGCTGGGGAATGCCCGCCAGGAGATAGACAAAGATCTTGTTGGCCAGGCAGATATCCTTGTTCAAGGGCAGGCTGTGCTCGACGGAAAGCCCGATGTCGGCGGATGCCGCGAGCCTGGACATCTCATTGGGACTGCCCGCCTCCAGAATGCGGATCGGCCGCTTGAGTCCGGCGGCTCGGGCGGCCGCCTGGAGCTCCTCGCTGTATCCGGGCGAGACAAAGCCCCTCAGGTGCAATTCCGTGGGTGAACGCATGAATCCCATCGTCTTGATGACGTCCTCCAATCCCCGTCCCGGGCCGATCGTCTGGGAAAACCAGTAGAATATCGCCGGGTCGCCCTCGGATATCGCCCTGGGTGGCGGCGGCTCGGAGGGTGCCTGCGACAGGGGGAAGACATTCAGCAGCGTGGTCGGGTCAACGTGGTAGACCTCCCTGTATTTCTCTCCGATCAATGGGGCGGCGCACGTTAGTGTGCGGCAGCCCGGCAGCAGCTTCGACTGCAGCGCGAATCGAATGCGCCGCTCCACCGGATCAGTAAGGGCCTCCGGCGTCTCGGCATCGTGGTAGTCCTCTATGTCGAAGCCGTGCACGGCCCCGCGGATGCGCGCGGCGGCGGCGGCGGCGTAGAGGCCGGCTATGCCATGGCCGATGTAGAGCCTTGCGGAAACCCCGGCCGCCAGGCGGACGAGGCAAGGGGCATCGGCATGGTGGGCCCTGGCGACAAGGCCGGGCCACATCAGGCTGGAGTTCTGCACCAGGCGGCGGGAGACGCCGCGAACCGCCTTTCGGAGAAATGAGCCTCCTCCCGACCGTCTCTTGACGCCCGTGTAGGCCCAGGGGGCCGTCGATAGAATCTCAGCGTCGAGACGATCGGCTGGCGGGAACGGGGCGCCGGCGACCACGTGCACCGCGTAGCCCGCCTCTGCGAGGGCGTCGGCGCTCTTGACGAGGCGCGGCGTCGACGCGACGTGGCCAGGCGTGATGAGGCAGATGTCCACGTCCGTCGTCATCGTGTCATCGCGGGGGCGCGCGATGGCGACGCCCCAATGTGTCCGAGCATGGCGTAAAGGTCCCGGGTGAAGCGGGCGCGAAAGTCCGCCCAGCTCCAATGCCTGGCTGTTTCGGCGGCGTTTCGACCCATGGCGAGGAGCTCCATGGGATTCTCAACGCACCAGGTGAGCCGCTCCCCCAGGCGCTCCGGGTCGGCGGCGGGCACGACGAATCCGTTCACCCCGTCGACCACCATCTGGGATGCCCCCGCATTGAGGGAGCAGATGACGGGCAGGCCCTGCGCCATCGCCTCCGTCACCACCATCCCAAAGCCGTCGCACACGGAAGGCAGCACCAGGACGGAGGCCCGTCGCATGGCATCCCGTACGACCTCATGGGGGACACGGCCGTGCGCGTGTATGTTCTCTCCCCGGGACGGCCGGAAGCTCTCGGGAAGGGCCCAGGCGCCATAAAGATCCAGCCTGGCGTTTCGGGTGCCCGCGACACGTCGCCAGGCCTCGATGAGGTGATGGGCCCCCTTGTGCAGGGCCACGTTGCCGGCGAACAGCGCCGTGGGCACGTCGGGAGGGTGCGAAGCAAGCTCGCTCTCGGCGATCGCGGGCGGCGCGCCAAGCGGGACGGTGATGATTCGGTCAGGCGGATATCCCGCCTCGACAAGGGAGCGGGCCGTGGTGGCCGAGTTCGCATGTATGAACTCCGCCGCCCGCATCTCCTCGTCTCGCCGATAGTCTCGCGACGCATCGCGCTCCCGGATGATGCGCGCCGAGCGGCTCAGAAGCTCGGGATACCGGGCAAGTTCCGGATCGAGCCACTTCTTCCGGAACAGATGATGAAGGCTGGGATAGATAAGGCCGGCGGCTGTCCCGATGCGGCTCGACTCCCGGAGAGATGCGAGCGCGGCGTGCTCGACGCCCAGGAAGACATCAGGTCGCTCGGACGCGACGGACCGCGAGCACGCCTTGTCGAACGAGAGCTCCTCCCTCTCCCAGATCAGGTCGATCCATGGGTCCGGCAATCTCAGCTTGGACGCCGCGAGGCGGGCGATGTCCCATGCCGGGTGGTGCTCGAGGCTCGATTTGGAAATCCCTGCCGGGCTCCTTCGCGAGAACACGACGGGATGGCGAAGGGGAAACCCCCCAAACGGCAGAATGTAGCGACAGAGCGCTCCCGCCTCCTCCATCGCCTGGCCGACCTGGTAAAGGTGGGCGTTGTTTGCCGCAGCTCCAATTATGACCTTCATGGATTTTGTCCGGGGCGCAAAATACCCATCATCCGGACTGCGGCGGTATAGCCGAGGATCCGCTCAACTCCGTGTGCGCCGCGTAGGTAGGGGGACCATGGTTGCTCTGGAAAGCGGCGCAGGTTCTCGAGATTGGCGTGGTAGAGATCGCGATCGATGCGAAATGTAACCCGGGCGCCGAGGGCGTAAGCCCGGCCCACGGCGTTGCGCCTCGCGAGATCCATCCGACCCGCGCCCAGCAGCATTTCCTCTATGTCCCGGATGTTCTTGAGGACATCGGCCCAGAACCGGGCCTTGCTGCGGCTGGACAGGCTGTCCGCCGAGTGCTGCCTGTAGTGCGCCCCGTCACCCGGCACGTGGACGAACTTCGCACCGCAGAAGGCCGCGTCGAAGAGGAAGCGGGCGTCCTGTATGACCGGAAGAGTCGGGTTCCATCCCCCGATTTTCTCGACGATCGAGCGACGATAGAGGAGCGCCGCGGGAGGCGCCCAGAATCCGTTGAAGATTGCGAGATCCGGAGCCTCGTCGAATCTCCGATAGTCGGCCGATTCAATCGGCCCCTGCGTCCAGGAACCGTCGGGTTGGCGGAAAATCCGGCGCCAGTCCTCGCACGCGACATCGGCGCCCGACTCGGAGAGTTGCCGCACGCGGGCGGCGACGGCGTCGGGCAGCAACAGGTCGTCGGCGTCGAGATACTGGAGGAATTCACCCCGCGACTCCTTTGTGGCGGCGTTCCTCGCAGCGCTTGCGCCCCGCTGGGGCCCCGCAAGCACCCTGATGCGCGGTTCGCGGGCTCTCGCGATCTCGAGGGACCCGTCGCTCGAGCCATCGTCCACGAGGATGATCTCGACATCGGGATGCGTCTGGGCGAACGCCGAATCCAAGGTGTCCCCCAGATACGGGGCTGCATTGTAGCAGGGAATCAGGATCGATACGAGTGGGCGGCTCATCTCGTAGACTGCACGCTCGCAAAGATCTCCTCGTAGGCCCTGCCGCAGCGCGACAGGTCATATTTTTCCCTTACCCTCTCGAGGCAGCGGGCCCGGATCAGGCGCCGCGAGCCAGCATCCGTGAGGACAAAGCGGATTCTTTCGGCGAGCTGCATGGCATCGCCCTGCCGGAAGACGCAGCCGGCATTTTCGGGCCCAACGATCTCGGGGAGAATCCCGGCGTCGCTGACGATGGGAACGGCTCCGCAAGCCATGGCCTCGATCGCGGCGAGGCCGAACGGCTCGGGCCACTGTGAGGGGATGACCGCGACATCGGCGGCCGCCAGCATGTCCTCGGGCCGGTCGGTGGCCCCATGCAGTGAGAAATAGTCCGGGCCGAGCCCCCCTTGCTCGGCGCTTCGCAGCAGCTCTTCGTTCGTGCCCGCCTCCAGGCCTGCCATCGCCAGGTGGAACACCATCCCCTGGCGCTTCAGCTCACCCGCGGCCCGCATCAGCGTGAAGATGCCCTTCTCCTCGACGAGCCGCCCGAGAAAGACAATGAGGGGGACCGCCCGCGGAAGGCCCATGCCCGCGCGGATGTCAGCCCCGTCGTCACGCACCCGGAATCGCTCAAGGTCCACCCCGTTTGGCACCATGTGCATCCGCGAGGCCGGCCAGCCGAGGCCCACGCACGTCCGGAGCATGGGCTCGGACGGGGTTACCGAGGCCGAGATCCTCGGTTGCGACCACGAGTACAGCGGAGAGGTGAAGGAGAGCGCCAGGCCCAGGTGGACGACCGAGGGCGGCCCGTCCATGGAACCGGCCACGGCAAGGAGTGAGACGTAGCCAAGCTGAGAGGTGAACGCCACGTCGATGCTGTGGGACTTCACCACACGAATGAACGTGCGCAGGCTTCTTGCCGCCTCGAGCGGCCTCCGGACGGCGAGGGGCCGCACCGGGGCGCGGGTGATGCTGGTGGTGACCCGCGCGAAGGCGCCGACCATGTCCCCGCCGCCCTCATGGAGGAGATGCGTGCCGTGACCGGACCTGTGCATGTGGGTGCAGAGGGAAAGGCCGATGCGCTCGGAGCCTCCTCCAAACCGCGGATTCTGCTCCAGGAACAGGATATTCATCGTGCTTGATGCAGCAGATTTCCGGGTTGAGGCGCCTTCCGTCCCCGTCGGGACTTGAAAAGAGCGGCATTTCTCATCTCACGATCGAACCAGACCCGCCTGCAGGTCCGAGATCAACTTCACGTGGGTCGAGGGCACGGCGAAGTAATTGGGACCAGCGGTGCGTTCCTGCGCCGAGTCGTACGGTCGGAAATCCACGTATCGCGAATAGATCTTGCCGATGCTGTAGCCGTGCTTTCCCAACAGGACATAGTAGTCCTTGAGGAGGCGCCGGCCTGGCTGTTTCTCAAATTGAATTAGGCCGATCCGTCCCTGGGACAAGGCGCTGGCGAACCCCTCGAGCACCTCATACTCCATCCCTTCGACGTCGATTTTCAGGAGATCGATCCTCGTGACGCCCAATTCCATCATCACGTCGTCGCCCTTTCGAAGCCTGATGGAAATCCGCGAGCTTTGAAGGTGGTCGTGCACCGCAGCAACCATGGTGGACAGGAAGCTGTTCTCCGGACCATAGTAGGTGAATTCCGCTTCTCCATCGGCACTTGAGAGACCGAAGGGGTGGGGAATGATCCTTGGCTTGCCGGCGGCGCTCGCGGCGAGCACCTGGAACGTGTCGGGTACCGGCTCAAACGAATGGATGCGCGCCTTTCCAAAGAGGCCTTCGCAGTCAGCCGACCAGTCCCCTATGTTCGCCCCGACATCAAATATTGTCGCGATGTCCTCGCCGGCTAGGGACCGCAGGAGCGCACCCTCGCCATTGTCGCCCATGGAGTAGCTCGGGTACTCCCACGAATTGTTGTAGAAGCGCGCGAGGCGCGCGGCCGTGCGCATCACCCATGCGCGCCGGTGATCCTGGATCGCGCGTGCCGCGAATGCCTTGAGTCTCTCCTTGGGTGACATGGGTGGGGTGGCTCAGGTTGGTCGCTTGTCCTCGTAGGACCAGCGCCATTGGAAGTCCGCGGGCCCGATGATCTGGAGCGGCGGGAGCTGCGGGTAAAAGCGGGGGGAGACAAAATCAAACTGAACAACGTCCAGCTTCTGGTCATAGTCCATCGCGGCATCGCCGAGGTACACTGATATGAGAAATGTGTCGCTGTGCAGCGGCACGGGATCGAGGAGCGCCGTGATCACGCCCTGCCGCGCCGGTGCCGGCTTCCAAGTTTCGGCCGTCATTCGGCCGTTGCTGCCGGAAATCGGCTGGCCGAACTTGGAGGAGAGGATGATGCCCACCACCGGCGGCGACAGGAGAAAAGGGGAGCTGAATCCGACATCCACCTGGATTCGCCCCGCTGCCAGGGCGTCGGGATCGACCCCCACGGAGGTTATATAGGGCTTATCGCTGTGGGGCGGACCGAACTCGGCGCGCCGGCTGCCGGTCCTCAGGTAGGTGCCCAGACAATCGCCGATCGAGCCCTGTCCGACCAGCTTGCCCTGGCTGAGCAGGACCCCGGAGGTGCATATCCCCTGGAGGGCGGCGCTGTTGTGGCTCACGAACAGGACGGTTCGCCCGTCGGTCTTGGTCACCTCGCTGACCTTGTTGAGGCACTTCTTCTGGAACTGTGCGTCGCCTACGGCGAGGACCTCATCGACGATCAGGATCTCCGACTCAAGGTGGGCGGCGATCGCGAACGCGAGGCGCACGTACATGCCGCTGGAATAGTGCTTCACGGGAGTGTCGAGGAACCTCTCCACCTCCGAGAAGGCGACAATCTCGTCAAATTTCCGGTCGATCTCCGCGCGGTTCATCCCGAGGATGGCTCCGTTCAGGTACACGTTCTCGCGGCCGCTCAGTTCAGGATGAAATCCGGTCCCGACCTCAAGAAGGCTGGCGAGCCGCCCGCGGACCCGGACCCTCCCGCTCGTGGGCTCTGTGATCCTGGAGAGTATTTTCAGGAGGGTCGACTTGCCGGCGCCATTTCGGCCGATGACCCCGAGGACCTCGCCCCTGCGCACCTCAAAGCTCACATCCTTCAACGCCCAAAAATCATCCACGGCGGCCTTCGCCTTTCCCCTGCCCGTCAGCGTCTCCGCGGCGGACCGAAAGCCGCGCGTGATTCGGTCGCGCAGGGTATCGACGCGCGTCAGGTGCCCGAGCACATAGTGCTTGGACAGGTTTTCGATGCTGATGACTGTGTCGTTGGACATGGGTGCCACCTAGATCATGTCGGCGAACGTCCTCTCCATCCTGCGGAAATAGATCAGGCCCGAGACCGTCAGGACGACGGAGATGATCACCGAACAGGTGGTGCCGCGCACGTCGAAGGGCTGACCGTCGCTGAGCAGGCACCAGCGAAATGCGTCTATGACGCCCGTGATGGGGTTCAGGTCCAGGAGCGCCCGCCACGTGGGCACGTTAGCCGTGCTGAACCCGATGGGCGACAGGAACACCCCCACCTGCAGCATGAAGGGCACGATGTACCTGAAATCGCGGTATTTGACCGTGAGGGCCGTGAACCATATGCCCGCCCCGAAGGCGAGGAGCAGCGCAAGCGCGATGAAGAGCGGGAGCAGGGACCAGTGCCACGAGGGGATGCGTCCAAACCAGGCGGAGGCGGTGACGTAAAGCGCGAGCACCACAAGAAAATCGATTGCGGCAACCCCGAGCGACGACAGGGGGATGATGAGCCTCGGGAAATACACCTTGGAGATCAGGTTCGAGTTTGAGATCAAGCTCGCGCTTGAGCCCGAGAGCGCGGCGGAAAAGAGCTGCCAAGGCAGGAGGCCCGCGAGCACCAAAAGGGGGTACGGCACCCCTCCCGGCGACATGCCGGCCAGCTTTCCGAAGACGAACGTGAAAATGCCGGTCGTCACGATGGGCTGGATAAGCGCCCAGCCGACCCCGAGAACGGTCTGCTTGTACCGCACCCGGATGTCCCTGAGCGTCAGGAAGCCGAGGAGGTCGCGGTAGCGCCAGAGATCCTTCCAATAGTTGGCGTCGGCGCCGCCGGCCTCGATTATGAGCTCGTTCTCGCTTCTGGAGGCCTCCGCAGCTGGATTCTCGGGACGTCCATTCATGTGGTGAGCAGTGAGGCTAGGCGCTCCTTGAATCGCAAATAGGAAAACGTGCGCGCTCGCTCCAGAAGCGGGCCAACCGGCCAATCGCGCCCGAGCATCTCGACGAGGGCTGCGGCAATCTCGGGCACGTTCCCGTATTCCGCCAGCATTCCGGACTCGGCGTCGATCACCTCCGGTGTTCCTCCCGACCTCGCTCCCAGGCACGGCCTGCCGTGGGCCATAGCCTCGACATAGACCAGGCCAAACCCTTCCTTTTCGCTCGGAAGCGCGAAGAGCTTGCAGGCCGCGAAATCCTCTCCGAGCTCCTCGTCGCTCCTGTATCCGGCAAACTCGACCGCGCTCGCGACATTCAACTTCCTTGCCCTGGCGACCAGAGAGGGGAGGGCGTCGCCCCGGCCGACGATGCGCAGACGCGCGTCGGGCACCTTTTCAAGCACGGCCGGCATGGCGTCGATCAAATGGTTCAATCCCTTGTAGCTGTCCGCCACCGAAAGCCTGGAGACCGCAAGGATCACCGGCTTTCCCGGGGGGGGCGTGGGAGCCGCGAGCGGCTCGAGGAAGGGATCAAGCGCGTTCGGGGCAACCACGGCCCTTCCCTCCGGCAGCGGGCACCGGTCCAGCAGCTGGCGCCGCGTGTACTCGCTGACGCACCAGACTCGTTCGGCCCGCCTCAGCGCCATCCTCTCGAGCAGCGTGAAGGGGCGCCAGACCTCAATGCCGTGGGCCACCAGGTTGAACCGGACCCGTGGATTCAACATCGCCACCGCCATGGCGACAGGAAGCTGGGCGATGTGCCCGCAGACGATCCTGTCCGAGTTCCCTCCCATCCGAAACGCGGACCTGACGAAGGAGGCCTTGCTCCTGTTGCAGACCTCCCATTCGACTAGGCTGGCGTTGGAATAGCGCTGCAGCTCGGATGAGTCCACGACGCGGTCGTTGAGCGAGAGAAAGCGCACACGGTCTCCGCTCGAGGACAACTCGCACATTGCCTTCAGGTAGAGCCGGAGGATCCGGGGAATGCCTCCGCCTCCTGTGAACAGCTCGGGGGCAAAGAGAATGGTTTTCATCGGTTCGGCAGGTGCGGGCTCACCTTGGACCCGCCTCGGCCTCCAGGGGCCAGTCACCCTGGTAATAAAACGTCCATTCGCCAACCCTCTGCTGCTTCCACGAGGAAGGGGAGTAGTCGGCAAAGGACCGCCTCACGATTTCGTCCCGGCCCCCGGCCTCTAGGACGGGGTTGGACAGGACAACCAGTAGGGGAACGCGGCCGTGGAGGCTGCGGCGGCGAAGATCCTCGGGGAAGGCCATGAGGTCGCTCGTGCTCATCACGCGGACACGCTGCAGTTCAAAGGAGATCTCGGGCGACGGGACGTAGATGAGCGTCCCGGCGGTCGCCGTCGGGTCCCTGTCGTCCAGGGCGTGCAGGACCGACATTGCCTCACGGGAAATGATATGCTGGGTGATGCCGCTCCTGCCGACGTTGGCCGTCCTTGACTGCTGGCGCGCATGGACAACAAACGCGACGAGACCATACGCGCATGCGAGCATCAACCCGGCCCGTGCCGCAACCCTCCACACCCGGGCGGATCCGGAGCGCGCGAGCTCCACGATCGCCGGAAGGATCATGGCCCCAACGGGGAAGAATTGGCGGTCCTCGAGCGAAATGGGGGCGCCCGCCACGATGAGGGTGCCGAGCACGGCGGCATAGGTCCCCGCCATGCCCGCCAGCATCAGCCTGTAGCCCCCGGGGAGAGGCGCGCGTTCCGCCAGCGCCCAGTAGGCGACCGCCGCGACCGGCACGAGGATCCAGAGCACGGGCGCCAGCGAGGTCTGGGAGGCAAGCAGGGCGTGTCCCGGGAACAGAAACAGGCGCGAGAGCAGGCTTCCCAGCCCGAGAACGCTCCCCACCGGAAGGATGAGCACGGCCGGAAGCACGTACCACCAGGGCTCGCCGTGGGCCCCCAAACCCCCTGGGTTGGCCCCATGGCGAAGAAACACAAGCCAGACCAGGGCGTGGCCCGCCAGCACCATCCCGGCCGCCCATGCAGCGATGCTCGCCAGGCGCCGGCCGCCTGGCGCCGAGAAGAAATCGACGCAGGCGACCCCGGCGAGCGCCGCCGCTGCGGTGACGCAGAAGGACAATTTCGTCATCGCGCCGAACAGGTAGATGGCCGCGAAGGGAAGCAGGCTGCGAAGGCCGAGCGGTCGCAGCCTCGTTATGCCTCCGACGAGCCACGGCGAGACGGCGAACAGGGGAAGCTCGCCGCCGGGAAACTCGCCGTAGTCCCGGGTGACGTGCCAGGTGACTGCGAGGGCCGCGGTAGCCCATGCGCTCGTGGCCTCGGAGAAGCCGAGGCCACGGTACAGCCACCAGTAGCCAAAGATCCCGCAAAGGGAGCAGAGAAACGTCGTCGCCGCGATGGCCACGCCCCAACTTGCACCCAGGCGGTGGAGCGGGAAGACCGCGAGGTACTGGCCCGGGCTCCACCATGTGAGGAACTCCTGCCGGTCATGGGCGATGTTGCCCGGGTCCGGCTCGATGGCGCAGTTCCAACGGGCCCCGCGCTCCATGGACCTCAGGACGAGCATCCCCGCGGACGCATCGGAATCCACCTTTGGGCGTTCAATGAGTGCCGTCGCCAGGAAGACGACGTGGACGGCGATGAGAGCGGCGATGATCCTGGATTGTGCCGATCCGAGGTTCATGTTGCGCCGGGCCGGCGGTTGACGAAGGAGATGAGGACGGCGAGGCTCCAGACCCGGGACCAGTCGCGGTCGCCGCCGCCGGCGGCGAAGCTCGTCCAGAGCGCGCGCACTTGATCCGTGGAGAACAGCCCGCTTTGCCCCGCGCTTTCCGGCGAAAAGGTGTCCTCGAGGAAGGGCCGCAGGTCGTTGCGCATCCAGACGCCGAAGGGCAGCGTGAAGCCGCGCTTCTTGCGCCGCAGGAGTCCCGGCGGAAGGAGGTCCGCGGTCGCGTCGGCCAGGGCTGACTTTGGATGCCGGAGGTCGTGCTTGAAGCGGGTGGGCTGCCGCCACAGCCATTCAATGAGCGGCCGGTCGACGAACGGCACGCGCAGCTCGAGCGAATGGCGCATGCTCATGACGTCGCTGTCCCGCAGGAGCACGTCGGCCATGTAGGTTCGCAGCTCCCACGCGCTCACGATGGAAAACGTGTCCGACGACCCGATTTCGGATCGGATCGTTCCAAGCGCGGGATGAAAGGGCGAGGAGCCCGCGACCGCCTCCAGCACGTCCGGCGAGAGCATGGAGCGGCCCCTTTCAATCGAGAAAACTCTCCGGTGCAGCGATGCCAGCTCATGGGCATCGCCGGCGTTTCCGAGGAAATCCGCAAGCTTTCTGGCCCGCGCGCCGCCGCTCCCAGCGGCACGGAGCACGAGCCTGCGTGCGGCCGCGGGGACGCGCCCCCAGGCCGGCAGCAGCCGCTCGAGAGCCGGAACGGCCCTGAACGACGGATAGCCGCCGAAAAGCTCGTCGCCCCCGAGGCCTGAGAGCGCCACCTTGACCCCTCCCTCCTGCGCCGTCTGGCTCGCGTAATACGTGTTGATGCCGTCGCCTGTAGGCTGGTCGAAGGCGGACAGTATCTTGCCCAGGTCCCGCGCCACCTCGTCTCCCGTGAGTATCCGTGTGTGGTGCACCGAGCCTATGTGGCGGGCCGTGACCTCGGCGTCGTCCGCCTCTGAAAAGTCGTCCTCCTCGAAGCCGATGGAGAAGGTCTTCAGCACACTCCGCGAGGCACGCGCCATGAGGGCCCCGACAACCGCCGAATCTAGGCCGCCGGACAGGAATGCCCCGACGGGAACGTCGGCGAGGACATGCGCGCGGATCGTGTCCTCCAGGTGCGCTCGGAGGCTGAGCACGAATTCCTCGCGCGTCGCGCAGACCGTCTCGCCCGGCGGAATCGACTTGAAGGTCCACCACTTGCGGATCGTGAGGCTTCCCGCGATGAATCTGAGGCATTCGCCTGGCTGCAGGCAGAGCACCCCCCGGTAGATGGTTCGGGGCGCGGGCACCGCAAACCACGCCAGATAGTCGGCCACCGCCACGGGATCAACCTGCGTTGACCCCGGGTTGCCCCATGTCAGGGGCGCGACCTCCGAGGCGAACTCCAGACTGCGCCCCCTTGCGATGTAGTAGAAGGGCTTTATTCCAAAAGGATCCCTGGCGGCCAGTAGGGACTCCTCGACCGAGTCCCAGAGCGCAAAGGCGAACATTCCCCTCAGGCGGATCAGGCAATCCTCTCCCCACTTCGAGAGGGCCGCCAGCAGCACCTCGGTGTCGCAGTGGGTTCGAAAGACGTATCCCAGCGACTCGAGCTCATCCCGCAGGGGTCCGTAGTTGTAGATGGCGCCGTTGAACACCAGGGTGAAACGTCCGTCAGGCGTCGTCATGGGCTGGTGCCCGTTGACCGGGTCAAATATGGCAAGCCGTCGCATCCCGATCGTCGCCGGGCCGCTCGACGCGAAGCCGGAGTCATCCGGCCCACGGTGGATCATCATGTCGCACATCCTGCGGACGCGGTCCTCCCGCGATCCCTGAGGGCTCTCTGCGTCAATCAGTCCTGCAATACCGCACATTTACTTGGGAATGCCAGGCACCGTCGCGCCGGGCGCAGGCGACGCAACCAGGCCAGACGGGGCCGCAGATGGGAGTTTTTCCTTTGGGCTCTTCGCAATCTGGATTCCAACGGCGCCGCGGCATCAACGCAACCCTTGACGCTGGAGTACTTTCACGCAGAAACCGAACGCGCCACCTCGGAAGCCTTCTCGCGCGAAAACAGCTTTTCAACGATCATCAGGCCGAAATCGAGCGCCGTGCCGGCGCCCCTGGACGTGACCAGGGTGCCGTCGACGACGACCCGTTCCGTCAAGAGCGCATCGGGCAGCTCGGTTGCCACTGAAAAATGGGCTGTATGGCGCCGTTCGCCAAGGACTCCCGCGTCCTTGAGGACGACCGGCGCCGCGCAAATCGCCGCTATCCAGCCATGGGACGCGCTCTGGCGCCGGAGCCGGTCGGCGAGGCGGGCGTCCGACCTGAGAACGGCCGCGGCCGGCCCCCCGGGGACGAGGACGCAGTCGTAGCTTGTGCCCTCGACAGCCGAGAGTGTCGTGTCGGCGTGAACCGTAAGTCCGTTTCGGCCCGTCACGTGGATGCCGTCCCCGAGGGCCGCCGTTGTCACCAGCGCCCCGGCGCGGCGCAGCAGGTCGACTGGCGTCACAACCTCGATCTCCTCGAATCCGTCGGCGAGAGGAACAAGGACTGTCGGCGGCGGCATGCGCGGGAGTGAACATCAACAGGGGGCCGACCACACGGCAATTTTGTCAAAATCACCTCGTTATTTCTCATGCACCTCTCATTCTGTCCCGTAAATGGCAGGCGTGGGCAAACTCCTTAAGACGGCGCAGAAGATGCAGCGCTCGATTGAGACGCTGCAGGCCCAGCTGGATGCCCGCGAGATTGAGGTCACGGCGGGCGGCGGAGCGGTCAAGGTGAAGGTGACCGCCTCGGGGCGGTTTGTATCGATGGACCTTGATCCCGAGTTTCTGAAGGAGGAGGCGAAGCTGGTCTCGGATACCATCCTCGCGGCGGTACAGGACGCTGCAAAACAGGCCAAGGATCTGAACGAGAGCGAAATGCAGAAGGTTACGTCGGCCTTCCAGATGCCGGGAATCTTCTGACGTGGCGGGCGCCCTCGAGAAGCTCCAGCAGGCGCTCAGAAAGTTGCCTGGCGTCGGGTTCCGCTCCTCGGAGCGGATCGCGCTTCACCTGCTTGTCGGCAAACCCGAGCAGATCGCCACGCTCATTGGCGCGCTTGAGGAGGCGTCGCGGGTCATCCGACGCTGCAGCCTGTGCGGAAACCTGAGCGAGGAGGATCTGTGTCCCATCTGCTCGAATCCGAAGCGCGACCATCGCTCGGTATGCGTCGTCGAAAACGTTCCCGACCTCATGGCGATCGAGCGAAGCGGCTCCTGGAACGCCGGCTACCATGTCCTCCACGGCAAGCTGTCGCCCCTGCACGGCGTGGGCCCGGAGGACCTCAATCTGGGAAGCCTTCGCTCGCGGATCGATTCCGGGACCGTGGACGAGCTCGTCCTCGCCCTCTCGAATGACGTGGAGGGGGAGGCCACATGCCATTACCTCCAGGAAAGCCTCCCTCGAGAGCGCGGGATTAAGGTCACCAGGATCGGGTTTGGGATACCGAGTGGCGGCGGCGTCACCTTCGCCGACTCCGTCACGGTGAAGAGCGCCCTGGACAGCCGGCGGGCGTTCAGCTGAGCCGCGTGGGACGCGGCTCGCACCACCAGTGCTCCTCGTGGTCGGTGGCGAAGTGTTCGCAGGAGTACCCGGCCGACTCAAGATGCCGGCGCACCTCCACGACATCCACCCCGAACTGGGGATGCACGCTTACAAGGAGGGTTGGCCGGATCCTCGAAAGGGCGAGCTTTGCCCCAACCAGAACCCCCATTTCGTTTCCTTCGACGTCAATCTTGACCAAGAGGCCGCCAGCGCAGGTTTCGTCCCCCAGGAGTGCGTCGATGGAATGGCGCGGCACCGCCTTGTTTGAGGGTTCGTGGCTTTCCTGGTATTTGGTAACCTCCGCGAACGGATTGGCTGACCTTCGTTTCAACTCCGCGGACGAATCGGAGCAGGCGTCGTCGGCATTCCGTGGCGGATCCGCCTCCGCAACGACGAACCCGTGAACGAGGCGCATTCGCCCTGGATTCTCGACCTTGCTGCACAGGAAATGGGTCCAGACGAGGCTTGCGAAGTCGGGGTCGATCGCGATGACGCGGGTCGACGGTGATGAGGAGAGCGCGATTATGCCGTACGTGGAAACCGAGCATCCGACATCCATCACCAATCCATCGGGGTGAGAATCAAGCCACCGAACAAACCTCTGCGTCGAGTCGAGCTCGTAGCCGGCCCGTCCTCCCCCCATGAAGTAACCGGGGACCCTGGCTTGAACCCCGCTGACCTCGATGAGGATTCCCCGGCCCAGAGGGTCGACAACCAGGCTTCGGACGCGGCGAAAGGCCCTCTTGAGTGGCTCGGGAGATAAGAGTCTAAGTCTGTGCCACATTAGATCGGGAGGCCATTTATATCCGAATGCGTCTTGACCGCCACACCCAATTTGGTGACCTACATCTCCTTCTCTGCGGGTGTAGTATAACGGCTATCACGTGAGCTTCCCAAGCTTGAAATCGGGGTTCGATTCCCCGCACCCGCACCAATTCGGAGCCGACATCTTACCTCTGAGCGTATTTTCTTGGCTGTCTATGGCTTTCGCCTCACCGCTTGGTACATGTTGGAGAAGCGTTCGCCCGAGATGCTGTGGCGTGTCCAGTCTGAATTGGGAATCTCGTCCACGCCTGGCAAAGTCGCGTCCCAGGTAAAACCCACAGGCCGTTTTCATTTTCTCGAGGCCGCGCGAGGCCTGGCGAGCCTGTGGGTGCTTCTGTTCCATAGCCTCGGTGCATTCCCAACGGATGGTCTTCCTGGCACCCTGAGGCTAGTTCGGGTGGCCAGTCAGTGGGGCTGGCTTGGCGTTCACGTGTTTTTTGTGATCAGCGGGTGGTGCATTGCCGAGCGCGTTGCAAAAGGACACGCCAGAGGTGAGCCTGGGATTCATTTCGCAATTGAACGGGTTTTGCGGATTTACCCGACCTACTGGGTGGCGCTTGTAGTGGCCATTGTGATACGAATTGTCGCGTTGCCATTCAACACGAACCAACTGGCAGGCGTCGTGCCAAACGGATTTTCGGGATGGTTTACCTCCTTTCTTATCCTGGAGCCTTACTTTGGCCGAGATTCTTATCTGATGGTGAGCTGGTCGCTTGTCTATGAATTGGGTTTCTACCTGTGCGCCGCGATTGCCCTTCAGGTGACGCGAAGACGCATAGGATCAGCCCCTTTCGTGTTCTTGGCGGGCAGTTTGCTTTGCTTTGCTCCATGGGTTGCCCATGTGGTTTCTCCGCCGTGGCGTGTCCTGGAACTCTGGCCTGAATTTTTCGCTGGCGTTGCGGCTTGGTGGGCCGCCCGCCGGGAATCACGAGCGAGCGGATACAGCTTGCTTGCGCTTATGCTCGCCGCATCGGCCTTCTGGCCGAATTACGGTGGGGCCGGAAGAATATCGGCAGTCGCCACGGCCTTCATATTGGCCTTTGTGTGGAAATGGGACGTCGGTTTGGCGAAATTGAAATTGATGGGCCCGATGGTCTGGGCGGGCGGGATGTCCTATTCGCTTTACCTGATTCATGTTCCGCTGATCTCCCCTTTCGAGAATCTCCTCGGTCGGTGGGTGCCATCCACTTCGAATTGGTTTATCCTGGTTTGGGTGGTTGGAATAGCCGTCGCCATTGCCGGCGCCAAAATACTCAATCGACTTGTGGAACTGCCGGTTGAGCACTGGCGCAGGAGGGCGATCTAAGGGCATCGGGAGTTTGAGACATACCCTGCGTGGCAACCTCCCGGACCATGCGTCGTAGGCCGATGGGATGGCCATGCGCATCGGCCCCGGCCTCGGTGGAAGGCTAACGAAACACGGCAAAACACCGATTTATCCCCTGCATGTCGCCGCCGCAGCGTTCGATGCCCATGCTGCGCCGCGCAACCTCAGGCGGCTGAAAGGACCGGGATATAGGTGGTGAAGACGGTTATGGCCGCCTGAAGAACGGAAAGGAAGGCAAGGGGAGCGAAAATGCGCGACGGCGGGGCAACGCTCGGCTGGGCCTTGATCACGATCGCCAGCCAGACGATGAGGAAGACAAGGACCGGCGGCTCGAAGTAGCGCTGAAAGGCGAGCGGGTTCAGCGTGCAACATCCGATCCAGGAAGCCACCGAGACCAGCCAGATCGAAGCCACCGCTGTTCCGGCGAAGCTCCGCAGCCGGGAGGTCATGAACGCCAGAAGCGCCCCGCCCAAAGCGGAGCCGGCGACGACGGGCAAAGAGCGGCCCGCCAGGGCGGGGGAATGCCCGACCAGCGCCCAGAAATATCCGCCCCAGCGCCCGGCGTCCCGGTCCATCACGTTCGGCGATACCACGGCGGCCAGGAATCCGGCTGCGGCCCCGGCTGCGGCCCCGCTTCCCCGCGCCAACCTGAGCAGATTCTCAGGCGCATCGACCGACAGAAGATAGAAGACTCCAAATGCCGCAAAGATCGAAAGCGCGCATGCCGCGCTTGCGGGATGGATGCTGAGTCCAACCGCCTTCTGCCAGGCGGGCGGCACAAACCCGCCCCACGCGAGGCGCAGCCAGCACAGCATTGCGAGGGGCGGCAGCAGCGCGGACCAGGCGAACGACCGCATGAGGGGGGAGGATGAGGTGCCCTTGATCGGCCGCGCGACCAGGATCGCCCACGCTATGGGGGCCACGAGCCATGCATGCAGCTGGCGCACAAAGACGGCGGCGGTCGCGGAGAGTCCCGCCGGGAACGCCCACCCCGTGTCATCTGCGCATCTCACGACTGACACAAGCGACGCGCAAGCGAGCAGGAGGGCCGCGTTGTCCGTGACGATCCACGACGCGGATTTTATGAAAAAATTCGAGGCTGCGAGGGGAAGGATCGCCATTCCCGCCGCGAGGCCCTGCCTCGGAGGAAACTGGGCGCAAAGGAGCAGCAGGCAGGCCGTGCTCAATCCAATCGTGATGAACCTGAAGGCCCTGAGGCCTTTCCCCGAAATCCGGGAGACGCCGGCGAGGAAGTAGCAGTATCCCGGGCTCGTCGCCGACGTTGAGTCGCCGACGAGGTCAACCGAGGGCCAATGTGCCGAAATCCGCTCGATGGAGGGCAGGTAGTAGCTGAGCTCGTCGTCGGCGAAGTTGCCGCCCCTTACAGACAGGGAGAGGGGCACGCACGCCAAAGGAAACAGGAGCAGCACCAGGCCCAAGATCGTCGGTCGGCTCATTGGGGCAACAATTGGACTGCGAGCATGGACCCACGCAAGCCTTCTGCCTGCCGGGCGCGCAGCGAAAATTCCTAAAAAGGCCTTGATTAAAACATGACGTTAGACATGTCTAACAACATGCACATTCGGCCCGTCGCCCACTTTCTCCTCGCGTCGGCGTTTCAGGCGACCGATGTCCTCGGGTGGCTCTTCACCCTGGGCCTCGCGGGTTCGGTCTGGCAGGGTATCAAGCACGCGCAGCGCGCCTACCGCGCCCAGGACAAGCAGGACAAGCTCGAGGAGGCGGCCTGGGCGATCGGGATACCCGCCATCTCCGCCGGCGTCTACTGGTTCTCGATTAGGATCGGGATAATCAATCCCGTCTGGACCCTCGGGAGTCTCCCGGCCTGGTGAAACCGGAACAGCATACCCGCCATGCAGCCCGATTCCGAGGAGCCCGCGCTTCCCTATACCCCAAGCAACACGGGCCGGAGGGCGAGGGTGGGGTACCTCGGTTTCGACGGGGTCGGGTTCAACGACCTCTGGCCGCTGTTCGCGGGCCTGATCGCAAGCATCGCGCTCGCGCTCCGGTTTTTCATTGGCGAGGGCGCGGACGGGAGCCGGTGGCTCGCGCGGACGGTCATCGCGGCGCTGCCATTCGCCACGGGCTTCGCGTACCTGCGGCTGCTGGTCGTAGGGAGGCCCCCCCATTTCAAGGGCGACCTGTGGGCGACGGCGCTCGGCATCAGGCTCGACTTCACGGATCCGCCGATCCCGGCGATCCCGATTCTGCCTCGCCTCATCGTCGACGCAACGGCCGCAACCGGACCCGGGCGAGCGGCCGACCTCCCGCATCCGCTGCGCGGGCCCAAAGGCTGACCATGTCCCGGTCCTTTCCCGTCGGATGGTTTGAGCGCGACATGCTCTGGTGGGGTCCCGCGCTGGATGCGCGGACGTGCCTGTCCCGGGGAGCGCGGGTCGAGGTCCCCGACCTGCGCAGCGCCGACAACAGGACAATCCTCGATCTTCGCCGTCAGAATGCCCAGCTGCTGGCGGTTGCGGGGCCCTCCGCGTCGCTCCAGGTCCAATGGACGGTCGAGGACGACTTCGCGGCCGCGCTGGAGGCGTATTCCGAGAGGAAGCAGGGGGGCTCGCCCTGGTGCCGAAGGACCTGCTCCGTGCGCCGCGCCTACTACGAGCAGAGGCTCGCCGAGGGCAGCCTCAGGCGCGAGCGCGTGCACGTCTACGTCGGCAGGCGGTGCGACGGCCTGACGGCGAGGGATGTGCGATCCGTCGCCTCGTGCGAGGCGTTCCTGCGCCAGGCGGCATCGGGCCTCGACGCGCAGCTGCGCATGGTGGAGATGGTCCACTCGCTCGGCAGATGGTCCCCCATGGACACCCCCGCCCACGCCCTGCACCTCAGGAAGTTCCTGAACCCGAGCCTGGCCCGGCTCTTCTCGGGGGCAGGGGGCGGAGTCGACGTCGGATTCGACGAGAGCCGGTCCATCAGGGCCAACTGCCTGAGGAGCGACCTTGACGCATTTGCGACGGGCGGCGGTGAGCGCAGCAACCTTCTCTTCTTCGACGGGAACTACCATGCGATCTTCGTGATGCGCGAGCTTCCCAGGGGAACGAGGCCCGGGATGCTCGTCCCCGTACTTGACGCGGTAAACCGGGGGGCCTCGATCACGGTCGCCGTCCGTCCGCTGCCCGTGGGCCGGGAGATCGACCGGCTGCGCAGGGAGATCGACGAGCTGAGCGCGTTCCTGTCCGACAGGCGGGCGGCCGGCGTCGAGAATGACATCCGCCTGCGACATGGGCGCATCGATTCGCTCCTCTCCTCGGCCACCATCCCGTTCAACATGCTCTTTGTCGTCCGCGTCTGGGCGGAGACCCAGGAGGCCATCGCCGCGAGGGCGCTCGCGATGCGCACGGCGCTCCAGGGAATCGACGGGGCCGAGTTCATCCAGGTCAACAACGCGGCGCAGGCCCGCCACCTCTTCTACGAGACGATTCCGGGCAATCTCGGGGGCACGTACAGGGGTTGGGACATCTACGTCGAGAACCACAACCTCGCGGACCTGATGCCCCTGTCCTCGACGTTCACCGGCCACCTCGACGAGGCTCAGGCGCTCTATGACAGCCCCGGCCGCAGCGTGGTTGGCGTCCGCCTGGTCACGCCGAACGGAACCCCCCAGCATTCGATGGTGGTGGGCGTGAACGGATCCGGGAAATCGGCGCTCCTGATGGACCTCATGAGCCAGACCGACTGCGACTGGTCCTACCGCTTCTACCAGGAGGAGGGGATGGCCTTCGTCACGCAGGCGCAGCTCTGCGGGATGAGGAGCCTCGTCCTGCGGGAGTCGGGGGACTGCACGCTCAATCCGTTCGACACGCTCGGCCTCCCGCTCACCTCCGCGACCGTGGCCCGGGTGGTGAGGACCTGCATGAAGCTCGTCGGCCTCTCAAGGGACGACGACCGCAACAGGCGCAGGGAGGGCCTGATCGGCGAGTACGTCCGCAGCCTTTTCGAGGACTGCGCGGAGGACTGGAAGAACGCGGGCGAGGAGCGCTGGCGGGGACTGGCACGGCGCTCCCTTGCCGCCGAGCGCATCCGCTCGGGAGACGACGACATTCTCGACGGGCACCTCGCCCTGCTCGAGCTCGAGAGGACAAATCCCGCCTCTGCCGCGGAGCTCCTCTCGGGCCCCGGCGAGGACGAGGTCGTTCGCCACTCCATTCATCCCCAGGGCCGCAGGAACCTCGACGCCATGGTGTTCAGCCTCCTCGGCGCCGGGGACTACCCGAGGTTTGACGGGCTGGTGGCGCTCATGAGGCACGGGCGCATGCCCCACCACCGCAGCGCGGGCGTCGCCTCGGAGCTCGACTTCCTGTCGTCCGAGCTCGCGAAGGGGCTTCGGGCGGGAGGCGTCGTGGGCGGGCTGATTGACGGTCCCACCAACGTGGAGGTCCGCGGAGCGGGGCTTCATTTCGACACGAGCCGCCTGCCCGAGGGGGCGCTCAAGGAGCTGGCCGGGTTTGTGGTGTTCGACCATGTGCGCCAGCACATCCTCACCCTTCCCAGGGCCCAGTCCAAGGTGATGCTCCTCGACGAGCTGCGCAGGATCCTGCTCATCCCGGGAGCGACCGAATTTGTTAAGGAGCTCCTCGCCCAGATGCGGAAATACCGGTGCGCGTTCATCGGCGCCTTCCAGGAGCCGTCCCAGATTGACGACATCGACCCGGCCCTGACCGACCTCCTGCTCGGCCAGTGCAAGCAGCACTTCCTCATGCGCCAGAACAACGCGGAGCAGGTGCGCCGGATCGCGCGGGTGATTGGCCTTCCCGGGGCCGCCGAGAGGGCCATCCTGCAGCACCCGCTGGTGGAGCACCAGGCGGCGGGGGCAAAGGCCTCGTACTTCACCTTCTTTTCCAGGGAGTCATCGGCACCGGTGTGCGGGACGGTCCGGGTCGAGGTCGATCCCGCGATGCTCTATGTCGCTGAGTCCTCGGGCGCCGTCTTTGACGGGCGGATGAAGGCCCTGGGGAAATATCCGTCGATATATGACGGCGTGCTCGCCGAGTCGGGGGTCGCGGCGCGATGAAACCCGGCCTCACCCTCATGCTGGTCCTCGCTCTCGGGGGCTGCGAATCCGCCCCGCGCGGCGAGGCCGGCAGGAAGGTCGACGAGGGCTACCTGCTCGGCTCCGCGGACGCCGTCAAGCGGCTCTACTGGGCGAAGCAGGCGCTCGAGGCGCCGCGCGGGACAAGCCCCGCCGGGAGGACAGAATACTACACCTGGGAGGACTCCGGGACCGCCCGCGACGGCCGAAGGCTTGCTCCCGAGACGGTCGCGGTCCCCGTGTTCGTGCCCGCGCCCGCCCCGTCGGGCGCGCAGCAGCCATGAGGCCCCCCTGCGGATGGGCCCTGCGCGCCGGGGCCGCCCTCGTGGCGCTCGCCTGCGCCCCCTGCCGGGCGCATGCCTTCCTGGGCATTGGCGACGTGTCGTTTGTCACGGTGGTCGCCAACCCCGCCGAGGCGGCCAACTGGGCGGCCGAGCTCGAGCGCCTGAACGACCAGCTGGCGGCGGCCCGGGGCACCCTCCAGACGGTCGGCGACCTGCGCGCCTACGCGGGCGACCCCAGGGCCGCCGTGGCCGCGCTGAGGGACCTTCAGGCGATCACGGGCGAGATCAACCGATTGGAGGGCGGGGCGCAGACCGACGCGGACCTGCTGGGCGCGTGGCAGGCCATGGGATCGTCGCAGCGCCTGCTGGGCGCGGCCGCTCTTCTCGATGCCTCGGGCGCGGGGTCGGCGATGCGGGTATTCGGCCAGGCGCAGGCGCGCGACCCCTCCCTCTATGCCGGCCTCGCGCAGCGCGCGGACGCCTCCGGGCGGCTTAGGGACCAGATCGCCGGCGAACAGTCGGCGAGGGCCTCGGTCTCGTCCGAGCTCGCCCTCGCCTGGAGCCAATTCAGGGCGTCCACCACGGAATCCGCAAAACAGGCCGTGCTCGCGGAGATCAGCCAGCTCCAGTCGCAGAGCCAGGTCATGGACGCACGCCGCAGGGCCATCCTTGATGACCTCGACCTATCCGACAGGCAGGAGCGCACCCGGGCCGCCGTGAGCTCCAAGGCGCAGGACGAGAGCCTGCTCGCCGAGTCGGCGCTCCTGAACGCCGATCTTGCGGCGCGCGAGCAGGGGGCTCAGGCCCAGCGCCTGGCGACGCTTCGCAAGACGGTGACGCCGGCTCCCGCGCCCGACTACGGGCAGGTGAGGCTCTGGACGACGGCTGATGCGGGGGGGGCGTCCCCGTGACGACCATGTTCGCGCAGGCCGCGCCGGCCTCGGACCTGCTGGACGTCTTCAACGCGTATGACGGGAGCGTCGTGTTCCGCGGCCTCACCGAGAGCGTGGGCGGCCAGCCCGCGGTCCTGGGGACAATAGGCTGGATCTTCACGGGGTTCGGCGCCCTCTTCGCCCTCTGGGGCTTCGTGCTCAGGGCGCAGCGCTCGGGCGGGGAGGGCAAAATGGGCGAGATCGCGCGGACGTGGATCGTCATTGCGGCGATGATGGGCGGGCCGTTCCTCATGCGCGCCGCCATGCAAGGCGCCGACTCCGTCTATGCGTCCTCTCCCGGAGGGCCGCGCAACCTCACCGCCGCGTGCGTCAAGGCCGCGTACGCCATGCCGGAGCTCAACCAGCTCTTCGACATTCTCAGGCGCGGCGCGCTCGCCCAGGGCGCGTCCGCGCCGGGCCCGGGCGGCCGGGGCCGGCAGGCCCTGATTGGAAGCGCCAACGACGGAAGCGTGCTCGGCTATCTGGAGGCCTTCGGGGTCGCGGTGTGGGACACGGCGGCAGACTACGCGTCGGGAGCCGCGCAGACATGGAACGGGATGGTGCGCATGATCGCGATGACCGCCGGCATGGGATCGGCGCTCCTCAAGTGCCTGCTGATCGCTCTCACGATCATCCCGCTCTACCTTCTTCTCCTCTCCGCCGCCGCGATCGTCTGGTTCATGGAGCAACTGCGCTTCTTCCTAGCCGTGTCGGGAACGATGATGCTCCCGCTCTTCATTGGCATGTTCTCGCTCCCGGAGGGGCACTTCAGCCGGCAGGCGGCGCAGAGCTACGTCATGCACATGGCCTCCCTCGCGCTGTGGCCCGTGGCCTGGGCCATAGGGCACACCGGGACGATCTCGCTCTACAACGCTCTGGTGTCGCTCATCGCGGGAACCAGCCGGGTGCCTGACATGGTCGGCGTCCTGCAGTGGGCGTCCATCACGACGAGCGCGCCGACCGAGGCCCAGATCCACGCGACCGAGGCGGCGCTCGGCAACTGGTTCATGGGCAACCTGACCGCGCTCCTCTCGATCCTTGTCGGCGGCCTCGGCTTTGTGCTCTGGGTGGTCATCGTGTCCCTCCTGGGCCCCCTGTTCCTTCACAAGCTCCTGTCCACGGGGGCGCTCTTCATGGCGCAGGCGGCCGGTTCCACGGCGCAGTACGGAGCCGCGTCGGGGAGGTTTGCGGTGAGCATGGCCCGGGACGCGGGGATGGGGGTGGGGACTGGGTTCCTGGCACCGGGACCGGGCGCGGGCGAGCGCCTTTCCGGCGCCACCGCGGCCGCCAGCTCCCCGTTTCTGGGGTCCGTGTACGGCGGGCTTGGGTGGGCCGGGCAGGGAGCGGCCGCCTCCATGGCGGGCGCGGCGCGTGCCGTCGAGGATTCGGGTGGCAAGACTGCCGCGCCTGTGTGACATTCACCGCGTGGCGCTGCCCCCCATCATTCGATCGGTATCCGAGGGCGCCGAGCGCCTGCTGGACCGGATCCTCTGCGTCCTCGGCGCGGTTGTCTTTTCCCAGCTGCCGGAGTTCATGCAGCAGTACCTGCAGCGCCTCGAGGGCCACCTTGACGAGGCCAAACTCGCGCTGGGCCGCTTCAAGGACGCGGCCGCCCAGTCCGGAATGAGCCTGGAGCAGCTTGTCGCGGGCGCCGCGAAGAATCCCGATCCCTCGATGGGCAGGCTGGGCACTGTGGTCCACGAGGCGGCGCTGCGGGTGGACGAGCTGGCCGCGGCCGATACGGCCCTCCGCCAAGCCTCCGCCTGGACAAGGCCGTTCGTCTTCATCGCGCACGTGGATGGGGGGATCGCGAGGGCCACTCTGGCGATCTACAGGCCGGCTGTGCCGACCACAGCGGAGGGCCTCGCCTACGCCGCGTTCGGCGTCGTCCTTGTGCTGGCGCTCTACCATCTCGCCATCCGGGGCCCCATTGTCCGGCATCTTCGAAACAGGCCGGCGCGCCTGGAGAAGGCGTAGCGAAATCGAGTTGACGTCGATCGATCGATCAATCGTAATACGGTATGAATACCGTGACCATTTCGCCGAAATTCCAGGTCGTTATCCCGCAGAGCGTTCGCGAGGCAATGGGCCTGCGGTCGGGGGAGAAGGCCCACGTGATTTCATTCCGCAACCGCATCGAGATCATCCCTCTTCGGGACATCCGGAAGCTTCGAGGCTACCTGAAGGGCATAGACACGTCATTCACGCGTGAGGCCGACCGTGTATGAATGTGGCCGATTCGTCCGCCTGGCTGGCGTACTTCGCTGACGAGAGGAACGCGGATTACTTCTCGGAGGCCATTGAGGACACGGAGCTGCTGGTTGTCCCGGTGATCTGCCTCTACGAAGTGTTCAGGGTGGTGCTTCGACAGCGGGGCGAGGACGATGCGTTTCAGGCGGTCGCGCACATGGAACAGGGCGCGGTCGTGAATCTGGACGGCAACCTGGCCCTTGAGGCAGCGTGGCTGGGAGAATCCGAGAAGCTGGCCTTTGCGGACTCCGTGATCTACGCCGTGGCCAAGAGGCATGACGCGGTGATTTGGACCCAGGACGAGCATTTCGCTGGCAAGCCGAACGTCCACTTCAAGGCGGCGCAGAGGAAATCCTGAGCCTGCCTGAGGTAGCCCTTCCCAAATCCATGGACAGGCGCGCGGCCAGCGCCCAAGATGGAAGGTCACGATGCCCGATACCCTGAACGTCAACCTCGGTGACCGATCCTATCCCATCCTCTTTGCCGAGGACCTGACGGCGGAAGTGCGCGCCCTCGTCGCGGAGCTGGCGGGCGCGTCGCGGCGGATCGCCGTGATCACAGACCGAAACGTCGCGACCATCCAGGCCTCGACCCTGCAGAGCCTCTTTGCCGACGCGCCGACGCTCATCGTGCCCTCGGGCGAGGAGTCGAAGTCCGTCGCGGAGTTCGGGCGCGCCCTCGACTTCCTCGCGAACCAGGGGCTCGACCGCTCGGGCGCCGTCTTCGCGGTGGGGGGCGGGGTGGTCGGCGACCTTGCGGGATTCGCCGCTGCGTCCTACCTGCGCGGCGTCGACTACTTCCAGGTCCCGACGACGCTGCTCTCGATGGTCGACAGCTCCGTGGGGGGCAAGACCGGCGTCAACCTGAAGGCGGGCAAGAATCTGGCCGGCGCGTTCCACCAGCCCAGGCGGGTCTTCATCGCGACGGGATTCCTGAAGCTCCTGCCCCCCCGCGAATTCGCGGCGGGGATGGCCGAGGTGATCAAGACGGCCCTCCTCGGAGACCGCCTGCTCTTTGAGGACCTCGAGCGCGCCGCGCTCTCGGCCGGGGACCTGCGCCTCGCCTGGACGGTGCGCGTCTGCTGCGGCATCAAGGCGCGGCTGGTAGAGGCCGACGAGCGGGAGCACGCCGAGAGCGGCGGCCGAGCCCTGTTGAACCTTGGCCACACCTTCGGGCACGCCATCGAGCAGGTCACCGGCTACGGCGCCTACCTCCACGGCGAGGCGGTCGCGGTCGGACTCTGCGCGGCGGCCCGGCTTTCCAGGAAGCTCGGCATGGTGGCCGAGGCCGACGTGTCGCGGATAGAGTCTGTCGTCTCCGCCCACGGGCTGCCGACACGGCTCCGCTCGACCCTCTCGATCGAGAACCTGATGGCGGCGATGGCCCGCGACAAGAAGGCGCGCGCCGGGGCCCTTCGGTTCGTCCTCCTCAAGTCGCTGGGCGAGGCCGTCGTGAGGCGCGACGTCCCTGCCGCCGACGTGGAGTCCGTCTGGCGCGAGGTGGGATGCGCCTGATCCGGGGGAGAAAATTCGTGTGTTCCAGCGCCGATGCGGCTATGAGATGAGCCATGTCCGCAATCGACGAAGGCATTGTCCGCGAGTTCTTCGAACAGAACGGATTCTTCGTCCGGCAGGTGCGCAAGTACCAGGTGCAAGCCCGCCGGAAGACCGGCGACGAGGAGATCGACCTCCTCGTCCACAACCCGTCCTGGCGGAAGGCGAGCCGCAAGCCGGATTTCTTCCTATTCTCGACGGAGCTGCAATTCGTCCACCAGGCGGTCGTGGCCGTGAAACCTTGGCACACCGACGTCTTCACTCCCGCGATGCTCAAGGGCTCCCCGGAGATATTCGGCTTCCTCGAGCAGAATGTCCTCAAGCAGGCGGCGCGGCTCTTCCCGACCGAGGACGACGGCGTCGGAAGCGACGTGACGAAGATCCTGGTCCTGCCGGCGCTGCCCACGGCCGAGCCGTTCCGGTCCCAGAGCGTGGAGATGCTCAAGGAGCGCGGCGTCGACGGGATCATCTCGTTCCGGGCGATGCTGCTCGACCTGATCGAGAAGATCGACGCCAACCGCAACTACGGGAAGAGCGACACCCTCCAGGTGATCCGCGTGCTCAAGAACTACGACCTGCTGAAGGACGCTCAGCTCGACCTCCTTTCAGACAGGATGCAGACGGCGCGCCGGGCCAGGGCGGCCCAGCCCTCGCCGGCGGGCGAGTAGCGCCGCGCCGGCACCAAGAAGTTTCTCGCGCTTCGCCCCGCCAATTTTGAGATTCCACCCCAGATGAAGCCATCGATCCATCCCACGGCCATTGTAGAGGCGGGCGCGCAGCTCGGCGACGGATGCATCATCCATGCGGGGGCCATCATCAAGTCCGGCGCCATCCTGGGGGACAAGGTCGCCGTGCACCCCTATGCCGTCGTGGGGGGCGATCCCCAGATGCTGCGGTTCGACCCGGCGACGCCCACGGGGGTCAGGGTGGGGGCGGGGACGGTCGTCCGCGAGTATGTGACCATCAACAGGTCCTCGGAGAAGGGCCTCCACACGGTCGTGGGCTCAAACTGCCTGCTCATGTCCTGCTCGCACGTCGCCCACGACGCCATCGTAGGGGACAATGTGGTGATCGCCAATTCCGTGCTGCTCGCCGGCCACGTCGACGTGGGCAACCACGCCGTGCTCGGGGGCGGATCCGCCTACCACCAGTTCTGCCGGGTGGGGGAAGGGGCGATCGTCGGGGGCCTTTCGCGCATCACCAAGGACATACCGCCCTTCGTGATGGCCGCGGAGCGGGACGAGGTGGCCGGCCTGAACCTCATCGGGCTCAAGCGCCGCGGGGTCCCGCGCGACGCCATCAGGGAGCTGAAGGAGGCCTTCAGGCTCGTCTACTTCACGACGGGCAACATCCGCGCGATCGCGGCAAAGGAGCTCGCCGCAGGCACGTTCGCGTCCGCCGAGGCACGGCGTTTCCTGGAGTTCATCACGGCGGGCACGCGCGGGATAGCGCGCTCGCGGCGCGCGGGCGCCACCGACGCAGAGGACGCCGATTGACCGCCTCGCCGGGCCCCTTGAACGAGAAGATCGCCATCACCTGCGGCGACCCGGCCGGGATTGGGCCCGAGATTGTCCGGGCGTGGCTCGACTCGAACCCCGGCGGGGCGGGTGACGTCGCCGTCATCGGCCCCGCAAGGTGGCTCGCCGGGCTGCCGGCTGGCGCGCGCATGATACCCGTGGGAACGGAGGACTACGCCGCCGTTCCCGGCAAGCCGGACGGCGAGGGCTCGCTCGTCGCCTGGGCGGCGCTCGAGCGGGCCGCGGAGCTCTGCAGCTCGGGCGAGTATTCCGGGGCCGTGACGGCGCCCATAAGCAAGGAACGCCTGGCCGCGATCGGCTGGACCTTCCCCGGGCACACCGAGTTCTTCGCAGCGCGGTGGGCGGGCGATCCCACGATGGCCTTCTGCGGGGGCCGCCTGCGGATGGCGCTCGTGTCCTGGCACATCCCGCTTCGCGACGTGCCCTCCCGGCTCACGGAGGCCAACATCGCCCGGACGGTCGCCGCGGCGGACGAGCTGGCGCGCTCGGAGGGCGTGGCCGCGCCGAGGATAGGCGTCTGCGGCCTCAATCCCCATGCAGGCGAGGGCGGGCTGATCGGCACGGAGGAGCGAGACCTCATCGACCCGATGCTTGACGCCCTCCGCGCCCGTTATCCCGGGCTCTCGCGCTGCCAGCCTGCAGACACGCTCTTCGGCCGCCAGCTGCGCGGCGAATTCGACGTCTCGGTGGCGCTCTACCACGACCAGGGCCTGGCGCCGCTCAAGGTCATTGATTTCGAGGAGTCCGTCAACGTGACCCTCGGCCTCGCGCACGTGCGGACGAGCCCGGACCACGGCACCGCGTTCTCCATCGCGGGGAAGGGGACCGCGAGCCCGCGGAGTTTCTCAAACGCCGTCGCTGTCGCCCGGCGCTTGATTCGCGCCCGCAATGGGCGATAGTGGCTGGATGTCCGACCTGGCCACCCTTTCAGCGCCTGCCGCCCCGCCCCTGGTACGGGAAGGCGGCGAGAGCCTTGTCCGACTCACCGATTCGGCGGGAACAAAGGTCCGCGCGCTGGTGGCGCGCGAGAACCAGGGCGAATACCTGCGCATCGCCATAACGGGCGGCGGATGCAACGGCTTGAGCTACAAGCTCAGGTTCACCCCGGAGCCCAAGCGTGGCGACATCCTGGTCAGGTCGGCCGGGGTCGCCGTCGTCGTCGACCCCAGGACGGCCCTGTACCTCAAGGGCACCCAGCTCGACTATTCGACGCAGCTCATCGCCGGGGGCTTCAAGTTCACCAACCCGAACGCGAAGGCCAGCTGCTCCTGCGGTGAAAGCTTCAGTGTTTAGGTGTTGTATTCGAGGCAGTTTCGGGCGACCGTCACCTGACTCTACACACCCAGCAGCGTAATATTTGATGGCAATACCGACTCCTTCGGCCGCCCCAGGCGGCAATCGTCCAAGCGGACAATACCAGCGCCGCAACAACGATCCGTTCGCGAACATACGCCGCAACCACCGTATCAAGGTTCCGCAGGTTCGCGTGATCTCCCCGGAGGGCAAGCAGCTCGGGATTCTGGACACGCCCAAGGCGGTCAACCTGGCGCTTGAGGTCGGGCTCGACCTCGTCGAGGTGGCGCCCAACGCGACGCCTCCCGTCTGCCGCATCATGGACTTCGGCAAGTACGTCTATGAAGAGTCGAAGAAGACGTCCCACTCGAAGTCGACAGCGAGCAAGATCAAGGAGATCGAGTTCACGGCCCGCATCGCCCCGAACGACTTCAACACAAAGCTGCGCCACGCCGAGGAGTTCCTCGACCATGGCAACAAGGTGAAGCTTCGCCTCAAGTTCCGCGGGCGCGAGATGGCCCACACGGAGCTGGGCTTCGAGGTGATGAAGCGGGCGGTCATCGACCTCGCGGGCATGGGGCACCCGGATGCCGACCCGAAGCTCATCGGGCGAAACATCCACGTCATGCTGACGCCGCTTCCCGCGAACAAGCGCAAGGCCAAGTTTCACGTGAAGGAAGGCGAGGGCGACGAAGAGGCCGCTTCTTCCCCCCCGCGGGCCGCGGAAGCCTGAGCCCGCCGCGGCCATGCGCCTGGCGGCATTCGCACTCCTGCTGACGGCGGCAATCCCCTTCGCGCGCGCCGGGGCCGAGCTGCCGGCAATCCTGAACAAGGGGATCGCCTACGTGGCCCTCGATGACGGCGCCTCGCATCTCGGGCTGCGGCTGGAGCGGTCCATCCCGCCCACGACCCTGATGCTCAAGGACGGCGCGCAACCCGTCGCCCGCCTTGCGGACAATAGCCGCGACGCGGACATAAAGGGGCTACGGGTCTTCCTGGGCGACCCGGTGATCGAGCGCGGCGGCAGGTTCTACATGAGCCGCAACGACTATGAGTTTCGCCTGGTCCCCCGCGTGCGGCCCGACCTCTGCGGCGCGGTCCCGCGGGTGCCGAAGGTGATAGCGATAGACCCGGGTCACGGGGGCTCCGACGAGGGGACGGAGAACAGGACCTTCCACACCATGGAGAAGACGTACACGATCGACGTGGCCGAGAGGCTGAAGAAGCTCCTCACCGCGGCGGGCTACACCGTCGTCCTGACGCGCGAGACCGACGTCGACGTTCCCAAGCCCGTGCGCTCCGAGATCGCGAACGTGGCGAAGGCCGACATTTTCGTGAGCGTCCATTTCAACTCGCTCTACCCGAACACGAAGACGACCGGCGTCGAGATCATGCTTTTTCCGCCCAGGACGCAGCGCTCCGCAAACTCCTGGAGCCTCGGCCAGAAGAATGACGCTGAGGAAGCGCCCGCGCCCATCAACGGCTTCAACGCCTGGAACACGGTGCTCGCGGGTGCCCTGCACCGGCGCGTCCTCGATGCTCTCAAGACAGGCGACCGCGGCGAGAAGTTCGAGCATCTGGCCGTGCTGCGCGGGCTCAAGTGCCCGGGCGTGCTCGTCGAGTCGGCCTTCCTCTCGAGCGACGCCGAGGCGCAGCGCCTTGCGACGCCCGCCTACCGCGACACCATCGCCGCGGCTATTCTCTCGGGGATACAGGACTACACGGACTTAATCCGGCGCCTGGCCCCGGCGGCCGTGGCAGCACCCGCGGTCGACCCGGCCCAGGCTCCGGTTTCGGCCCCGCGGTCGCAGCCAACCCGTCCCGCCGGCGGCCCATGACGCGGCAGCAGAAGGTCACGGCCCCCCAGGCGCGCCGTTTCCTGCGGCGCGCGCACCTCGTCGACGCGAGGGCCCCCGACATTGGCTCCGCGATAGCGCACCTGGGGTACGTGCAGATCGACCCGCTCAACGTGTGCGGCAGGATGCACGACCACATCCTGCGGAACAGGGTCGAGGGGTACCGCGAGGACGGCCTCATGCGCCACCTTCACGGGGACGACGGCGCGGGCAGGTTGAGCAGGGAGGAGCGGACCGCCTTCGAGCACCACCTGCCCTCCACCGGCATCCTCGTGGCCTTCCCACTCGACGCCTGGCCGCATCTTCACGCGGCGATGCGCGCCCGCACGAGGGAGCAGAGCGCGTGGATGGGCAGGCTCACGCCCCGCGAGAAGGAGTTCTCGGTGCGCATCATGGAGCGCTTCGCGGAATCCGGCGGGCTCGGGCCCGAGTCGTTTGCCGACGACCGGAAGGGAAGGAGGGTCTGGGGTTCGGCCACCCTGGCCAAGTCCACGCTCCAGAAACTCTTCTTCCACGGCCGCCTCCTGATCTGCGGGCGCCAGAGCAACCGGAGGCTCTACGACCTGCCCGAGCGCGTCCTCCCCAAGGCGGTACTCGCCGAGCGCGAGCGCACCGAGGAGGAGACCGCGAGGTGGCTCGCCCTTTTGCGCCTGCGCCAGCACCGCCTGGTGGCGCTGAAGCGGGCGGAGCTTCCGCTTGTGGAGGACCTCGTGCATCCGGTCGCCGTCGAGGGGGGGCCGGTCCTCCACTGCCTGAAGGCCGACCTCCATCTCCTCGAGGAGGCAGGGCCGGGCACGGGCGAGGAGCCGCTGCTCCTTGCGCCGCTGGACCCCATCATCTACGACAGGCGGGTCACCCGGGAGCTGTGGGGATTCGACTACACATGGGAGGCCTACACGCCGGCCTCGAAGCGGAAGCGGGGCTACTACGCCCTCCCCATCCTCGCAGGCACCGAGCTCGTCGGGCACGTCGACATGAAGGCGGACCGGAAACTCAACCGCCTAGGCGTCGTCTCGCGCAGCGTCCGCGGCGGCCACGCCACGGCGCCAGCGGTCAAGCAGCTGGCCCTTTTCCTCGGCCTCGGGCGCCACTGACCTCAGAAGGCGCCGGCGGCTACATGGCCCTCGCCCCTGGCGGGCTCGAACCACTGGGCCGGGTCGCTCTCGCGGTCGAACTCGGGGCACTCCTCCGCCAGCTTGCTGCGGAGGCGCTCGCGGGCCCGGGCGATACGGCTCTTCACGGTCCCCACGTTGATCCGGAGCTCCGCGGCGATCTCCTCGTAGGATTTGTCGAGGATGCTGCGCATGGCCAGGATCTTTCGGTGGGACGGCTCGAGCTTTGCCATGCACGCCTCCACGGCGCTCGTGAATTCATTTCGCGAGCTCTCCTGGGCGGGATCCGGGTCCGTCGCCGACAGGAGGTCCGAGAAGGTGGAATCGCCCTCCTCGCCGAGCGTGGCGTCGAGGGAGAGCGTCGCGTGCCGGCGCCTGCGGAAGAAGTACCAGTAGCGGTTCCTCGCCAGGTTGACCGCGATCCGGTGGAGCCACGTCGCGACCGACGAGTCCCCGCGGAACCGCGAGAAGCCCCGATGGGCGCGGACAAAGGTGTCCTGGGTGATTTCCTCGGCATCCGCATGGTTGCGGAGCAGGGCCATGGCGGCCGCGAATACCCTGGTCTTGTGGCGGCTCATGATCTCCCCAAAGGCCGAGTCATCGCCGCCGTTGAATCGCCGAACAAGGTCGGCGTCGTAGAGAGCTTCAGTATTCATAGCGGGAATTCCTGTACCTTGCCTCATGCCAGAAATTGTCATGACCGTGTAAGATGCTTTAGCACTGTATGTTGCATGCCATTTACGATAGCCTGCCTTATTGTAATACTCCCAAAATCGTGCATTTTGCGGCTGGTTCCTTCTTCGATACCCGCAGTTGGCACGACACGGGATGCCACTTCGGGCTTAATACGGCGGCATCGGGCTTCCTAGGGCTTCGATGCTTGACTGACGCCGATGCCGGCGATGTCCCCTAGGGAATTCCCATGACGGCGCTTCCGAACATCGTCCACCTGGACGCCGACGCATTCTTCGTCTCCTGCGAGCAGGCGAGGGATCCCTCGCTGGTCGGCAAGAAATGCGCCGTCGGCGGACGCGAGCGGGGGATCATCTCGTCGGCGAGCTACGAGGCCAGGGCCTGCGGCGTCTTTACGCCGATGCCGACGTCGCGGGCCCTTCGCGTGTGTCCCGACCTCATCATGATCCGGCACACCTCCGGGCTCTACGGCGACGTCTCGCGGAGGATGTTCGACCTCTGCGAGACGCTGACCCCTCTCGTCCAGCGCAACTCGATCGACGAGGGCTACCTCGACCTCGAGCCGTGCCGCCTAGGCACGGTGGATTCCGTCGAGCGGGCAGTGCGGGAACTCCAGGCGAGGATCTGGGAGGAGCTGAGGATACCCGTCTCCATGGGGATCGCGGCCAACAAGCTCGTCGCGCAAATTGCCTCAAAGCTGCGCAAGCCGCGGGGATTCGTGGTTGTTCGGCCCGGCGAGGAGGCCGCGTTCATGAGGCCGCTGCCCCTGGGACGACTTCCCGGGATAGGAGCGAAGACGGAGGCCGCGCTCTCAAAAGCCGGACTTCTGCTCGTGAGCGACATCCTCGCGCGCGGAGAGAGCGAGCTGGCGGCGGTCTTCGGCCGCGACTGGCGCCACGTGCTGGCCGTGGCCCGCGGCGAGGACGACAGCCCGGTGGATACGGAGAGCGAGGACGCCAAGAGCTATTCGAAGCAGGAGACCTTCGCACAGGATGTCGGCGATTTTGCCGCGATCGAGCAGGTGGCGAAGCGCATGCTGGACGAGCTGCTGCCGTTGGTCCGCGCGGACCATGCCAAGGTGCGGACGATCACGGTCAAGGTGCGCTATGCAGACTTCACTCAGGAGTCGCACGGGCAGAGTCTCGAGGCCGCAACCGACATCGAGGCGCCGTTCTATCCGCTCGTGGCGCCCCTGCTTCGCGGCGCGTGGACCAAGCGCAGGCCGCTGAGGCTGGTGAGCGTGAGGCTTTCCGGAGTCGGCGGCGGACCTTCGCAAATGGAAATGTTCGGGCAGGCGGACGAGAAGCGCAGGAAGCTGGCGGGCGTGATGGACCAGCTCAACCGAGGGGGGCGGGATTCCGTCGTGATCCACGGGCACCAGCTCCCCGTGGCAAAACGTAATCAAAAATAGGATACATTTGCTCCGGCGGACGCTTGGTCGCAAAAGAGGCCTCCTGGGTCGACCCGGGGCCGATTTCGGCCTCGGTTGGCCTGGCTGGGGCGGGTTTTGGCCGGGTGCCCGAGAATTTTTGAAAAATTAACATTCCAGACGCACAAACCTGTTGACGACCGAAATCCAAAGCTCAATAGGTTGTGGCCGTTCGGGGCACTGACCACATCCTGTTGTGGTCAACAACGCGTAAATAAGTTCCAGCAACTTTTGGTCGCCTAGGCTTATTTTGCGTCGGAAAAAGCCCCTGTTTACCCCGCATTTCCCTTTTTTCGTCGTCCGCATCCATGCAAAAGATCTTCCAGGTAGGTACCAAGACATTCGTCCTCGACCAGGCGAAGGCCGAAGCCGCGTTCGCAGCCAAGCGCGTGATCAACGGCAGGCAGACCATGACCTTCAATCTCCTGCCGCTCAAGTACCAGTGGGCCTACGACCTTTACCGGACAATGAAGGCGAACCATTGGGAGCCGGAGGACATCCCGATGGGCAAGGACATCGAGCAGTGGCGGGACACGAGGGCCGTCTCTGACGTCGAGCGCTGGATCATCAGGATGGGCATCGGGTATTTCTCGGCTGCGGAGGGGATCGTGGGGGACAACATCCAGCACGTCGTCAGGGAGATGGTGACCGCGCCCGAGCTGAAACTCGTCCTCGGGCGCCACGCCCACGAGGAGAACATCCACGCCGACTCGCTCCTCTACATGATCGCCTCCCTGGGGATCAACCCCCACGAGTGCGAGGCGATGTTCGAGGATGTCCCGACCATCGTCCGGAAGAATGAATTTGTAACGCGGATTTCACGTGAGCTCCGCAGGGACCTTGATCTGACCAAGCCTGAAAACAAGAAGTTGTTGGCTTCCAACATCTTCGTATTCGGCCAGTGCATGGAGGGGACCCAGTTCTACGGGCTTTTCGGCATGATCCTTTCGCTGTACCGCCAGAACAAGTTTCCCGGCATCGGGCAGATGTTCCGGTACACCCTTCGGGATGAGTCCAATCACATCGAGGTCTTCCGCAACCTGTTCATGGACTTGATTGAGGAGAATCGGGAGATCTGGACCCCCGAGTACAAGGAGGAGCTTCGCGCCCTTATGCGTGAGGCGGTTTCCCTTGAGAAGGACTTCATTCGCGACTGCCTGCCCGTCAACGCGGTCGGCCTGCGCGTCGAGGACTTCCAAACCTACATAGACTACATCGCCGATCGCCGCCTCGAAGGCTGCGGTCTGGCGCCGCTCTCGGGCGGCATCAAGAACCCCTTACCCTGGCTCGCCGAGATGATGGACATAGCGAAGGAACAGAATTTCTTCGAGGGCCGGGTCACCGAATACCAGAAAGCTTCCTCATTGACTGTCGCCTCGGACGACGAGCTCTGAAAAAGAGCCGTACGAATCCGAGCATTTCAGCGCCGACCGTCCCTTCATCGCCTTAGAGGCCCCTGGATCCGCCGCCGCAGGCGTGTGGGCCCTCCATCGCTCCGCCCAAATTTTTACTATTGCAACTCTATTATACCTAGGAACCTAGACAATGAACAACATTCCACTGGCTCGCGACCTCGCCCTGAAGCGCACGGTCCATGCCCCGGTTGACCAGAAGCCCATTTACGCCTGGCGCGACGTCATCGCGCCGACCGAGATCACGCTGCCCCCCATCGTCCTCCTGTGCCCGCATGGCGAGGAGCGCTTCGACATGACCGAGGTCGCCGACACCCTCGGCAAGGCTTTCACGAATGTCTGCATTTCCCAGGGCGAAAAGGAGATATTCACGGACAAGAACCGTGCTTGGGTCGCCCAGATTTGCCGCGAGCTCGCAGGGAACCTGGAGGAGATGGCCCGCAAGCAAAACCCGCTTCGGCTCACGCTCAATGCGCTCTACGAGCTGATCGAGAAGACCCTGGTCGACAACAACGCCTACATGGTGGCGAAGAGCCTTCTTCTCAACCGCTCTCGGAAGCTGTCGGTCAGCCGCGAGTCCGCAGCCCAGAGCACGGTCCGGGTCATCCGCAGGAACAGCCAGATCGTGCCTTGGAATGACCACAAGGTTGAGATTGCGATCCGGAAGACCTTTCTATCCCTGGCCCGTGACTCGGCGCCGGCTGTTGCGATCTCTAAGGCCGTGTCGGATCGGGTAAATGCCACCAACCAGGCCTTTGTCCGGATCGAGGAAGTTCAGGATATTGTCCAGGAGGAGATCATGAAGGCCGGGCACTTCAAGGTGGCTGAGGCCTACATCCTTTTCCGGGCCGAGCGCGCCGTGGCCAGGGAGAATGGCACGGATTTGGTCGGCTCTGCGCCTGAAAAGGCGGTACTCGGCCAGGAGACCCTAGTAGTCGTCAAGAAGCCCAACGGGGAAACGGTCCTTTGGGAGGGAGCCGACCTTCGCAAGAGGATCGAGTTCGCGATGACCGGCCTCGACCTCTGCATGACGAGCGACGAGATCGAGTTCGAGCTGCGGCGGGCGGTCTACGACCAAATCTCCCAGAAGGACCTGGACGCGACGATCATCCTCAATTCCAAGACCCTCATCGAGCGGGACGCGGATTTCGCAAAATTTGCCGGGCGGATCCAGCTCACCTATATTTACGAGGAGGTGCTAGGCTGGGATATTGTCCGTGACGGAATTGCGAAGCTGAAGGAAAGCCACCAGAAGGCCTTCAGAAAATACGTTGAGCACGGGATCGCTATAAAGCGGCTTAATCCCCGCCTTTTGGAATACGACTTGGCACGAGTCGCGGGCGCCCTCGATCCATCGTCGGATCTCGAGTTCGATTTCCTAGGGGTACAAACCCTCTACGATCGCTATCTTATCGTAGACAAGGTCTCGAAGCCCACGCGCCGCATTGAGACGCCCCAGTTCTTCTGGATGCGCGTGGCCATGGGGCTCTTCTTGGACGAAAAAGGAGACCGTGAGTCAAAGGCGGTTGCGTTATACGATCTCTATAAAACCCGCCGGTTTTGCTCGTCGACGCCGACGCTATTCAACAGCGGGACCCTGCATTCTCAGCTGTCGAGTTGCTTCCCCGGCGACACACCGGTCGTGACGGCAACTGGTCTGAAGAACATCGCAGATATTGAAGTTGGGGAGAGTGTGCTCGCCCAAGATGGCAGGTTTAGGCGTGTTCTTGGTACGCGTGCCAAGGCGAACGAGAAGCGCTTGGTGGAGCTCTCGCTTTCGGCGATGATAGGCGGCAGGTCGTGGATCCGGCCGACGGAGGATCACCTTCTCTTCGCAATCCCGGGTGCGGACATTTCCTGCATCAGTCAATGGGCCAGCGGAGGACAGTCTGCGTGCGTCGATTATCGTGGGAGGCGTGAACAGTGCTACACCGTAAAGGGCCAATATGCAGCAGTTTGCGAGCGGGCTCTTGAGGTCGATTTCATGCGCAATGCAGCCTGGATACCCGCTGGGCAGCTCAAGAAAGGTGATTTTGTGGAAATGTTGTTTCCAAGGGTCGAGCGAACCTTGGATCTGAGGCCTGCTAACTATGTCGGCAGCCTTCCACTTATTGAGAAAGATGGATTCCTATTCGAGGCGCATCAGGACGAGAAACGCTACGGCGAGCCGACGGCTAAGAGTCAGGTTAAGACCATACGGGCAAGTGTTCCACTTGACGGAAACTTTCTCAGGCTTGCTGGGTATTTCCTCTCTGAGGGCCATTGTCAGGGGTCCGATTCGGTTTTCTTCACGTTCGGACGCACCGAGATCGATTACATCTCGGATACGGTCGAGTTGTGTGAGCAGGTTTTTGGTTTAACCCCGGTCCTGCAGAAGGGTAGCGGGGAGTGCACATGCGTGGTCCTTCATTCGAAGCTTGCGACGTTATTCATGCTCGCACTCTTCGGGACGGGATTCGACAAGAAGAAACTTCCGCGGTGCGTCATGGAGGCCCCCATTTCCGCTTTGGAAGACCTGCTCGTCGGTGTGTTTCGCGGGGACGCCTGTGCCGTGCATCCCACTCAATTGACCCTTCAGCTTTCCAATCGGGACCTGATTCTCCAATTGTTCCAGGTGGCGCTTAAGATTGGAATACTTCCGATCGTTCAGAAGCCGACAATGTCGTCATTAGCGAATGTCCAACCCTATACCCTCACGGTGACACCGAGCGATGCGCCCAAACTGGCATTCAGGGTGGGCAAGGGAATAGATCTTTTTGACTTTCAGGGTGGTGACGTGAGGTGGAAGAACCGCCGGTTCTTCATCAACGGTCGCGCGTTTTACCGAGTAGATGCTGTCGAGTTCTCGTCATTTGAAGGCGAGGTCTATGACATCCAGGTCGAGGGTAATCCCTCTTTTTCCGCAGCGGGAATCTGCGCTCATAACTGCTACCTCTACTATGTAGATGACTCGATTGAGGGAATTTTTCAGCGAGGAATTGCCGAGAATGCTTATCTCTCAAAATGGGCCGGAGGCCTCGGCGGCTCGTGGACCGCGGTGCGCGGTACGGGAGCCTACATCGGGGGAACGAATGGGGAGTCCCAAGGAGTAATTCCTTTCTTAAAGCTTCATAATGATCAACTTGTAGCAGTCAACCAAGGAGGTAAACGTCGGGGTTCTGGCTGTGCTTACCTCGAATGCTGGCACAACGACATTTTCGAATTCCTCGAGCTAAGAAAGAACACGGGCGACGACCGGCGCCGTACTCACGACATGAATACGGCAAATTGGATCCCGGACCTGTTCATGAAGCGCATGGAGGCAAGAGGAACGTGGACGCTCTTCCGGGCGAACGAGGTGCCGGACCTTCACGACGCCTTCGGCAGGAAATTCGAGGAGCTCTACATCAACTACGAAAAGCTGTCGGAGGAGGGGAAGGTCCATGGGCAGAAAATCGACGCCCTGGATCTCTGGAAGAAGATGCTCTCGATGATCTTCGAGACGGGCCATCCGTGGATCACGTTCAAGGACGCCTGCAACGTGCGATCCCCGCAAGACCACATCGGTGTGGTGCATTCATCTAACTTATGCACAGAGATCACTTTGAATACGTCGAAGGATGAGACGGCGGTCTGCAATCTGGGCTCCGTAATTCTTGAGACACATCTGAATCCAGACGGCTCAATCGATCACCGTAAACTTCGCGACACGATACGCATGGCCGTGCGCGCGCTCGACAACGTGATTGACATCAATTTCTACCCGACCGAGGCGGCGGGCCGCTCTAACAAGCGTCACCGCCCGATTGGTTTGGGTGTCATGGGCTTGGCGAACACGCTTTACATGAAGGGCGTGGCCTTTGCGTCGCCTGAGGCCGTGGAATTCAACGACGAGGCCATGGAGGCGATCGCCTACTACGCCTACGAGGCGAGCTCCGACCTTGCGGCCGAGCGAGGCACGTATTCGTCCTACAAGGGGTCCAAGTGGGACCGCGGGCTTCTGCCGCAGGACACCGTTGATTTGCTCGAGGAGGAGCGCGGACTGCCGATCCAGGTGGCGCGCGGTTCCCGGATGGATTGGGCGCCCGTGCGCGCCAAGATCGCCGCCCAGGGCATGCGCAACAGCAATGTGCTCGCGATCGCGCCCACGGCGACAATCTCGAACATAACGAACACGTCGCCCTGCATTGAGCCGACCTACAAGAACCTCTTCGTCAAATCGAACCTGTCAGGGGAGTTCATCGTCCTGAATCCCTTCCTCGTGAAGGATCTCAAGGCCCGCGGCCTTTGGGACCAGGACATGATGGACAACCTCAAGTACTTCGACGGCGAGCTTAGGGACATCGACCGGGTTCCCGCCGACCTGAAGCAGAGGTACCTCACGGCGTTCGACATTGACCCGAAGTGGGTCGTGGACGCGGCCGCGCGTCGCCAGAAATGGATCGACCAGTCGCAGTCCGTGAACCTTTGGATCAAGACGCCGGACCTGAAGACGCTCTCCCACATGTACCGTCACGCATGGCATGCCGGGCTAAAGACAACCTACTATCTGCGGGGCCTTGGCGCCTCCAACATCGAGAAGGCGACCATACAGGTTAAGAAGGAGATGCGCGGCGCGGCGGGAGAGACGAAGGCCGAGACCGCTACACGGGATGCCGCGACGCTGCTCTCTACCCCGCCGTTCGCAGACGAGGCAAAGGGCCCGAGGCTATACACCGCTGAGGAGAAGAATGCCTGCTCAATCGAGGCGATGCGCAACGGGGGAACGTGTGAGGCCTGCCAGTAACCAACCGCTGGCGATTTGCGTCCGGACGCCTAACGTCCCTTTCTGAGGTCGGGATAGGCTAGGCCCACCTTGCGACGCACCGCCGCCTTTTCGGCTGGCGTGCCCTTTTGTGACACGCGCGAAAGGGCGTTTCGAGCGTGAGCCTTGTCCTCGATTGGGTATCTGCGCCCCGGCAGAGCAAACTCGGCCGCCGGGATTTTCTTCCTCGCTGCTTTGCTTAACTTTGGCATGACGTTCGGCTTATATATCATGGACGCATGAGGAAGGCAAATCCGAGTCGGGCCTGAGGCTCGACAGCCCACGTAACATCAACCAGCTTGCTCGGGACCAACTTCCACACCCTTTTGGCTGCAGCATGATCAACCCATGAAAAAGTCGGGTTCAGCGAGGCGGGCAAAGCCATCGGCCGGTGGCGCGGCAAGAGCAGCTCCCAGGTCGCCCGTGAAGGGCAAGTGGAACAGATTCCGTTCCTTCCCGGTTGTGGGCATAGGGGCTTCCGCAGGGGGACTCGAGGCGTTGGTGCAATTCTTTGAGCGCGTTCCCGCGAACAGCGGGATGGCTTTTGTCATTATCCAGCACCTGGATCCCACACAGAAGGGAATGATGCCGGAACTGCTCCAGCGCGCCACTTCTATGACAGTTGTGCAGGCTAAGGATCGCACCCGTGTCCGGACTGACTGCGTGTATGTCATCCCGCCTAACAGCGACATGTCGCTTCTCCACGGATTATTGCACCTGCTCCCCCCTGCCGCGCCCCGAGGGCTGCGGCTGCCGATCGATTTCTTTTTTCGCTCGCTAGCCGAGGATCAGCACGAGCACAGCGTGGGCGTCATCTTGTCGGGCATGGGTAGCGACGGCTCCCTGGGCCTCAGGGCGATCAAGGAAAAGGGAGGCTTCGTGCTGGTGCAGGATCCGGCCTCGGCGAAGTTCGACTCGATGCCGCGCAGCGCGATAGAGGCGGGCTTGGCAGATTTCGTGGCTCCCGCCGGGGAGCTGCCGGAAAAGCTCATCGCCTACAGCAGGCATCTCCCGCAGATGGGCAAGTCCGACTTGCATTATGATGGGAAGACCCAGAGTGCATTGGAGAAAATAGTGATCCTGCTGCGCTCCCATACCGGTCATGACTTTACCCTTTATCGCAGGAGCACGCTGTATCGGCGGGTCGAACGACGCATGGGCGTCCATAAGCTCGGAAAGATTGACGCCTACATTCGGTATCTGCAGGCGAATCCCCAGGAGCTGGACATACTCTTCAAGGAGCTGCTGATTGGGGTGACAAGTTTCTTCCGCGATCCTGCGGCTTGGCAGCAGCTGGCCAAGCGAGCCCTTCCCGGGCTACTTGCGAACCGGGCCGAGGGCGGGACTCTGCGGGCGTGGGTGGCCGGGTGTTCGACCGGCGAAGAGGCCTACACGCTCGCGATCGTGCTTTCCGAGGCGATCAGTCAGATCAAGTCCGAGGGTCAAATTTCCGTCCAGATTTACGCCACCGACCTGGACAAGGAGGCCATCGACAAGGCCCGCCAGGGACTCTTCCCCGAAAACATCGCCGCCGACGTCACGTCGGCGCGGCTCGCCCGGTTTTTCGTAAGGCAAGACCGTGGCTACCGGGTGAACAAGGAGATCCGGTCAATGATTGTCTTCGCGCCGCAGAATCTGATCATGGATCCGCCGTTTACAAAGCTGGATATTTTGTGCTGCCGGAACCTGCTGATCTACCTGACCCCGGAATTGCAGAAGAAGATATTCCCTCTTTTTCACTACAGCATGAACCCTCGTGGCGTGCTTTTTCTCGGGAGTGCGGAAAGCGTCGGAGGATCCGGGAAATTGTTCACCCCTTTGGCGCTCAAGGAACGCATTTTCCAACGAAGCGAATCCGCCCTCTTGGGAAAGCAGCTCGATTTCCCGGCCGGGACTCCGCCGCCGCGATCCGGACGGGCATCCCCGCAGCTCGCGCCACGACGTGCCGTCGCCAGCCTCCAGTCGCTGGCAGATCAAATGGTTCTGGCCCGCTTCTCCCCGCCGGCTGTCCTTGTCAACGATCAGGGCGACATCCTCTACGTCAGCGGCCGGACCGGGAAATACCTTGAGCCGGCGGCAGGCAAGGCCAACTGGAACATCATAGCGATGGCGCGCGAGGGCTTGCGCTATGAACTGGCGGGCGCCCTCCAGAAGGCGCGCATGAAAAAATCCGCGGTAACCGTGCAGGGAATCAAGATCGGGAGCGGTGCCGATTCCCGATTCGTGGACATCATGGTGCAGCCGGTTGAGCAGCCCGAGGAACTTAGCGGTATGATATTGGTGGTCTTCTCCGACGCGGCTGTCGTGGTCGATGCGGGATTGACCGGGGGAAAGGGGAAAACGTCGAGCCGCAGCGCCGGGCACAAGGATTTGGAGCGAGATCTGCAACGAGCTCACGAGGAGGTGCAGGCGGGCCGAGAGGAGATGCAGACGTCGCAGGAGGAGCTGAAATCCATGAACGAGGAATTGCAGTCCTCCAATGAGGAACTGCAGTCCACAAACGAGGAGCTCACGACTTCAAAGGAGGAGATGCAGTCTCTCAACGAGGAGCTGCAGACGGTAAACGCCGAGCTGCAATCGAAGCTGGATGAGCTATCCGGAACGAACAACGACATGAAGAACCTGCTCAACAGCACCGACATTGCCACGGTGTTTCTGGACAATGAGCTACGCGTGCGAAGGTTCACACTGCAGGCCCAGACGATCATCAAGTTGATCCCGAGCGACGTGGGTCGGCCAATCACTGACCTTGCGTCAGACCTTCTCTACCCGGAGCTGGTGACGGACGCGCATGAAGTGTTGCGGACCCTGGCCTTCTCCGAGAGATCGATAGCCACGAAGGATGGGCGCTGGTTCACCGTGCGCGTCATGCCCTACCGCACGGTGGACAACCGGATCAACGGCGTCGTCATCACCTACGCCGACATCTCAGCGGCCAAGAAAGTGGAGGCTGGCCTGCGCGAGGGACAGAGTAAAATGGCGACGCACACAGCGGAGCAGGGCGTCGCGCTGGGCCGAGCCCTGGCGCGTCTGAAGACTCATGACGCCGCGGCACCTGTTCGCAGAGCAAAGGGTAAAGTCGTCCGGGACGAGCCTGGAGAAAAAGAGGAGACTAAAAAATAAAGAAGCATTCCACGTCATCCGAGGGCGCCCGCGAGCTGCGAAGACTTGCTGAACTCCGGCTGCGCAAGGAGCGAAAAAGGGGAACGTTGATTGAAAATGGAGCCGACGCTCAGCGGCTCCTGCAGGAGCTGCAAATCCATAAAATTGAGCTTGAGCTGCAGAATGAGGAACTGAGGCAATCAAAGGCCGATGTGGTAGCGGGGCTTGAGAAATTTTCGGATCTCTATGATTTCGCGCCGGTGGGCTATTTCTCGCTCGATAAACGGGGCTTCATTTTGGAAATGAACCTAACGGGCGCGACCCTGCTCGGAACGGAAAAGGAACGCTTGGCCGGGCGCCGCTTCCAGATCTTTGTGGCGCCGCAGTTTCGCCCTGCTTTCAATGTCTTTTTGGAGGGCATATTCGCGGGGCGTGAAAAGCGGAGCTGCGAGGTATCGCTCCTGAGTGCGGATCAAGGGGAATTCTGGGCCGATCTGCAGGCGATGCCCTCAATGGCCCGCCGGTCCGGTCCGGAACTGTGCCTAATGGCGATCGTCGACATCACTGCTCGAAAGCAGGCGGAGGAAGCGCGGCGCCGCATCGACATACTTGGCGCCACAAACCGAAAGTTGCAGGCGGAGATCATCCGGCGGCAGGCGGTGGAATTGTCCCTTAGAAGGAGTGAGCAACGAGCCCAACAGCTGCTGGGACACTCTCGCCACCTACAGGGCAAGTTGCGCCAGATGTCCCATCAAATGCTTGTCGTGCAGGAGAATCAGAGAAAGGAGATCAGCCGCGAGCTGCACGATGAAATCAGCCAGCTCCTCTTGAGCATCAACCTCCACTTGGCGATTTTTGATCGAAGCGAGGCGGTCAATCCGAAAAATTTCCGCAGGAATATCATTCGCGTACGCCGGCTTGTGGAGAAATCAGTGCGGGTCGTTCATGATTTCGCGCGCGAGCTGCGGCCGCCCATGCTGGATGATCTTGGCTTGATCCCGGCGCTCACCACCTACATCAACGACTTTTCAAAGCAGAAGGGCTTGAAGGTCCATTTCACGGCCTTCAGCGGCGTCGAGGCCTTCGAAGGTGACAAACGCACCGTGATTTTCCGCGTTGCCCAGGAGGCGCTCGCCAATGTCGCCAAGCACGCGCGCGCTAGCTTGGTGAAGGTGCTCATTAGCAAGGTCCCGGAGGGCATGTGCTTGGAGATTGCCGACAATGGCAAATCTTTCGACGTTGGCCGCCTCTCGTCTTCCGAATGGGGCGACCGCCTCGGGGTGACGGGCATGCGCGAGCGCGTGGAGATGGTCGGCGGCCATTTCAGCGTGGAGTCCGCGTCGGGTGCGGGCACCGTTATCCGGGCCGTCATACCTTTTGACGAGGAAAAGCCTGTCGTCGCTTGACGTCGTCGAACCAAGGTTGCTTCTGCGCACCGAATGAACGGCGGGGGAGGCCGCACGGAAAGCACCTTGGAGTCACGAGTGGAATCCGCACGAAGGCGCCGCGGCTGCGGCGGTTTACCTTCGATTTTGAAGCAGGGGCGGACCTCACGCCCGCGTTTCCGGATTTTCTCTCGCTGACGCCCCTTTTCCCTAGGCTATCCAATAGGTGCCATCCGCGGTTTCTTCTTTCGGGTGGGATTTGATGTTCCACCCTTGGGCAACGCTGACTCTGTTGGTAACGCCAGGGTTTCCCGAAGTCGGGCCCGCTCCTCGGCGATGCGTGCCAGCTGGAATGCGATCTCGGCCGGTTGCAACAGCCTGTCGACGCATCCTGTCTTGACGGCACTCTGCGGCATGTCCGGCTGCTTGGCCGTTCGGAATTCCTGGGCAAAGACGATTCCTCCCGCCTCCTTGATCGACTTGAGGGCCGCAGCCCCGTCGGAGTCGAATCCTGACAGGATGACCGCGATCGCGCGTTTCTGGCGGTCCTCCGCAAGGGATTTCAGGAAAACGGTAATGTTCTTGGGCCAACCTGGTGCCTTGTGAATGGCGCCAATGCGGAACTCGTCTCCATCCATGGTCACCTGCATACCGGCTGGCACCACGTAAACGTGGTCTGCTCTCACGCATTCACCGTCGGCCACCAGAATCACTGGCATCTCCGTGATGCGGGGGAGAATGTCCACGAGGAGCGATTTCCCGTCTGCTGGCTGGTGATGAACAATGATGTAGGCCATCCCGGTGTCCGACGGGAGCAGGGATAGAATGAGGCAATAGGCCTCGAAGCCTCCCGCGGACGCCCCAAAGCAGACTACAGTCAGATTCTCGTCCGGTTTGCCATGCTCTCTCGAGTTCGCCTTCTCGCGATCCGTGGGGTGGGCGGATTTGGCGGCCCTCGGGCCCGAGGGCTCGCACGGCGGGACAGGCGGCGTCAACTTTGGGTGGCTGGATGTTGGCATCGCGGATCAAGCCCCGCAATTGCGGCGAACCAAGCCGGGGACGGATTCGTCACCCGAGGCCGCGCCTACGAATGCACACCAAGATTGGGCGAGTAAGGGCATGGCAGATTAGTCACGGAACGGTACTCGCAACGGCCGCCCTCGGCTATGGGGTGTTTTTGGGGAGAGGACATCATAGCGAGGCGAAGTACGTAAATATCGCCAAAGTAATCATTTAGAGAATTTCCAGTGGAAAACTGCGCCGGCATTGCTGGCGAACGCAGGACACCGGGAAAGGCCCCTCGAGGCAGCCGATCTGCTTCCGCTAGGGTGTTGCCGCAGTATCGACTTGGGACGACACCATTTCCCGCTAGCCGGCGACCGGTAGGCCCATGTGCGCCGCGGCCTGGATCATGCGGCGGTCCTTGGTGAAAAGCGGCCCCGCGTCTACGCTCATATAGGTCACGAGGTGAAGGGCGTCCAGAGTCCGCAGGGCAACAAAGGGATGAATCTCTCCCAATAGCTTGGCAGCCTCGATGAATAGCGTGTCGTCCATGGAAACGAGGCGAATCCTGCGATCAACGATGTGTTGCTCGAATTCGCTCCAAACTTCTGAGGCAAACTCAGGGGATACCGCTCCCCTCGAAATCTTGCCAAGAAGAGCGGATCGAAACTCGCAGTAGAGCAATCGCGAAGATACCAGGGACTCTTCTGCTACGATCTCCTCACAGGCATCAGAATCGGGTTCCCCGATGTAGAGTTTAACGAGCGCTGAGGTATCGATGTACATGGCGTCAATAGCCACTGTCTTTCTCGGCGCGCAGAATTGGCGCCGAATCCTCGACAACGGTGGTCAATTTACGAAGTTCACGTAACGACTTCCACTTGGCTCCGAAAAGCACTGGTCGGTAGCGCACAATCATCGCCTTTGGTTGGCCGTCGCTGGTGATCACGATTTTCTCTCCCTTAGCGGCCCGGTCGAGGAGGCTCGACAATTGGTCCTTTGCCTCTCGCACGCTGACCACTTCGCAATTCACACCATAGGCAGCCGCAGCCTCTCTGATCTCCAATTCACGGGCCTGCGCCTCGGGATAAGTTGATCGAATTCTCGGTTTCCTCTTCATGTGGCTATTAGTGGCCACATAAACGCCGGAGTCAACCCCCTCAAATCATCTCCAAGTTCGGGATTGAGAGCGGTTCGCCCCAGGCCGTACGGCATTCCGCATCTTGCCGTCGCAAGGGCATGCACGTGGTGGCACGAGCGAAGTCCTCCCAGCATCCCGAAGGAGAGCCAACTGCCGCGGCGCCGCAGGGTCGACCGAGAATCCGCGCGATCGGACTAGGGAACGTCGTACACCTCGACGAGCGCGACGCCGGCGTCTCCAGACGCGCCCGATACTTGGGCCGTATAAGCGCCGGGGGGCAGGGTCACGAGGAGGGCGGAATCCTTGCCTCCCAGGTTTGTCCACGGGAAAGCTCCGACCGCCGCGGCCTCGGCGGATATCTGCGGATCCCCGGCCCATCCCGCGTTGGAGGCCAGCAGGGGAGACGGGCTTCCCGGGCCAAACAGCTGGAGTTGCGGGTCCGAGAGCGCGCCGGCGACGTTGAAGGGTGGGGCGCCGATGGCCGGACCCGAGGCGCGGATGAGAACCGTCGTCGATGTCGTGCCGCCGATCACGAAGCCCGCTATGAGGAGATCCGCCCCGGTGCCGACACGCCCGCGCGTCGAGATGTTGATGAGACGCGGGGAGGGCGCCGCCGCCGATACGGTGAGGCCCGCGGGCGCGCTCATGACCGACCCGGCGGAGTTTGAGACCAGGCAGGAATAGGTGCCCTCGTTTGCCGCGGTCGCATCCGGGAGAACAAGCAGGGCCCCGGTCGCCCCGGACACGGGCGCGCCGTTGAGGAACCATTGGTAGGTCGCCGCCGGCGAGGCGTTGACCTCGACGCCGAAGACGACGGTGCTTCCGCTTGCTATGGTCTGGGCGGTCGGCTGGACGCCGATGAGCGGGGGCGTGAGAGTCGCCGACGCGGGGCCGAGCTTCTGGATGACCCCGTCGTTCAGGTTGGCGAGGAGGATGTCCCCGGTGCCGGGCTGGACCGTGATGTCGGTCACCCCGACCACTGAGGCGATCTGGACCACCTGGGATCCCTGAAACGGACGCGTGGCGGTGCTGCTGGCCGCCCAGATGCGCCCGCTGATGTAGTCGCCGAAGACGTACTGTCCCTGAAGCTGGGGGAACTGCGCCCCGTGATAAAGGAGACCGCCGATGATGCACAGGTCTCCGTTGGTGTGACCGATGTCCCAGATGGGAGGGGTGAACGGGATGCCCGGGGGAAGCGACGCAAAGTCGGGGCCGGGCGCATTGCCCTCGTAGAAACTCCATCCGTAGTTCGCCCCCTTTGTAACGACGTCGATCTCCTCGCGGGTATTGAGGCCGACGTCGCCCACCCACAGGTCGCCGTTTGCGGAGTCGAATGCCATCCGGAACGGGTTCCTGAGACCCACGGCCCAGAACTCGGTCCTGACCGACGCGGGATTGACGGGCTGGCCGTTGAAGGACGTCGCCCCGATGAAGGGGTTGTCCGCCGGGATCAGGTAGCCCGTGGGCTGCTGTCCAAGATGGGGGTTGGGGGCGAGGTTCCCCGGCCTCTGGTCGACGTCGATGCGGAGCACGGCGCCGAAGAATCCCATGTCGATGCGCTGGTGGCTGGCTATCGCCTCGGCGCCGGCCACCCCCTCGTCGCCGTCGCCGATCGAGAGATAGAGGTAGCCATCCGCTCCAAACAGGAGCGTTCCGCCGTCGTGGCCCCCCGAGCCTACCGGCTGGCTGATCAGGGTGAGCGCGGAGGCGGGGTCCACCGTGCCGCCCGCGGAAAGCGTGTAGCGGATCAGCCTCGTGTACCGGTTCCCGCCGGAGTCCCAGAATGAGGTCCACACGTAGAAGTAGCCGTTCTGCGCAAAATTGGGGTGGAAGGCCATCGAGAGCATTCCGTGGCCGCCGTCGTTGGCGCTGGGGTTGACGTTGGCCGAGAGGTCAAGAATCACGTGCCTGACCGGGTTGCTGATGTCCGGCACCATCGCGATCGTCCCGGCCCTCTCGACCACGAACGCCCGCGTGGTCTCGCCCGGGGCGAAGACCACCTGGACCGGCTGCTGGAAGTTGATCCCACCGAATGCGGGGGCGACGGGGTAGGTGGTCGCCGATGCGGCGCTCGCGAGGGCGCAGGCGAGCGAGCCGAGGAGACCGACTGCGGCAGCAGCGATCCAAGGGGTTCTTCTAGGCGCTTGAGGACGGCTCGGGGGATTTGAGGGCATGAAGAGGGTATGGGCCTTGTCTCAGCCACACGGGATGACAATCGGGCGCATGGAATCCGCTAGCGCGCCGCCACCTTGACTGGGTCCTTGATCGGCGATTGATTGCATCATGGGCGAAATCCGCGGGCTTGGGAGAAGGAAAACACGGGCCCGGGCGTGCATTGCGGCGCTTCTGGCATCGCTTGTCCTCTGCGCGGCGGGAGGGGCCGGCCCCCAATCCTCCGCAGACGAGCTGAAGCTCGCCATCATCCTGACGCGGCACGGCGTGCGCGCGCCGCTCCTGGCCAACGACGCGATGGCGAAGTACGCGGCGCAGCCCTGGCCCAAATGGGAGGTGGCGCCGGCCATCCAGACGCCTCGTGGCAACCAGCTCGTCGCCTTCATGGGGGATTACTACCGCATGCGGTTCATGGCATCGGGGCTGCTCTCGGGCGACCCGGCCGTCGACGGGCCCCTAGTCTTCATCCGCGCGGACAACGACCAGCGGACCATCGAGACCGGCCGGATCCTCGGCAAGGCCCTCGTTCCCGTCGGAGAGCCGGACGTGCACGCTCTTCCCGAGGGCGAAGCCGACCCCCTGTACCAGCCCTACCGGTCCCACGTGGGACACGCGGACCCCGGTTTGGCTGCGGCTGCCGTGCTCGGGCGCGTGGGCGGGGACATGGGAAATCTGGAGAGGGCCTATGCCCCGCAGTTCGCAGAGCTTAAGGGAATACTCTGGGGCGCGGGAGCCGGCGCGTCCACGCCCCTCGACGGGCCGAGCGAGCTGGCCGCGGGCCAGAAGGACTACCTCGTCAAGCTGTCGGGGCCCCTGAGGGTCGCGGAGACGTGCGCCGACAGCCTTCTCCTTGAATACACGGACGGCATGCCCGCGCCGGACGTGGGCTGGGGAAAGGTGGATGGGAGAGTGATGACCGACGTGCTGGTGCTCCATGAGCTCTTCTTTGACCTGGTGTGCCGAACCTTTTACCCGGCACAGGTGGGCGCCTCCAACATCGCGAGCCACATCGTCGACACGCTTGAGCAGGGGGCCGAGGGTGAGCCCGTCCCGGGCGCCATTGGCCCCTCGGGAGAGCACATTGTCGTTCTCGTGGGCCACGACTCCACACAGGCCAGCGTCGGAGGCCTGTTCGGGATGAACTGGTGCGTGGCCGGTACGCAGATGAACCCGATGCTCCCGGGCGGGGCCCTTGTCTTCGAGCTGTGGAGGCGCGGCGGCCAGGACGTGTATTACGTCAGGACCAGCTACGTGACCCAGTCACTCGACCAGCAGAGGGAGGCCACGCCGCTGACGCTGGGCAGCCCGCCCGCTCGAGCCCCCATCTTTATCCCGGGGTGCGGGGGTCCCGCGCCGAACTTCGACGCCCCGCTGGCGTCCTTTGTCCGCCAGGCCCGCAAGGTGATCGATCCCTCATTCATAGCGCCCGAGCCCTGAGGGCGGTTGCAAATCCCCGCGCCCGGGTGATGATGGGTCCATGGTTAAGATCAACGGCGAATACCAGGGCGAACTCCACTGCTCGGCCGTGCACGGCCCCTCGGGCAACGTGCTCGCCACGGACGCTCCGAAGGACAACCAGGGCCGCGGCGAGGCCTTCTCGCCCACGGATCTGGTGGCGACGGGATTCGCGACCTGCATCGCGACCACCATGGCCATCGTGGCCCGGAAGCACGGCGTGGAGATCGGCGGGATCCGCTTCGACGTGACGAAGGAAATGTCGGCGGACGCGCCGAGGAGGATATCGAGGCTGACCGCCCGGATGTGGATGCCCGCCTCCGCGAAGGGCGTGCCTCAGGGCGTGCTTGAGAAGGCGGCCAACACATGCCCGGTGCACCAGAGCCTGGCGCCGTCGGTCGAGAAGGTCATCGAATTCATCTGGGCGTAGGGGCAGGCGCGGCCCCCGGGGAGCCCTTGAGCACGTAGGTCGTGTCGTAGTTTAGGGAGATCCTCTTCGTCACGAAGACGCGCACCCGGATCTTCCCGCCCCAGGGCCCCATGGGGACGGCGTGGCCCTCGACACGGCGTTCCTCACCGGCGTCGCTCAGCGCGTGCCCGACGAAGTCGACGGGCTGCCCCTTGGCGGCGCGCTGAAGCAAGTCCTCGGGGACCACGATCCATATTCGGCCCTTCTCGTTGTAGAAGAAGTAGGGGAACACCTTCGCGGTGTACGTCGACGAGTAGACGGTGTTCTTCCGGACGAACGGCGGCATCGTCATCGTCACGGTGGCGATGAAGACCGACACGACCGCGGGCTTGATGTCCACGACGTTGAACCTGGCCATGGAATCGTCGGCGCGCAGGGGCAGCGCCGCCAGGAGGGCGAGGGAGACGGGGGTTAGCAGCCGGCGCACCCGGCCAATCTGGACGCGGGGCGCCGGTGGGCAAACTGCAAAATGGGCGCGATATTTCGCGTTGCGCCTGCGCTCGGCGGCGAGTCATCTCGTCTCCCGCAACATGGCCAAGAAAACGCAGGCAACCTGGGGGGGCCGCTTTGACGCGGGTCCCGCCGCGCTGATGATGAAGTTCAGCGAATCCACCTCCTTTGACAGGAGGCTGGCGCCGTTCGACATCGCCGGCAGCAAGGCGCACTGCGCCATGCTCGCCCGCGTGGGGCTCATCACGGCAAGGGAGCGCGACGCGATCCAGAAGGGCCTCGACGCGATACTCGCGGAGATCGAGGCAGGGCGTTTCGTCTGGGACGAGAGGCTCGAGGACCTCCACATGAACATCGAGCACGCGCTCACGATGCGTGTGCCCGCCGCGGCGAAGCTCCACACCGCGCGCAGCCGCAACGACCAGGTCGCGACCGACATGAGGCTGTTCTTCAAGCATGCGTGCTCGGTGCTCGGGGCCAGGGTGCTCGCCGCGCAGCGGGCCCTCCTTGCCGCCGCGGCGGAGAGCCGGGGCGTCCGGATCCCCGGCTACACCCATCTGCAGAGGGCGCAGCCGGTCGCCGCCGCGCATCACCTTTTCGCCTGGATGGAGATGCTCGAGCGCGACAGGGCCCGGTTTGCGGAGGTCGCGGAAAAGGCGAACGAGTGCCCGCTGGGTTCCGGGGCGATCGCGGGGACGACGCTGCGCATCGACCGCGAGTACACCGCGAAGATCCTCGGGTTCGTGGACTCCAAGGGGCGGCCCCGGGTGACCCAGAACTCGATGGACGCCGTCGCGGACAGGGATGTCTTCATCGAGTTCGCCGGCGCCTGCGCGATCCTGGGGGTCCATTTTTCCAGGATCGCCGAGGACCTGATCCTCTGGAGCAGCGCGGAATTCAAGTTCGTGGAACTCCCCGACGATTTCTGCACGGGCAGCTCGCTCATGCCCCAGAAGAAGAACCCCGACGCCTGCGAGCTCCTGAGGGGGAAGTCCGCCCGGCTGCAGGGGAACCTCCACACGCTCCTGGCGCTCGTGAAGGGGCTCCCGATGACCTACAACCGCGACCTTCAGGAGGACAAGCCGCCCGTGTTCGACAGCTTCGACCAGGCGGCGAGCTGCGCCGAGGTCCTCGAGGGCACCCTGCGGGGGATGACCTTCGTGAGGGACCGCTGCGCCGCGGCGGTCGCGGACCCCGCCCTCCTTTCCACCGACCTCGCCGAATACCTCGTCTCGCGCGGCGTGCCCTTCCGCGAGGCCCATCACGTGGTCGGGGCGGTGGTGGCGCTCTCCGAGAAGAAGGGGTGCACCATCCCGGAGCTTTCCACCGCCGAGGTCAGGCGGCTGCATCCGGGCTTCGGCGCCGACTGGGCGCGGGTGTTCGACCTCGACCGCTCCCTCGCGATGAGGAAGGGGACGGGAATGCCCGGTCCCCTCCAGGTTGCCCGGCAGTTCGCCCGCTGGAAGAAGCTGCTGGCCTAGCGTCGGCCGGGGCGTTGCTGCACCACCGCAATGGCCAAGGTCCGCATCCTGTCGGAGCGCGTCGCCAACCAGATCGCCGCGGGGGAGGTGATCGAGCGGCCGGCGGCCGTCGTGAAAGAGCTTGTCGAGAACGCCCTGGACGCGGGCGCCACCCGCGTCGTCGTGGAGTTCGCGCACGCCGGAAGGTCCCTCATCCGGGTGGACGACAACGGGCACGGGATGTCCGCCGAGGACGCACGGACCGCGCTCGAGCGCCACGCGACGAGCAAGATCTCAGACTCCTCGGACCTGGACCGGCTCGCCACCTTCGGCTTCCGCGGGGAGGCGCTCCCCTCGATCGCCAGCGTCTCCCGCTTCACCCTCCAGACCCGCGAAGCCGGGCAGGACTCCGGGACCGAGATCGTGGTCAATGCGGGCAGAGTGGTGCACCAGAGGGCTTGCGGCCGGCCGGTCGGAACCCGGATCGACGTCGAGCACCTCTTCGAGCCTGTCCCGGCGCGCCGCAAGTTCCTGAAGTCGGACCGGACCGAGGCCGGGCACATCGTCAACTGCGTCCGCCTCTATGCGCTCGCCTGCCCGGCGGCTTCCTTTGCCCTGTATGAGGACGGCAGGGAGGTCTTCCGATCCCCGGAATGCACGAGCCTCGCCGACCGCGTCGCCGAGATTTTCGGCCGCCAGGCGGCCGAGGGGCTCCTGCCCATGGACTACGCCGAATCCGACATGCGCCTCACCGGGCTGATCGGGCGCCCGGGCACCGGGCGCGCGACACGGCACGACATGGTGGCGTTTGTCAACGCGCGGCCGGTGGACAGCCGGACGGTCAACGGGGCCCTCATGGAGAGCTACAGGGAGTCGGTTCCGCAAGGGCGCTATCCCGTCGCCTTTGTCTTCCTCGAGTGCAGGCCATCGGAGGTCGACGTCAACGTGCATCCGGCCAAGCGCGAGGTGCGGTTCCGGAGCGAGGCGATCGTCCGGGGCTTCATCATACGCGCCGTGCTGTCGCGCCTGAGGGAGTGGGCCGGCGAGTCCGCGCCCGCCGCCCGGCCGGACCAGGTTCCCGCGGGGCTGGGTGTACTGGCCGCTCTTCCGGGGCCGTTTTGGGGCGGGGTGGGCGAGCCCGCGCAGGGGGTCCTTCCGGCGGGTCCCTCCTTCGCCCCGGCCGCGGAGCCCGGCGCGCCCGGCAACGACCGGGATTACTCGCCCCAATGGAGGTTCGTGGGCACCGCGCACGGAAACTTCGCCCTCTTTGAGACGCCGCACGGCCTTGTCCTGCTGGACCGCCGCGCCGCGCATGAGCGGGTCTGGTACGAGCGCCTGAAGGGCCAGTTCGAGGCGGGGGGCGTGCCCGTCCAGCGCCTGCTCCTGCCTGTTTCGGTCGAGCTCAACCCGGTGGCATCGGCCGTCCTCACCGACAACCTGGGCTTCCTGGGTCGGCATGGTCTCGAGGTCTCCGAGTTCGGCCGCAATTTCTTCCGCGTCGAGGCGCTTCCGGCATGGATGGAGCCAGGGGACGTCGAGGCGTTCATCCGCGACCTCGTCGGCGCGCTTCGCGAGGGGCGAATGCCGGCCTCGGACATCGGCCTCGCCCGCGACGAGCTGGCCCGACTTGCGGCGGCCAAAGCCGTGCGCCTTCCCGCGCATTCCGGGGCGACGGAGTCGGCTGCCCTCCTGCGCGAGCTGTTCGCGACGTCCTCCCCCGTTTCCAGCCCGTCGGGGCGCCCGACGTACGTGGAGCTCAACCACGCGGAGCTCGCTAGGCGTTTTCAAAAATAGGGTCACGGCCGGCGTTTTTGCGTGACCCCCCCTCCGGGCGGCGCGAGTCTTGCATAGGCAGGGGTCAACCATCGCATGCCCAACACATCCAAGGACAAAACGACGCACGATTCACAGGCCGAGATCATGCGGTCCCTGATCCAGCGCCACCTCACCTCCACGCTGGCACGCTACGCGCCCACCGCAACGCCCAGGGACTGGTGGATCGCGTCCTCCCTCGCCGTACGGGATGCGATCCACGAGCGCATGATCGCGACCCAGGAGGTGCACAACGCCCAGAATGCGAGGAGGATATACTACTTCTCGATGGAGTACCTGATGGGCCGCCTCTATGAGAGCAACCTGCTGGCGACGGGGCTCACCGAGGCCGTCCGCTCGGCCCTCTCGTCCCTAGGCGTGGATTTCGACCAAGTCCGCGAGATGGAGGTCGACATGGGCCTCGGCAACGGCGGCCTGGGCCGGCTTGCAGCCTGCTTCCTCGACTCCCTGGCGACACTCGACTTCCCGGCACTCGGCTACGGGATCCACTACGAATTCGGACTTTTCCAGCAGGAGATCGTGAACGGATGCCAGGTGGAGCACCCCGATCGCTGGATGCTCTTCGGGAGCCCGTGGGAAATCATCCGAGCCGACTACACACAGGAGGTGAAGCTCTACGGGAAGGTGATCAACGCCTTCGACGACCACGGGAATTCGAGGCCGAAATGGATCGAGACCAGGACTGTCCTGGGCGTGCCGCACGACATCCCGACGGCCGGCTTCGGCACGAAGACGGTCAACCTTCTGCGCCTGTGGGCTTCCCGGTCCTCGGACGACTTCGACCTGGCCGCGTTCAACTCGGGCGGGTACGTCGAGGCGGTCCGCGAGAAGGCGATCGGCGAGACGGTCTCAAAGGTCCTCTATCCGAACGACAAGACCGAGAACGGAAAGGAGCTGCGCCTCGTGCAGCAGTACTTCTTCGTCTCGTGCTCGGTGCGTGACATCATCCGCAGGCACTTCCGCACCGCCGGCAATTCCTGGAAGAATTTCCCGGACAAGGTTGCCATCCAGCTGAACGACACCCACCCGGCGATCACCGTCGTCGAGCTCATGCGCATCCTCCTCGACGAGCATGACATGGCTTGGGACGCGGCCTGGGACATCACCACCCGGACCCTGGCGTACACGAACCACACGCTGCTTCCCGAGGCGCTCGAGAAGTGGGGCGTCCCGCTCTTCGAACGGGTTCTGCCGCGCCACCTGCAGATCATCTTTGACATCAACCTGCGCGTGCTCGCCTTGTGTGAGGCGAAGTGGCCGGGGGACGACGGGAAGAAGCGGGCCTGCTCCCTGATAGAGGAGAACGGCCACAAGATGGTGCGCATGGCGCACCTCGCCGTCGTCGGCACCCACGCCGTCAACGGGGTCGCGGCGCTGCACACGGCACTCCTGCGCAAGAACCTCTTCCCGGAGTTCGACGCCTTATACCCGGGGAAATTCCAGAACAAGACGAACGGGATCACGCCGCGGCGCTGGCTCCTGCAGTGCAACAGGCGCCTCGCGGCGCTCGCCACCCGGACGCTCGGCAGCGAGGGCTGGGCCCGGGACCTAGACCTTCTGCGCGGTCTCGAGAAGCACGCGGACAACCCCGCCTTCAGGCGGGAATTCATGGAGGTGAAGCGGGCGAACAAGGTGGACCTCGCCCAGGTGATCAAGTCCGAGTGCGGGATTGACGTCTCGCCCGACGCAATCTTCGACGCGCAGATCAAGCGGCTCCACGAGTACAAGCGCCAGCACCTGAACCTGCTCCACATCCTGGCGCTCTACCGCCGCGTCCTGAAGAACCCCTCGCTGGACATAGCCCCGCGCGTCTTCATCTTCGCGGCAAAGGCAGCCCCCGGGTACGATGTGGCGAAGAACCTCATCCGCGCGATCAACGTGATCGGGGTGCGCATAAATTCCGACAGCCGCGTCCGCGACAAGATCAAGGTCGCGTTCCTGCCGAACTACCGCGTCTCGCTCGCGGAGAAGATCATCCCCGCGGCCGACATATCGGAGCAGATCTCGACGGCGGGCAAGGAGGCCTCAGGCACGGGCAACATGAAGCTCGCGCTAAACGGGGCGCTCACCATCGGGACGCTCGACGGCGCCAACATCGAGATCAAGGAGGAGGTCGGCGACGAGAATATCTTCATCTTCGGCATGACGGTGGAGGAGGTCGAGGCCCGGCGTGCGGCGGGCTACAACCCGTGGGACATCCACCGGGACGACGAGGAGGTCCGCGCGGTCGTAGACTGGCTCGGCAGCGACTACTGGACGCCGGGCGAACACGGGGCCTTCGGGCCCATCCACGACACGCTGCTCGCCGGCGGGGACCCCTACATGGTCCTTGCCGACTTCCGGGCCTACAGCGACTGCCAGGCCAAGGTCGACGCGGCCTTCCGCGACCGCGAGGGGTGGGCGAAGAAGGCCATCCTGAACACGGCGCGCGTCGGGAAGTTCTCGAGCGACCGAACCATCCGCGAGTACGCGAGCCAGATCTGGAGCCTGCCGCCGCTCCCGATACCATGAGCATGATAAGGCGCCTCCTCGCCCTCGTGCTCGCCTCGGCTGCCGCCCACGCGGCCTGCGCGGCCGATTTCTCCCCCGCGATCCTCTATGACTTCGGCGGGAAGTTCGACCGCTCCTTCAACCAATCCGCGAGCGAGGGCGTGCAGCGCTTCAAGAAGGAGACGGGGATCGAGGTGCGGGAGTTCGAGATCCAGAACGCCTCGCAGCGGGAGCAGATCATGCGCCAGTTCGTCCACCGGGGGGCCACGATCATCGTCGCCGTGGGGTTCACCCAGGCGTCGGCCGTCGAGACGGTCGCCCGGGAATCCCCGGATGTCCGGTTCGCCGTCATCGACGGCCTTGTCGACCTGCCGAACGTGGAGTCGATCAACTTCCGGGAGCAGGAGTCCTCCTTCCTCTGCGGCATGGCGGCGGCCCTGGCATCGAAGACCGGAAAGGTCGGGTTCGTGGGAGGCATGGACATCCCCCTCATCCGCAGGTTTGCCGTCGGCTACCGCGCGGGCGTCGCCTATGTTAACCCCCAGGACGAGGTCATCGAGAACATGACAGGCACGACTCCGGCCGCCTGGACCAATCCCTCGGCGGGATCGGAACTCGCGAAGGGGCAGTTCGGGCGCGGCGCCGACGTGGTCTTCCATGCCGCGGGCGCCACGGGCGTCGGCGTCATGCAGGCCGCGGCGGATGCCGGGGTCCTTTCCATAGGCTGCGACAGCAACCAGGACTACCTCCACCCGGGGGGCGTGCTCACCTCCGCTCTCAAGCGCGTGGACGTGGCCGTGTACACGGTCTTCACCGAGGCGCGCAGCGGGAAATGGAAGGCCGGGCCCAGGGTGCTCGGCCTCGCGGAGGACGGGGTCGGCTATTCCCTGGATGAGTACAACCGGAAGATCCTGACCCCGGACATGGAGGAGCGCCTGAACCGGGCCAAGGCGGACATCATCGCCGGCAAGATCACGGTCCCCGACTACAAGGCTCCGTAGTATCGTGGAACCGGCGAGCCCCCCGCCCAAGGCCGATGTCGGATCCCCCGGGCCCGCGCTTGAGCTCAGGGGGATAGACAAGCGCTTCGGCTCCGTCCACGCGAACAGGGCCGTTTCCCTATCCGTAGCCCGCGGGTCGATCCACGGGCTCATCGGGGAGAACGGCGCCGGCAAGTCGACGCTGATGAACGTCGTCTACGGGTTCCACCGGGCCGACGCCGGCGAGATCCGCGTCAACGGCCGCCTCGTCGAGATCTCCCGTCCCCGCGACTCGATCGAGGCGGGCATCGGCATGGTGCACCAGCACTTCATGCTGGTCGATCGGTTCACCGTGCTCGAGAACGTCGTCCTCGGCGCCGAGGGCGGACGCAGGCTGGGGCGGGGCCTGAACGAGGCCCGGGAGGGCCTGGAGCGCCTGGGCCGCGAGTACGGCCTCGAGGTTCCCCTCGACGCGGAGACCGGTCACCTTCCCGTCGGGATGCAGCAGAGGGTGGAGATCCTCAAGGCCCTCCACCACCGGGCCGACATCCTCATCCTCGACGAGCCGACGGCCGTCCTCACGCCCGCCGAGGCCGACCAGCTCTTCCGGATGCTCGCGCTCCTGCGCGACCAGGGAAAGACGGTCATCCTCGTGACCCACAAGCTCCGAGAGATCATGGCCATCACCGACCGGGTGACCGTCATGAGGCAGGGAGCCGTCGTCCACGAGACGGCGACCCGGGACACGTCGCCGCCCGCGCTGGCCGAGCAGATGGTGGGGCGCTCGGTGCTCCTCAGGGTGGAGAAGGGGCCGGCGAGGCCGGGCGGGGTGCTCCTCGACGTCCGGGACCTTGAGGTGCGCGACCGCCTGGGCGTGGCCCGGGTCAAGGGGGTGAGCCTCACCCTCCGGGCGGGCGAGATCGTCGGGGTTGCCGGGGTCTCGGGGAACGGGCAGTCCGAGCTTGTGGAGGCGATTTCGGGGATAACGGAGCCCTCCGGCGGCTCGATCCTCCTCGGCGGCCAAGAGATATCCCGCGGGGATGTCGGCCCGCGCGAGAGGCGCAGCCGGGGGATCGCCCACGTGCCCGAGGACCGCCTGAAGATGGGGGTGGTCGGCAGCTTTGCGGCTGAGGACAACGTGATCCTGGGCTACCAGGGCAGGCCCCAGTTCAACAGGGGCGCCCTCATGAGCCGCAGGGCCATCCGGGCCGACTGCGAGGCCAAGATGGCCTCGTACGACGTCCGCCCGCAGAACCCTGGCCTTCGCATCACGGCCTTCTCGGGGGGCAACCAGCAGAAGCTCGTCCTCGCCCGCGAGATCGACTGCAACCCGGCGGTCCTGATTGTCGGCCAGCCGACCCGCGGCGTGGACATCGGCGCCATAGAGTTCATCCACCGGCGGCTCATCGCCCTCAGGGATGCGGGCAAGGCCGTTCTCGTCATATCCGTGGAGCTTGACGAGATCATGGGACTCTCGGACAGGATCCTCGTCATGGCGGGGGGCGAGATTGTGGGCGAGATTCCCGGCGCGGGGGCGACGGAGGAGGCGATCGGCCTTCTGATGGCCGGCGTCAAGGGGGAGCCGCGCCCATGAGGGCGGTGTCCCGGCTCCCGCGGTGGGCCGAGTTCGGCCTTCTGCCGCTCGTCAACCTCTGCGCCGCGCTCGTCATCTCGGGCGCCGTCATCCGCCTGGTCGGGGAGAGCCCGTGGGCCGCGTTCAAGCTCATGGCCGCCGGCGCCTTCGGCTCCCAGGACTCGGTCGGCTACACGCTCTTCTACGCGACGGACTTCGTCTTCACGGGGCTCGCGGTCTCCGTGGCGTACCACGCCGGGCTGTTCAACATCGGCGGCGAGGGCCAGGCGTACATCGGCGGCCTGGGCGTGGGCCTTGTCGGCCTCGCCTTCGGCTCGGGATCCCCCTGGGTCGTGGTGCCGCTCGGGATCGCCGCGGGCTGTGCCTTCGGCGCCGCGTGGGCCTTCGTGCCCGCATGGCTCCAGGCGCGGCGGGGAAGCCACATCGTCATCACCACGATCATGGCCAACTTCATAGCCTCGGCCCTGATGACCTACCTCCTGGTCAACGTCCTCATCAAGCCCGGCCAGCAGTCCCCGGAGACCAGGGAGTTCGGCCCGGGGGCGGCCATGCCCGCGGTCCACCAGGTTCTCGCCCGCCTTGGGATTAAGTTCGCCGCGTCGCCGTTCAACCTCGCGTCGCTCCTCGCCCTGGTCGCCTGCCTCCTCGTCTGGGTTTTCCTCTGGCGAACACGGTGGGGTTACGCGCTTCGCGTCGTGGGCCAGAACCCGCGGGCGGCCGTGTACGCGGGCATCTCCCCGGAGCGCACGATCCTGGTTGCCATGATCCTTTCCGGCGGGCTGGCGGGCTGCCTGGGAGTCAACGAGCTCATGGGGTCCGAGCACAGGATACTCCTCGATTTCCCGGGCGGCGCCGGGTTCGTCGGGATCGCCGTCGCCCTCATGGGCCGCAACCACCCGGTGGGGATACTCGCCGCCTCGCTTCTCTTCGGGGCCCTCTACCAGGGAGGCTCCCAGCTCTCCTTCGACATGCCCCACGTGAACCGCGACATGGTGATCCTTATCCAGGGCCTCGTGATCCTGTTCTGCGGGGCCCTTGAGAACGTGTTCCGGGCGCCGCTTGCGGCGCTCCTCGCGGCGGCCAAGGGCCGCAGCCGCGCCTAGATGGACGCCTACCGCGAGATCATCCTCCTGCTGGCCGCGACGATCCGGGTGGCCGTGCCCCTCGTTCTCGCCTCGCTGGCCGGGCTCTTCTCCGAGAGGTCGGGCGTGATCGACCTCGGCCTCGAGGGAAAGATGCTCGCGGCGGCCTTCGCCTCCGCCGCCGTCTCCGCGACGACGGGCTCCGCATGGCTTGGCCTTGGGGCCGGGATAGGGGCCGCGACGCTCTTGGCCCTCATCATCGCCTTCGCCTGCTTGACCCAGCGGGGAAACCAGGTCGTCGCGGCCATGGCGGTCAACATCATGGTCGCGGGCCTTGCCCCCGCGCTTGCCCTCGCCTGGTTCGAGCAGGGCGGCCAGACGCCCCAGCTGGACGGCCCGGGGCAGCGCTTCCTCGGCCTGGCCTGGCCCTGGTCGCAGGTCGCCCGTCGGCACCCGGTGCCGGGCCTTGCCTACGCGGAGCTCCTGAGCGGCCACAACATCATCGTGTATTTTGCAGCCCTGCTCGTCCCGGCCAGCGCCTGGGTGCTCTACAGGACCCGGTTCGGGCTGCGCCTCCGCGCCGTCGGCGAGAACCCGCTTGCCGTGGACACGGCCGGGATCTCAGTGAACGCCCTGCGCTACCAGGCGACCCTCATCTCGGGCGTGCTCTGCGGCGTCGCGGGAACCTACATCTCGACGGCCGCGAGCGCGGGGTTCGTGCGGGACATGACGGCGGGGAAGGGCTACCTGGCGCTCGCGGCCCTCATCTTCGGCAAGTGGAGGCCCTATCCGACTCTCGCCGCCTGCCTCCTCTTTGCGTTCGCGGACGCCGGGGCGGCGAGGCTGCAGGGCGTCGTCCTCCCGGGGATCGGGATCGTGCCGGTCCAGTTCATCATCGCCCTTCCGTACATCCTGACGGTGCTCCTCCTCGCCGGCTTTGTGGGCGTGTCCGTCGCGCCCAAGGCCATAGGGGTGCCCTACTCGAAGGAGAAGGCCTGAGCATGACGATCGAGGAACGACTGGAGCGGCACCTTGGAAGGACGCCCGACACGTCGGGCGCGGCCTTCATCGCCGCGAGCGCCACGGTGGTCGGCGACGTGAGACTGGGGCAGGGGAGTAGTGTCTTCTACGGGGCCGTGCTTCGGGGTGACATCAACTCGATCGTCGTGGGGGAAGGCACGAACATACAAGACAACGCCGTCGTCCACCTGGCCGACGACCTCGGCGTGCGGATCGGCGCGTGGTGCACGGTCGGGCACGGCGCGATCGTGCACGCGTGCACGATCGGCGACGCCTGCCTGATCGGCATGGGTGCGACCGTCCTCGACGGGTCGGTCATCGGCGACCACTCGCTCGTCGGCGCCAACGCTCTCGTGCCGCAGCGGTTCACGTGCCCCCCGGGCTCGCTCGTCTTTGGGTCCCCGGCGCGGGTGGTGCGTCCGCTCACCTCCGCGGAGAAGGACGGGCTGCGCGAACAGGCCGAGAAGTACGTCGCTGTGGCAAGGGCCCACGCGGTGCGCGCGTCTCACTAGCGCTCGAGCGTGAAGAAGGTGTAGCTGAAGTTCTCGTCGGAGCTGTCCCGCCGGGACACCTCGCGCCACGCGAGGTGGCGCCATTCCGGGAAATACCGGTCCCCCTCGACCTCGGCGTGGACGAGCGTCAGGTGGAGCCTCATGGGGCGGTCCAGCGCCAGGACCTCCTCGAATATCCGCTCGCCCCCGTTCACGTAGATCTCACCCGGCATGGGCTCGGCGATGGCGAGCGCCTCCGGGACCGAGCCCGCGACCCGCACGCCCTCCCTCTCGAGCGAGCGGTCGGAAGAGACGACGACCAGGCGCCTGCCGTCCTCGCGCGCGCGCGGCCAGGTCTGGTAGCAGATCCGGCCGAGGACGATGGTCTTGCCCGCCGTCTCGTCGTGGAAGAACTTGAGGTCCTCGGGGATCCGCCAGGGCAGGCGGTTCTTGCGCCCCATGACGCGGTTCTCGGCGCAGGCCACCATGAGGTTCAGCATCTTCGGCATCGCCACTGTCCATGGCCGATCCAACGGTACATTCCAAGCCTTGGCCGTAAGCCCGGGCAGCCTGTTGCCGCTTGTCACTCCTCCCGCCGCGGCCATCATCATCGCATGAAAATCGGGGTTCCAAAGGAGATCAAGATCGGCGAGACGCGGGTGTCGATGACACCCAGCCTCTGCCGGCGCTGCGTGTCCCTGGGGGCGAAGGTGCTCGTCCAGAAATCGGCCGGACTGAGCGCCGGCTTCACCGACGCCGAATACCGCTCCGCGGGTGCCACCCTCGTCGCCGACGCGGCCACGGTGTGGAAGTCCGCCGACATGGTCCTCAAGGTCAAGGAGCCGCTCGCCTCGGAATACGGGCTCCTTCAGGACGGCCAGGCGCTGTTCACCTACCTCCACCTCGCCGCGGGCCCCGCGCTTGCGAAGGTACTGCTCAAAAAGAACATCCTCGGGATCGCCTACGAGACGGTCGAGGGCAGCGACGGCTCGTACCCGCTATTGAAACCCATGTCCCAGGTCGCGGGCCGGCTCGCGATCCAGGTGGGCGCCTATTTCCTGCAGTCCCAGCACGGAGGCTCGGGCGTCCTGCTGGGCGGCATCCCCGGGACCCTTCCGGGCCACGTGGTCGTCGTCGGGGCCGGCAATTCCGGCGCGCACTCGGTCCAGATGGCCGCGGGCATGGGTGCCCGCGTGACGGTGCTCGACCTCGACACGCGCAAGCTCGAGGCGCTCGACTCCGAGTACAGGGGTCGTGTGGTGACGCTGATGTCCAACCTCGCCAACCTCGAGAGCTGCGTGGCCGACGCCGATCTCCTCGTCGGCGCCGTGCTCATCCCCGCGGCGAAGGCGCCCACCGTCGTGACGAACGAGATGGTGGCCACGATGCGACCGGGAAGCGTCATCGTCGACATCGCGATCGACCAGGGGGGCTGCATCGAGAGCATCCGGCCGACGTCCCACACGGAGCCCGTCTACAAGGAGTACGGCGTCATCCACTACGCCGTGCCGAACATGCCCGCGCTCGTGGGCCGGACGTCGACGCAGGGACTCACCCAGGCGACGGAGCCCTACGTGGCCCTCATCGTGCAGAAGGGCGTCGAGGCCGCCCTCGCCGAGCACAAGGGGCTCGGCCAGGGAGTCAACACGCGCGGGGGGCGGATCACAAACGCCGCGGTCGCGAAGGCGCTGGGCTACGCCTAGGCGGCCGGGACGATCGTGACGCTCTCGAGCGCGACCCTGGCGACGGGCGTGCTCTTCTCGGGGCCGCTGGTCGGGACGTTGGCGATCTTCTCCAGCACGTCCTCGCCGGACACGAGCTCGCCGAAGGCCGTGTACTGGCGGTCCAGGAAGCGCGCATCCCCGTGGACGATGAAGAACTGGCTGCCCGCCGAGTCGGGGCTCGACGAGCGCGCCATCGAGAGGACGCCCTTCACGTGGGACTTGGTGTTGAACTCCGCCTTTATCATGTAGCCCGGCCCGCCGGTCCCGGGCATGCCCTTCTGCCCCTCCTTGGTGTTGGGGCAGCCTCCCTGGATCATGAATCCCTTGATTATCCTGTGGAACGCGGTCCCGTTGTAGAACCCCTCGCGGGCGAGCTTCTTGAAGTTCTCGACCGTTTTTGGGGCGACGTCGGGCCAGAAGGCCACCGTCATTTCACCGTAGGACGTCTTGATGACGGCCTGTTCACCTGGGTTTTGTTTTTGGCTCATTGGAAATCCTTGTCGATCAGTTCGCAGAGGTAGTGGATGAGAAACAGGTGGGACTCCTGCGCCGAGGCTCCGCGGGCGCCGGGCACGAGGAGTTCGCAGGTCGCGAGGCCCCTGGCCTTGCCGCCGCCCTTGCCGAGGAAGGCGACGGAATCCAAGCCGAGGCGCTTCGCCTCGTTGAGGGCTGCGACGATGTTGGGCGAGTTGCCGCTCGACGTGATCGCCACGACGAGGTCGCCGGGCCTGCCCAGCGCCTCGATCTGGCGGGCGAACACGTGCTCGAAGCCGAAGTCGTTGCCGATGCAGGTGGCCAGCGACCCGTCGGAGGAGAGCGCCACCGCGGGGAGCGGCCTTCTCCTGCCGTCGTAGCGCCCGACGAGCTCCGTCGCGAAATGGGCCGCCTCGGCCGCGCTGCCGCCGTTGCCGCAGATGAGGAGCTTTCCGCCGGCGCGCAGGGTGCCGAGGACCAGCTCCGCCGCCGCGTCGACGGATGGGCGGATCCCCTCGAGCGCCTTCAGCGTGCGCAGCGTATCGGCGAGCGATTCCTCGAACGTCATACTTCGATCAAAGTGGCCTCCGGACTTGCCCGCGACTGAAATTTTCGACGTTTTGGAACGATTCCCCCGTCACCCGCCAGGGCCCCCGCCCGCCCATGATCCTACGGAAGCTCAGCCTGAGGGGCTTCCGCAATGTCCCCGAGGCCCACCTGGCCTTCGAGGGCCGGAGGCAATTCCTCATCGGGGCCAACGGGCAGGGTAAGTCGAACCTGCTCGAGGCCGCGGGTTTCCTGACTGCGCTGCGCTCGTTCCGGGCGCCCGACAGCCGGAACCTGATCCTGCACGGGGCCAACGAGGCGTCCCTTGCGTTTGACGTGGAGCTCGAGGGCCGCGCGCCGGAGCGGATCGCCGTCAAGATCCGCAGGGATGGCAAGGAGCTCTGGTATGACACCGAGCGGGTGGCGCGGCTCGCGGACCACATCGGAAGGTTTCCCACGGTGGTCTTTTCCTCGCAGGATCTCCAGCTGATCCGCGGGGCACCCTCGCTCCGGCGCCGGTGGATGGACCTCACGCTCGCCGCGATGGACCCCGGCTACCTGGAGGCGCTCCAGACGTACGGGCGCGCGCTCGCCGGCCGCAACGCCCTCCTGAAGAGGCCCGACGCGGGCGGGGCGCCGCAGCTCACGGCCTTCGACCGCATCCTGGCGCCGGCGGGCGCCCGGATCGTGGCCCTTCGGGGAGCCAAGCTCGCCGAACTCGCCGCCGGGACGGCCGCCGCCTACGGGCGCCTAAGCGAGGGCTCGGAGTCCGCGGCGCTCCGGTACGAGTCGGCCCTCAAGGGGGTGCCGGCCGAGGGGATCCTCGAGCTTCTCGGGTCGGGGAGGGCGCGCGACCTCCAGATGCGCACGACGCTCGTCGGCCCCCACCGCGACGACCTCCGCTTCGACGTGGGGGGCGCCGACGCGGCGGACTTCGCCTCGGAGGGCCAGCAGCGCACGGTGACGCTGGCCCTGAGGCTCGCCCAGGCGGCCTGGTTCCACGCGTGCAGCCGCGTCAGGCCCGTTCTCCTGGCCGATGATGTCCTGGGGGAGCTCGACCCGGGACGGCGCGACCGCTTCTGGGCGGCCCTCGACCGGGAGTCCCAGGTGATCGCGACCGGCACCCGGCTCCCCGACGCGGCCCTCGGCGACTGGCAGGTGTTCACGGTTGCGGGCGGCGCCTTCTCCGCCGAGACTCGGGCCATGGGGGCTGCCGATTGAATTTCCACGCGTGGGAGTGGTTCCTGGCGGCGCTCGGGGCGGTCCTCGTGGGCGTCGCGAAGACGGGGATCACGGGGATCAGCCTCCTGTTCGTCTCCCTCTTCGCGTCGATCATGCCGGCGCGGCGCTCGACGGGCGTCGTCCTGCCGCTGCTCATTCTCGGGGACATAGTCGCCGTCCTCTCCTACCGCAGGCACGCGCAGTGGGGACACGTGTGGCGCCTCTTGCCGTGGGCGGCGGCAGGGGTGGTTGTCGGCGCCCTCGCGATCGGCCGGATGGACGAGCGCCAGACGCGCCTGGCGATAGGGGCCATCGTGGTCGGCCTCGCCATCCTTCATCTCCTGCGGCGCTCGGGTCCCAAGGTGCCGGTGCAAGAAAGCGCCGCGTGGTTCGCCCCCCTCATCGGGATGCTGGCCGGCTTCACCACGATCATCTCCAACGCGGCCGGCCCCCTCATGGTCATTTATCTGCTCGCGATGCGCCTGCCGAAGATGGAGTACATGGGCACGGGTGCCGTGTTTTTCCTCATGCTCAACCTCTTCAAGGCGCCGTTCATGATCTGGCTGGGCCTGATCACGCCGGCGACGCTGCTGCTCAACGCCGAGCTGGCGCCCGCCGTCATAGCGGGCACGCTCATCGGCCGGTGGCTGCTCGGCCGGATAAACCAGCGGATATTTGAAAACGTCGCGCTCACGCTGACGCTTGCCTCCGGGGTGAAGATGTTCTTCTGACCGGAGCCCCCTCCATGGCAAGGATCACCTCGAGGCAATTGTGGACGGCGAAGCTGGCGGGCAAGGCCGCCCCGGCGCGCTCCGGCAGGGAGCGGCGCAGGGCCGCCGCCGACGGGCTTCAGCTCAGGAAGGCGTTCGTCGGCCTCGTCCTGGGCGTGGACCCGTCGCTCCGGGGAACGGGCCTCGCCCTGGTGGACTTCCCTGCGGGCAGGGCGCCCGTCCTCCTTCGCTGCAGGACGGTGAGCGTCCCGGCGAGCCGGACGATGGCCTTCGCGCTCGGCGAGATCCACCGGGCGGTCGCGGACTTCATCGCCGGCGCCTCTGGGATCCGCCACGTGGCCCTCGAGCAGACGATCTACGTCCAGAACTTCCAGACCGCTCAGATCCTCGGCGCCGCCCGCGGCGCGGCGATCGCCGCGGCGGCCGTCCAGGGGCTTCCCGTCTTTGAGTACGCCCCCCTCCGGGTGAAGCAGGCCGTCGCCGGGTCCGGGCGGGCGAGCAAGGAGCAGCTGGCGCGCACGGTCATGCTCCACCTGGGTCACGCCAGGGCGCTGGCCTTCGACGAGGCGGACGCGGCGGGGGTTGCCCTCTGCCACGGGTTCACCTGGCAGCCGTAGGGCCGCCCGGCGCCTCAGCCGAGCACGGCCTTGAGCACCTTGCCCAGGTCCGTGACCCTGTAGGGCTTTGTCAGGTACCCGCAGAAGCCCATGTCCAGGTACTGGCGGGCCATCTCGTCATTGTCGTAGCCGCTGGAGACGATCGCGCGGACGTCCTTGTCGAGGCCGTGCAGGATGTTGAAGGTCTCCTCGCCGCCCATGCCGCCGATCACGGTGAGGTCCATGATCACGGCGTCGTAGGGCCTGCCGATGTTGAGGTAGCGCTTGTAGAGGGTCACCGCGTCCTCGCCGTTCTTCGCGATGTCGAACTTGTAGTCGAGGCTCTCGAGCATCGAGGCCGTCAGGCTGCAGATGTGGTCGTCGTCGTCCATGAAAAGGACGCGCCCGGTGCCGAAGCGCAGGGAAGGCGCGGGCCGGGCCTGCACGTCCACCGGCTGGTCGGCCATGGGAAGGAAGACGCTGAAGACGGTTCCCTCGCCGACGGTCGACTGCAGGCCGATCTCCCCGCCCAGCTTGCGCACGATCGAGAGCACGGTCGCCAGGCCGAGGCCGGTGCCGTGCTTCTTCGTCGTGAAGAAGGGGTCCCAGATCTTCTCGACGTGCTCGGGCTTGATCCCGCTTCCGTTGTCGCGCACCTCGAACTCGACGTAGTCGCCCGCGGGCAGCGACGCGATCTGACCCGCCGTGATGCGGGCGTTGGCGGCCTTGATCTGCAGGCGCGCCTTGTGCGGGGGCGGGGGCATCGCCTGGAGGGCGTTGACGATCAGGTTCTGGAAGACCTGCAGGATCTGCGGCCGGTCGACCTTTACCGCCCCGGTGCCGTCCTGGGACTGGACGGTGATCTCCGCGGTCGACCCGGCGGACGCGATCTTCACGGCGTCCTCGAGGATGTCCCTCGGGTCGCAGACGCTCGTCGCCCCCGACCCGCCCTTCGCAAACATGAGGAGCTGCTTCGTGAGGCCCTTGGCCGCCATGCAGGCCTTCTCGGAATCCGCCAGCTTCGAGCTGTCGCGGTTGTCCTTCGCGAGCGACAGGCCGCCGAGGATCGTCGTCAGGAGGTTGTTGAAGTCGTGAGCGATGCCGCCGGCCAGGAGGCCGAGCGACTCGAAGCGGTTCGCCTTGATGAGCTCCTCCGGGGTCAGGCTCATCTCGTCCGGGTTGCGGAAGACGATGACGATGCCTCGGGGCTTCGCGTCGGGCCCGTACGAGGCGCGCGCGGTCCAGACGATCGGAACGGGGTCGGCCCCCGACACGGCGACGGCGTGCTCGCTGATGAGCGGCAGGGGGCCGCTGGCCGAGAGGGCGCGCTCTGCGGGATTGTCGCCTGGCTTTCCGGTCTGCCGGTCGACGAGGGCGAACACCTGGTCGAGCGAGCGGCCCGCGAAGCCGTCGGCCGTCAGGCGCAGTATCCGGGCGGCGGTCGTGTTCGCAAAGAGGATGTTCCCGCGGGCGTCGGTCGCGATGACCGCCTCCGAGAGGGCCGCGAGCACCTCGTCAAAGATGGCCATCGCCGTCCTGTCTATCGCCGCGTCGGCCGTCGAGCGCGCGCTCGGGGCCGGGGCGGGGGCGGCGCCGTCATCGGGAAGGGCGAACGCGTAGCCCACGACGCGCGCCAGGGTCTTCTTGCGGGTCAGCGTGCGGTTGAGCCCGAGCATCGCCTGGATCGTCTTCCCGTCGGCCGTGCGCAGGCGAACGACCCTCGAGAACGACGCCTGGCCGGGCGCCTGCGCGAGCAGCCAGGCCTCGAGGCCCTCCGGGCATTCCTCCGGGGTCAGCGCGTCCGAGAGCGCGGCGGGCCCGTTCGCGGGCGAGGCCACGCCGCCCATGAGCCGAAGCCAGGCCCCCGAGAACCACCAGGCCTCCCTCTCGAAATCCAGCTCGAACGCCGCCAGGGACCCCTCCTCCGCCAGCGCCGAGAGCCGGCTGTCGCTGGCCAAGCCGGACTCCTCAAGCTCCTTGCGCTCCGTGGAGTCGATGTGGATCCCCACGACGCGCTCCAGCTCGCCCGACGTGCTCACCAGCTGCAGGCCCACGCAATGGATCCACGCCCAGTGCCCGAGCTTGTGCCTCATCCGGAACTCGACGCCGAAGGGGCGGGCACCGACCTTGAGCTTGCGGCCCGCCTTGTCGGGCGCCGCGGCGGAATCCTCGGGGTGCAGGAGCCCGATCCACGCCTCGTAGGTGTCCGCGAGCTCGGAATCGGCGTACCCGAGCATGCGCTTCCACGCCGGCGAGTAGACGACCCTGCGGGCCTTAAGGTTCAGGTCGAAGAAACCGACGGGTCCCTTCTCCGCGAAAAGCTGGAGCGCCGCAGCCTGGTCGTCCGCGGAGGCCGAAGGCTCGGGCCCGGTCTCCAGCGGGGTCTCGATGACGACGATGTAGCCTCCCGCCGCCCCGATCGCCTTCTCCGCGCGCACCGCCATCGCATGCGGCCCGCCCTCCTTGGGCTGCACCGAGAGGATGATGCGCTTGTCGAGCATGGCGCCGAGCAGGATGTCCCACTGGGCCTCGAGCATCTCCGGGTCCTCGCTGACGATGTCCAGGGCGAAGAGTCCCGGGAAGGACTCGCCGACCAGCTCGCCCGCGCCCGTCTGCCACAGCACCTTCGCCTCATGGTTTGCCGAGACGACCTTGCCGGTCCCGTCGAGAATCAAGACGGCCACCCGGGCCGTCTTCATGCCGGCATTCGGGATCGTCAGCGGGGAGGGATTCGAGAGGTCGCTCACAACGGGCTGCCATTCAGCCATTTTTGCACACGATTTGCGAGAAAATCGATGAATGCGGGATGGTCATTTGGGCACATTATCTTCTCAAAATGTTCTCCTCCAGCGTTTAGGAACGATTCCTTTCCCGTCATGGATATTTCCTCGAGCGTTTCCAGGCAATCGGCAAGGAAGCTTGGGCACATGACTAAGAGACGTTTAACGCCGGCCTTTGGTAACTGTATAAATTCTTGGTCTGTGAAGGGCTTCAGCCACGGCTCGCCCGCCAGCCGGGACTGGAACGACATCGAGTACCGCTTGGGGTCCAGGCCGGCGAGGCGCGCAAACTCCGCCGTGGTGCGGACGCACTGGGCGCGGTAGCACGTCGCGTGGGCCGGCGAGCACGTGTTGCAGCAGTCGGCGACCAAGGTGCAGTGCGCGCGGGACGAGTCGGCCTTGCGCAGGTGGCGCTCCGGTATCCCGTGGTAGCTGAAGAGCAGGTGGTCATACGCCGTCGCGAGGGACGGCGCGGCGACCGCGTGGAGCATCCCGATGTAATCCGGGTCGCCGGCGAAGGGCTGGACGCAGCTGATGCGCATCCCCGGCGCCTGCCTCGCGGCCTCCTGGCGAAGGCGCACGACGACGGTCTCCCAGGATGCCATCGCGTAGTGCGGGTACTGGGGGAAGAGGAGCACGTCGTCGTGTCCCCCGGCGACCAGCGCGGCCACGGTGTCGGGGATGGACGGATGGCCGTATCTCATGGCGGCGTAGACCGGCAGGCCCGGCCCAAGGGTCTCCGCGAGCTTTCGCCTCACGTTCTCGGACGTCACGACGAGCGGGGAGCCCCCCTCGGTCCATATCCTCGCATACGCGTGGGCCGTCTTCTTGGGGCGGGTGGGAAGGATGACCCCCTCCAGCAGGAGCCACCTGAGCGGCGCGGGGATGTCGAGCACGCGCTCGTCGCCCAGGAACTCGCGAAGGTAGCGGCGCACGTCAGGGACTGACGTCGAGTCGGGGGATCCCAGGTTGGCGATGAGGACGGCGCGATTCGGCATGAACCGATTCCACCCGCGCGTCCAACCCCGCGTCAAGCCGCGCCTCGACAGAATTGTATCAGCCGGATGAGGGAATGGACGTTCTCGGGGGCGATCCGGTCGGTCACGACGGTCCTCGGGTAGTTGTGCTCCACGTCGAGGTGGACCCCGCTCTCGGCGCCGGGCCGCACGAAATCCTCCACGAAGTCCATCCCGCCGCGCGGGCGCATCCACCGGTAGTAGGGATCCGGATCGTCGGACTCGATCACGACGTCGTCCCGAAGGAACACGCTGCAGTAGAGCGTCAGGTCGCGGAACGACGAGAACCAGGTCGGGGGATTCACAAGCTGGTCCCGGATGATGAGTGTCATGCCGGGCCCTTTGCCCCTCGGAAACCTCTCCGGGTGTTTGTTGTCGGGATTCGCATTGCTGCTGTCGACAGGCTCCCCACCTCCACTATAGTGCTATCAAACCGACATGAGTTCACCGCGCAAGCCCGTACTCCTTGTGATCCGCGACGGCTGGGGCGACAACCCCCATCCCGAGCAGGATTCCTTCAACGCCACGCACCTCGCGAGGAAGCCGTGCGACGACATGCTGCACGCGCGCTATCCCGTCGCCCTGGTCCGCGCAAGCGGGCTCGACGTCGGCCTTCCCGACGGCGTCATGGGCAACAGCGAGGTGGGCCACGAGAACATCGGCGCGGGCCGGGTCGTGAACCAGGAGCTCGTCCGGATAAACAAGCTCTTCACCGACCGGCTCATGGCCTCAAACCCGGTGTGGCGGGGCGTTGTCGACCGCGTGACGTCAAGGAAGTCGAGGCTCCACCTGATGGGAATCGTCTCCGACGCGGGCGTCCATGGGATGCTCGAGCACCTCTACGGGCTCCTGGCCCGGGCCAAGGCCGACGGCATCGCCCCGGACCGCGTCTTCATCCACGCCTTCACGGACGGCCGCGACACCCCCCCGGCCAGCGGCCTCGGCTATGTCCGGCAGGTCGACGACAAGTGCCGCGAGCTCGGCATCGGGCGGATAGCCACCGTGTGCGGCCGGTTCTGGGCCATGGACCGCGACAACCGCTGGGACCGGGTGGCGAAGGCCTACGCCCTCCTCACGGGCCGCAAGGTCGAGGCGACGGCGCCGAGCGCCGAGGCCGCCGTCAAGGCGTACTACGACAAGCCCCTCACCCCCTCGCAGGCCGGCGACGAGTTTGTGACCCCCACGGCCGTTCTCGGGGCGGACGGCAAGCCGCTGGCGTCGATTGCCGACGGCGACGCGGTCATCTTCTACAACTACCGCGGCGACCGCCCGCGGGAGATAACGAAGGCCTTCGTGATCGACGGATTCAAGGACTTCGACAGGGGACCGAAGCTGGACCTCTTCTATGCCACCATGACCGAGTACGAGGCGGGCCTGCCGGTCCATGTCATCCTGCCGAAGCCGGAGAGGCTCAGGAACATCCTTGGGGAGGTCGTGGCCAACGCAGGCCTTGCGCAGTTCCGCTGCGCGGAGACCGAGAAGAACCCCCACGTGACCTTCTTCTTCAACAACTACAGGGCGGAGCCGTTCCCGGGCGAGGACCGCGCGTGCCCGCCCAGCCCCAAGGTCGCGACCTATGACCAGCAACCCGAGATGTCCGCCGCGGAGGTGACCCAGGCCGCGAGGGACGCCATCCTGTCGGGCAAGTACGCCCTCATCGTCGTCAACTACGCCAATCCCGACATGGTGGGCCACACCGGCTCGCTGCCTGCGGCCATCAAGGCCGTCGAGGCGGCCGACAATGGGGTGGGGGATCTCCTCGAGGCCCTCTCCAAGGCCGGGGGCAGCGCCGTCATCGGCGCCGACCACGGGAACTGCGAGCAGATGTGGGACCCCGTGCACAACGCCCCCCACACGTCCCACACCCTCAACCTGGTGGAGTTCTTCGTGGTCGGCGACGGCTACGCGGCGGGCAAGACCCGGATGAGGGAAGGGGGGCGCCTGGCCGACATAGCGCCGACGGTCCTCCAGCTCATGGGGATACCGAAGCCCCCCGAGATGACGGGCCAGTCGCTCATCCTCGCCTGACGGGCGACGGTCGGCCAAAAATCGGGTTGCGCCTGCCCTCCCCGGGCGGCTTCCTCTCACCTTTGCACGCCACGCCACGCCGATGACACGCTCCCACCACTGCGCCCAGCTGACACAGGCCGACCTCGGCGCCGCCGTCTCCCTCTCCGGGTGGGTCGACTCCATCAGGGACCACGGCGGGATCATCTTCATCGACCTGCGCGACCGCAAGGGCATCACCCAGGTCAAGTTCGACCCCAGGGCCAGCCCCGAGCTGAGCGCGCGCGCGGCGCACGTGAAGCCCGAGTCGGTCATCCGGATCGCCGGGAAGGTCGTCCCGCGCCCTGCGGGGACGATCAACGCCTCGCTCCCGACGGGCTCGGTCGAGGTCGACGCGTCGGAGCTTGAGGTCCTCAACGCCTCGGAGACGCCTCCCTTCCCGCTGGACGACGCGGGCGGCGACAAGGTGAACGAGGACCTCCGGCTCACGTACCGCTACCTGGACCTGCGCCGCCCCAGGATGCGCAGGAACCTCGCGGTCCGCCACCGCGCAACGAAGGCGATCCGCGACTACTTCGACTCCCAGGACTTCATCGAGGTGGAGACGCCCGCGCTCTTCAAGAGCACGCCCGAGGGCGCCCGCGAGTACCTCGTGCCGTCGCGCATCCACCCGGGCCAGTTCTACGCCCTCTCGCAGTCGCCGCAGCAGTTCAAGCAGATCCTCATGGTCGCCGGCGTGGAGCGGTATTTCCAGATCGCGCGCTGCTTCCGGGACGAGGACCTGCGCGCGGACCGCCAGATGGAGTTCACCCAGGTGGACGTCGAGGCCTCGTTCGTGGACCGCGAGGATATCTACGCGCTCTTCGAGGGGATGCTCAAGAAGGTCTGGAAGGACGTCCTCGGCACCGACATCCCGACCCCGTTTCCCCGGATGCAGTTCGCGGACGCGATGAACCGGTTCGGGGTCGACAAGCCCGACCTTCGGTTCGGGCTGGAGCTGAAGGATTTCTCGGAGACGTTCCGGGCCTCCTCGTTCAAGGTGTTCCAGGGCACGGTCGCGTCGGGCGGTTCCGTGAAGGCCATGAACGCCAAGGGCCTCGCGGACCTGACGCAGGGCGAGCTCAAGGCGCTCGAGGAGATCGCGAAGAGCCTGGGCGCGAAGGGCCTCGCCTTCATCAAGGCGGAGGGGGGCGAGTGGAAGTCCCCCATCGTGAAGTTCCTCTCGGAGCCCGAGAAGGCGGCCCTCGCGGGCGCGCTCGGGGTCGAGGACGGCGACATGATCTTCTTCGCGGCGGCGCCCTGGGAGAAGGCCTGCGCGATCCTCGGGAGGATCCGCCTCGAGGTGGCGGTGCTCCTGCAGAAGCGCGGGAAGCTCACGGTCAGGCCCGACGACTGGAAGTTCCTCTGGGTGGTCGATTTCCCGCTGATGAGCTACGACGAGGAGCAGAAGAGCTACGTGGCGACCCACCACCCCTTCACGGCGCCCGTGGCCGAGGACGCCGCTCTCATCGACACGAACCCGAAGGCCGTCCGCGGGCAGCACTACGACATCGTCCTGAACGGCATGGAGCTCGGCGGCGGGTCCATCCGGATCCACCAGCCCGCCCTCCAGAAGAAGATTTTCGAGGACGTGCTCAAGATTCCGGCCGACGTCGTCGAGAACCGCTTCGGCTACATGCTGCGCGCGTTCACGTACGGAGCCCCGCCGCACGGCGGCATCGCCTTCGGCCTGGACCGGATCGTGGCGCTCCTCTGCGGGACGACCAGCATCCGGGACGTGATCGCGTTCCCGAAGACCCAGAAGGGACAGGACCTCATGGCCGGCAGCCCGACGCCGGTGACGCCGAAGCAGCTCAAGGAGCTCCATATCGCGATCGTGGCGCCCGATGTCCCCTTGGCATAACCCCTGCTACCCGTGGGGGAACCGATGCTTGCGCGTTTCCCACAGCGACCCTAGCGTCGTCCCTAAGAACCCGATTCTTCCTACCCCCCATCCGAATGAAACTCATCATCGCCATCATCAAACCGTTCAAGCTCGAAGAGGTTAAGGAGGCGCTGGCCGAGGCAGGCATCGAGGGTATGACCGTCACCGAGGTGAAGGGCTTCGGCCGCCAGAAGGGCCACACCGAGATCTATCGCGGAAGCGAGTACACGGTCGACTTCCTGCCCAAGGTTAAGGTCGAGATCGCCGTCGCGGACGACATGGCCGGGAAGGCCGTCGACGCGATCGTGAAGTCCGCGAAGACGGGCAAGATCGGCGACGGCAAGGTGTTCATGGTCCCGCTCGAGGAAGTGATCCGCATCCGCACGGACGAGCGCGGCGAGGCGGCGGTCTGACCCGGCGCCTGCCTCAGGCCGGCGCCTTCTTGGCGGACAGCGAGCGCAGGCGGATCTCCTCCAGCACGCGCGCGAGGAACGGCTCGAACGCAACGACGCCCTCGTCGCCCCGGGCCCGGCTGCGGACGCTGACGGAGCGCGCCTCGGCCTCCTTGGCGCCCAGGACGAGCGTGTACGGCACCTTCTCGATCTCCGAGCGCCGGATCTTGGCCCCCAGCTTGTCGTTGTGCTCGTCGATCGAGGCCCGGACGCCGGCGGCCTTGAAGGCCGCGAGCAGCTCGCGCCCGTAGTCCAGGGTCTTCTCGCTTATGGGGAGGAGGCGCACCTGCTCCGGAGAGAGCCAGACTGGGAAGTCGCCCCCGAAGTGCTCGATCAGGACGCCGCAGAAGCGCTCCATGGAGCCGAAGGGGGCGCGGTGGATCATCACGGGGCGGTGGGGCTGGTTGTCGGCGCCGCTGTACGAGAGGTCGAAGCGGATCGGCAGGTTGTAGTCCACCTGGACCGTCCCGAGCTGCCATTCCCGCCCGATCACGTCCTTGACGACAAAGTCGATCTTGGGCCCGTAGAAGGCCGCCTCGCCCGGCTCCTCGGTGAAAGGGACGCCGAGCGTCTTCGCGGCCTCGCGGCACGCGGCCTCGGCCTTGTCCCAGTTCTCCGCCAGGCCGGTGTATTTCTTCGAGTCGGGGTCGCGAAGGCCGACGCGCACGCGGTAGTCGCTCATCCCGAGGGTCGTGAGCACGATCTTGACGAGCGAGAGGCACCCGAGGAGCTCCTGGGCCACCTGGTCCTCCGTGCAGAAGAGATGGGCGTCGTCCTGGGTGAAGCCGCGCACGCGCGTCATGCCGTTCAACTCCCCGGACTGCTCCCAGCGGTACACCGTGCCGAACTCCGCGAGGCGGACGGGCAGGTCCCGGTAGGAGTGCGGCTGCGAGGAGAAGATCTTGATGTGGTGCGGGCAGTTCATCGGCTTCAGCATGAAGCCGTCGAGGAGCTGGTCGTCCGGCCTCACCCGGTCGGGCGTGATGGTCTCCCTGCCGGTGCGCTCGTTGATCTGGCCCGCCATGTGGGCCGAGAAGGCCTCGAGGCGAACGACCATCTCCGCGCACGAGCAGCCCTCGGCGAGGATCTTCGCGAGCGACTGGTTCTCGACGACCGGCGTGAACTGCGACTCCTTGTAGTAGGGGAAGTGGCCCGAGAGCTTGTAGAGCTCGAGCTTGCCGATGTGGGGCGTGAAGACCTGCGAATACCCCTGCTTGCGCAGCTCCTCGCTGATGAAGTTCTGGAGCTCCTGGCGGATGATGGAGCCGTTGGGCGTCCAGAGAATGAGCCCCTGGCCCACGTCCTCGTCGATGACGAAGAGCCTCAGGTCCCGGCCAAGCTTGCGGTGGTCGCGGTGTTTCGCCTGCTCGACCTGCTCGAGGTAGCTGGCGAGCTCCTCGCGGGTGGGGAAGGCCGTGCCGTAGATGCGCTGGAGCTGCTTGTTCTTCTCGTCGCCGCGGTGGTAGGCTCCGGCGATCGAGAGCAGCTTGAAGGCCTTGAGCTTGGAGCTGTAGCGCACGTGGGTGCCCGCGCACAGGTCCATGAACTCCCCGTTCTGGTAGAACGAAATCTTCTCGCCCTCGGGGATGTCCGCGAGGCGCCCGAGCTTGTAGCGCTCCTGTCCGCGGGACTTGATGATCTCCGCGGCCTCCTCGCGGGAGACCTCCTTGCGCAGGAAGGGCTGGTTCTCATCGGCCACCTTCTTCATCTCCGCCTCGATCCGCACGAGGTCCTCCGCGGTCAGCTTGTGGTCCAGGTCGATGTCGTAGTAGAACCCCGTGTCGGTCGGCGGCCCGATGTCCAGCTTGGCGTCCGGGAAGAGGCGCAGGATGGCGGTCGCCATGATATGCGACGCCGAGTGCCGGAGTTCTTCGAGTGGGGTCATCAAGGGGAGGGGAAAAGATGAGAGATGGGCGGCGAAAGCCAAGTCAGGCTTTCTTGAGGGGCTCCAGCCTGTAGCCGTCCTTTCCGTCGAGCATCGACCAGCCGGCGGCGGCGAGGTCCGTGCGCAGGGCGTCGGCGGCGGCGAAGTCCTTGGCCTTCTTCGCCTCCCAGCGCCTGCTGGCCATCGAGGCGACGGCCTCGGGGACCTGGGCGCCGGCCTTGGCCACTGCCTGGCTCGGGTCGAGGCCGAGCGCGTGGAGGGCCCCCTCGAACCCCGCGCGGTCTGCCGGCGTCGCCTTCGCGGGGTCCACGGCGTTGATCGCGACGAAAAGAGCGCCGAGGGCCGCCGGGGTGTTGAGGTCGTCCGAGAGCGCCGCAATGACAGGATCGAACAGGGACGACGGCGCGGCCGGGGACCCCCCGGGGGCGGGGGGCAGGCCGTCCGAGAAGCGCCGAAGGGCCTTCAGCGCGCTCTCGGCGGCATGCAGCGAATCCAGTGTGAAGTTGAGCTGCTTGCGCGGATGGCCCGTGAGGAGCGCGTAGCGCACCGCCATCGGCGAATACCCCTTGGCGACCAAGTCGCCGAGCGTGTGGTAGTTGCCCTTGCTCTTGCTCATCGTCGTGCCGTCCGAGAGCAGGTGCTCGGTGTGGTACCAGTGCCGGGAGAACGTCGCGCCGTTGCAGCACTGGCTCTGGGCGATCTCGTTCTCGTGGTGGGGGAAGAGCAGGTCGACGCCGCCCGTGTGCAGGTCGATCGTCTCCCCGAGGTGCTTCTTGATCATCGCGCTGCACTCGATGTGCCATCCCGGGCGGCCCGAGGCGGCCCCCTCGGGGCCCGGCCACTGCACATCGCCGTCCTCCTCGGGCCGGTGGGCCTTCCAGAGGGCGAAGTCGCCGACCTCGTCCTTGTGGTCGGCGTCGAAGACGCTGTTCGTGACCTTCAGCTCCCGCTCCCTTATCCTGGAGAGGGCCCCGTACCCCGGGAACGAGCTGATCTTGAAGTAGACCGAGCCGTCGGGGGCCCTGTAGGCGTTCCCCTTGCGCATGAGGACGTCGATCATGTCGACCTGCTCCGGGATGTGGCGCGTGGCCGCCGGCTCCACGTGAGGGACCAGGCAGTTGAGGGCCGCGCAGTCGGCGTGGAAGAGCTCCGTCCACTTCCCCGTGATCTCGGCAAGGGGGCGCTTCTCCGCGCGCGCCTGGCCGATGGTGCGGTCGTCGACGTCGGTCAGGTTGCGCACGTGCTTCACCTTCCCGGGAAACTCCAGGTCGAGCATCCGCCGCAGGACGTCGTTGACGACGAACGTCCGGAAGTTGCCGATGTGGGCGGGCGCGTAGACGGTGGGCCCGCAGTTGTAGAAGCGAAACACGCCATCCTTGTCCCCCGGCTGGAGTTCGCGCATCTCGCGCGCGAGCGAGTCGAAGAGCTTGATGGCCATTATCTAGGAAAAGTGTTGGGCGGGCTTTTGGGACTCAAATTCTTGTGGCGGCACGGGTCTGGCCGTGCTCCAATGAAGGAGCCATCGAATACATGCCAAGCCCATTCAAACTCAATCTCGTTCAGCGCCCGAGGCGGCTTCGCCGCACGGCGGGCCTGCGCGCGCTGGTCGAGGACACGGTGCTGCGGCCCCAGGACCTGATCGCGCCCCTCTTCGTCATCGACGGGAAGGGCCGGCCCGAGCCGATCGCATCGATGCCAGGGGTGGCCCGCCTCACGGTGGCGGACCTGGTGAAGGAGTGCCGCGCGCTGAGGAGGCTCGGCATCCTCGCCGTGGCGCTGTTCCCGAGGATCGAGTCCCGGCTCAAGGACGAGGACGGATCCGCCGCGCTCAGGGAGGACGCCCTCGTCCTGCGCGCGGTCCGGGCGGTCAAGAGGGCCGTCCCAGACCTCACGGTCGCCACCGACCTCGCGCTCGACCCCTACACGTCCCACGGGCACGACGGCGTGCTGACCCGCGACGGGGGCGACGTGGACAATGACCGCACGGTCGGGATCCTCGCCGACATGGCGGTCCTGCACGCGGCCGCGGGCGTGGACCTGGTCGCGCCAAGCGACATGATGGACGGCAGGGTCGGGGCGATCCGCAGGTCCCTCGACGCCGCCGGCCACGAGGACACGGCGATCATGGCCTACACGGCAAAGTACGCCTCGGCCTACTACGGCCCCTTCCGCGACGCCGTGGGCAGCGCCAAGGCCGCGGGGACGAGGCTCCTCGACAAGCGCACGTACCAGCTCAACCCCGCGAACCGACGGGAGGCTTACACGGAGCTCAGGCTCGACGAGGCCGAGGGCGCCGACATCGTCATGGTCAAGCCGGCGGGCCTCTACCTCGACATCATCCGCGGGCTGCGCACCGCGACGAGGAAGCCGATCGCCGCCTACCAGGTATCCGGCGAGTACGCGCAGATCCACGCTGCCGCGAGGCTCGGCTGGCTCGACCTTGCCGCCTGCCGCCGCGAATCCCTCATTGCCATCAAGCGGGCGGGCGCGGACATGATCCTCACGTATTTCGCTAGGGAGATGGCGGCCGAGCTGCGGGGCTGAACGCCCGCGCTAGA
>CAZDZL010000005.1:98796-106932 GCA_964509885.1 uncultured Opitutaceae bacterium | reverse complement strand
GCGATCACGCCGAACGTCATGGCCACCCCGTTGATTTCGGGGGGGAAGGTCTCAGTTACAATCGCGAGTTTCACAGAATGCGTGGTTTACGCATTCCAGTGTGCCCGAACCAGGTTACAATCGCGTGTCGATCCGGTTACGACTTCGGCAAATCCTCCGGGGGGGCCGCGGGCGCGGGATCGTGGGGGGGAGGGGCCTCGGGAAGCTTGGGCTGGGCCGCCTTGGCCCTTCCGGGCACCTTGGCCTCGTAGAGGCGGATGACGTGCTTCCTCTGGTCCAGGCTGATGATCTCGGCGTACCGGCCCCAGCTGAGCAGCGTGCGGAAGAGCGGCTTCTGCTTCTCGTGGGGCAGTGCCGCCTGGAGCTCCCGGGCGAGCTCCTCGCTCGCGAGGCACTGGTCCTCCTGGACCCGGATCAGGCGCACGAGCAGCTCGAAGATCTTCAGCTTCATCAGCTGCTCGCGCACGATGCGCTTCTGGTCGACGGTCGAGGAGCCCACGAGCTCGCGGCCGAGCGCGGTGATCTCGACGTCCTGGCCCGGCGTCTGGACGAAGCCCAGGAGCTCGGCGGCCTTGACGATGCGAACGACCGCACCGAACTCCCTCCCGAACTTCTCGGCGAGGTCGAAGAGATCCTGCGGCGCGTCCCCGAGGAGGGACATGAGGCCCAGCACCTCGGCGGCGTTGACATAGGGCAGCGAGACCGGGGCGATCCTGCGGCGGTTGTCCGCCATCTGCGTCGTCACGACCTTGTTGGCGTCGGCCGGGACCGTGTCCGGCATGGCCGTGTGGGTGAGGATCCCGTGCAGCTGCTCGACGATCTTCTTGAACTCGGGATCGTCCGTGTCGCGGGGATAGGGGAGCGCGTTCGGGACGATGACGTCGATCCTGCCCGGGTTTGCGGCCATGACGACGATCCGCGTCGCGAAGTACACGGCCTCGACGATGTTGTGTGTCACCATCACCATCGTGCGCAGCGGGTGGTTGGGATCCGCGAGAAGGCGGCCGATCTCGTTCCTGAGCGTCTCGGCCGTCAGGACGTCGAGCGCGCTGAACGGCTCGTCCATCGCCAGCACCTCGGGGTCGGCGATGAGCGCGCGCGCGATGCCGACCCGCTGCTTCATGCCGCCCGACAGCTCGCGGGGGTAGGCGTACTCGTAGGCGCCGAGGCCCACGGTCTGCAGGACCTTGTCGAGGCGGCTCTGCTGCTCCTCCTCGGGAAGGTGGCCGACGGGCAGGAGCACGTTGCCCCTGACGGTGAGCCAGGGGAAGAGCGCGAAGTTCTGGAACACCATCGAGACGCCCGGCGACACGCCGACCAGGCGCTTGCCCTTGTAGAGGACCTCGCCGCGCGTGGGCGTGATGAGCCCCGCCATCACGCGCTCGAGCGTCGACTTGCCGCAGCCCGAGGGCCCGAGGAGGACGACGGTCTCGTGCTCGGAGACGGTCAGGTTGACGTCGCTCAGGACGAGGTCGTTCTCGCTCTTGGTGACGAAGTACTCGTGGCTCACATGCCGGAGCTCGATCAGGGGCTGTTTGCTGGGTGTGTCCATGTCTCGGGCGGGGATCAGGTCATGAACCGGCAGCGGTCATTGGCAAGGTTTTGGAGGCGCTTCCAGAGGACCCGGTTGATCGCGACGACGACGACGGCCATGACGATGACCGCCGCGGTGAGGCCCGGGAAGTTGCTGGCATTGCTCGCGGTGGTGATGTACGCGCCGAGGCCGGTCGCCGTGTAGGTGGTGTTTCCAATAGATACGATCTCCGAGACGATGGTCGCGTTCCAGGCCCCGCCGGCGGCGGTGATCCAGCCCGTCACGAGCCCGGGCAGCACCGCCGGCAGCAGGAACTTCGTCCAGCGGTCCCACCCCTTGAGGCGCAGGATCGCCGCGCAGCTGATGATGTCGTTCGGGATGGCCGCCGCCGAGCCCGCGACGTTGAAGAGGATGTACCACTGCGTCCCGAAGAGGATGAGCAGCACCGCGCCGGTCTGAAGCGTGCCGTGCAGGAACAGGATCACCCCGACCAGCCACGGGTAGAGCATGGGCGAGGGGAACGACGCCGCGAACTGGATGAAGGGCTGCAGCCGGTTGGACAGCTTCGGGTTGAGCCCGATCCACACCCCGAGGGGCACCGTCCAGAGGGTGCCGATCAGGACCGCCGCCAGCACGCGCAGGAAGGAGAACCCGGTGTCGACGACGATCTCCTTCCAGTCGCCGAGCGTCACGGCCCTGAGGAGCATGAAGAGCGTGAAGGCGCCCCAGGCCAGGAGAGCCACGAGCCCCCACACGAGCACCAGGTAGACGGCGCGGCCGACGTGGCTCTTCGCAGGCGGCGGGGCGCCCGGCTCCACGAGCGACGTCGCCTCGGAGGGCGGGATCGCGGGCCCGAGGACCCTGTTCTTCAGCCTCTGCAGCCCGGCGCCGATCACCTGCACGGCCAGCGAGCGCGCGAGCCAGAGCTGCAGCGGGTTCTTCGGCGCCCGGCTGCCGCCGAAGTCGTCCAGCTTGAACTTGCGCGCCCAGACGAGGAGGGGCCACCAGATGAGCCTGTCCACGACGATGATGACGACGCCCATGGCGATCATCCCGAAGATCTTCGCGCGGGTGTCGCCGCTGTCGGTCGCGGCCTGGATGTAGGAGCCGAGGCCGGGGACGCGCAGGGACACCCCGTTGATGGGGGGAGGGGCCTCGCACACGCTCAGGAAGAACCAGCCCGCGGCCATCGAGACCATGCTGTTGTAGAGGAGGCCCTGGGCGCCGAAGGGCAGCTCCAGGCGCCAGAACCTCTGCCACCAGTTCAGGTTGTAGAGCTTGCCGAGCATCCGGAAGTCGCCCGGGGTCCCCCGCAGCGAGTCAAAGTAGCTGAAGACCATGTTCCAGACCTGACCGGTGAAGATCGCGAGCACGCAGGCGAGCTCGAGGCCGGCGCTGCTGTGCGGGAAGACGGCGACCAGCATGAGCGTGAGGCCCGGCAGGAAGCCGAGCACCGGTATGCTCTGCAGGATGTCGAGCGCCGGCAGGATGTACCTCTGGGCGCGCGCGTCGTAGAAGGCCCAGGAGGCCACGAGCACGGTGAAGAGGAACGAGAAGAAATAGGCGATCCAGCCCCGGGCGAAGGAGAAGAGGGCGTACTTCGGCAGGTGGGAGAGCGACAGGTCGATCGGGGCCGCTCCCACGAGCGGATGGCGCCATTCCGACGCTATCTGGGCCACCCCCACGAAGAGGGCCACGAAGCCGCCGAGGACCACCAGGTCGACAAGGAATGTCGGCCGCTCCCGCGCCACCGTGACTGGGCTCGCATCGTGCATCTTGGGGTTGCAACGGCAAACCTAGCACGGGGGGTGCGCAAGCCGCAAACGGCCCTGTCTGCAATAATTAACGTGCCGAAAATACTGTTGCGCGGGCGCTTCCGGACTCTCTACTTTCAACCTTTTAGGTAAATGCAAACCCACGGTCCGAAACGGGTCTACACGCCACATTCGCTGGAGTACTGGTTTGACATGCTTGCGGACGACTGGTCCGAGACGTTTTCGTCAACCCAGCTCGACGAGGGCCGCCGCATCTACCGCAACGGGGAGGTGAGGGAGCTCGAGCTGACGGACAGGGACGCCATCATCCACAGGCGCATCGACAAGAAGGACGAGTACGCCGTCATCGAGTGGAACGCGGGCGCCCTCTCGGTGCGGTCGTCCACGACAGACCGGGAAATCGCCCATGCCCTTGCGGTGGCGGGGCTTCACGAGATCGAGGAGCTGGTCGCCGACGAGATTTCGCCGCTGCCGGCCGAGAACGCCCGCGCCGAGGAGCGCATCTCCAACGGGGGCACCCCTGCCGGCAACGGCAACGGAAACGGCAACGGCCATGGCAACGGCAATGGCAAGCCAGCTGCGGTAGGCGCGGGCGCCCCGCCCGTCTCCCGGCTGAACGGGCCCTCGAGGCCGCTTCTCCTCGTCTTCAAGATCCGGTCCTCGGGGCTGGCCTTCCAGGCCTTCTGGGTCCAGGCGGACAAGAAGGCGCGCCAGCCCGCACTGGGGCCCGACGCCCACGCCGGCGCTAACGGCAACGGCCACGTGTCGTCGGGGGAGCGCGCCAAGCTGATCGGCCTGGCCGCCTACGCCCGCAAGGCCCACTTCCAGTACAACCAGGACACGGGGGCCTACCTCATGGAGTCCCTGGTCGAGATCCCGAACTTCCTGAAGGTGACCCTCCCGCTCTGGAAGCGGGTGTTCTCCATAGAGCTGGACGACAAGGCCGCGAACCTCCTGAAGGGCACGAGGAGCGTCGAGATCGAGGCCGTTGCCGAGCGCGCCGCGGGCGACGCCGGCCTCAACCTGCGGTGGATCTTCCGGGCGGGGGAGCGGATGCTGACGGACAGCGAGGTTTCGGCCCTCCTGAAGCGCGGCGGCCAGCCCGTCATCCTGCCGAACCTCGGCATCGTCGCCCTGTCCGCCGACAAGTGGGAGTCCTACAGCTCATGGCGCCGCAACATCGAGGAGACCCAGGAGGGCGGCGCCGCCCTTCTGCAGTACCTCGTCTTCTCCCTCTTCAACGACGCCCGCCTGAAGCTCACGCTCTCGCCGGAGATGGAGGCCTGGCGCCAGCGGGTCCTGGCGTCGCCGGACTCGCCGCCCGAGACGGCGGCGATCCTGCGCCCGTACCAGCGGCGCGGCGTCGAGTGGATGCACCATCTCTGCGAGGTGGACTGCCACGGGCTCCTCGCCGACGAGATGGGCCTCGGCAAGACGCTCCAGGTCCTCTCGCTCCTCTCGGCGCGGCCGTCCCCGGGCCGGCCGAGCCTCGTCGTCTGCCCCGCGAGCGTCGTCCCGGTCTGGAGGGAGGAGATCACCAAGTTCTTCCCGGCCATGGCGGTCGACGTCCTGAAGACCGGCAACGACTTCACGTCGCGCAAGGACGCGGTCATCTGGCTCTGCAGCTACACCCAGCTCAGGAAGCACCGCGCGCTCCTGGACAACGTCGACTTCGGCTACGCCATCCTCGACGAGGGCCAGTTCATCAAGAACCCGGACGCCAAGGTGACCCAGACCTGCTTCGCCATCCGGGCGAGGCACAGGGTCGTCCTCACCGGCACGCCCCTCGAGAACCGCCAGCTCGACCTCTGGAGCATCTTCCGGTTCCTGCTTCCCGGGCTCCTCGGGTCGCGCTCCTCGTTCGAGGGCTCCCTCAACGCGGACCGCGAGGGCACGCTCGCGAGGCTTCGGGCCCAGCTGGCCCCGTTCATCCTGCGCCGGACGAAGAAGGAGGTCGCCCAGGAGCTGCCCCCCAAGGTCGAGATGGACCTCATCTGCCCGCTGACGGACGTGCAGAGGGCCGAATACGCCAGGATCTGCACGGAGGGCCTGGAGCGGCTCGGCGACGACGTCGGCTCGGCCATGCGCGAGAAGTCCTTCGGCTTCCTCGCGCTCCTGACGCGGCTGCGGCAGACCTGCTGCGACCCCGACATGCTTCCCTGGCTTAAGGCCCCGCTCTCGGACTCCGGCAAGATCAACCTGCTTGTGGAGAAGCTGGCCGAGATCGTCGGCAGCGGCCACAAGGTCGTCATCTTCTCGCAGTTCGTGATGCTGCTCGACCGCGTGCGCGCGGCGCTGATCCAGAACTTCCCGGACCTTCCCCGCTACGAGCTGACCGGGATGACGCTCGACCGGCTGAAGCCGGTCCAGGCATTCCAGGGCGCCCCCGGGGCGGCGGCGATGCTCGTCTCGCTCAAGGCGGCCGGCACGGGGATCACGCTGCACGCGGCCGACTACGTCTTCCTCCTCGACCCATGGTGGAACCCCGCCGTGGAGGCCCAGGCCGTCGACCGCGTCCACCGGATCGGCCAGACCAACACCGTCTTCGTCTACCGCATGGTCACCGCGGGCACGGTGGAGGAGCGCATCCAGGCGCTCAAGGCCTCCAAGAAGGACCTCTTCGACCGACTCGTGGGCGGGCTCGGGGGCGACTTTGACCTGAGCCAGCACTTCTCATCGATGAAGAGCCTTGTCCAGCTGACGGCGCTGCCGGAGCAGGAGGTGCCCGAGCGGTGGTCCGACGGCGCGGGCCCGAACGTTGTCGAGGGCCCGGGCCAGCCGCCGGTCCTGGCTCCTTAGCACGGCGAACAGGGCGCAGGGTAGGGCGAGCATGCCGGCCGCAAGGACCGGGCCGGGCAGCGGGGCCGCCCCGAGGACGACCGAGACGAGCGTGAAGCCGCCGGCGACCCCGAGGGCCCGCAGCGCGCCCGCCCGGAGCGCGGGCGTGTTCATGCCAGCGCCGCCGCGCGGCTCCTTCGGGCAGGCGAGCGCCTCGCCGGGGGCCCCGGGGGCGGAGCCTCCGCCGGCTCAGGGGGGCGGTCATTGCCCTCGTCGGGCCGCTTGATCCTCAGGAACTGGACGTTCTCCGCCACGACCTTCATGCGCGAGCGCTTCGCGCCCGTCTGCTTGTCCTGCCACTGGTCGACGTCCATGCGGCCCTCGACGAGGACCAGCGAGCCCTGCGTGAGGAAGTGGGCGCACGCCTCCCCGGTCGGACCCCAGACCTCGATGTCGTTGATGAACGTGGTGTGGGTCCTCTTCTCGCCGCTCTCGTCGCGGGAGTCCCGGTTGATGGCGACGTTGAGCAGGCAGAGGGCCTGCTTGTCCCCCGAGGGCTGGAAGCGCAGCTCGGGGGCCTTGGTCAGGTTCCCGACGAATGAGTAGCGGTTGAGGTAGGGCATGGCGCGAGGGTTCTTGAGACGTTAATTAGACATGTCAAACAAAGTTGTTTACGCTCACTGGGGAGGGCCCGCCGGCGGCGGTGCGCTCGCCGGCTCCTTCGCCGCGCGGCCCGCGGCCTCGAGCTCCCGCACCCGGGCCTCCGCCGCCTGCAGGCGCTCGGCCAGCGCGCGGGACTGGGCCTGGAGCTCAAGGGCCTGGTCGGCCAGCTCCTGGCTGCGGCGCATCACGGACCCGAGGGCGTCGTCCATCCGGGCCGCGCTCTCGCGGTTCGCCGCGACCTCGGCCGCGAGCTCCTGGGGAAGGAGCGCGGGCTGGTAGGCGAGCTCCCCGCGGGCGATCTCGCCCGACACGATCCGCATCGACGGGGGCGGCCGCTCGAGGGCCAGGTCGTCGGCCTCGCGCACGAGCGCCAGGTGCCCGTCGAGGAGCATGAGCCTGTAGGACGCGGGCAGCGTGATGCGCTCGGGCAGGCGTATCCCGGCGGGGGGCGCGCCGGCGGCGGGCTGCGCGCCGAGGACCCCCGGGCCGGCCACGGGGTCCGGCGCACCCGGCAGCGCGGCGCCGGGTCCCTCCTGAGGACTTCCCGGCGCGTGGCAGGAGGAGGCGAGGACGAGGACCGCCGCCAGGAGGGGGACGACGGCCCTCATTTGCCTGGGCCCCTTGCGTCCGGGATCCTGAGCCCGACCCGCGCCTCTCGCGGGTCGATGGTCTGCTCGACGAAGAGATAGAACTCCTTTCCGGCGGGCACGCGCACGTACACCCCCCGCTTGGAGATCTCGTCCCGGATCCGTCCCGCGACCTCGTTCATCACCTCGACGGCGCCCGCTCCCGCGGAGCCGGCGAGCGCGTTGCCGAGCGTCGGGGCCGCCTGCGTGGCGCCGAGGACCCCGGCGACGCCTGCGGCGGGCTGCTGGCGCTGGGCCACCGCCGCGGCCCCCTGGGCCATGCCCGCAAGCGCGGCGGCCGCGAAGAGCTTGATCTCACGGTTGTCGAGCGTCGACAGCGCGTAGCCGACCAGCCCGTCGGCGCCGTCGTCGATGCCCCAGGCCCTGGCGCCGCCCGTCGCGTCGACGAGGGTCTCCCTGCGGTCGACGGCGCGCCCCCTAAGGACCAACTCGCGCCCGTTCTCCTCCCCCGAGCGCGAGGGAAGGACGAGCGTCCATTCCCCGATGTCGACCAAGCGCCCGACGCCCGCCGCGTCCATGACCGCCTCCGGCCGGGCGTAGCTGAACACCTCGGTCGCGGCCGGGATGATGACCTGCCCGTTCCAGTCGAGGTCCTGGGTCACGATGCCGACGATCGGCTCGGAGCGGGCGGTCACGCTGTCGAGCGTCTGGACCAGCTCGCACTTGACGAGGCGGCCGAAGGGGGCGAACGCGTCCCCGAGCGCCGCGGGCGGGACCCCGGTGGCGGCGGGGGCCGCGG
>CAZDZL010000005.1:89053-98696 GCA_964509885.1 uncultured Opitutaceae bacterium | reverse complement strand
GGGGGCCGCGGCCGCGGGCCTCGGGTCGGCCGGCATGCGAAAGATCTCGGGCAGCGTCTTCTTCTCGTCCCTGCGGCGGCTCGACGGTCCGCCCGGCGCCGGGTCTGCCGCGGCCTCGTCCCGGGGCGCCCCGGCCTCGGCGACGTTCTGGACCGGCTTCGGACGCTCGACCTCGCGCCGGTAGGCGCCGGCGACGGCGGGCGCCTCGCGGTTTGCCTCCGACGCGCTCAGCTCCTGCGGCGCAAGGCGCGTGGGCAGGGGGGCCTGGGGCGCCTCGGGGCGCGGGGGGGCGCCCCGCCCCCGATCCCGCCAGGTCCAGGCCGCGGCGGCGGCGACCACCGCGCCTGCGAGGACGAGGCGCAGGCCCGGGATGGACCGGCCCGATCCGGTGGATTCTGCGGCGGCGGCGCTCACGTCGGCCCGAAACCCTCGAGGGGCATCCGCATCACAGGGCGCGGGTTCACGGAGCCGCCGAGGACAACGCTTATGGCGAACGCGTTGTCCGGCAGCAGCCGCGTCGGCGCGCCGTCGGGCCCGCGCGCGAGGACAAGGAAGACGGCGGCCGTGGCCCCGGGCTCGAGCTCGCCCGCGAAGTCGACCGTGCCGACGGGGTAGACACGGTCGCCCGCGCGCACCACCCAGCTGCCCGGCTCGAAGAGGAGGCGCCTCGCGGTCTGGTTGGCCACGCTCGCGCAGAGGCCTAGGGTGCCGGTCGTCGCATCCCTGAGGGCGAACCTCTGCGCCAGCGTGAAGTCCCCGAAGCTTCGGGGCTCCCCGTCGAGGCGCCTGAGCTCGAGCGCGGGATTGGCGGCGGCGATCCCGGCCGCCCCGTCCCGGCTCGCGTTCAGCAAGAGGCGCATGGTCCGGATGAGAGCGACCTCCGATTCCGGGCTCGGATCGCGAAGCCGGGCCCTCGGGGGACGCGCGTCGAGCGTGACCGACGGCACCGGCGCCGCCGGGGGCGCGCCGCCCTCAAAGACGACCTTGCTCCAGGCAAGGCCCGCGGGGGCCGGCATGAACTCGATGGGGACGCTGCGGAAGGGCTTTCCCGGCTCGGCGAGAACAACGTGGAGCACGCGGTGGGCCGCGGCGGCGACCGGGGTCACGAACAGGCGCGTCGCGCCGCGCGCCGCCTCGATCACGAAGTCGCCCGCATATTTCTCCGCGTCGGGGGTGAACCCGCGCCCCGCCCAATCCTCGAGCGGCCACGGGAAGTCGACCTCGACCGTGTTGTCGGGACCTGTGGGCACCGCGACGGGGCGCCGCTCCTCGGCCTCGGCGGGAAGCGCGAGCCGCACGATGCTGGGCGGGGGCTCCGCGTCGGCCCGGGCGAGCCGGGCGCACGCGAGGGCCGCGGCGGCAAGGAGCGCGGGGCGCGGGCTCATGGGGACGGAGCCTCCGCGGGCCAGCGCACCGCGGCCCGGTGGCGCACCACGACGTAGGGATAGCGCCCCTGCTGCATCGCGTCCTCCTGGGGGGCCAGCTCGACCACCAGGTGGAACTCACCGGCGGGGGGCTGGTAGGGGAGGCCCTCCACGGCGCCCGAGCGCACAACGAATCCCCGCACCCGGTACCGGGGAGAGGCGCCCTCCTCGAGCACGTCGATCCCCTCGACCTCCGGGTGGTCGTACAGGTTCCTGCGCCTGCGCTCGGGGACCTCCGCGCGCACGTCGGCGTCGAGCGTCCTCCAGCTGTCGCCGACGAAGATCCGCCGCGCGACCTCGGGGTAGGAGAGGCCCGACGGGTTGCGGGTGAAGCAGGCCTGCGCCGCCTGCAGGAGGATCTCCCGGAAGAGGGCGCTCCTTGCCTCCGCGGGCCGGACCGGCCCGAAGTGGATGGTCCCGACGCCGTCCACGGAGTAGGCCCAGACGCCGCGGCTCAGGTTCGCGGTCCCGCGCTCCAGCATCCAGAGGGACGCCATCGGGGAGGCCGCCGCCACGGCCATGCAGAGGACCTTGACCTGGTGCTCGGCGACCCAGCGCGCGGCGGGCGTGAAGGGAGACCCCGGGGCGGCCGCGCCCCTGGGGCCGGGGTTCGCGGGCCTGCGCGCCAGCTCGGGCTCCTCGGGTTCGCCAGGGTTCATCGGGCGCGCAAAAAAGCACGCGCGCCGATGTTAGACAAGTCAAACTTTACGCTTTAATTTGGCCCTCGCGCCGCCGGCCGCTGGCGGCGCCGCGCCCTCGCCCGTGGACACCCACCTCTCGGCCCTCCTGAGCGCGGCGTCCGCGCCGCCACCGAGCTCGACAAGGCCCGAGCGCGAGCCGTCGCCCGCGACCGCGTTCAGGTAGTACCGCGTGGTGCCGGCGGGCTCGCCCGGGAGGGGCGGGGGCGCCAGCTTGCGGATCGTCCCCAGGTAGCCCAGGCCCAGCCTCTCGGAGGCCTTTCTTGCGAGGGCGGTGAAGTACCTGTCGAAGGCGGCCTGGCGCTGCTTGGGGGTCATTGTTCGGGAAAACCTGAAGAGAAAGCGTTTGCTATACGTGTCCAATCAAGCTATCTAAGTTTTCACTCGTTTTCAACCACCTTATAGTTTTATTGATCCCATTAAAACGTCATGAGTGACAAGACCAAAATGAACGACACACGGCAGCGGGGGCTCTCGGCGACCGTCGCCGCGGCGCGCGGGCTCTCCGAGCCCGACATCGTGGACTTCCTGCCGCTGCCCGTCTACCCGCTCCTCGGCGTCCAGGTCCACTGCGTGCGCTGGCAGGTGATCGTCCAGGGGATGAAGAGGAAGGGCCTCGTCATCCGGGTGCACCGCGAGAGCGACCGGGGCGGCCTCTTCAAGGCGGCGTCGCGGGTGGGCGTGAAGCTGACGAGCCGCAGGTGCTCCGGGGAGGCGGGGGAGGGCGCGAGCTGGCTCGTGCGGATCCGCCAGGCGCGCAATTCGGCCGACATCGACGCCGCGGACCCGACCGCGTCGGACCGCGGTCGCTACCGCGCGCTCGGCCTCCTCGTCCTGCAGCGCGGCTCCCTTCCCCTGCAGCGCCGCGACATGGCCGTCGCGCTCCACCGCTCGCTGCGCGAGTTCATCCGGGAGAACGCCCTCGCGGGGCGCCGCCAGCGAAACGCCGTCGTCGTGGCCCCGGGCGCCCAGGGCGAGTTCGTCGTCTCCGTGGCGCCGAACATCAGGGCCGCGTTCGCGGAGCGCGAGAAAAACAGAACTCCCGCGGCTTGACGCGCGGACCCCCGCGCTCCTACAAGCCGGGGAATGCCGGAGCCATCGAACGACACGGGCCGACTCGCGATCTACCGCGGGCTGCTGGGGCACCTCAGGGGCGCGGTCCTCGGGCAGGACGACGCGCTCGCGGGCCTCTGCGACGCCCTCCTGGCCGGGGAGCTGGGACACACCGCGCCGGGCAGGCCGAGGAGCCTCATCCTCGTCCTCGGCCCCACGGGCACGGGCAAGACGAAGGCCGTCGTCGCGGCGGGCGCCCACCTCCACGGGACGGGGGCCGTCGCGCGGGTCAACTGCGCCGAGTTCTCCTCGGCGGAGCGCGTGCCGCTCCTCCTCGGCGCCTCGGCGGGCGAGCCGGGGCTCCTCGGGGAGCGGATCGCTCGCCTCAGGGCGGCGGGAGGGCGCATCCTGCTCCTCGACGAGATCGAGAAGGCCCACCCGAGCGTCGCCGACCACCTCCTGGGGATCGAGGAGGCCCAGCTGACGCTCGCGAGCGGCGAGACGCTCGACCTCTCGGACCTGCACATCGTGGCGACCTCCAACGTAGGCTCGGCCGGGGTCACGGAGATGCAGGGCGTCTCCCGCGCCTCCGTCCGGCGCTTCGTGGAGCAGGAGGCGGCGGCCCACTTCAGGCCGGAGGTGCTCGCGAGGTTCACCTCGGTCCTGGTCTTCGGCCACCTGGACCGCGACGTCCAGGTGCGCATCTGCACCCAGATGCTCGAGGAGGAGATCGCCCTCCAGGAGGGGGTGCTCTCGCGGCGCTTCGGCCGCCCCCACGCCATTCGCGCCGACGCCGACGTCGCGAGGCGCCTCGTCGGCGAGGGCTGGCACCGCAGGCTGGGCGCGAGACCGATGCGAAACGTGGTCGAGCGCCGCGTCCGCGGGGCCCTGGTGGCCTCCCAGCTGCGAGGCGCGATCGGCCCGGGCGTCCCGGGGTCGGTGCTCCTGGTCGACGCTGGCGACGGCCTGCGCGCCGCCGTGGCGCGGGCGCCGATCAGGCTTTGACCTCGGAGCGCTTCACGGCGTCGGCCATGAAGTGGGCCTGCGCGGAGTACGGGCGCTCGTCCGCCCCCCTGGGGGCCGGGCGGTAGGCGCCGCTCGCGTCGAGGACGTGGGCGTTGTCGTTGTCCCTGAGCTCGACGGGGAAGAGCTCGGAGACGATCCAGTGCCTGAGCGCGGCGTCGCGTATCGGGAAGAGGACCTCGACCCGCCGGAAGAAGTTGCGGGGCATCCAGTCGGCGCTCCCCGCGAGGATCAGCGGCTCGCCGCCGGCGTTCTCGAAGTAGAAGCAGCGCGCGTGCTCGAGGTACCGGCCGACGATGCTCCTGACGGTGATGTTCTCGCTGAGCCCCTTGACCCCGGGCACGAGGCAGCAGACGCCGCGCACGATGAGGTCGATCTTCACCCCCGCCATCGACGCGCCGTACAGGGCGTCGATCGTCGCCTTGTCGACCAGGGCGTTCATCTTGGCGAGGATGCGCGCGGGCTTGCCGGCCCTGGCGTTCGCCGCCTCGCGGTCGATCAGCTCGCCTATCCGGCGGTGCAGGTTGAAGGGGGCGACGACGATGTTGCGGAAGCGCTGCGTGCGCCCGAACCCGGTCAGCGTGTTGAAGAGCTGCGCCACGTCGCTCGTGATGTCCTTCCTGGACGTGAAATAGCTGAGGTCGGTGTAGAGCTTCGCCGTCCTCGGGTTGTAGTTGCCGGTGCCCAGGTGGGCGTAGTTCTTCATGGCCCGGCCCTCGCTGCGCACGACCAGGCACAGCTTGCAGTGGGTCTTGTGCCCCACGAGGCCGTAGACCACGTACACGCCGGCCTCCTCGAGCTGCTTCGCCCACTGGATGTTGTTCGCCTCGTCGAAGCGGGCCTTGAGCTCCACCAGCGCCGTCACCTGCTTGTCGTTGCGCGAGGCCTCGATCAGCGCGCGCACGATGGGGGAATCGCCGCTGGTCCGGTAGAGGGTCTGCTTGATCGCGATCACCTGAGGGTCCCTCGCCGCCTGCTCCACGAAGTCCACCACCGGGGTGAACGCGTCGTAGGGGTGGTGCAGGAGGACGTCCTGCTCGCGCATCACCTCGAATATCCTCGACGGGTCGCGAAGCGGCGAGACGTTGACCGGCGTGAACGGCGGGTACTTCAGGTCCGGCCTGTCGATGTCCGCCAGGCTCTGGAGCCGCAGCAGGTTGATCGGGCCGTCCAGCTGGTAGACGTACTCCTGCGAGAGGTTCAGGTGCTGGCAGAGCGTGCCGAAGATCCCGGCGTCCACGCCCTTCTCGATCTCGAGCCGGACCGCGGCGCCCCGCCTCAGGTTGCGCAGCTCGTCCTCGATCTTCTTGAGCAGGTTCTCGGACTCCTCCTCGTCGATGTACAGGTCGCTGTTGCGCGTCACCCGGAAGGCGTGCGCGCCCTTCAGCCTGTAGCCGGGGAAAAGGTCGCCGGCGCACAGCTTGATGATGTCGCTCAGGAAGATCGTGCGCTGGGGGCCCGCCTTCGACGGGGCGATGGTCACGAGGCGCGGGAGGATCCTGGGGACGGGCAGGATCGCCACGTGGCTCGCCGTCCCGTTCTCCTGCTTCTTGTCGGGGCTCTCGAGCGCCACGACCACGTTGAGCGTCTTGTTGCCGAGCTGCGGGAAGGGGTGCGACTGGTCGAGGGCGAGCGGGGTCAGCACCGGGTAGACCTGGTCTCGGAAATAGGTCCAGACCCAGTTGAGCTCGGCCCTCGTGAGGTCGTGGGGCGGCCTGAAGAGGATCCCCTCCCGGGCGAGCGCGGGGACGAGAAGGTGGTGCCAGCAGCGGTACTGGTCCTCGACCAGCGAGGCCACGACCGCGTGGATCCGGCGCAGCTGCTCGACCGGCGTCAGGCCGTCGGAGCCGAACTCCGTGAGCCCCGAGTCCACCTGCTGCATGAGCCCGGCGACGCGGATCTCGAAGAACTCGTCGAGGTTGGAGCTCACGATCGCCAGGAAGCGCACCCGCTCGAGCAGCGGGTGGCGGTCGCTCTGGGCCTGCCCGAGCACGCGGCGGTTGAAGGCGAGCCAGCTCAGCTCGCGGTTGAAGTAGGCGGCCTTGCCGGAATCGGGGCTGTTGGGCTTTTTTCTAGTGGGGGCCATGTCGGCGGGAGAGGCGCAATTGGGACAAACGGTAGATGATTCCGTGTTCCCGCGCCCTGAACGAGAAGTTATTCTAGCGTTAACCTGTTTGTAACAAGGGGCTTTGCCCTTTGTTACATTGGAAAACGCGCCTAGCGGCGCCCGCACGTGCCCCCGGGCCCCCGCCGGGGAACGCCCGTTCCCCGCGTCACTTCACGCGGAGGAGGACGACCCCGTGGCCCGGGACCACGCCCCGGAACCCCGCGGCGTCGGCGACGAGGTCCTCGTGGCGCCAGAGGTCGCGAACGGCGACGGGCGACGCCTTGAGGCCGACCGTCGCCCAGCCAAACCCCGCCGTCGTCTCGGCGGCGTTGCGGTTGAAGAGCCCCACGGCGAAGCCGCCGTCGGCGAGCGGCCTCGCCCAGACCTCCACGCCCTCGTGCTCCTGGACGCGGACCGCCTCGCGGCCGAGCGCGTCCTGGTCGATCGCGATCACCTCGTGGTTGGTGAGGATCTCGCGGGTCTCCGCCGACATGGAGCGCAGGTCGTTGCCGGCCATGAGCGGGGCGGCCAGCATGCTCCAGAGGCTGAAGTGGGTGCGGTACTCGTCGGCGCTCATCCCGCCGTTTCCGACCTCGAGCATGTCCGGGTCGTTCCAGTGGCCCGGGCCCGCGAAGGGCGCCAGGCGCCCCTGGTTGAATCCGATGTCCGACATGGATTTCCAGTTGTCGGAGATGTCGCCCGTCGTGCGCCACAGGTTGCCGCTGACCTTGGGCGCCCACGTCCAGACGTCGCCCATCCCGTATTCGCAGAGGCTGAAGACGATGGCGCGCCCCGAATGGGCGAGGGCGTCGCCCATGACCTGGTAGATGGCCTGGAGGTCGGCCTTCGTGTAGATGCGCCCGGCGCTGCACCAGTCGTACTTGAGGTAGTCGATGCCCCAGGCGGCGTAGGTGCGCGCATCCTGCTCCTCGTGCCGGTAGCTCCCCTCGTAGCCCCCGCAGGTGAGCGGACCCGGCGACGAGTAGATACCGAGCTTGAGGCCCTTGGAGTGGACGTAGTCCGCGAGCGCCCTCATGTCGGGGAACTTGAGGTTGGGGACGATGTTGCCCTGGGCGTCCCGGCCGGACTCCCAGGTGTCGTCGATGTTCACGTAGACGTAGCCGGCCGCGGCCATGCCCGAGCTCACGATCGCGTCCGCGGTCTCGCGCACGACCCGGTCGTCGACCTTCTCGGCGAAGTGGTTCCAGCTGTTCCAGCCCATGGGCGGGGTGGCCGCGAGCCCGTTGTAGGGGACCGTCCTGAGGGCCGGCGGCGCGACCGCGGCCGGCGGGCTCATCTCGGACGCGGCCGCGGGCACGGCCACGGCCTCGTCCCTGCCGCCCCCGTCGTAGGTGATGACGACGTGCAGGTTCGCCCCCTCGGGGCGCACGCGGAAGTTCCACCCCCAGTTGATGTGGAAGACAATGTCCCCGCCCTCGGCATGGGCGCCCGCGATCGGCACCTCGAAGGAGCTGTTCGCGAAGACGCTGCCCCTGATGCCCGCGGCGTCCTGGTGGAGGATGATGTAGTTGTGCAGCGTCACCCCGGAGGCCTTGTGGATGTCCATCCGCCACATACCGTTGAGGTCCGCCGCGTGCGCGGCGGACACGAGGGCGAGGCAGGTTGCGGCGCATCCGAGCAGGTGGCGGAGGGGGTTCATGGTTTCTTGGGGGTTGTCCGCGGCGGGAAGCGCCGCGAAGGGGGTTGGCCCCGGCCCGTGACGGCGTCCGTCAGGTCCGGTCGGGGAATGGGGGCGGCGGCGGCAGGGTCTTCCCGTTCGCCTTCAGCTCGAGGAGGACTTCCTCGATGGCCCTGTCAAGCTGCTGGTCGACGCCTGAGAACTCCTTGGCGGGGTCGTTGTCGACCACGATGTCGGGATCCACGCCGTGGCCCTCGATCACCCAGTCCTTGCCGTCCTTGCCGTAGGGCGCGAACTCGGGCTTGTTCAGGAACCCGCCGTCGACGATCGGCAGCGTCCCGCGGATGCCGACCACGCCGCCCCAGCTGCGCTTGCCGATGAGCTTTCCGAGTCCATTTGCCCGGAAGCGGTAGGGGAAGATGTCCCCGTCCGACGCCGAGAACTCGTCCATCAGGACGACCTTGGGCCCGAGCTGCATGTCGTTCGGGTTCGTCACCGGGGTCGAGTTGCGCGCCTTCGAGACCATCACCAGCTCGCGCGCCAGGCGCTCGATGATCATGGGGGAGACGAAGCCCCCGCCGTTGCCGCGGTCGTCGATGATGAGCGCCTTCTTGCGCAGCTGCGGGTAGAAGTGCTTCGCGAACTCGTCCAGCCCCTCGAACCCCATGTCGGGGATGTGGATGTAGCCGACGTCGCCGCCGGTCTTCTTCGTGACGTAGTCGGTGTTGTGCTGCACCCAGCTCTTGTAGTACAGGGGCGCCTCGTCCGCCGTGGGGATGACGGTCACCTTGCGGGCGCCCTCGTCCACCGGCTTGGCGTTGACCGTGAGGACGACCTGGGAGCCGGCCTTGCCGACCAGGGCGGAGTAGATGTTGCCGAGCTCGCGCACGGGCTTGCCGTCGACCGCGAGGATGTAGTCCCCCTCGCTCACGTTGACCCCGATCTCCGTGAGGGGCGAGCGCTCCGCCGCGTCCCAGTTCTCGCCGCGCACGATCCTGTCGATCCTGTAGGCGCGGCTCTGCGGGTCGCGCGAGAGCTCGGCGCCCAGGAGGCCCATGGGGACCCGCGGAGCCTTGGGGGCGTCGCCGCCGCCGACGTAGGTGTGGCCGCTGTGGATCTCCCCGATGAGCTCGCCCACGAGGTAGGTGAGGTCGTAGCGGGTCTGGGCGTACGGGACCAGGGCCTCGTACTTCGCCTTCATCGCGGGCCAGTCGGCGCCGTTCATGGTCGGCGAGAAGAAGAAGTCCCTCATCTGGCGCCAGCACTCGTCGTAGATCTGCGCCCACTCGGCGTGGCGGTCGAGGGTCATCTCGAGGCCGCCCGTGGGGATCTTCTCCTTGGTCTCGAGCTTGGCCGTCGGAAGGTCGATGACCGCGTAATCCTTCTCGAGCGCGACCAGCATCTTCTTGCCGTCGGCCGTGATGTCGTAGTCCGTGACGGTGCCGAGCTCGGTCTCCTTCTTCTCCTTCAGGTCGAAGAGCAGGAGCGTCTTCTTGCCGGGCCCGCCCAGGCCGTCCCCCTCGTCCCGGATGTAGTAGACCTTGTCGCCGACGCCGTGGATGTCCTCGTAGTTGGCCGCCTTTATCGGAAGGTCGATCAGGCGGTCCTTGATGCCGTCCTCGTCCACCTTGACGACGACCGGCTTCGCGGCCTCCTTCTTCGCGTCCTTCGCGTCGTCGCCCTTCGCGTCCTTGGCGTC
>CAZDZL010000005.1:84070-88953 GCA_964509885.1 uncultured Opitutaceae bacterium | reverse complement strand
CCTTGGCGTCCTTGGCCTCGGCGGGCTTGGCGTCCTTCGCATCTGCGGGCCTCGCGTCCTTGTCGTCCGCCTTGGCGTCGGGCTTCGCGGCGTCGGCGGCGATCTCGACCTCGTCGCTCTTCGGCTTGAAGGGCGAGTCGGTGTCCTTGGCCAGGGCGACCAGGTAGACCCGCTCGAGGTTCGCGTAGACGCCGTCGAGCTCGATGTCGCTCACGGTCGGCTTGAAATCGCGCCCGGACGCCATGAGGAGGAACTTCCCGTCGTCGCTGAAGGAGGGGGCGCTGGCCTCGTACCAGCCGTCGCTGACCTCGAACTTCCTGGCCCCGTCGAGGCCGTAGAGCCAGACCTTGGGCAGAGAGGCGTCCTCGGCGCGGGACCAGGTCACCCACTTGCTGTCCGGCGACCAGGCGTACTGGCGGATCTCGAAGGCCGTGGCCGTGTCGACGAGCGTCACCTCACGGCTCTCCACCGTCACGTACCTGAGGCGCTGCATCCGGTCGGACCAGAGGAGCTTCTTGCTGTCCGGCGACCAGACCGGGGCGTAATAGTAGGTGTCGGCGCCCTTCGTCACCTGCACCGGCTCGCCGGTGCCGTCCTGGGGCCTCACGTAGAGCTCGTTCTCGCCGGTCTCGTCGGAGACGTAGGCGATCGACTTGCCGTCGGGCGACCACACGGCGTCGCGCTCGTGGACGCCGGCCTTGCGGCTCAGGTTTCGCGTGGGGCCGTCCTTCGCTGGGACCGTGAAGGTGTCGCCGCGCGCGTTGACGACGAAGCGCTTGCCGTCCGGCGAGGCGTTCACGCTCGCGATGAGCTTCGAGACGTTGACCCGGGCGGTGCGCGACGTGACGAAGTCGTCCCTGACGACGATCGGCAGGCGCCGGGGCTCGCCCTTCTTGATGTCGAACGCCCAGATGTAGCCGGCCTCCTCGAACACGATCACGCCGCCCCCGAGCGAGGGGAACTTGATGTCGAAGTCCTTGAAGTGGGTCAGCTGGGCGGTGGCCTTCGTCGCGAGGTCGTAGCTGTAGAGGTTCATCCGCTTCGCGCCGTCGGCGAGCCGGTCCGACAGGAAGTAGATCCGGTTGTTCGGCGCCCACATCGGGATGATGTCCTGTGCGGGGTCGTTCGTTATGTCCTCCACGGCGCCGGTCTTGAAGTCGTAGATCCAGATGTCGTCGGCCATCCCGCCCCGGTAGTCCTTCCACGTCCGGAATTCCCTGAAGACCCGGTTGTAGGCCATCTTCGTGTCGTCGGGGGAGAACGACATGAACCCGCCGCGGGGCACCGGCAGCTGCTTCGGGAGGTCGCCGTCGGTGCCCACCGCGTAGAGCTGTCCGTTGAAGGCGTTGAACGAGCGCATCCGCGAGCGGAACAGGACCTCCGCCGAGGTGTTCTTCCACGCCATCACGATGTTGTTCGGCCCCATCCGGTCGCCGAGGTCGTCCCGGTCGAGTGTCGCCGTGTAGGTCAGGCGCTTCGGCGTCCCGCCGTCCGCGGGCATCAGGTAGACCTCCGTGTTGCCGTCGTACTGCGCCGTGAAGGCGAGCTGGGTCCCGTCCGGCGAGAACCGGGGGAACACCGCGTACCCCGGGCCGTTCGTCAGCCTTCGGGCCAGGCCGCCGTCGAGGCCCACCGTGTAGAGCTGGTCTGCGTAGGAGAACACGACCTGCTTGCCGTTGGTGGCCGGGAAGCGAAGGAGGCGGGTCTCGTCGGGGGAGGGGGCGGTCTGCGACAGGAGCGGGCACGCCAGCAGGGCGAGCCCCGCGAGGGGGGCGGTTAATTTCAGCATGGGGTGGTTGATTTGCCCATACCCCTAGGCCACCCGGCGCCGGCTGCCAAAGCCAATCCCCGGCCTCCCCCCAGAAAAATCGGGGGGCTAATGCCGGTTGTTAGAGCCCGTTTCCGGGCCCCTCAGACGGTCTCCAGGAGCCTGTAGAGGCGCTTCACCATGGCGGGGGCGTCGTCGAGGAGCCCTGCCGAGATGAGCGCGTTGTCGAGGATCTGCTCCGCCACGAGCTTCGCCTTGTCGGGCGAGGCCGTCCGCAGCTCGTCGAGGCGCTTGATGACCGCATGGTGCGGGTTGACCTCGAGGTTGACCTGCAGGGGGGCCTGGGCGCCGTCCTTGTTCATGGCCTTCATGATCCGGCGCATGTGGGGCGAGCCCAGCTTGTCGGCGTTGAGCGCCAGGGCGGGGGAGTCGACCAGCCGGTCGCTCGCCCGCACGTCCGCCACACGATCGCCGAGCGACTCCTTGAGCCAGCCGACGAGGGTCTTGGTCTCGGCCTCGCCGAGCGATCCCTCGGGCCTCGGCTGCTCCGAGAGCTTCACGTCGGCATGGTCGGCGGCGACGAGCTTCTTGCCGTCAAACTCCCTCACGTTGTTCATCACGTACTCGTCGACCGTCTCGTAGCAGAACAGAACCTCCAGGTTGCGGGCCCGGAAGCCCTCCAGGTAGGGGCCCGCCTCGATCGCATCGCGGCTCGGGCCCACGAGGTAATAGATCTCCTTCTGCTCGGCGCCCATGCGCGTGACGTAGTCGGCGAGCGACGTCGTCTTGCCCTTGTCGGTGAGCGAGGACTCGAAGCGCAGCAGCTTCGTGAGCGCGTCCTTGTGCGTGAAGTCGAGGGCGGCGCCCTCCTTCAGGAACACGCCGAACTCCCTGTAGAACTCGCCGTAGGACTCGGGCCGGTCCTTCGCCTCCTCCTCAAGGAACTTGAGGAAGCGCTTCGTGATGACCCGGTTCAGCTTCTCGACGAGCGAGCGGTCCTGCATCGTCTCGCGCGAGATGTTGAGCGGCAGGTCCTCGCTGTCGACGACGCCCTTCAGGAAGCGGAGCCACTCCGGGAGGAGGTCCTTCGGGCGGGCGTCGATCATGACCTTGCGGCAGTAGAGGGCGACCGAGGGCTCCAGCCTGGAGAAGCCCATCTTCTCGGTGTTCTCCTTCGGGACGAAGAGGAGCGCGTTGATCGAGATCGGCGCGTCCGCGCTGAAGTGCAGGCGCAGGCGCGGGTTCTCCGTGTCGTGGGCCTGGAACTTGTAGAACTCGTCGTACTCCTCCTGCTTGATCTCATTCTTGCCGCGCAGCCAGAGGGCCTGGACGGTGTTGATGCGCTTGCCGTTCAGGTTGACCGGGAACGAGACGAACGCGCTGTAGCGCTCCAGGACCTCGCGCACCCGCCACTCTTGGCTGAACTCGGAGCACTCGTCCGTCAGCTCGACGACGATCTTGCTGCCCCTGCGCTCGCCGGAGCTCTCCTCGATCGCGAAGCTGCCGCCGCCGTCGCTCGTCCAGAGCTGGCCCGGCTCGGACTCCCTCCACGAGTGCGTGTACACCTTGACGCTCTTCGCCACCATGAACGCCGAGTAGAAGCCGACGCCGAACTGCCCGATGAGGCCGGCGGCCTTCTGGTCGCCCTCGCCAAGGGCCTTGACGAAGGCCTTGGAGCCGGAGTGCGCGATCGTCCCCAGGTTCTCGACGAGCTCGGCCTGGGTCATTCCGATACCGAAGTCCTGGATCGTAAAGGTCTTCGCCTTGTCGTCGGTCGTGATGTTGATCTCGAGCTCAAGCTTGTCGTCGTAGATCGCCTTCTCGGTCAGCTGCAGGTGCCTGAGCTTCTCGAGGGCGTCGGAGGCGTTGGAGACCAGCTCGCGCACGAAGATCTCCTTCTCCGTGTAGAGGGAGTGGATGACGATATCGAGCAGCTGCTTGATCTCGGCCTGGAATTCGAAGGTCTGTGGTGTGTCGGTGGGCATGGTCGGTTTAAGGGGGGACGGGCACGCTATTCCGATGCCGGGAAAAATCAACGCCTGTCGGTGTTCGGACGCGCCGCGTTGCGGGCGAACATCCCCCGGGGGCAAAGTCCGCCCTCCCATGTCGGACGGGCGATTTTCAATTCGGAGCGAACGCACGTGCGAAGCATGATGAACAACGGATTAATGGAAGGCATGTGGTCCATGGATGCGCCGTTCGGGGCCGTGCCCGCAACGTGGCTGACCGCCCGCGCCGCGGGTGCCAGGCACGGGATCACCCCGACTCGCATGCTGGCGGACGGCTTTCTCATTCGAATTTCCCGACGCCATTTGAGCTCTTGGGTATGACATCATTTCCTCACCGAGATGAGGTCAGTCCACGCAATCTCATATTTGGCCCCGTCGGTCGCCCCCGCGAGGCTCTTGCCAAACCTGTCTTGGATGACGAGCTGATACGGGTTCATGCGGTCGGGACCGGGAACCTCACTTATCGTGAAGGTGATATCCGTGTTTCCGAACTCAGTCCAAAGGGTGGTATGTGTGCCCAAGACATCGGTTGCACTTAAGTAATTCTTGGGAGCAATCCAGTCGCCCTTCCTATAGCGCTTCGCGTACGACGTTAACGTGCTCGGCCTCGATTCATCGGGAAGCTGGACGCTCAGGGAAAACATGAACTCTGCCTGCTGCGCGTCGCAGCGCACCATCCTAGCGGCGCGGGGCGGAACCAGGATGTGATGCCACGACAAGAGCGCGAATGCGGCGCCGAGAAGCACCGCGATGGCCACCCATCGCCTTTGAACGAGGGCCCTCAAGGCAGCCCGCCTTCCTTCTTCTTGGTTTTTTTCATCTACCCGCCGCCAGGTCGTCCAGACGACGGTCGGTCGCGTTCACAGACTGAGGCATTGACCGTGGGTTCCGTCCCAGAGGCCCTTTGGCCGGCCGCTATCCGGGGGGAGCGGGCCCGCGGCCGCCACCTCCCGTCAGCCGGGGATCGTGACCTGCAGGGTCCTGTATTCGTCGGGGAGGAGCCTGTAGCCGAGCTTCTTCCAAAACCTCATGCCCGAGGCGTTCCCATCCATCACGTACAAATTGCACTTCCTCACGCCCTGTTTCGCGAGCGCGCGCAGGCACCG